>NZ_JBHWVV010000012.1:0-253816 GCF_042736715.1 Streptomyces sp. NPDC060049
TCGCCACCATGCACAACCTCGCCATGGCTCGGTGAAAGAGCAGCCCAGACCACACATCGACCTGCCCACACCCACCCTTCTGCAACAACCTTTAGGTGGCGGCGACGCCAGTGAGACCGCCCGATCCGGTGGGCCGTGTCGTGGAGTTCGGAGCGGACCAGTTCGAGGAGGCGGCCAATCCAGTTGCGGATCGGACCGGCGTTGTCGCCCCAGAAGGCCCAGTCGCTGTCGTCGTAGATCACGGTGGCGTCGTCCGGCGCCAGCAAATCTCGGCCGGCTCGGGATGCTGGTCGCATGTGGCGCGCAGCAGGCTGGTCATGACGGCGCCGCGTGCGTGCTACCAGTCTTCACGGCGCGATGCCCCTGCCGCGAGCAGCCGGCCCTGGCGCCAGCACTCGCAAAGGCCGAGCTTTGTTGTCCGTGTCGCCCAGCGCGCAGTTACGCTGAGAGACCGGCATGGCAAGGAAAGCGGTGGGGGCTGCAGTCGCCGAGTCCGTCCCCGGCTCCGGTGTCCTGGGTGCGGCCTCGCGGCGGAGCGGAAGGACCACCGCGCCATCCTCTTCACCTCAGCCGGCTCAGGGGCCTCGCGGTTCGGGACTGCTCGGGGAACAGGGCGGCACCCTCACGGTTCCGCCCCCGGCGCCCCGGCGCCACCGGCATCGCGGACCGGAAGGGTGGCTGGCCCAACCTGAGCGGAGACCGGACCCGACCGCTCACCGTGCCTTCGGTGGCGCGATCAGGAGCGACGGTCCTCGCCCTGGCCAACGACCGCCACCCGGCCGGTCGGCCCCGTCCCGGGCCGGCAGCGGCAAGGTCGCGGTCTCCATGACGAGCAGCGGCAGGGCCGTCGGGCGTAGGGCCGACAGGCCGCGCTTGGTGTCGGAACGGTTACGCACCGCCACGTCGGCCGGCCCGTGTCGTTGGAACGGTATGGAGCAAATCGTTTCCCCTCTGCAGCGGGCCGGGTCCTCCGAACCTGCGAAGGTGTTGCGGGGGATGACGGACACGCCGATCTATGACGCCGTCGAGCGCGAGTGGCTCATCTGGGGCCGCGAGGTGCCGCGCGCTCCGGCAACTTGGGCCCAACGGTGCCCGGTCCACACCGGCGACCTGTTCCGTCGCGGGTAGGGCGAAGGCCCGGAAGGGGGGTGTCCGGCCGGAACGGCGCTGACCGGTGCGGTGAATGAGCTGACATCGGCCCGGGCGGTGACGATGATGCTCGGCATGCGCAGACAGCCCCCGCCGGATACCGACGCCTGGACCTTGGCCCCCGACCCGCTGCTGGCCCTGGCCGAACGAGAGCCGGCGTTCTACCAGCGCCGCGCGGACGCCTCGCGGCGCGCGCACCGCGCGATAGAACCGGGCGCGCCGACCAGTGCCTCCGTGACGGTCGTAGCGGCAGGGCTGCACGCTCCGGCGTGGGTGACGACGGTCCTTGCCGGCGGCGCCCTGTTCTGTACCGGGTTCCGCCAGGTCTTCACCCCCGGCCCCCGCTGGGTAGTGGCGGCCCAGGCCCGTGAATTCCTGCGCCGCGCGCTCAACCGCTATCGACTGCTCCACACTCTCGTTCGTGAGCGCGCCGTGATGGAGACTGGCTTGGTCCACCGAGTCGGGGGAGGCAGAACAGGTGAACCTTCTGAGTACTGCGATCACGGGAGCAGTTGCGCTGCTTGGTGTGGTCGTGGGCGGGTGGTTGTCCATCCGCAACCAGGACCGGCTGTGGCACCGTGACCACGCACGCCAGTGGCGGGACATCCGTCTCGCTGCCTACAAAGACTTCGTGCTCGCCTACCGCCAGTACGTGGCGTTCGCCCTTGAGTCGACCGCCAACATAACTGCCGTCCCGCATCCGCGGATTCCGGGCGAACTGATGCCCTACTTCGACCAGGAAGGGCGACCCTACAAGGAAGGGCTCGAAGGGGCCTCCACGGCTGTTCGGCTCGTGTCGGAGTCACCAGACACGCTGAACGCCGCCGCGGACGTCGTCAGGAGTGTTCGTCAGATCGCCGCCGCGCGCGCGACGTGCTCCGAGGCGGCCCTTCCTCCCGAAGCTTTCGAAAGGCTTTGGACAGCTCAGAAGGCATTCCTTCTCGCAACGCGGAAGGAACTGGGTCTCGTCGCGGCGCCAAGGGGCGGCAGCTGACGAAGCCGGCGGTCGGCGCCGCCCGAATCAGTACGCGGAGGCCAAGGCCCCTTGGCATGGCGCAAGCGGGGTTGGGGCCCGTCCGGGCGGAGCATGCCGCGGCCGCGGGGGAACCGCAGGCCGCGGCGTAACCGGAGGGCGTCGGACGAGCGTCAGAGCGGCTTGATGCGGGCCTTGAGCAGGCAGAACTCATTGCCCTCGGGGTCGGCCAGGACATGCCACTGCTCGTCCCCGGTCTGGCCGACGTCGGCCCGGCGTGCACCGAGCTTCAGGAGGCGTTCGAGCTCGGCGTCCTGGTCGCGGTCGGTTGGGTTGACGTCGATGTGCAGCCGGGACTTCCCCGGCTCCGGCTCGTCCCGGACGCTGAAGAAGATCGTAGGCTGGGGACCCCCGAACCCTTCCGGCGTCCCGATCTCCACGCATCCCTCCTCGCGGCCGACCACAACGTAGCCCAGGACCTCGCACCAGAACTGCGCCAACAGTTCGGCATCGCGGCAACCGAGCACGAGTTCACCGATACGACATGCCATACAGAAACCTGCTCTCAGTCGGTGGTTCACCGGGGCCACACGCGCAGTTCGTGGCTCCCAACAGCGAAAGCAACTCCGCGACCGTACCGGGCGGGACAAGCACGGGAAAGATCTTTTCCGCGCCGACGACCTGTCGGGCGGCCGGCCACGGCAGTAAGCCCCGCAGGCGGCGATGGCCGGGGTTCCTCAACCTGGCGCGAGCGGCTCGCGCGCACCGGTCCCCGGGGTGGACGTTGGCCGGCTCGGGTCAGTTGGCCTCCCCCAGGTAGCTCAGGGCCTCGCGGAAGTCATCGAGGGCGGGGCCGAACTCGCGGGCGGCGGTGTGGAAGGTCGATCGGTCGATCAGGATCCCGGCCAGTGTTCGCCTTCCGTCTGCCGGGTCGTGCTGGGACAGCCGGCGGGCCAGATCCACTCCCTCATCGAACAGGGAGCGCACTCGCTCCGCGAACAGATGGGTGCGGTTCTCCCAGTGGACGGCGGAGCGGATGGTGAGGACGCGGTGCAGGCGGACCAGTTCGGCCAGGTACTGGTCGGGATCCTCGGTGGCTCGCGGAGCAAGGGTGTCCACCTCTTCGCGGAGGGCATGACGGCTGTCGAAGTAGCGCTGCCTGACATCGGGCGACCACTGCACGGGCGCCGCCCCCGTAGGCGGACGCGGTCCAACGGGCGCAGGCCTATCGCTTTCGGCGCCGGAGAAACACAGCAACACCGCCCAGAACGACGCCTGATAGCCGCTCCAGGTCTTACGCTCACCGGTATCGGCCAACTCCTTCAGCAAGGCGAGTGCCTCTTGCCGCGCGAGGGCCGCCTGCTCGCCCCGGCCGTGGATGTCGAGCATCTGCGCGTACCCGATGAGCGAGTACAGATGGCAGGCCATCGACCCGCGGTCGCTCGCGGCTTCGGCCGCTTCCATGCTGACGAGTGTCTCGAACGCGGCGAGCGCTTCGCCGGGCCGGCCGGCGTTGTGGAGAGCGCCGATCCACTCCAGGAGTGACCAGGCGAGAGCCCCGCTGCCGGGCCCGTCGGGCAGGATGCCTGCGACCAACTCGGTCATGGCATCGGCAGCCTCGGCATACCGGCCTTCCTCGGAGAGTCCCGCAGCCCAGTCCCGCAGCTCTCTGGCCACGGGGTGGCCCGCGGACGATTCGGCCCGCGCGCGGCCAATGGCGAGCATCTCGGCGCGCATGGCGAGTCCTTCGGCGCGTCGACCCACGCCGTACAGCTCTCTCTGGCACGTGTTGAGGGCCTCGTACAGAACATCCGCACGGGCAGGTTCGGCCGGATCGATTGACCGCGCCGCTGCCACCGCCTCCTCGCACAGCGCGAGACAGGCCACATGCTTTTTGCCGGAGGTCGTGTCGTAGCTCAGACGTTGCAGCGCCCTGCTCAGGAGCGGCAGGTACGAGGCGGGGCTGACCTGGGCGAGCACCCGGTAGGCGTCGACTTCTTCGCGCGGCGTGCGGCGTCCCGACGCGAGCAGCACGTTCCGCGCCCGCACGATGTCGTCCTGATCGACTTTCCCCGAGTGATTCATAACGGAGATTCTGGGTGCTTTGGAGAGGGCCGAACAAGGCTGGCCACCTGTGCCGTTCGTCCTACGAAAACACCCTCTGACCTGTCATGATGGGTATGACATCACTTCCCGGGGAGTATGTGTCACCCCGATCCCGCGCTATGTGCCGCCCTGCGACAACAGGCCTTCCTTTGGATTTACCAGCCCCCGGCCTGAGCGGGGGCCTACGGTACGGACATGCGGGTGTGGCCGCCGACGCCAAGGAGAGCTCAGTGTCATCGTCCTGCGAACCTCAGTACGCTCCGGCCGGCGATGTGGGTGCGGCGCTCATGCTGATCGACTCCCGCCTGAAATCGATCTACGACGACAAGTCCGAGGCCGGCCCCGAGCAGCGGCTGCTGACCGAGCAGTTCGTCGCCTCGTTGGGGCCCATGGGAGCTCACGAGCTGCTCGACGGGACGTGCACGCTCATCTACATGTTCATGACGTGGTTGCGGAAGGCCTGCGAGGAGCACGACAAGGACGTCATCCAGTTCGTGGTGCCCAACCTGGTGGCCACGATGAGCACGATGTCGAGGAGCGTCCCTCCGGAGGCCATTCCCACCATGGCCGGGATGGTCATCGCGGCGGGCACCGGCCTGAGTCCCAGCCTGTGGCGCCAGCAGTACGGCGAGTGGACCGAGGAGGAGATGAATCCTCTGGAAGCCACCGCCATCCTCCTCGCGGAGCAGATCAACCGCATCGCCGACGACCCCGAATTCGCCACCCGCCTGATCACCCGAGCCCTGTCCAGCGCGGACGGCGAAGACTGAGCCCCAGCGCGGACGGCGAAGACTGAGCCGCACCCCAGGTATCGAGTTCTACCGGCGGTGCAAACGGGGGGTTTGAGCGGCACAAGCCCACGAGCATCACGACGGCCGAGGCAACCCGCGACCGGCTGCGCTTTTCGCGTAGGAGCGCGCCACGACGATCACGGAGCTCCTCGAGGAGCTCGCCGAAAGCAGCTGACCCGAGCCGAGTGGGAGCAGCGCACCCTCCGGGCGCCGGCGCCCCGCAGCCGGGTCCAGTGCCACGACGCCTGGGTGACGCTCATGCGGGGGTCGACCGGTTCGCGGGCGGCGCCGGCCGCCACGGCCTCTTCACCGGCTGAACCGGATGCCTCCTGCCCCGGGAAGCTGACGCGTGTGCCGTCTCGGGACGCCTTGCAGGCGGAGGGCAGGCGCACTTGACGTGCATGTGCTGGCTCCGGGTACGAGCTCCGCGGCCGGATCGGTGGGTTGCTCGGCGTCGGCCGATTCGCGCGTCGCGCCGCCCGGAGCGCGGTGTTCCGCCGGGACGGAGGAGCACATCGAGCCGGTCGGTCGCCACCGAGCCCATCGGGGCTCCCGCGGCGATGTATCCGATCACGGCGGACCGGCGACCGCGAGTATGACCGGAGGCGTGAACTCCGCAAGTCCGGAGACCCACAGACGAAGCTCCGCGCCGGCCGCCGGCCACGCCGCGAGCGTGTCACCGTCGACGGCCGGCCGGCGCCGACCGCCGTGCTTGCCGTACGCCGCTTCGGTGCCCGGGCCGACGAGGGACCGCTCGTGGATGAACCCAACTCGACTTCGGCCGTCGCGCCGAAGGAGACCTTGCCGTCGCCGTGGGCGTTCGGAGGTGCCCGTGAGAGGGAGCCCGGGACGGATCTACGGGCCGTGGCCGCGCCTCTCTCGGCACCCGATCCGATAGGCGCGCCGGCGCTTGGACGTGACCGCGGGGCGTCGTTTCAGGGGGTGGTTCCGGGGGCTGGGGTGTGGCCGGCGAGGTAGATGCGGTTGCGGAGTTCCGTCTCGGCCCAGTCCAGATCAGCTCGTAGGTCGAGCCAGACCTGGTCCTTGCGTTTGCCGGGCTCGTCGAGTCCGACAGCGACCCAGGAGAACGCGCCTTGGAGGATCTCCCGTTTGCGTCCGGGGCTGGTCACGGAGAGCGCGAAGGACAGGGCGATGCCGGCCCGAGTGACGATCATGTGGCTCTCATCGTCCGGTCGGGGGCGGCCTCCGGTGAGGTAGCGCGGAGCGTCGAGGACCTTGATCCAGTCCAGAACCGCTCCGGGGACCTGTTCGTCCAAGATCCCCGCGATGGAGTCGCGCACCGCAACGGCGGGCTGTTCACCGAGCCAGTCCAGCCAGTGCTTGGAGTCCGTGAGCTTGGCGAAGTCGTCCTTGGGCGGCCCGTAGCTCGGATTCTCCACGAACTCGCCGGTCAGCTTCCCGTCCTGACCGACCCGCCAGACACCCTGGACGGCTTCCCCCGGGACGTAGCCGTTGGGGTCGCCGATGAGGTCGGGGTCGATCACCGCAACCGACCCGCCCGGATTCGCCCCGCTTCCGCAACGAGCTCAGGCGGGGGTGACTGCAGGATGCGCCGCCGTTCGGACGATCTGTCCCTCATGGGAGCACTCCTTCATCTGGTCCGCACGAGGAGGTCGACACCGCCCCCCTGGATCATATTTTCATGAGCGCTCTGCTGTCGGCCGACGTCTCAGAGGCGGGATCAAGCCGGTTCTGATTGCGGCTGGTGGCGGGCGGCGCTTCACGAGGCTTCGCCGACACCACTGACAACGTCGCCGTCGTGCGCATTCCCGATGTCGCGCAACGGCAGGGTGAAGCGCCAGTTGTTGCTGGAGTGGTGCTGGCCCGGGGGGTATTCGTGGACCGTTTCGGCGAGGAGGGTGAAGCCCATCGCGCGGCAGAGCGCGTTCGAGGCCGGGTTGGTCACGCGGGGATACGCGTGAACCCCCGGGCGGCGGTGCGCCGAGGGGAGGGCGGCCAGGTGGGCAAGGAGGGCTCGGACGGAAGCCGTCGCCCAACCTTGGCGTTGATATTCGGGGAGGACGCCCCAGCCCACTTCAAAGATCGGTTCTCCGTCGTGTTCCTTCGGTGTGAAGGAGACCGTACCCACGGAGTCGCCCGTCGGGGATTCCACGCGGAACACCCGGCCCTCGTAGGGAGCGTTCGCGCTCATGGCCGTCCAGCGGCGGTGGCGCGCGAGGAGCGCACTGTCCGGCTCGGGGCCGCCTAGGTGGGTCGTCATCTCCGGGGTATTGCGGCGCCGGAGGAGCCAAAGGTCGTTGTCCGCCCAAGGGTGGAGACGCACCGGTCTGGTCGTGTTCATGAGGTGAGCAAACAGTCTGGGGCCTGCGACCCGCACCCGGTTTTTCGACGCCGGGACGGCAAGGGTTGGCTCTCGTCGGCCAGTTGACACGCCGAGCGGGTCGTGGACATGGGTGGGTGGGAACCCCTCTGCGGCACGTGCCGCCCTCAGCTCCGGGAGGGAGTCGCAGCGGAGACCGGTCCACTCCGGAGTGCGGTGAAATGCCGGGTCGTCAGCCGACGTGGCCCGCGAGGCGCTGTGTCGGTCACGGCCGGCAGGCGGGCCGTGACTCCAGCCACTTCCGGGCGGCGTCGACCACGGGATCACCGGTGCCGCGGACCACGTCGCGGTCGGTGAAGTCCACGCGGTCGTCGGGGGCGATGGGGGCGTTGGTGTAGCGGCGCCCGGTGCGGTCCAGGTCGGCTGTTTCCGTGAGGATGAGGAGCGCGCCGTCGCCGAGCGGGTAGGTCGCGTTGCCCGTTGCCAGCCCGGCCGTGGGCAGTCCGAAGCTTCGGCTCTCCGGTCGGCCGCGGAAAGCGATCAGGGTGGCTTCGCCGGCACTCGCCGTCTCCGGGCCCGTGAGGACCGCGACCGGGGGCCGGGGCCGATGCAGCACATAGGCGTTGTGGGTCACGTAGTCCTCGATCCCCGACTCGCCTGTTTCGACGCTCGGAGGGAAGTCCTTGGGGATGACTTCACCGCCGACGGACAGCTCGCCCTTGTTCAGCTCCCATGTGCTCTGTTTGCCGTCGGCGCCCACGAAGGCGCCGAGTCGGCCGTCACCCAGCAGCGGCGCCAGGACGTCGAGCTTGGGCCAGATCGCTCCTCCGCTGTCCTTGCGCAGATCGACGATCCACCCGCAGGGCTTGGAGGCGTCGAGCGTACGGACGACCTGTGCGCCTGCCCGGGCATAGCCCGGGATCTTCTCCGTCGTCGGGAGCGAAACGTAGCCGATCTTCTGTCCGACGAGCCGGCCGCGGGGTACCGGCGGCGGCCCGGTGGTGCCGGGTGCCTCGGCGGACGGGTTCATCGCGGCGGCCTGCTCCGGCCTCAGGAAGAAGGTGTGGGGGTTGTCGAGGGATTTGACGGCGAGGTCGATCGCGTCATAGGTGTCGGCGGTGGTCTTGGCACCGGCCGCTTCGGCGAAGGCCTGACGCCTCACCTCCGGCCAGTCGACCCTGTCCCGGTCCAGCGACCCGTTCTGGAGCAGGTCCAGAACATGCGTCAGGTACTGCTCGGCGTCTGCCGACATGCCCGTGGGCTGCGGTGACGGGGCGTCGGCCACCACTTCGGTCGGCCGGTGACCGACGGGCGCGGCGGTCGTGGTGTCGCCCGTGGCCGTTACGAGGCCGGCTGTCAGCGCCACGGAGATGGAGAACAGTACCCAACGGTTACGATCCGGTACCCAACGTCTTCGCTCCGTGGTCATGAGGTCCTCCTCGCTGACAGCGGAGGTCACCCTCTTCATCGTCACGCGCGTGGGGGCGCCCGGCAACCGGGATGCGTGTGGAGCGGCTGGAGGGAGCGAGGTCGGCGGGCAGCGCGGGATCAAGCCAGGGGGCCGACCGACGCGGGGGTCAGACACGGGCTGCACCGCGGTAGCCGCTAACCCCCCAGCGATGACGCACCACGTGTTCCGGTCGCTGTCGTCGAAGGCAACGGCGCTGAGCTGCAAGGAGTCGTGCTCCTGCACGTCCGGCCACACGTCCTGCCCGAGAGAGCCCGCTCGGCCAGGAGTGCCGCGCCCGCCTTCCGGAGCCACGGCAGAAGCCGATCCGCCTCAGGCTCCGGAGACGGGACGGCTGCGGCTGCCGGCTGAGAGACCGGGGGAGCCCGTGGTCATGGACAGTACGACGAGATGGGGCCCCCGTCGCGGGAGCGAGCGGTGTCGGGGTGCGGCCCCCGTCGCGGCCCTGATGGCCAGGGCCGCACCCCGTACGGCTGAACGTACCCGCCTTCGCGGGCAGCGGCGTACGCCTACGGCTCGGGGGCCGCGCTGACTGCAGTCATCAGCCGTGCAGAACGGCGTCGTCCTTTGGATGACTGGCTGTTCAGCTGAGCGTCCTGCCCCGTGCCGGTTCCGAAGGGCACAGCACTAGCGGTACTCACGCCAGTAGCTGCCGCCCTCGACTGTGAAGGCGCCGGGTGGGATGTGCGGTGATCTTGAGGCTGGTCGGGGGGATGGGCGAGGCTTGAGAGACTGCTGGGTATGGATATCGAGCGCAGGAACAATGTCACCGTGACCGGCAATCCCCAGGGGCCGACGGTGGTGCTGGCGCACGGGTTCGGCTGTGATCAGAACATGTGGCGGCTGACGGTGCCCGCTCTGGCAGAGGATTACCGTGTGGTGCTCTTCGACTACGTGGGCGCGGGCCGGTCGGACCTCTCCGCCTTCTCGGAGAACCGTTACGCCTCCCTGGACGGTTATGCCCGTGACGTCGTCGAGATCTGTGATGCGCTCGACCTGCGCGATGTCGCGTTCGTGGGCCACTCGGTCAGCGCGATGATCGGCGTACTGGCCGCCGAGATGGCGCCGGAGCGCATCGGGGCGCTGGTGATGGTCGCACCCTCCCCCCGCTACATCGACGACGAGGGCTACCGCGGCGGCTTCAGCGCCGAGGACATCGGCGAGCTGCTCGATTCGCTGGAGTCGAACTACCTGGGCTGGTCGGCGGCGATGGCGCCGGTGATCATGGGAAACCCGGAGCGCCCCGAGCTCGGTGCAGAGCTGACGAACAGCTTCTGCGCAACCGACCCGGACATGGCGCGCGTGTTCGCCCGGACCACGTTCCTCTCGGACTCGCGGGGCGATCTGAAGCGGGTGAGCGTGCCGACGCTGGTGCTGGAGTGCACCCAGGATGCCATCGCCCCGCGTGAGGTCGGAGCCTTCGTCCACCAGGCGATCCCCGGCTCGACGCTGGTCACGCTCGATTCGACCGGTCACTGCCCGCACTTGTCCGCGCCCGAAGCCACGAACCAGGCGATCAGCGACTTCCTCGCGGACCTGCGGTGATGTGCCGCACCGGGCAGCTGCCCGACCCGCATGAGGCCGACGCGGACGATGCCGCACCGCACGATGCCGACGACGACAAGGAGACGGCGGACGCGGCGGACGCGGCGGCGTTCGCCGCGCTGCTGGAGGACAGTGCCGAGGAGCTGTATGAGAGCGCGCCGTGCGGGTACCTGTCCACGCTGATGGACGGCACCATCGCGAAGATCAACAGCACGCTGCTGGGCTGGCTCGGCCTGGAAGGGAAGGCCGTGGTGGGCCGGATGCGGTTCGCCGACCTGCTGACCGTCGGCGGCAAGCTCTACTACGAGACACACTTCGCGCCGCTGCTGCACATGAAGGGGGAAATCGGAGGGATCGCCCTGGAGATCAAGCAGGCCGGCGGCCGGATGCCGGTGCTGGCCTCCTCCACGGTCAAGTACGGGACAACAGGCGATCCGCTGTTGATCCGCACCACGCTCTTCGACTCCCGTGACCGCCGCGCCTACGAAGAGGAACTCCTGCGCGCCCGGAAAGCTGCCGAAGAAGCACGCCACCGGGCAGAGACGGACCGTGCACGACTCCAGGACGCCCTCGCCGCGCTCCAGTCATCGCTGCTGCCCGACACCCTTCCGGACATTCCGGGCATGGAGATCGCCGCCCACTACCGCACCGCCTCCCTCGACCGGCTCGGCGGCGACTTCTACGACGTCTTCCCCGTCGACGGCAAACGCTTCGCCTTCTTCCTCGGCGACGTCTGCGGCAAGGGCCCGCAGGCCGCCGCCGTCACCTCGTTGACCCGCTACACCCTGCGGGCCGCCGCCCTCCACGACCCCGACCCCGTCGCCGCCCTGTCCACTCTCAACAAGATCCTTCACGAGCGCTACAGCGCCGGCGACCCCCGCTACTGCACCGCCGTCTTCGGCACCCTCGAACCCCACCCGGACACCGGTCAGGTCACTGTCCGCCTGGCCTCGGGCGGCCACCCGCCGGCCCTCGTCCTGCGCGCCGATGGCACCGCCGACTTCCTGCCCACTCCCGGCGGGCTCCTCGTCGGCATCCTGCCCGACGCGCCCTTCACCAGCGCCGCCACCGTCCTCACCCCCGGCGACACCCTCCTGCTGTACACAGACGGCCTCACCGAGGCACGCACCGGCGAGAGCCGCACCGACCTGTACGGGGACGAGGCCCTGCGCGACTTCACCGCCGGCCACGCCGGCGGGCCTCCCGACGCCCTCATGGAGGCCCTGACCGGCCTGCTGGACGATTTCGGCGACGGCCTCGACGACGACACCGCCCTCCTCGCACTCGGCGCCCCCACCGCCGCTCCTACGACCGGGAACCCGAAATGAGCCCGCTGGACATCACCGTCCGAAGTACCCCGAACGGCCCGGTACTAGGGGTCAGTGGCGAACTCGACTACGCCACCGCCGCCGAACTGCGCGACCTCACCGCCACGCTGGGGCTCGAGCCCGGCCAGCGCCTCGTCCTGGACCTCGCCCGCCTGGAATTCTGCGATTCCAGTGGCATCAGCGCCCTGATCGCCGCCCGCAACCACGCAATCGCCGCTGGGGCCCACATCACGCTCGCAGCCGTTCCCGCCCACACGCTCCGCGTCCTGCGTATCGTCGGCCTGGCCGAGGTCTTCGACCTTCACCCCGACACCGAGTCCACGACCGGATCCTGATCGCCAGGACGGAAGGCGTGCACATCCCCGGCGACCCTGGAGCCACCGCGCTCATGGCTACGGGCTGTCGGTGGGCGCGGGTACGGACCTGCCATGTCGAACCCGTACAGAGAGACGGCCCAGTCCGGTGCCTCCGGCAACCCCGATGACGAAACGATTTTGGCGTGCCGCCGCTCGCCCGAATGCCGAAGATGATCACTCGGAGGGATGGTTTCCCGGTCAGAGGCACGGGGAGCGGCCGAGGGCACGGTGTGAGGATGCCGTGCGGCAGGAGCTGCTGGGTCTCAGGAGCTTTTTGCCCGCCCCGGATCACCGCGCGTGCCGTGCGGTGGTTCCACGACTACGCAAGGAGCCGACGAAGCATGTCCAACACCGTCGTTGACATCTGGGGGCCCGCCTCCCCGCAGGCCCGTTCCTCCTTTCCTCCCGCGCCGGAAGCCCACGACGAGTGGCCCCTGCAGGGCGGTACGGCCTGGGTGTACTACAGCCCGCTGAACCGCCGTCAGCTCACGCGGCCCGTGATCCTCTCCGACGGCTTCTCGGGCGGATCCACCAACCTGGACCAGCTCTGGCACGGGCTGGAGGAGAACGGAAACTTCCGCTTCGTCAGCGAACTCCACGCCCTCGGCCGCGATGTGATCATCCTCGGCTACCACGACCGGACAGCCTCGATCACGGCCAACGCCGAGACCGCGATCGAGTGCATCCGCCGGGCCGTCGACGAGCGGGTGGGCAACGCGAAGCTGGCCGTGGGCGGCTTCAGCATGGGCGGGCTCATCGCCCGCTACGCGCTGGCCAGGATGGAGAACGACCCCGGCCTTCCGGACCACGAGACCGACATCTACCTCTCCTACGACACCCCTCACCAGGGGGCGTGGTTCCCCCTCTCCCTCCAGGCCTTCACCCACTACGCGACGGACAAGTGGGGAGACGTTCCCACCCTGGGCCCCGTGCTGCGTCAGCTTTCCGGGCTGCTGAACAGCCCGGCGGCGAAGGAGATGGCGCGGTGGCACATCGGTAAGGTCGACGCCGAGCCGCAGCAGGCACCGGAGCGGCTGGCGTTCCTCCAGAAGCTCGACGAACTCGGGGGATGGCCGCGCAACGTCCGCAAGATCGGTGTCGCCAACGGCGTGAAGACCGGCGTCGGAAACGGCGCGGAGGCCGGTGCGACCGCGGTGAGGGGCGACGGCGAAACGCTGCAGGACACCTGGCTGAAGATCCAGGCCCAGGGTGAGCAGATCGTCGCCAGGCTGCAGAAGACGGGCGACGAGGCGACCATGGTGCGCACCAGCGGTCTGCCCGACATCGACGGTGCTCCCGGCGGCCTGTTCACCATGCAGTCCCCGGTCGGCGACACCGGAAGCTTCGGCCTCGCCGCCCTCCTCATGAGCCTTCTCGGCAACGAAGTCGACCCGGACGTCATCACCACGTCCTGCTTCATCCCCAGCATCAGCGCCGTCGCGTCCGGCGACATCAACGACCCGAAGGCGCTGCACCACCCGATCGCGGCGGGTGACAGCGAGCTCGACGCCTTCCGCTGCGCCGGCCGCAACGAGGGCCACACCACCATGACCGAAGAACTCGGGGCGTGGATCGTGAGCGAGATCGCGGCCGAGTGACCACCGGGGTGGGCGGCACCGGTCTGACAGCCGCTCCGCCCACCCCGGCTCGCCGTGTCCAGGTATCGCCGCCGCGGAGCCAGAGGGCGCCGTCGCGGCCCTGGGCGCAGCGCGTGATTACCGGTCCCGGCATGCGCGGCCTCTCCTGCGTGGTGGTCACCCAGGCCCCACCGACGAGTTCCGCGCGGCTCAGTTCAATGTCGGGCCGGTTGTGGAACCGGTGGGTGAGGAGCATCCGGGTGCCGCGGACCGCGATGCCCTCGGTGTCCTTGAGGGGTTGCGGTAGCTGGTGATGTCGCCGGTGCTGGGATCGACCCGGACAGGAAGGCGCCCTCGTGGCTGTACCAGGCGAGCCAGACCACGGCCTCCTCGGTGGCGGCCGCGCTTCCGCCGAGGGGCCATACGGGGAGACGACCCCGGGGGCTCCAGGTGTGGGTGCCGTCGGTGTTCCAGCGGGCCAGGCCGCCGCTGCTCTCCGGGTGGTTTCCGTAAATGCCCTTGTCGCCGTACGCGGTCCAGATGCTGCCGTCACGGTCGGTGACGATGTAGTCGATGTCGTCACCGAGGCTGAAGTGGCTCACCGGGTAGCCCCGTGGGGAGTACACGACTCCGTTCCTCTGCCAGACCCCGTCCTGGCCCTGGCGGGAACGGCCCGATGCCAGCAGGAACCGGGACCACGAGAGCAGAGCCAGGTGGCTGAAACGCAGTCACCTCCCGTGCAGCGGCAGCTAGTCCGTGTCCGACGGGTCCTGTGACTCGCCTCGCGCTGGATCGTTGCGGTCGGTGTGGGGCGAGGGGATTTTTCAGATGACGAGTGGATGCGGCTGGAGCGGCATCTGCCGCGTAACCGCGGTCGGGGTCGATGAAGACCCTGTCGGCGCACATGCAGCCGATGGTGGTGCAGGCCCTGGTGACGGCCTTCCAGCGGTCGCTGTGGGAGGAACTGAGGGCGGTTCACCTCGGAGACCGGGTGAACGCCGCCTGCGGGTGCTCTGCTCGCGGGCTCACACACCGCCCGCGAAGAACGTCCAGTCCGAGGAGACCCCGGCGAGTGGTCCGACGTTGGCGTAGGTGTTCCTGCTGAGCTTGGAGGTCCACGCGGTGCCGTCCGTCTTGTAGAAGATCAGGCTGTCCGAGGTCCGGCCCTCCTCCTGCCACATGCCCGACGTGCCGATGTCGCGGAACCCGCCGAGCCTGCCGTCGGTCGCCGTGGCGATGCGGTACCGGAGTCCCGAACCGTTGTCCGCCAGGGCCAGGACCGTGTCCTTGGTCGCGACCAGGGTGCCCAGGTCCTCGGTGCCCCTGCCGTTCACATGCGTGTAGACGCCGCCCTTGAGGGTCCCGTACCCGACTTCGCCGGGCTTCGTGAAGACCGCCGTGTCACACGAGGCGGCGATGGACTCCCAGCCCGTGCTGAAGTTGTCGTACGAGCGGACGTGCTGGTACAGGCCGTTCTTCAGTGTGCCCGTGCCCCCTTGGCCGTTGTCGGCGTTGTAGAAGAGGGCCGAGTCGCCCGACGCCACGACGTTGGTCCAGCCCGTCGAGAAGTTGTCGTAGGTCTGGACGCGGGTGTACTTCCCTCCCTTGAAGGTGCCGCTCTCCCCCGCTCCGGTGTCGGCGTTGTAGAACAGCATCGAGTCGCGGCTCGCGACGCCGTGCGTGTACCCGTCGGGAACCTCGATGTTCGAGCCGTAGCGCCAGCGCCCGGCCGACAGGGTGCCGGTGCCCACGGCTCCGGTGTCCTTGTTGTAGCCGAGGAGCGACGTGCTCGGGGTCGTCTGGTTGCAGAACGCCGAAGCAGCGGCAGCGGGCGTCGCCGGAACGGCCGGCATGACGGCCATCACGGAAGTGGCAAGTGCGGCCATCAGGGTTTTCTTCATGGGTCTCCCCGCTTCTTCGCACGTGAACGGGTGATCCCCCCAGCTGTGCACGGTCGGAGAAGGACACGTGCCCTGTTCATCGTGCGCCGCGTCCGGCGCCGTCGCATCTCGGGCGCCGGACACGCGCGAGGGGGCTGGCCGGGGCGTGTGACGCTCCTGCTGGGAACTCGTTCTGTGGGACATGGGGCGGGGAGATCTTTCGGATGAAGAGTGGGATCGGCTGGAGCCGCACTTGCCGGCCAATCACGGGCGGGGTGGACGCTGGCAATGCCACCGTCGGGTGATCAACGGGATTCTGTTCCGGCAGCGGACCGGCCTCCCCTGGCGGGACCTGCCTCCCTGCTTCGGTAGCTGGAAGACGGTTCACGACCGTCATCGAAGGTGGTCCGCGGACGGCACGTGGGAGAGAATCCTGCGGGCCGTCCAGGCCGACGCCGACGCCGAGGGCCGGATCGACTGGAGCATGGTCAGCGTCGATTCCACGACCTGCCGCGCTCACCAGCACGCCGCTGGTGCCTCCACTCGTGCCCCGGAAGTGCCGGGTTGGCGCAGGAGCCCGGCGCATCACCGCTCCGATGAGGCCCTGGGACGCTCGCGAGGCGGGCTCACAACAAGATCCACCTCGCCGGAGAAGGTGGGTGCCGCCCGCTCGGGTTTGTCATCACGCCCGCCAGTGGGGGGACGCACCGCAGATGATTCGCGTCCTGGAAGAGATCCGCGTGCCCCGACAAGCTGGTGGACGACCGCGCACCCGGCCCGACCACGTCGGGGGAGACAAGGCCTATTCGTCACGCCGCAACCGGCATCACCTGCGCAGACGCCAGATCAAGCACACGATCCCCGAGCCGAGAGACCAGCGGGCCAACCGCCGACGCCGCGGCAGCCAAGGCGGCAGACCCACAGGATTCGACAAGACGATCTACCGCCGCCGCAACGAAGTCGAGCGGACCATCAACCGGCTCAAGAACTTCCGCGCCATCGCCACACGCTTCGACAAGCGGGCCTACGTCTTCCACGGAACGGTCACCGTGGCCGCGATCCGCCTATGGCTCCGTCCGCAGTGAAGCGCACCATTCACAGGTCCTTGGCACCCGGGTAGTGCTGGCGAAGTTCGCTGAGTACGCGCCCGTCGACCGACCTGACATCCCACAGAGCTGTCGAATTCGGTCAGGACGAGCACCAGCTCGTCCCCGGCGAACCCACGTGCCTCGGCGTCGATCAACTGGAGGAAGGGGGTCGTCAACGACAACAGTGTCAACGTGTCCATGCCGGCGCCGGCGGACCCTCTCGCCATCTCGACACAGCGAGGATCGACGATCTCGTCGAATTCGACGCGCCACGTCAGGTCCACGCAGAAGCTGCCGAGGCGAACCAGTAGCTCAGTCAGGGTCACGTAGTGCTTTCCGTGCCAGGCAGGAAACGTGATCCCCTTCATCCCCGCCTCTGCTTCGGCTGTATCGCGTGCCATGCGGCCCCCTTCGTTCCAACGGACAGTAGGCCACGTCCCTGATCAGCTCACACGACCCATCGGACAGGCCCTAGTCCGAGGCGAGGCTGGGGACGCCACCGCCGAATGGCAAGGGCCCTGCTTGGTGAAGTCGAGTCCACCGAGCAGTGAGGGGCGCTTCTGCGGCTCACTGTTCGACTCCGTTGGGTAGGGTTGTGTTCCAGTTTCGTGTGACGGGGGGCGGCATGGTCGAGCTCGGTGTGTTCTTTGGTGTGATGGCCTTGGCGGCGGTGTGGATGGTGTGGACTTTGTTGCGCCGGGGAAACCGGCGTACGGAGACCGCGGAGGGCCTGCTGATCGAGCAGGCTCGTAGGGTGCAGGCCGCGAGTGACCGGTCGTCCTACAGCTCGAACGCCATGCACAACTCACCGACGCACGGGAACAAGTTCAAGCCGTAGTAGCGGAGGCACCCGAGACGCCCCCAAACCCCTGGGCTCTGACGTCTGCCACGGTTGGCATGCTGCTCCCTCGGTGTGGTGGGTCTCGGCACTGCGCCTTCCCCGACCAGAGGCGTCAACACCATCCTCTCCAGCCCTCGCCGTCTTTGCGGTACCTGGTGGAACGAGATCGCTACGTCTCGGGGCGCGCCGGTGACAGACGACGTTTTTGATGCATGCGAGTAGTGGGTACGTCCGGAGAAGTCGACGGAGGGGGATCGATGGGGTCGGCGTTGCTTACTCTCGGGGCTGCTGTCGTAGGAGGGCTGGTCACGCTCATGTCAGTGCTGCTGACGCAGCGGGGCGCGGAGCGGCTTCGCAAAGAAGACCGGGAACGCTTGGACCGGCACCGCCTGGAGGACCGGAAGCACGCTCAGGACACCCAGGTCCTCGAAGGGCGCCGAGCGTCCTACGCGAGGATCAATGCGGCTGCTCGCAGTGCGAGGGATGCGCTGGTGTCGTGCGGTATCGAACTCCGGAAGACCGGACGAATCGAGCCGGAGACAGGTGCTGCGCTGGACAGCGTGTGGGCGGCCTATGTTTCACAGCATGCCGAAGCCCAGATGAGCGTCTCCGATGAGGTATTGGTTGCGCTGGGAGCGGTGAACGGTTCGCTCCGAAAGATGTACGGCCTGGTGCAAGATCTACGTCGGGGCACCCCGGATCGGGAGGCCACCATGCGAGAGCTGGACAGACGCTCAGACGAGTTGTGGGACCGGTTGACCCTGGCCAGGGATGAGATGCGGAGGAGTCTTGGCATCACCTCCAGTGCCTGGCAGTTGGATCCTGCACAAGACACCGCGTAGAGCCGCTGACTGACGCCCCTGACGCCCCTGACGGCGTGACAGGCATGGCTGAGGGTGAGGGCAGCCGGCGTGCACGGACACCACGGCCACGCGATGCCTGGTCGCGGGGGCCTGATCCCGCGGCCTCGAACCCCGAGGCCCACACCGTGGCTTCGTAGACGACGGTCGTGTCCAGGCGGTGCTCGGCGAGACCGAGAAGAGTCTCTTCCCCCGCTGCGATGAGGGATTCCTGGCAGTGGATGAGAACGGCGTGGAGGAGCCCACCGCCCATCAGGCCCTCGCCGGAGCGAAAGAGCACGGCGTGGTCTTCGCCGTACTGGTCCAGGGCGTGCGTGGATGGCTCCCGCATCCGGGCGAAAAGGGGGCGCCGCTACCGGTCCGTCGCTGGTGGAGACCCGTGGAAACGGGCAGCCAGTACCACCTGATCTGTGACGGACTCGGCCCCCTCCTCAGCGTCATCACGCCCACCGGCGAACGTCAACGGCGTCACGCAGCCCGGCCTCCGCAACGCTCGTTCCCTACCGAGAGTGTTTAGCGGCCGTTATTCCGGTTACACCAAGTAATTACAGTTCGTCAGTACCCGACGGAAGGCAGGAACATGACCCTCGTTACCGTGCTCATCCTCGTCGCGGTCCTCGTCCTCGTGGTTCTCCTGGCTCTGGCGCCCAGTGCTCCAGCGCGGAGGAACCCGTTCCCGGGCCGGCGGCGGCGCCGGAGTACCCGGCGCCGGTCGGCTACGACCCGGCGGAGCGGTGTTCCGGGCCAGCGCGGAATCCAGCACCACGCCCGCTGATTTGCCTGCCGCGCGCGACGCCGCCCTGGAAGGCCGCTGACGCCCTCCCAGGGCGGTTCGCCCGCGGGGGAGAGGTCCGCCACCGGGGACGGCGACTGCGCCGGGATGGCGACGAGGGCGTGCACTGCGGTACGGCGAGCACCCCGGCCTGTCGTTCGCGGTCATGTACGGCCCGTGGTGGGGGGAGTTCGGAGTTCGACGATCTCGCTCAGGTCTCGGCGGGCGGCGCGCACGTCTTCCAGGTGAAGTACGAAGAGGACAACGGCAAGCCCGTGCCGCCGTTCTTCGAGTACTACCACGATGGCGTTTCCGCCTGCTCGTTCAATCTGCACCTGGACGGATCATGGGGATACGACGGTATCGACGGGGACCCGGCGGTGGCGGCGGAGGTGACAGCGGCCATGGTGGAAGCCGGACTGCCAGTCACCGGCCGAGATGGCTACACGGGTGAAGAGGACGAAGAGCGGATGCGGCGCACGCTGCTGGAAATCCTGGGCCGTCTCTTCGACCTCTCTCTGCCCCATGAGCGGATCCTCCAAGGGGCCCTGGCCACGGCCACCCTGACGACCTGAGGTCACGGCCCGGGGAGCCCCGGGGTCGGCCGGCCGGCCCCCCGGGGGTTGTGGGTTGCGGCTCCGACGTCCAGGTAACGGTGTTCAAGCCCCGGCGCTCTCGCCGCCCCGCTCGACCGGGATCCACAGCTGGGAGTCGGTCTCCGCGCCGATCTGCACCGGCTGCGTCCGCAGGAGCTCCGGACCGGGCCGGCTCGCGTACGAGTTCGAGGGGAACCACTGCGTGAACACGTCTCGCCACAGTTCCTGGAGGGCGCTCGGATAGGGCCCGTGGTTGTCGAAGACCGCCCAGGTACCGGCCGGCACGTCCAGGGCGTCGAGCTCTGCGGGTGCCGCCTCGGGACCGGTCACCACACCGACCCAGTAGTCCACCTCGGCGCCCTCCTCCCGGCTGTCGGTCAGGTGCACCACCGCCGACAGGATCCCCTCCGGCTCCCGGCCGGGCAGCTCCTTCATCCGCACGATCGCCTGCTCGTCCAGGCTCTCCACGTGCGCCGATGCGGCCTCGTTGACTCCCTCGTGCACGAGCGGGACCCGGGCCTTCCTGCCGACGACCCGAAACGACTCCTTCTCCACGATCCGGTACCGCATGGTCGTACTCCCTTCGACGACGACACGAAAAGACATGCGGGGCTGTGCCGTGAGCACCGCACCCGTGCGCCGGGCCTCGCCCGGCCCGATGCCGTGCACCGACCGGAACGCCCGGGCGAACGCCTCGCCCGAGCCGTACCTGTACCGCACCGCGACATCGAGCAGCGGCAGCTCCCCGGCCAGCACCTCGGCCCCGGCGAGCGTCATCCGCCGGCGCCGCACGTAGACCGGGAGCGGCATCCCGGCGAGCGCGGAGAACAGCCGCCGGAAGTGGTACTCCGACACCGCGGCGATCCGGGCCACCTCCGCCATGTCGATCTCCCGGTCGAGGCAGGCCTCCAGGTGTTCCAGCGCCTGATTCAGCCGCTCCAGCACGCGTATACGTCCTTCCTTTTGCGTTTCCATCGTCCGCGCGGCCGACAGGCCGCCTTGCTGCAGTAGAGAACATTCGATCGCGCCCCGCCCGACAAAACCGGTGCGGGAATTGTCGGGCACAAAGCCCTTGCGTTACCTGAGGCTCATGCCCATGACCATGACCGACATCAAAGGATTTTGTGAGCCGCGGTTTGACGCCGTCCGTGAGGCACTTGCAGCTCTGCTCGGCAAGGACGACGTGGGCGCCTCGGCGGCTGTCTCCCTTGACGGCGAGCCGGTGGTCGACATCTGGGGCGGGTACGCCGATGCGGACCGTTCCGTCGGCTGGGAGCGCGACACCCTCGCCGGCGTGAACTCGACGACCAAGAACATGACCGCCCTCTGTGCACTGATCCTGGCCGACCGGGGCCGGCTCGACCTGTCCGCGCCGGTCGCCGCCTACTGGCCCGAGTTCGCCGCGGCAGGCAAGGAGAACGTGCTGGTACGGCACGTGCTGTCGCACACTGCGGGGCTGCCGGACCTGTCCGGGCTGAGGGCGGTCGAGGAGCTCTACGACTGGGAGAGCGTGACGGCAGGGCTGGCCGCGCAGGCGCCCGAATGGGAACCGGGAACGGCCGCCGGCTATCACGCGCTCACCTTCGGGTTCCTCGTGGGTGAGATCGTCCGCCGCGTCACCGGCCGTGGTGTCGGCGAGTTCTTCGCAGAGGAAGTGGCCGAGCCGCTGGGCGCGGATTTCCACATCGGGCTCTCTGCGGAGCACGACTCCCGCGTCGCACCGCTCATCCCGCCGCCGTCGTCGACCGACGAGTACGCCGCGAGCGCGCCGCCCGGACCGGACGGCGCCCGCCGGGAGAACACCGGCGCCGCCATCCAGGTCAGGGACGCCAACTCTCTGGCCTGGCGCCGTGCGCAGATCCCGGCGGTGAACGGCTTCGGCAACGCTCGTTCTGTCGCCCTCGTCCAGTCGGTACTGGCGAACCAGGGCACGGTCGGCGGTGTGCGCCTGCTGTCCCCCCAGGGTTGCGAGCCCGCGTGGCAGGCGGTGTTCAACGGCGAGGACCGCGTTCTGAGGACGCCGATGTCCTGGACGGCGGGCTTCGGCAAGTTCGGCAACACCTTCGGCTGGGGCGGATGGGGCGGCTCACTGGTCGTGAGTGATCCCGGCTCACGCATGACGGTGGCCTATGTCATGAACCAGATGATCGACCGGGACCGGCAGGAGGACGACCGTGGCATGGAGATCGTGATGGCCGCGTACAGCGGACTGCACTGACAGCGCAACCGGGGCAGTCTGGGTCCTGCACAGGCTGCCCCCTCCCGCTCATGTCCGCATACGGCCCTTGGCGGAGACATGGACGCAGCCGGTCAGGTCGGCGGGGAAAGGCAACGAGTGGGTCGGGCTACTGCGGCTTGGCCGGCACCGGGGCGGGCCAGAGATGGCCAGGGGTCACGATGGAAGTGACGCTGTTGGCGACGATGGAGGACAGGTTCTTGCCCTGGTGGTCGATGTCGGAGTTGACGAGTACGACGAGCGTGGCCTTCTCCGCCGGGAGCTGGACGGCTATCGACTCGTATCCGGGGATCTCGCCGTTGTGGCCGATCCAGCCGTTGGTGTTGAGGATTCCCAGGCCGTAGGAGATGCCGGGGAAGCCGGTCGGCAGCATGCGAAGCCGTTCGGCCTGCGTCTTCTTCGTCAGCAGCCGTCCGTCCGCAAGGGCCGGGGCCCAGGTGTGCAAGTCCTCCAGGTCGGAGACGATCGCGCCGGCGGCCCAGCCCCACGAAGGGTTCCAGTTGGTGGCGTCGGCAACGGTGCCGTCGGGGGTGAAGTCGGTGTAGCCGTGCGCGTGCGGGTCGGGCATGGTGCCGTCGCCGGGCAGGGACGTGTCGTCGAGGTTCAGGGGGGCGAAGACGTGAGCCTGGAGGTAGTCGGCGAGTCGCTGTCCGCTCACCTTCTCGACGAGCAGGCCGAGAAGGATGGTGTTGGTGTTGCTGTACTCCCATTGGGCGCCGGGCTTGAAGTTCGCGGGGTGCTCGAAGGCGGTGTCGAGGAGCTGGCGCGGGGTGTAGGCGCGGTGCGGATCGGCGCTCAGGTTCGCGAGCCACTTCTCATCGTGGGTGTAGTCGAAGAGTCCGCTGCGCATTTCGGCGAGCTGGCGGACGGTGACGGCGCCCCCGCCGGGGACACCGCTGACGTACTTCGAGATGGGGTCGTCGAGTCCGACCTTGCCGTGGTCGACCAGCTGGAGGACCCCGGTGACGGTGAAGGGCTTGGTGACGCTGCCGATCCGGGTGAACAGGTCGCTTTTCATCGGTGTGTCGTTCGCCTTGTCGCCGACGCCGAACGATTTCTCGTACACACCGCGGCCGGGGATCCACAGACCGACGTTGAGACCCGGGATACGGGCCTCTTTCATCGCCTTCGTCAGCGCCGCGTCCAGCTTTTCCACGGTGGCCGTGTCGAAATCCGTCCGCACCGGTGCGGCGGCGTTTCCGACGGGGGCGGTGCCCGTGCACAGGGAGGCGAGAAGGAGAGCCGCCGCCGCCGGAACTGCCGCGCGGCGACAGGGGGCTCCTCGGAAGGCATGAGACCTGGCCATGGCAGGCCCCTTCGATCTGGGCGAACACACGTCGCCGGAACCCCGAGGGCGTCACCCTAATCGTAAATGTGTCCGAGGTGGCGTGCGACTTGCTCCGTTCCTCTGCTCCGTTCCCTTGCTCCAGATCCCTGATCGGCGCCTCCTGCTGAGCGCAGCTGCTCCCACTCGCCGGCCGTCGGATCACCCCGCCCCGCCACGCCGACGATCCGAACGCAGACTCGCTCCCCCGGCCGCACTCCCGATGCCCTGGTGCCGGACTGGGGGAGTGGCCGCAGCTCACCTCCGGCAAGCCCTGGGACCTGGGCGCCTCGGACAGCGGTTCGACCTGGCCGGCCTGGCCGGCCGCCCAGAACCGCCTCGCCGCCGAACTGCGGGCCCGCCACGTCACCTTCGAGCTGATGCTCGCCCTGGCCGCCGAGTGCGTCCCCGGCTCCGGCGTCCTCGCGAGCTGCCTCGCAGCGGAGTAGAGGTTCGACGCACACTGCGCGACCCTCTGGCTGACTGAGCGACTCCGCGGGTGCGAGTCGTCACGGCCGCAGCCAAGCTGCCCGCCAGACGGTCCCCCGTTGACCGCCTGTCGTGAGCCACATGGGGGCGTGAGCGCAGTTATGCCGGGTCTTCGAGAGAGCGACGTGTTAGAGATGTAGGGAAATGTCCAGAAACAGGAGGTATGTAGTGATGCGTGCGCATCTTCTTCGCGTGGCGGCTGTCGTCGGTACCGCTGCGGTCATGACCCTCGGCGGAGCCGCCATGGCGAGCGCTGACGGCGTCGGCAACTCCGGCATCGGCAACTCGGGTGTGGGCAACTCGGGTATCGCCAACTGGGGGGTGGGCAACTCGGGCATCGCCAACTGGGGGGTGGGCAACTCCGGCATTTTCAACGGGGGAGTGGGCAACGCCGGTTTCGGTAACACCGGAGTCGGTAGTGCGGGCATCGGCAACACGGGGATCGGCAGCGCGGGTATCGGCAACTAGGGCCTGTGTGATGATGTGATCGGTCGGCCACCTCCAGGAGGTCGTCGATCCGGTCATTGAGGCGCGGAGGTGGAGGCCGGCGAGGCAGCTTCCAGTGTCTTGTCGTAGCGGGTGGCGATGCCGCGCCAGGCCTTCAACTTGTTGATCAGGGCGTTCGACGGTGTTCCGTTCCTTGTGGAGAACGGCGTCGTGGCCGACGAGCCGACCCGCCTCTCGCGCCCTTCTTCTCCCGGTTGGAGCCTTGGTCCTTACGCTCCGGAATGATTGCCTTCACTCCGTGTCTACGCAGGCAGGGGCGGTTGCCGTGGGGTGAGTACGCCTCGCCCGCGGCGACCGCTCCTGTCCCGCGTTGGCCGCCGCGGCGGGAGAGCGCTCACCCCACTCGATCAGGTTCAGTGGCCGCGGCCGGTTCCCCCGGCTGCGGGGTGGTCCGGCACGGCCGGGTGGTACTTCAGCGCGGTGAAGGATGCTGGTGCGCACGGCATGCCGACGGCGGCTTCGCCCCGGCGGTGACCGATGGAGTTCTCTACGGGGGGCCGGGGAGCCTGCGGACGCTCCGTCGTCATCCGGCGCCGCCCCGCCAAATGTTGTCGAAAGCCGCGTCCTCGATGGCTCGGCGTTGTCGTACGGCCGCCAGTTCCACCAACGCGTCGTTGACGGTGGCCAGCACGGTTGCGACGTCGTCGGCCAAGTCCGGAGTGTCTTCCGTCCGCTTTCCGCGGACCCCTACGGCCTCCGCGAGGGTGGCGAGTACGGGTTCGTCCGAAGCCCAGCGGTCCGCAGACCGGCGGCGGCTGGGCGAATCGACCAGCACCAGCTGACCGGCCCGGAAGGAGATCCCGCGGCGGCGTTGCCTGATGAGCTGCCCTTCCTGCTCGAGCGCGGCTTGGTAGGCCGCGGACAGACCGCGGCCCCTGCGCCACAGCCAGTCGGCGACCGACTCGTAAGGCACCTCCCGAACGAGCGACGCGGCTGCCTCGTCCAACAGGTGATCAACCAGGGTCGGCTGATCACCCGGCACGATGTGATCCCCGTCCAGCCTGATGGCCTGGGCGGCGAGGAGGTCGATCACCTCGGCCCCTGCGAGCGCAAGCGACAGGTCGCCTTGTTCGACAGGGCGACTGGACTCCAGGTCCATGGAAACGATCAACAAGTCCCGCGGAGTGGTCATCAACGGCTCCTCTCGGCCGTGCAGGAATGCCGCCGGCCAATCATTGATCGACTGTACGACGAGGGCCGGGCGGCCGTGACTGATTCCCGGTGACCCGTGGCAGCGGCGAGCCCTGCAGCGGCACTTGAGGGGCTGCCGCTGGGGGAGGCGGTGGCCCTTCGCTCGCCCTGCCGGTGTCGCATGTGCGCTGTTCGGCTGCGGCGGCGGTGTCAGCGGTGTCAGCGGTGTCGGCGGCGGCGGCGGTGTTGGGTGGCGGGGAGGGGGGCGCACGAAGAATTAATTGAACGCGTTCAGTCCGGCTGGCAGAATGGATCCACGCCGCCAGTCTGGCGAACGCGTTCATTTCGCCGTGCCGCGAGGGGGGTTGGCCGTGCATCAGGAGCGGTCGTACGGCCGGATGCTGTTGGTCTCGGCGCTGGCGGGATGCTTGGAGGTCGCGCTCGCCGTCGTCGTGGTCCTTCTGTACGTCCGGACGGAACCGCCGCCGGACACCCCGGTCGACTACGCCGCCCTGGTGGCGGCCCTGTTCTCCTTAGGCGTGATCGTCGGGGTGATCGCGTTCGTGCTGTCCCTGGTCTTCGTGCTGCCGGCGGTGGCGCTGGCCGACCTGCTCGGCCGCCGCATCGGCGGCCGCGAGGCGTGGTGGTGGGTTCCGCTCACGGTGGCGGCCCTGGTGGCACCGCCGATCGCGGCCTTCGCGGCGTACAACAGCGTGGACACGCGGCTCGTGCTCGTCTTCTGGGCGGACGCCACGGCCGCACTCTCCGTGGGCGGCTTGGTCGCCCGGCCCCGGCACCCGGGACTGGTCCGGCAAGTGGCCCTGGGGGGCGCCGCGGTGGTGGTGGGAACGGGCCTCCTCGGCGCCCTCGGGCTCACCTCCGGCCTGCTGCCCGCGTACGAGCCGCCGGCGATCGGTGCGGAGACCATGGTCGGCACCTGGGTCGACCACACGGGCGGAAGGTTGGTCTTCACCTCGGACGGCCGGGTCACGGCCGCCGGCGTCGGCAATCACCGCCCCTCCGACGAACCCGGCGACCCGTCACGGCGGTGCTCGGGTTCCGGCACCTGGTCGTACGAGCCCGGGTGGAACGTCTGGACCCAGGAGGTCCGCGTCCACGTCCCCGGGTGTTTTTGGCAGGCGTGGGGCGTCGGCGGCACCGACCGGGAGCCCGGGATCCACCAGAACGTCGGTCCCTCGGATTCCGGAAAGCTGTACCAGCTGCGGAAAGGCGCCGACGGATCCTGATCCCGGAACGCTTCTTCCGCGTCGTCGCCGCCTGAACGAAGACGCAAGGGGCCGATGCGGAGCCGGTCGTCCGACCGGCCGCCTCAGGGCGGCGCCGGCGTGTCGAGGGGACCACCTGTTTTCGGTGCCCGGCGCCATTCGACCTCTTCCCCCGCGCAGCAGAGCACTGCGGAGAGGTCTGTGTCGGCGTTCTGCCGCTGGACAGCAGGTAGCCCCCACCCGAGCGAGGGCAGGGGCTCTCTCAGCGCCCGCTGGTGAGGCGTTGGTCAGGTCAGCACGGCTTGATGAAGTACACGGGAGACCAGTCCACGTTGCTGCTGCTGCCCTTCGCGGTGTGGTAAAAGCGGATGGTTCGGTCGGAGTTGTAGAACCAGGCCTTCGTACCCCACGTCTGGTTGTTGTTGAAGGAGCCGATCCCTACCCCGTTGAAGTTGTAGAGCCCGCAGTAGTAGTAGTCGTAGTAGTAGCCGAGGCCGTCCGTGATGCAGAGGTGGCCGTTGCCGCACGCCAGTGCGACACCCGGGGCGGCGAGGTCCCGGGCCTGGGCCTGGCCCGGCGCGCTGACCGTCACCGTGCCGAACTCGGTGGCGAGCTTGTTCGCCGAGATCTGCCGGCTTCCGGTGTGGTCGGCCAGGTAGGCGTCGACCTTGTTCTGGAGCCGGCCCGCCTGGGCACTGGTCAGTCCTGCCGCGCGGGCCTGTTGGCCGTAGACGGACGGTTGGGCTGCGGCCGACGCCTGCCCGGCAAGGGACGTGCCCCCCAGTAGAGCGGCCGCAGCGGCAATCACCGCGAAAAGCTTGCGCACGTACACGGTGCCTCCTCGTAGAGACCGGGGAAACCCTCATTGGGCCTCCCGCGTATGCCGACGGTCCCCTACGTGAGCCGTGGAGCACCATGGTTTTACCCCTGGCCGAATAGTGCCGTCCGGGGTGCCCGCGACGCCGTCTCGCCCCTTGTAGCCGGCGCCGCCACCGCCGCGGCCCTCACCATCTGGCTCCGCACGTGACCGGCCGTACAGGTCTCAGGTGTTCTCACCACGCACGGACAGCTCCTCCCGGTGCTGGGGGCGGATCGTCGGCGGCTCGGGCATCCTGGCCCGCCTGGCGCCGCACGGCGGCTACCTGTCCGTTCCCCACGGCGGCCACCTCCTGGGCAACGCACGGCCCGACTGGCTGCCCCACCTCGGCGACCACCTCGTGCGCACCCTGACGGGAACACCCGAGTAGACCGTTTCACCGGCAGGACCATCCTCATCACCGGAGGCGGCACGGGCCTGGCGTGGTTTCCTCGCGCTACGGGTCTGCGGGTCCTGCCCGGAACGCAATGACATCGGCTCCCGCCGCGCGTGATCAGCGCAGCGGGAGCCGATGTCGGTGGTGGCTCGGAGCCTGACTACGGGGCGTCCAGCTGAGCCTTGCTGTGGGCGTAGAGGACGCGCTCACACACGAGGCCCAGGCACGGCGCCGACTTGCCGTCTTCGAGGGCCTCGGCGTTCACCGCCGGACCGTAGTGTTCGGAGACCGACCACAGACGCTGCGCGCCGCGTTCGTAGTAGAGGTCTTCGGCACCCGTGGCGGTTTTGATCGCGCTGCCGTTGGACACCAGCTCACCGTTGCTCCACTTGTAACGCCAGAGGTTGCCCGGGTCGTTGTGGCCGGCACTCTGGTTGACGTACAGCTTCTCGCCCATCGCCAGCGCACCCTGAGCGCCACCGTTGGTCATCGGCAGGTAGTTGGCCCAGCCTTCGGCCGCCACCTCGCCGGAACGGTTCTCGAGGTTCTTGACGGGGAACGAGGCGATCCGCCCGGGGGAGGGGTAGCCGCTCTCAGGACGGCAGTACTCACCCATGATCAGCCGGTCCGGTGTCGTGCTGCGGTCGAGCGACAGGTAGGACGCCTTCGGGGCGCCCGTGCTGACGCACTTGAACGAACCCGAGGGGTTGGACTGCTCGGCCTTGAACTTCCAGGCTGCCACCTGCGGCATCACGTAGCGGTAGCCGAAGCCGTACCAGACGTTGTTCTGGCGGCCGACCTTGGTCTTGTCCTCGACGTTGGACGTGGTCTTCACCCCGTCGGTGTCCGCGCCCATCTCGTCACCGGCCTTGCCGTCCCCGTTGGGATCCAGGTCCATGATCTTCTCCATGTCGAAGATCCGGATGCCGTTCCGGGTGTCGGCGACGTAGAGATAGTGGCCGTACCAGACCATGCCGCCCGCGTGCAGGCCGTTCTGCATGTGTTCGTCCGGGTTCGGAACCGTCGAGCCCTCGTCGGAGTGCACTCCGTCGAAGGAGACGTGGTCGGAATTGTTCATGTACGTCCAGGCCAGCAGCACATGCCGGTACTTCACCGTGCCGTCGGTGCGGCGCTGCACGAAGGAGATCCGCACACCCTTCTGGCTGCAGGCGTCGTTCGCCTTCAACTCGTCGGGGTTGCAGTCGCCCACCTCGTTCCCATTGCTGTCGCGACCCGGGTCCCAGTTGTCGTAGGACGCGTAGAGCTGGATGTTCGCGTCGTTGCCGACGCCGTACTGCTCATTGTCCGCGGCGTCCGAGACGCCGGTCATGGCCTGCGGGATCCACTCGCGCGAGGTCGAGTCGTCGCCCTCCAGGCACCACTTGAGGGCCGGAGCGGGTGCCGTGCCGAACGGGTCACGGCTGCACGACGTGGTGTTGACGGTGCGGTTGGCACTGGCGAGGAGCTTCGATACGCCCGCCTTCGGCAGTACGCCGTCGAGACGGGCGACGCGGTCGGCGGTCGTTCCGTTCATCGCGCCGGCCTGCAGGACGAAGTCCGAGGGGTCGGCCTTGCCGCCGGGGCTGCTCCACGCCCTGGTGCCCAAGGGCGCGGCACCGCTCGCAGCTGTCTGCGGATCCTGGCGCCACGATTCGGGCACCGGCGGAGGAGTCCCCTCCGCGTGGGCCGGGGCCGACAGGCCGGTCAGCACCAGCGTGACTGCGGTGGTGGCCGTCAGCCACGCCCGGCGTATTCGAATGCGGGACGAGCGCCGGGACATGCGTGGGGACATGCGTATTGCCTCCGTTGTTACTGCTGTTGCTGCTGCGTCAGCTGAATCGAACGAAGGCTTTCAGGGCGCTTGTACGGAAAGCAAGCGTGATCGATGGGCCAACCACGCACGCTCGAACGGGATGTGGGGTGTTGCCCCGGAACCTCCGATTCCGGGCCAACGTCCCAGGCCGTGTGGATACGTGTGGCCGCCGCGGTGTCCGCAGTGGCTCTGGAGATCCTGGTGAACCGGCGTCGGTGATGGCGACGTCGAGGGCTGCCCGGCTATCCGACGAAACGGGTGGTGATGTCGCAGGCCGGCCCAGGCGGGTCCCGGTAGGTGGCCGACCAGGACTTGTAGCCTGGCGTAGTCCAGCGCGACTTGGCGTGGTGGGTGGGATGGTGAGGCCGCGATACTCGAGCAGTCGCCGGCTTTGAGGAGAGAGCGGTGCATGGCCGCGCGAGTCCCGATTCCTGGCCGCCGCACCCGACCGAGCTCCTCGTCGTCCTCCAACTCGAACACGCGCTATCGGACGGTGCTCTCGCTCGTCTCGGCCGGCCGCACCAAGCTCGGGCGCCGTTGCCCCCAACATGCGGGCATCCACCGGCAGCAGACCTAGCTGCCGCCCGCTCAGGTACGGGAGCAACATCACAAACGTTAGGGCGAGTTGAGGTCTTGCCGACGGCGACCTTGGCTCCGTACGTCTCCCGTGCCTTGCAGTCGTCGCGGTGGCCGGGCAGAGGCGGGCCGGCGGCGACGCCGATCCGCGTCTGCGCCTTCATGCCGCAGCATCGTCGCCATTTTGCCGAACTGTTGCGGGCGCACGTTGCGGGGCCCCCCGGGTACTGCCCCTGGCGGGACAGGGCATGACTCGGTCGCCCGAACGGAATCGGCGTGAGAGCCTCACGCCCGTGGCCACCGGAAGCGAGGTAGGAGAGCTGTCGCCCCAGCGCGGCTGCGGACGACCGTCCCTCAGGAAGTGCTGTCGATCCTGACGGACCGGCAGCGGTAAAGCAGTTCGTTCAGGGTGCCCGTGGCATTACCGTGGCGCGATGGTGCATGTGCGGGAGATGGATGGGGCTGACATCGAGGCCGTCTCGACGATCCGTGTCCGGGGATGGCAGGCGGCGTACGCCGGCATGGTTCCCCAGACGTACTTGGATGCCCTGACGGTCGAAGGTGATGCCGGTCGACGGCGGCAGCGGTTCTCTCAACCCGGTCGGACGTCACGAGACCTTGTGGCGCTCGGTGACCGTGGCCCAGTGGGTTGGGTCTGCTTCGGGCCGTGTGGGACCGAGATGTCTACTCCGGGGCGGGCAGGCGAGGTCTACGCCCTCTACGTCTCTCCCGATCTGATCGGCCAGGGCATCGGCAGGAGGCTCCTGGACGAGGCACACGCGCAGATGAAGAAGCAGGGCTTCGAGGTGTCGGTCTTGTGGGTTCTTTGTGACAACCAACGAGCCCGGCGCTTCTACGAGCAAGCCGGCTATCAAGCCGACGGGGCGGCGCAAGACGACGTCTACGACGAGATCACACTCACGGAGCTCCGCTACCGGTGCGTGCTCTGAGTTCAGCGCCGATGGGTGCATCCTGGTCGGTTTCGGCTCGATGACGTGCACTACACGGCTGCGATGCCCACCGGCGCTCCGCCCGGTGCGGGGTGCGCCTGCATCATCTGGCCCATGGCGACGGCGGTTGCCCCGCCATACGCCCACCTGCTTGATCGTCGGTTGCCGGCGGCAAACCTGGTCACACGCAGCGGCGAGGATCAAGGGAGGAGTGGGGTCGCGAACCACCCCCGCCGAGTCTTCTCGCGGTGCTCCGGGTGCCCGGGGCTTCCCCTCCGATCGCTCTCCGACCTGCGAATGAGATCATGAGGGCCGGAAGCGCCGTCGTGCGGCGGCGCGGGGGAAGGACTGAGCGTGGCCCAGGGGCGGATGACGTACAACGTGCGGTACGGGACGTCCTTGCCGGTCGTCGTGCGTCACGGCGACGGCGCGGGACGCGAGGGGGATATCGCCATCGGGCTGCTCTGCCGCGTGCCCGACGGCCACGGAGGCGCCGCGCACTCCTCCGCCCGTACCTTCGACATCGTCGGTGAGGGCCAGATCGCGATCGCCCGGGTGTCGACGGAGGGGACGGGATCGCGCGTGAGCGGACGCCCCGCCGTGTACCGCGTCGACGACCCGCACGGCGCCCCGCTGGGCCGGATCACGTACCGGCGCGGCCGCGCCCTGCGCGGCGCCCGAGCCCGCTGGACCGTCGAGTCGGTGACCGGACACTCCGTACGCGGTTTCCGCGGGCGCCTGTTCTGGTGGGCCGTGTGGTGGCCCGTCGGCCTGCCCGTGAGCCTGGTGTGGCTGATCCTGTCCCTCCTCGGCGAGGGCGACGACGCCTTCGGCAAGCCGCGCAGGGTGATCTGGCGCGACTCCTCACGGCGGGCGCACCTCGTCTTTCGGGGCGTCGCGGACGAGTACCGGGTCCTCGACGGGAGCTGGGACCCCCGGCTGGTGGCCGCGCTGCTCGGACTGCACCAGTCGTACGACCCGTCGGAAGGCAGCGGCGAGAACGGCTGGTACGCCAGGCCCTGAGCCGGGGCAGATCCAATGTGCGAGCTGACCAGGGCTTTAGGCGCTGACGGGGGAGGAGATCCATGGCCGGTGACACTCAGCAGACAGCCGTGCCGACAGTCGAGTCGCGCAACACACCCGCCCGGGCCGGTATCTGGGCGGCTGTTGTGGGCAGCAGCCTGATCGTGGGCATCGTCGTGACGCCCATGTTCTGGCTGATGTACGGCGGCTATTACACGGCCTGCACGTTCCTGTGCGGCATCGTAGCCATCCCGACAGGGCACCTCGGACGCCGGCGTGGCAAGCACTTGGGGGGCCGTGACCGAGGTAAGGCGCTGCTCGCCATCGTGACCGGATGGCTGCTCATCCTCTGCAGTCTGCTGCTGGTGCTCGCCTACGTCGGGCTGATCGCAGGACTCGGGTTTCTGGTCACCGTCGCAAAATGAGCCGCGGAACCGAAGGCGAATCCGGCGCTACCCAGCCGCGGGCGTTACGGGTGTGCCGGCGTCGACTGCCGGCGTCGGCGCAGGATTCGAGGACAGCCTCGGGCCCGTGGGCGGTGAGCGGATCGGCCCCCAACGGGCCCGGAAGCGCGTACCTCGTGAACGGGCGAGGAGGTTGTCGACGCGCAGAGCGGCGCGCCGACGGGGAGTTGCTGAGCTCGGGTGACGACGCGCCGCGCCAGGGGCCTGGTGGGTTGACGGAGGCTGCTGTTGGTTTCTCCCCGGTGGCTCAGGATGGTGCTACGAGCATGCGCAGGAGTCCGGGTTCGCCTATTGGCGCACCTGAGGGCCGCGCGGCCGACTGCGGCGCACAAGGGCGAGGTCGTGGAGGCGTCCGCAGCATGATCCGGGTCGCCTGGCGCCGGCAGCGCCTCCAGCTCCTCATCACCGCCCTTCTCATCGCGGCGGTGGGCGCCGTGCTGCTCTTCTACCGCTTCGACGCCGTCTCCCTCATTCAGGACCGGGGTATCGCCGGCTGCCTGCGGATCGGCGTCGACCCCTGTTCACGGAGCGCCATGGCCGCGCTGAGCTCCGAGTACAAGACGTACGTGTCCATCATCCCCATGGTGCTGCTGTGCCTGCCGGTGCTCCTCGGCGTGTTCGCCGGTGCATCGCTCTTCGCGGGCGAGTTCGAGCACGGCACCCATGTCTTCGGGCTCACCCAGTCGGTGAGCCGGCGCCGCTGGCCGGCGACCAAGCTGCTCGTCGGCGGAGGTCCGGTCACCGTCCTCATGCTCGTCCTGGGGCTGGTCGGCGCATGGGCACTGACGCCTCTCAACCACGTGACGCGCGGCCCCATGATGACCCCGGGCTTCGAAACACAGGGGCTGGTGCCGGCCGCGTACACCCCGTCAAGGCGGACTGTCATCAGGTGTCCGCGTACTGTGCAGAGTTCACGTGTACGCCGCCACCTGCCCTACCGGGACCGCCGCGCAGCGTCGGCCCGGGCCACCAGCGCGGTGAACACCCTGTCCCAGGTGCCGTTGACGGACCACCCGCCTCCATCCTGGTACGTACGAAACGGCCTGTCGACCTAGGTCCAATGGCGCATGGCGCGGCGGGCGGCAGGTCGTAAGAGTGGCTGCCATGGAACTTCTCGACTCCGCCCGTACCGACGCCTACCTGCGCCGCCTGGGCGCGGCGCGCCCCGCCCGGCCCACGGCCGCCTCGCTGCGCGAGCTGCACCTGCGTCACCTGCACACCGTGCCGTTCGAGAACCTGTCGATCCACCTCGGCGAGGACATCGTGCTCACCCGCGACGCCGTCTTCGACAAGATCGTGACCGTCGGCCGCGGCGGTATCTGTTACGAACTGAATGCCGGATTCGCCGAGTTGCTGGGCGCCCTCGGCCACCGGGTGGAGCTCCTCCAGGCCCGGGTGTACGGCAAGGACGGTGCGCTGAGCATTCCGTACGACCACCTGGCGCTACGAGTCGACGGGCGCTGGCTGGCGGACGTGGGTTTCGGCGACCACAGCGCATACCCGCTCGACCTGGACGAGCCAGGTGAGCAGAGGGATCCGGGCGGGGTGTTCCTCGTCCGGCCGGCCGGGGACGACGCGCACGGCACGAACGACGAGGTGGGCGGTGGCGGCGGCGACCTCGAGGTGCTGCGCGACGGCGTGCCTGCGTACCGGCTGGAGACCCGTCCCCGCGCACTCGCCGACTTCCTGACCGGCGCCTGGTGGCACCGCACCAGCCCGGAGTCCGGCTTCACCAGGGGCCCGGTCTGCTCCCGTCTCACCGAGGACGGAGGCCGGATCACCTTGAAGGACCACACCTTCATCACCACCTCGGCGGAAGGCGACCGCGCGGAGGAGGAGCTGGCGACCGATGAGGAAGTACGCGCCGTCTACCGTGCCGAGTTCGGCATCGAGCTCGACCGCCTGCCCGTGCCGCTCCACCCTCGGCCCTGAGCGCAGGCGACCGACGGCCACCCTGAAGATGCCGGTCGAGGAGGAACGCGCCAGGGTCCTGGCAACCGGGTGCGTGCACGTCCCAGGACCAGCCCTGAACCAGCTCAGCGCACCGGGCGGCACCAGCCTCCCCAACCTCGTCCAGCGACGCTCGCCCGCCGCCGTCAGGAGACCGATCGGGCCGCAAAGGTGCGGCCGACAGCCGCATTTGGGCTGGCGGCCGGAGTGATGGCGTGGTGTGGATCTTCAGCTGGCAGGATCAGTGGCATGTCTTCGTCTTCGAACCCTGGCCTTTGGCCCGTTTCGCTCAGCACGGACCGACTTGTCTTGCGCCCGATCGAGCGCGGTGACGTTGCCGCCCTGTCGCGGCTCTGGACCGACGCCGAGGTGCGCCGCTATCTCGGTGGGCCCGTGGCCGGGGAGACACTTCGTGCCCGCGAGGAGGGGTGCGTCGCGGCCTTCGGCGCGTTCAGCGTGGTCCTGACCACGGACAGGTCCGTGGTCGGTCTGGTGTCGGTCGAACGATGCTCGCGCCGGGGCGGCCGGACAGAGGTGTCGTATCAGCTGCTGCCAGAGCACTGGGGCTGCGGATATGGCCGCGAGGCGGTCGTCGCCGCGGTGTCCTGGGCCTTGGACGCAGTTGCCTCCGAGCGGCATGAGGTAGTCGCCGTGACCCAGAAGGCCAACGAGCGTTCCCGCAGGCTGCTCGAGTCCATCGGCATGCGACTGATCGACACCTTCGTGGAGTGGGACGCCGAGCAGGTCATGTACTCCACCGATCGAGCCGGTGCGCCGGCCCGGCCTTGAGAGGGTGCCATCCGCGACCAGCGGCCGACGGTGGCCAGACGGCTGCTGTCGGCCGGCCGCGCGGTCTGCCGCCGGCGTGAGTCGCGGCCAAGGGCGTGGGACTGGCGGGCGGAAGGTTCACGGCCCGTCCGGGTCGCCGAGCGGCACGGTGAACCGCGACTGCCAGCCTTCCTCCCTCAGCACGACCAGCTGAACCGCCGCCGCACGGGTGCGCACCGGCAGCAGGTTGCCGATCGCAGCGCGGACACAGGCGGCAGTCGTCGGGTCGTCCGCACCCATAGCCACCGTGACATGGGCGGCGGGCCGCACCCCGAAGCGGCCCTTGTACGGGCGCAACGCGGGCCACTGGGAGTGGAACGCGTCGACGATCGGTTGGAGTCCCGGAACGGTGACGGCGACGAAGCCGGGCGCCGTCACGACCTCCTCCAAGAGCAGATCAGCTGCCGGGGTACTCGCCGCCAGGGAACGCACGTCGTTCTCGTCCTGGCCTGTCAGCGCCGATTCCGGCACGAACGGGTAGAGGAGCGAGACGTGCGCCGGCACCCCACGACGCACCAGAGCCGGGTCGATACGCCACGCCGCATCGAGGAGCGGGGCGGCATCGGGCAAGACAATGACGACGGCGGTGGTCCCTGGCTCTGGCACGTCCTCATCATCGCAGGCCAGTCCGCTACTGCGCCCATTGCACTCCGAGGTGGGCGAGGTCGGCGAGTTGGGCGTGGTCGAGGCGGTCGCGACCGGCACGTTGGCTGGTGATCTAACCGCCCGCACGGTGCCGCTTCCGTCCGGGACGTGCTCGTGGCCGAGGACCGCAGGAGTACGACGAGGAGCCCTCGGACTTCGACGCGGACGAGCCCGCTTTCGTCGCGGCCCTGCAGGCCCGGGCTGCTTCCTGGCGCGTACTGTCGGCCCACAGCGCCGTTCTTGTCGCCCCGAAGCCGCCTCGTCGCTGCTGGTCTACGGCTCGCTGATCGACCACGAGTAGCCCGTTGTACAACCCGGGGCTTCGCTGACACCTTGGAGGGCCTGGTAGGCGGTTTCAACCGCCTTCTAGCTCCCGCGTCCCACACCGGAGGGGCAACTCGCGAGTTCGCCACGACCGCTGGGTCCCGGTGCGCGGCGCCACGAAACCACAGCACTAGCTCCCCCTTCGCCCGACGGGCGTCTTCGCAGCCAGCCCTCAGCGGGCTCGCATCCCACGGGGGAGCGGGCCGGATCGCGGTGGTGGAAGCGATCCACCCACCCGCGGGCGTGACCCTCTTCGTTCAGGGTGTGGTTCTGGTGCTGTCGAGCTGTTCGATGCGCGCCACGTTTTCCTGGTCCTCGGGGTCCGTGCTCACCGAGGCGGTGAACCAGGCGTCGAGGATCTCTTTGAGGAGCGGTTCCGAGGTCAGGCGCAAGCTGAGGGCGAGTACGTTGGCGTGGTTCCAGCGGCGCGCACCGTCCGCGGTATAGGCGTCTGTGCACAGGGCCGCGCGCACGCCGGGCACCTTGTTCGCGGCGATCGACGCGCCCGTACCGGTCCAGCAGCACACGACTGCCTGGTCGGCGTTTCCGACAGCGACCTCGCGAGCCGCCGCTTCCGAGCAGGCCGCCCATTGCGGATCGTCGCCGGGGCGCAGCGCCCCGAACGTCACCACATCGTGTCCGCGGTCGCGCAGTTCCCCGAGGAGGGCGTGAGCCACGGGTTCGTCCATGTCCGAGGAAACGCAGATCCGCATGCCCCGAGACTAACCGGCCGTACGACGGACGATCGCCGCGAGGCGCGCAATGAGCGCCTCGGCGCTACCGCGGTTGACCGCGTGCAGCTGTCCGGGCGCCCCGGGCGCCTCGCCGGCTCCAGTCCCCAGGTCGGCGACCCGGGGCGTACCGGTCAGATACCGCGGGCGTGCCGCCCACGGCTTGCCCCATGGCCACGACGTCCGGTGTGCCTCATCGATGACCACCATGTCTCTACCGGCCGACTCCGAACGCACGGGCTTTACGAGGACTGACACGCGACGAGGGCCCGCCAACTTCTTCTGCGACACCTCCAACTCGAACTCGCCGCCCAGCGCGGCGCCGGCGAACCACGTCGTGTTCTGGGCCCCGTTCCTTGTTGCGGAAGTCGATCACTCCATCACGTGCGACAACGCCCCAAGCGGTCCGGCACCACTGATAGACGACACCACGCTCACATCGCCACGTTGAGCGCCCTTCACACGGGGCCGTAGGGGGGCGGAGATCGTTTCCTTCACCTTGATTCACCGCCCGGCCACGAAAAGTTTCCTACCGGCCAGTAGACATGGGGATGAATCTGGCCAACGCTGGTCGCGTACATGCCAGTTATGACATGACCCAGGAGCGCCCCCACATGCTCGACACCCGCCGCACCCGCACCCGCACGACTCGCGCCGCCGCCGCCGGCGTCGCCGTCGCGTCCGCAGTCCTGACCCTGCTGCCCGCCACCGCCGCCGAGGCGGCGCCGGTCCGGCCCACTGCCGTGACCATGTCGGTGTCTGCCTCCGCGCCCGGCGGCAACGCGGCGATCCTCGGCATCGACTACGCAACCTGGCAGCGGGACGTCGCCACCGTCATCGACGCGGTCCGCCCGACCATCGAACAACGCATCGCCACCTCGCCGGCCGGTGAGAAGCCCGCGATCGTGCTCGACATCGACAACAGCTCGCTGGAGACGGACTTCCACTGGTTCTGGACCCTCCCGACCCCCGCGATCTCCAAGGTCCGCGAGCTGACCCGGTACGCCAACGAGCGCGGAGTGGCGATCTTCTTCGTCACCGCCCGCCCCGGGATCGTCTACTCCTTGACCGAATGGAACCTCAAGTCCGTCGGCTACCCCGTCTCGGGTCTGTACGTGCGCGACCTGCCCGCCCTGTTCGACGAGGTGAGCGCGTACAAGACCGCCAAGCGCACCGAGATCGAGGGCCGCGGCTACACGATCATCGCGAACATCGGGAACAACGCGAGCGACCTGGTCGGCGGCCACGCCGAACTCACCGTCAAGCTGCCGGACTACGACGGCAAGCTGTCCTGACCTCGGGAGCGGAGCTTGCTCGCGCCCGATAGCGCCGAGTCGTGGAGGATCTCCCACGTCTTCATGCGGGTGAAGACGTGCGCTGGGCGAGCCACAGCTCGGATGGTGACATGACGGCAGGGCGACATCGCCGTTGGCCGGCTCGAGCGGCAGGCGGGGTGTGCCTCCAGCACGGCCGCGGGGTGGACACCGGTACGCCGCCGTTGGCATCAACGCTCAGCTTGCTTTCTGCCCGTTCATCTGGGTCCGGTGCCACCGTCGTGGTGGGCGCGTCGGCTGTAGGAATCGTGGTCGCAAGGACACGTCCGAGGGCGTAACGGGTGCGGGCTCGCGGTCCTTCGAGCCGAGCGGGCGGCCGGGGGCGGTGCGCGTCGATCCGGTGAACGGGCTGGAGGGCCCGTCTTGGCCCGTAGGCGCCTGCACTCCCGCCGAACCGGGGCCGGGGGCATGTCCGGTTCCGCCGGCCGCTCTTACGGCCGACGCGGATCCCGCGTTCGCGGGCGAGCGAGGCGGAGCTGGGCGTGTGCGGCCGGGACGAGCCGGCTCAAGCGGTCGGCCGCTCCCGAGTCTGCTTGAGCAGCCGGAACGCTTCGCGGCTCTGCGGTGGCGCGTTCCTCCGCGCGGGCCGGCTCTGTCCGTCCTGGTTCGGACTGGCTGAGCCCAGGGTTCTGTCCGCTGACCGTACGGAGGCGTGACGGAGTCCCCCGCGATCTCCATGGTGCACTCAACTTCCCTTAGCAATAGGACAGTTCAGGACTCCTATGTAAGAAAGAGGAGTCGCCCGGACTCTTGCTGTGCCGCCCCCGTTCGCGAATGATGCTCACCGGCGTGTCGGCCGACGGTGGTCGTCATGCGCCCCCATCTCGAACCCGACCGGCCAGGAGGCACTCTTTGCGGACGAACCGTCACATCCGGATGTCGTTAGGGGTTGTTGGCGCTGCCCTCGCGCTGGTGGTCGGCGTTCCCCAGGTGGCCTTCGCGGCGCCACCCCCGGCCCTGCCCAGCCAGGCCGAAGCGATCGAGGTGGCCTTCCAGCCGGCCTATGACTACGACACCGACGGCTGCTACCCGACTGCCGCCATAGGTCAGGGCGGAGTTCTCAACGGCGGTCTCAGCCCCACCGGTGCCCTCAACGGCAACTGCCGGGACGCCTCGGACCTCGGCAACACCAACGGCTACTCCCGATGGACCTGCAACAACGGCTGGTGCGCCGTGATGTACGGGCTGTACTTCGAGAAGGACCAAGCCATACCCGGCATCAGTCTCGGCGGCCACCGCCATGACTGGGAGCACGTGGTGGTGTGGATCCAGGGCAACGAGGCCAAGTACGTCTCGACTTCCGCTCACGGCGACTTCGTCATCCACGCACGCGACCAGATCCGCTGGGAGGGCACCCACCCCAAGATCGTGTATCACAAGGACGGCATCGGCACGCACTGCTTCCGCGCGGCGAACGCGAACGACGAACCGCCCGAGAACCATCGCCAGGCGTGGCAGTTCCCCGCGCTCGTCGGATGGGCGGGCTACCCCGCGGGCCTGCGCGACAAACTGAGCCAAGCCGACTTCGGAAGCGCGCACTTCGGTCTGAAGGACGGTGCCTTCGCCTCCCACTTGGCGGAGGCCAAGCCGGCGGGCATCCCCTTCGACCCGTACCTGTAACCGGAACCCCGCGCGTCGCGTATGTCGGCCCGGGAAGAGAGCGTCTGCGGTCGCGGCACGAGGGCAGGGGCGACGCCCCGACGTCCTGTTGCCCCGGAACACGAGAGCGCTGCGCCCGCGATGGCGCGGAACTCCGGGGGCGGGTTTCGGCGGGTGGGACTGTGGTGCCCAGTTCACATCGGCCGGTGTCGAGTTCGGCGCCGATGCCGCGCCGACGAGGGCGTGCCGCGGGGCGCCCGGACTTCGCTGCCGACGGCCGCCAAGGGAATGGTGCCCGCGCAGGGCGACAGCGAGGCGGGCATCGCCGCCTGCGGCGACGAACAGGCCTGCCGGTGGATCGCGGTGCGCCACGCACCCGGCGAGGGAGTCCCTGCAGCGCACCGTCCGCCAGGCCGTCGCCCTCGCCCAGGGCGACACGGACGTGCGAGGTGCCCCCGACCCGGCCTGACGTCCGCCGCGCACCGCCGCCCCACCTGATCGGTGGAGGGCGCGGCAGTCCCGCCACGCGCGGAGACCGAGAAGGAGCCGAGGGCCGACCCTACGCAGCCGGTCGGATCGGTTGCGGCGGCGCGGCGGGCTCGGCGCCGCAAGCCCCGTCAGTCGCCGCCCCCGCCCCCGCAGCCCCCGCCGCCTCCGCACGACGAGCCGCCCCCGCAGCCGTCCCCACCGCCGCTGCCCCACGAGCCCCTGCGCCGCCGCCTGCGCGACGACCCACCGCTTCCCCTTACCCCGGCCATGATCAGCGCGACGAGGATGAACCCCGCGACCACCAGGAATTCCATGCCCCTGCCCCCATTCACCGTACGGTTTCCGGCCCCATGCGGTCCGTGCCAGGGAGATCCCCCGCCGGGGTGCCGGACCAACCGCACTTGAGGAACTCCAGAGCTTCGGGCGTCGTGACGTATACCTGCCCGGCACGTTCGTCGGCCGCCGCGGCGGGGCGCCCGAGTACGACCGGTACTGGGGCGCCCCTCCGCCTCGCCTCGCACGGCACGGACACCGCGGGCTCGGCCGACACGATTCCGGAAGAGACGACCTAGTTGAACGGCTCCAGCGTCATGAAGGCCTCCTGCGGGTTTCCGTCGTGCACCAGCGACTCGTGGGCGCCGACGTCGTCGAAGGCGAAGCCGTACGCCTTACCGTCGGCCATCTGCTCGTGGATGATGCGGGAGTAGTGGTTGGTGACGGCGTCACGGTAGAAGTCGGCGCCGTTCGCGTCGGGCTGGCCGGGGTTGGTCAGGAGCGTCGACCGGTTGTAGCCCGCGCACAGGGTGCGGGAGATCGGGCCGCGGACCAGGTCGTTGGGTGCGTCAAGCAGCTTGTAGCAGCCGAAGATGCTGTCGGAGTCCGGCTTCTGGAAGCTGGTGACCACCGCTCCCGAGCTGTTGGTGAAGTTCATGACGTTGCCCGAGACCCGGCCGTAGTACTTGGTGTTCGGCTGGTTCGCGAACGGCGTCACGGTGAGCGTCGAGGAGCTGTACTTGGTCCAGACCCGATTGACGTAGTCGTTCATGACGCCCGCCGGGATTCCGCCCGCCTCGATGCCGTGACCCGGCGAGAGCGCTCGTAGCGGTGTGCCGTCGGGGCGGTTCTGGATCAACCCTCCCCAGCCGGCCGAACGCAGCTTGTTGAAGACTGCGTTGTAGCCGCCCGGCTTGAGCCGACCGGTATTCACCACCGTACCGTTGGCCGCCTTCACACCGACCGCGTACGGAGCCGAGAACATGTCGACCTGCGTGCTGTTGATCCACAGACCGGCGTCGTTGAGGGTGTACTCGGACCAGTTGAACAGGATGTTGTGATTGGGGTCGGAGGGGTTCTGCACGGCGGGCTGCACCAGGCCGCCCGTGCTGACCTTGAAGACGAGCTTCTGGCCGACGGAGAAGTAGACGCGTCCGGAGAACTTGGGCATCCGGATCGTCTTGGTCTGCCCGTTGGCCGGACCCGCTATCGACGCGTCGGGCGCCGGGGTGGGGGGATTGCCGCCCACGGGCCAGGGGTGGAACGTGCCGTTGGCGTCGGCCCAGCCCTGTTGGCCCGTCGTGAGCAGTGTGCCCAGGTTGTAGACGTAGACCGGCTCACTCCGTCCCGAGCTGTTCTTGATCGTGAGCGGGATGGTGACCGGTACGGCCTCCGCGGACGCCGACTGGCCGAGAACCGTCAGGCATGCGGCGACGACCGACGTCGCGACCCCGAATGCCAGTACTTTCGATAAGCGGAACACGCTTTCCTCCTCGTGGGGGGACCTGATGCCGGCCAGTGCGGTGCCCGGTGAGGGAGCGGGCGGACGGAGCGACTGGACGGCTTGAAGGCTGAGAGCGCTCTCAGACTCGGGCCCCGTTCACCTTCTGTCAATGAATTCCGCACGGCTCGGGCGTGACGGCGCCCCCTCGCGGTGCCCGCTCCCGGCGCCGCGGGATGCGGTCCTAGGGCAAGATGCACAGGTGGAGAAGACGACTGAACTGGTGGCGAGGGCGGGTGCGCTCGCCGTCCGGGGAAAGCGGCGCATCCTCGGCATCGCCGGGCCGCCGGGGTCCGGAAAGTCGACGCTGGCCGCCTTGCTCGCCGACGCGCTCGGGCCGCGGGCGGCCGTGGTCGTCCCGATGGACGGATTCCACCTGGCCCAGGCCGAACTGGCCCGGCTGGGGCTGGCCGACCGCAAGGGCGCTCCGGAAACCTTCGACGCCGCCGGCTACGTCTGCCTGCTGCGCCGACTTCGCGCACCCGGCGCGGCCACGGTGTACGCCCCCGCCTTCGACCGCTCCCTCGAGGAGCCGATCGCGGGCAGCGTTCCCGTCGCCCCGGCCCTACCGCTCGTGATCACCGAGGGGAACTACCTGCTGCACGATGCGGGGGAGTGGGCGGCGGTACGGCCACTGCTGGACGAAGCCTGGTACCTCGCCCCGGACCGGGCCCTGCGCATCGAGCGCCTGGTCGAGCGGCACGTACACCACGGCAAGGATCCGGCGCACGCACGCGAGTGGGTGGCGCGCTCGGACGAGGCGAACGCCCGGCTCATCGCCCCGGGCCGCGCCCGCGCGGATCTCGTGGTCGACACGGGCTGACCCACCAGGGCCGCGGCTTCCTGCTCCGCCGCGTCCTTGGTGGGTGCGTCCTTCCGTCAGTACACGAGCTTGTAGGTCACGTCCTTGGGGACCGGCTCCGGTGCGGTGTCGGTGTAGAGGATCCTGATCGTCGTGAAGCGCCGGACGTCGGGGTGCTCGGGCCAGGCCTGCGGATTGCCCAAGGTCACCGTGACCGGGTAGGCGCGGAAACGGCCGGCCGCGCAGTAGGGGCGGCAGTCGTTCACCATGTCGGTGCCGGTGGCCGTCGCGCTCTTCGCCCCCCAGGTGTCCCACCGGAGTCCGACGAGGCGGTTGTTACCGTCACCGCAGGCCAGGAGGTACTCCTCGGGGCGCATCTGCGCCTGGGAGAAACAGTCGACGACCACGACCGGATCCAGAGGATCCACGATCCGGGCCGATGACGTACCACCGGGGTGCGCGGAGGCCGGGATCACGGCGGCCGTCATGGCCGCCGCCGTGCACAGCAGGGTGGCCATGCGCACCCGGCACCGGCGGGACGTGCGTACGGGACGGCCGGTTGCTGAAACGTTCACGAAGGACCCTCCTCGCCACTCTGCCCCCGCCGGCACTACGGCGTTCCCAGCTTCCCCCATCGGTGTGAACCTCGCACCCGCTGGGAATCGCGGCTGACGGCGCGTACGGCCTCGGCGGTCTCCACGACCGCCTGGGTCACCCGCGCAGCAGGGCGCAGACGAAGTCCTCCTCGACCTCCCGGACCTGTGCCAACAGGTCGGGGTTGCTGTTGAGGGCCGTCTGCGTGGTGATCGAGAAGGTCAGCGAGCGCCGGCCGTCCGCCGTGGCCGCCGCAAACTGCGTGTAGCCGGGCGTATTGCCGGTGTGGCCGTACACCGCCCCGCAGCGCGTGGTGTAGCGGTAGATCGCCAGGCCGGCTTCGGTGCGACCGGGTCCGGGAGGCTGGGACAGAGCGCCGGGGATGAACCTGAACTGCTGCCGTCGGGTGCGGTCCGAGACGAGCGCGCCGCCCGCGTAGCCCCGGATGAACGCGGTCAGGTCCTTCGGCGTCGAGACGATGCCCCCCGCTGCCCAGGCCCCCGAGGCGCTCACGGCCTCACTGACGTCGACGGGCCCGGCCTGCGGATCGATCTGGTAGCCGTGGAGGAAGGGCACGGGCAGCCGGTAACCCTGCGGCAGGCTCGTGGCTTCCATGCCCAACGGCTCGTAGACGAGCTCGCGCAACAGCGTCTCGTACCGGCGTCCGGTGGCGGCCTCGGCCATGAGGGCCACGGCGATGTTGTCGGAGTTGGAGTACTGGTAGCGGCTGCCCGGCCGGAATTCGAGCTCCTCGTCGGCGACGAACTCCAGCAGGCCCCGGGAATCGAAGTGGTGGCGGGGGTCCTCGGAGACGATGTCGATGAACCCCTGCGAGGCGGAATAGTCGGGCAACCCACTGGTGTGATTGAGCAGTTGGCGCAGCGTCACCCTGTGCCAGGCAGCAGGCTGACCGGGCAGCACCTCGCCGATCGTGTCGTCCAGGTGCAGCCGTCCCCGGTCGACGAGTCCCAGGGCCACCGCTCCGCTGAAGGCCTTGGCGACACTGGCGATCCGCATGTGGTCGGTCGCCTTCGGCAGCCGGCCGCTCTCCACATCGGCCACACCTGCCCGGTAGGTCTCCGTACGGTCGCCGTTACGCAGCACGGCGATGACTCCGGGAGGGCCGTCGGGCCTCTCCACCAGCTCCCGCAGCTCTTGGCGCAGAGAGGCCCGGGGCGGCGAATTGCGGTCCGCGCCGGCCTGGGCGGGCTGCACGGAGGCGGCGAGCACGGCGCCGCACACGGCGGTGGTGGCAGCCAGGCGCAGTGACGGGCGGATCCGGCCGGCGTGGCCATACGGGCGTGGGGACACGGAGGTACCTCCCGGGGAAGACGGAGCGCGGGGGCCCACGATGGCAGGAGCCGTACCGCTGCCGACGGCGACGCGGCCGCGGCCCGCCGAGCCGTGGCCCATCCGGCCCCTCGTCGGCTGGTCTCGGCTGACTGGTCATCTGCCGTGGGCATGTCCGTTGCCGGCGCCGACCCATCCTTCCCGCGCGGTAGCCGAGGAGAGGATGACCGCCTTCGTGCTCGGGCTTACGGTGAGGCCGAGACGGTGCAGCGCTCTTGGCCGGGGTTGAGACCTTGCCGGGGCCCCTGGTGCGCGGGTGGCGGCCGGGCAGGCTAGTTTGCTCGGATGAGTCTCCTTGATGATGTGGCCGAGCGCGACGGCTGGCAGTGCTGGGTGTGTGACGAACCGGTCGACCCCGACGAGTCGGTGAACGACCCGCGTGGGCCCAGTGTCGACAGCCGGACCGCCGACCGGAAGGCCAAGGTCGCCGAGCGGCTCGCACACCGCGGGTGCAACACCCGCAAGGGCGCGGTCAAGGTGGTCATCGCCTGGCCGGAGCGGCTGTACGTAGTCGAACCCGCGCCGCTGATCGCCGTTGCCGACAGGCTGGAGCGCAAGGGGGGCCGCGAGATCGTGGGCCGTTGTCCGACCAGGAAGGACGCACAAGAGGCGGCGGATTGGCTGGTGGACCGGTTCTCCCGACTGGTACCGGGGCTGCCGGTGACCGCCGCCATCGAGGCGGGCGGCGGCCAGTTCCTCGTCGTCCTCGCCACCGGCCGCCGCTGAGCGAGGATCACCCGCGCACACTCGCGTCGAGATGGTGGTCATCCGACTATCCAACGCTGCAGAGCCTGGCCGACCGGTGTGCGAAGGCACTGTGCTTTGCGCACCGGTCCCGGAAGGGTGACCGCGAACCTCTGACACCTGCCAACGAGCCGCGCCATCGGAAATGCGGTAATGCAGTGCCCCTATGCCCCCTCTCGGATCTCCCGGAAGATCAGAGCTGCACCGAGGGCCGCTTCGGCCGGAACGAAGATCTCCCCTCGGGCCGTCTCGCGTACGGGCAGTCCGTTCTCTGCAAGCAGCGTACGCACCCGGGCAATGTCAGGGACGGCGACCGTGTAGGCGACAAGCGCCGGGAGCGCGGGCGCAGCCTCACCCGGCAGCAGATCCGGGAGGTCGGCCTCGGCCACGAGGGTAACCGGCCCCTCTGCGGAGATCGGCCGGCCCAGATACTGCTCGTACCGCTGGCCCACCAGGGGGAGTTGTCCGTCAGGTACGCACAGCACCGCCTCGACGAGGTCCTGGGCGCCGTTGGGGTGGTCGAGGTGACGGGTGTCCTGATATTCCGGGTCCAAGTCGGCAACGACGCCGACCCGGCCTTCCGGCGCACCGTCGATCTCCAGGTAGCGGACGGGTTCCGTGCGCACGCCGTTGGGGGTCTCGACCGGTCGGCCGACGGTGTTCACCCCTCCGTGGTCGACGCCGGCAGCGGTGAGCCGGGTTCCCGTGCCGTCGATGTCCGGCGAGGAGAACATCAGGATGTGGAGTCCTTCGAAGCGATCACGCCATCCGGCCAGCTGGGCGCTGGTCGCCTCGATCCGCGACAGGACCAGGAAGAGCTTCTCCGGAGGTGCCTGGAGCGCAACGATCCGCGCGTCAGGTGGCAGGCCCGCCATGTTCCCGGACTCCACCGGGGTCACCAACTCGACGAAGCTCCGGGAGAGGTCGGCGTGGGTGTTCGCTGCCCCGAAGGGCTCTGGCGCGGCACCCTCACGGGGTGCCAGCGCCGGCACGCTGGGCGGCGGAACCTGAAAGCCGAGCCGCCGGTAGAGCGCTATGGCCTGTGCCATGTCGCTGACGACGTGGCCGACGTGATGTAAGCGCGTGATGTCGTGAAGCATGGCCTCACCGTAGGCCCACCGGGAAGCCCGCGGAGAGCACTTCCGCCCCCTGTGCCGACGGACGAAGCTGGTCCTCATGGCCCGAGGCAAGCGGCTGGATCCTCTTCAAGAGGCGGTCGGCGGTGTGAATAGTGCCTGGACGGTTTCGGTGGCCAGCTCTCGCAGCCAGGTGTGAGCGCGGTCGTTGTCGTAGCGCTGGTGCCACAGCAGGTACAGGGGTACGTCGGGCAGCGGGATCGGCGGCGGCAGTGTGGCCAGGCCCAGTTGCTCCCGGGCCGTGCGGGTGACCGCGTCGGGGAGGGTGACGACCAGGTCGGTGTCGAGGGCGAGTCTCAGCGCGAAGGCGGCGGTGGGCCCGGCGGCGACGACGCGTCGTTCGAGGCCGCGTGTGGTCAGAGCGTCGTCGATCGGGTCGCGGAGGCTTCCGCGCCGCGAAACGGTGAGGTGTTCGGCGGCGGCGTAACGCTCGAGGCTCAGCGGGCCTGCGGTGAGCGGGTGGCCCGCGCGGACGGCAACAACCAGCCGGTCTCTGCCGACGAGGCGGTGGCGGATGTCGGGGAGGGTCGGAGCGCTGGAGCTTGATTCGAGGTCGACCTCACCCCGGCGCAGCTCGGCGTCGTCTGTCCCGGGTTCGGCGGACAGGCGCAGCCGGACGCCGGGGGCCTGATGGTGGACTGCCGTGGTCAACGCGGTGCCGCATGCGGCGGTCAGGGTGTCGTGCCAGCGCACGGTGAACACCCGGTCCAGAGCCGCCAGGTCGAGTTCCTGCTGCGCGGACAGAAGTTGGTGGGCCTGCTGCACCAGAGCGTGGACCTGGGCGCGCATGGCCAGCGCGCGGGTGGTGGGGACCATGCTGCGGCCGGTGCGGACCAGGATCTGGTCACCGGTGGCCTTGCGGATGCGGCCCAGGGAGCGGCTCATCGCCGGTGCGGTGACGTGGAGGCGTGCTGCCGCGCCGGCGACGCTGCCCTCTTCCAGGAGGGCGTCCAGGGCCGTGAGCAAGTTCAGATCCAATTGCATGGCAGTAACTCTACAAGTGACAAGCATGCACTTGTTGTTAATGACCAAGCGGCCTACCTTCGAAGTGCGGGGGCGAGGCAACCGCCCCGCTTCGACCGCCCCGCTTCGACCGCCCCGCTTCGACCGCCCCGCTTCGACCGCCCCGCCTCGACCGCCCCGCCTCGACCGATCCCAGGGAGCCCACCATGAGCACAACCATGCCTTTCGACGCCGGTACGACGCTCCTCTCCGACGTGACAACTGCGGTGGAGACCGCCGGCGTCACGCTGCGCGCCCGCCACACCCCGCACGCCCGGGGCGTGAGTCTGGACGAGGTCGTGGGCGAGATCCACGCCAACGACGACGCGGTGCTGGACGTGCTGCGGGAACCCCTGTTGCGGGCCCGGCGAGGGGCGCGGTGGGCCGAGGACGAGCTGGCCGGCGGCGCGCTCCCGCCGGGGGAGTGGTGGGTCGTCGACCCCGCCGAGGGCAACATCAACCACGTCCACGGCATGGACGACTGGGCCGTGACCGCCACCCTGGTCCGCGACAACCAGCCGGTACTCACCGTCGTCCACCTGCCGCTGACCGGCGACACCTACACCGCAGTGGCCGGCGGCGGTGCCCGCCTCAACGACCGGCCCCTGAAGGTGTCCGCCAAGACCGACCTGGGCGCCGCGCTCATCGGCACCGGCCAGGCCAAGCCCGGTGAGGGCGAGCGCACCTTCCGGCGGATCGGTGACTCCGTCACCGCCATGCTCATCAACGGGCTGGTTGTGCGCGTGTCCGTTCCCGCCACGATGCAGCTCATCCACGTCGCCGCCGGACGCATGGACGCCTTCTGGCAGTTCTCCGACGTCCGCTCGGGCCTGGTCGCCGGCGCCCTGCTGGTCTCCGAGGCCGGCGGCGCCGTCACCGACCTGGCGGGCGACCCCTGGAACACCGGAAGCCGCGACTTCCTGGCCGCCGCCCCCGGCGTCCACGGCGCCGCCCTCAAGGTCCTCTCACCGACCGACTGACCGGAAGTCTCCGCGCTTCCCCACCCCGATACCGCAAGGAGCATCACCGCATGACCAGCATCGGCATCCTGGGCGCCGGCCGCGTCGGCACCAACCTCGCCGGCAAGCTCTCCGCAGCCGGACACCATGTCACCCTCGGCGGCCGGAGCGCAGAAGGCGCCGCCGCCCGCACCATTGGGCTCGCCCCGCCGGTGGCCTTCGCAGACCAGCGCACTACTGCCCGCACCTCGGACATCGTGATCAACGCGACGCCCGGCCACAGTACGCTGGCACGCCTCACCGACCTGCGCGCCGAACTAGCCGGCAAGATCCTCGTCGACGTCTCCAACGCCACCCGCGACGCTGGTGACGGCCTGCCCGGCGACCTGTGCTATCCCGGCAGCAGCCTCGCCGAGAAGCTCCAGTCCGCGCTCCCCGACACCCATGTGGTCAAGACCCTCAACACCATGCTCTTCATGGTCATGACCGCTCCCGAAACCCTGGCCATCCCACCGACCGCCTATCTCTCGGGAGATGACGAACACGCGAAGAAGACCGTCACCGGCCTGCTCGGCGACCTGGGCTGGCAGCCCGAACGGATCGAGGATCTCGGCGACATCACCACAGCCCGCGCCACCGAGGCCATGATCCTGGTCGTGCCCCACATCCTGCGCCGACACGGCTTGAAGCCCTTCGCCGTCTCCCTCGCCCGCTGACCCACCAGGACTCGGTTCAGACCAAAACCGGGTAGCGGGCTCGTGCGAGGCGGCCGGGTGCCGGCAGGGACAGCGCCCGCTGGGCTGCAAGTGACGCTGAGCCTCGGCTCCGGGGGCGATACCACCCTCCTGATCAACGGGAGACCCTCTACAACCGCCCTATGGACAGCTGGCAGGCGACCGCACCCACCGAACGCAAGGTCGGCAACGCGATCGTGGTTGTCCCGCGATGACGATGCGTCAGGGCGTGGCAAACGCAACCGCGTCGCGCCGGCGCCCGAGTACGCCGAGCGCTACACCCGTGAGATCCTCGACCCGTTCGACCTCGACCCGTTCGACCTCGGCGCGCTCGTGGCCGAGCTTCCGAGCGGCTCGGTGACCGCCCTCTTCTGCGTCGAGCGCGATCCGCGGGCATGCCAACGCTCGCTTGTTGCCGAGCGCCTGCGCGCCGAGCACGGCCTGCCCGTCACGAACATCCGTCCGGGCCCAACCCTGCCCATCACCGGCCTTAGCGGGCCTACGAAGAACCGACGCCACTGACAGTCGGTCCCTGGCGCTGCGGACGGTTGGCGCGTGTCTCTTTGATGGGTTGGCCAGTTGTTCGAGGCCATTGGCACGTCTCCGCGTGGGCCCCGGCCGGCTGCGTGTCCTCCGGCAGTCGAGCCCGTACCGTCGTGCGGTCTCGGGTCGACTCCCGCAGGGGCACCCGGCGGGACCGTTCGGTTCCTGCCCGTCCTCGCCGGGTGCCGTACGCCACCGCCGCGGTGGTCGGCGACTGTCTGGGCAGCCAGGCAGCCAGGCAGCCAGGCAGCCACGCAGCCACGCAGGCAATCGGGGAGATCAGTCGTGATCGTCGTGCGGGTATCGCAGGCCGATCTGTTGCCTGACGGCGTCCAGCGTACGGAGAACCGCGAGGGTGCCGTCCAGGGGCACCAAGGGTGACTCGGTCTGCCCGGCTCGCAGGCAGCGCATCACCTCGGCGGCCTCCGGCACGTAGCCGTGGCCGATGACGGCCGGGGCGGGAAAGTGCATCGGGTCGAGTCCCTCACGATGGAGGACGATCCCTGGCGGGTTGAACAGGTTCGCTGGGATATCGATGCGTCCACGTGTGCCGTAGACGACGGCGGCCTGGCTCAAGGTGGCGGCGAAGGAACAGGTCAGCGATGCGGTGGCCCCGCCGGGGTGGCCGAGCAGGATGCTCGTGTGCTCGTCCACGCCTTCCGGCGTCAGGTGGGCCTGCGCGTGGATGCGGTCCGGGCTGCCGAGCAGGAAGTGCGCCAGCGCGACAGGGTAGGCACCTGCGTCGAGCAGGGCGCCGCCGCCGGCGGTAACGTCGCGGAGCCGGTGGTTTTGGTCGACTTCGGCACGCCAGCCGAGTTCGGCGTGGAGGGAGCGGACCTCGCCGATCGCACCGTCGGCGAGGAGGTCGGCTGCCTTGCGCAGGGCGGGGTTCAGGAGCATCCACATGGCCTCCATCAAGAACGTGCCGCGCTCGCGGGCGAGGGTGATCAGTTCCCGCGCCTGCACGCTGTTCACGGTGAAGGGCTTCTCGCAGAGGACGGGCCGCCTGGCGTCCAGCAGCATCTTGACGGCCGGATGGTGGTGGGCGTGCGGCGTGGCAACGTACACCACGTCCACGTCCGGATCGTCGGCCAGACCCTGCCACGATCCGTGAGCTCGCGGGATCCCGTGCCGGGCGCCGAACGCGCGTGCTGTCCCTGCGTCGCGTGAGGCGACGGCCGCGACCACCGCGCCCGGGGTTCGGTGAAGATCGTCGGTGAACGCCGCGGCGATACCCCCGGTGGCCAGGATGCCCCAGCGGATGGGGAGTTCAGGAGCCGAGTCCACGGATCACCTCTTGTCTAGACCAATGCTGCGTTGCGGGCAGTACGGTACGGGAGGCTGCACAGCCAGGCAACCGTCATCCAGGCCTGCTGTTCTTCGCCCACGACAAGATCGGCGTCCCGGCGGGTTCGGCACATCCTCGATGAATGAGCCGCCGTTGCACACCTCACCTGCTGGAACACCCGAAGGAAAGCTGGGTCGGGAGAGGAACGGCCTCTCGGAAGCTTGGAAATCGCCGTGTACGACATGGCCTGGCGGCTTGGCGTGAAGCTCTGAACGGTGGTTCACTTCATGTATGGCATACCGCAAGACACCTGCCGAGCAGGACCGCCTGGCCACCGCCAGGGAACGCCTGGTGGAACGGGCCACCTGCGTGGTGGCCGATGTGGGCTGGGCCGGCGCCTCGATCACCGCGGTCGCCGCCGCAGCCGGGATGTCGGCCGGTTCGGTGTACCAGCACTTCCCCTCCAAAGCGGCACTGGCCATCGAGGTCTTCCGCCGCGCCTCGGCCCGGGAGGTGGAAGTGCTCGGCGAGGTGCTCCGGCAGGGCGACGGCAACCCGGTGGAGCGGCTGGCCCTGGGGGTCGGCGTCTTCGCGCGGCGCGCCCTGGAGGCGCGTGGCCTGGCCCAAGCCCTGCTGGCTGCCCCGGCCGAGCCGGCGGTCGGCGCCGAGCGATTGGAGTTCCGGCGCCGCTACCGCGAGCTGTTCGCCGAGGTGATCCGCGAAGGCGTCGATGCCGGGCTGTTGCCCGACCAGGACCCGCAGATCACCGCCGCAGCCCTGACCGGCGCGATCGGCGAAGTCCTGGTCGACCCGCTGTCCGTACCCGACGAAGACGCCGCAGACCACCTGGTCACCGAACTGACCGCTATGTCCCTGCGCTGCGCGGGCGCCCGCCCCGCCTCGGCAACCCCTCGACCCGTGGAGTGCACGCGATGACTGCAACTGCCGCCGACCTCACGCTGCGCAGCAACCCCACCGCGCGTACGCATGAGGTGTTCAACCAGGTCCCTCCTCTGGTCGGCCACGACGTGGCCGACGACCCGGTCCTGCTCGAGGGCGTATGCCGCGAGGGCGCCGAGTGGTACGTGGAGGACCTGCACCGTCTGGGACGCCTGGCCGGCAGCGAGCAGGCACAGCGCTGGGGCGAGGAAGCCAACCGTTACGAGCCGGTGCTGCGCACTCACGACCGCTACGGCAACCGGATCGACGAGGTCGACTTCCACCCCTCCTACCACGCCCTACTGGACGTCGCGATCCGCGAGGGCCTCGGCGGCGCGCCGTGGGCCGAGGACAAGCAGGGCGCCCATGTAGCACGCGCCGCGGGGTTCATGGTGTGGAGCTTCACCGACACCGGACACACCTGCCCGGTGTCGATGACCTACGCCGTGATCCCCGCACTGCGCTCCGCCCCGGAACTCGCCGAGGTATACGAGCCGCTGCTGACCAGCCTGGTCTACGACCCCGGCCTGCGGGCTCCAGCCGGCAAGCGCGGCCTGCTGGCGGGGATGAGCATGACGGAGAAGCAGGGCGGCTCGGACGTCCGCGCGAACACCACCACCGCAACCAAGCAGCCCGACGGAACCTGGCGACTGCGCGGCCACAAGTGGTTCACCAGCGCCCCGATGAACGACCTCTTCCTGGTGCTCGCCCAGGCCCCCGGCGGACTCTCCTGCTTCCTGGTGCCGAGGGTGCTCCCCAACGGCAGCCGCAACACCTTCCGCATCCAGCGGCTCAAGGACAAACTCGGCAACCGCAGCAACGCCAGCAGCGAGCCCGAGTTCGACGACACCGTCGCCTGGCTGGTCGGCACCGAAGGCCGCGGAGTGCGAACCATCATCGAGATGGTGACCATGACCCGGCTGGACTGCATCCTCGGCTCGGCGGCGGGGATGCGCACCGCGCTGACCCACGCCGCCCACCATGCCCGGCACCGCGCGGCCTTCGGCGCGACCCTGATCGACCAGCCCCTGATGCGCAACGTCCTCGCCGACCTGGCCGTCGAGTCGGAGGCGGCGACCACCCTGGCACTACGCGTCGCCGGTGCGGCCGACCGCGCACAGCGCGGCGACGACCAGGAGCGGGCCTTCCTGCGGCTCGCCACGGCAGCCGGCAAGTACTGGGTCACCAAGCGGCAGCCCGCGATGGTCGCGGAGGCGATCGAGTGCCTCGGCGGCAACGGCTACGACGAGGCATCCGGCATGCCCAGGCTCTACCGCGATGCGCCGCTCAACGGCATATGGGAGGGCTCCGGCAACGTCAGCACCCTCGACGTGCTGCGCGCCCTGACCCGCGAACCCGATTCCTTCGAGGCCTTCCGCGCCGAGATCGAAACCGCCGCGGGCGCCGACGCCCGCCTCGACGCCGCCTGGCGGGACTTGCGCGACCAGCTGGTGCCCACTGCGGACATCGAACTGCGCGCCCGCCGGCTGGTCGAGCGCATGGCACTGGTGCTCCAGGGCTCCCTGCTGGTCCGGTACGCACCCACCGCGGTGGCGGACGCCTTCTGCGCCTCGCGGCTCGCCGGCGACCGCGGCCTGGCCTTCGGCACCCTCCCCACCGGCCTCGACCTTGCCGGTGTCATCGACCGCATCCCCGGCGCGGCCACCTGAACGGACGGCCCAGGCTCATCGGACACATCCGGTCGCCCCGGGCCGGACCGTCGGCCCGAGTGATTGCGGGGCAGTCATCGGGGTGTCCGTTGGCGGGCAATCAGGGGGCCCACTCGATGCCGGGCCGGCGAGCCGCTGAATGCCGCCGGTCGGGAACCGGTGCACTGGCCGCGGGGACAGGTCGCGAGAGTTCGGTGAAGGCGCGCGGTCGGGCAGTCGGGGTCCGGGGCGATACCGGGGCATCCGCGAGGCACAGCAGGGCATCAGCCGTCTGGCATCGGCCATGGCCACGATCCGGAGCGGCCCGGGAACGAAGTGATCCGACCGCCCGTGTGACCGCGTGCGAGGATCAGGCTATGGATCAGGAAGCCGGGTGGACGGCGTACGGGTCGGCGGGGAAACCGTCGGCGGGCCACGACGACGTGCTGCGCCTGGTGCGCAGTGCCACGCGCCTGGAACCGGGCGGACGGGTCGAGACGCTGGCCGTCGAGTGCGAGATATGCGGTCCCGAGAGCGGCGGGCTCGAAGTCGCCAAGGGCGAGTGCTTCTGCGTGGGCTGCTGCTTTCCGGTCGGCATTGCGGACGGGGACGTGTACCCGCCGGCGTACCCGTGGACGCTCGAACCGTCCGAGGCCCCGCTGCCCCCCGCCTCTCCGGGCCCCGGCTTCGAGCCGTCGGACCTGCCCCGCTGCCCCGCGGGCCACGACGTGTTCCAGGCCGCAGTCGCGCTGTCCTTCGGCGTGGACAGCACGACGGTGGACGGTACGACGCTGCGGGGGATCTCGGTCGGTCTGAAATGCCCGGAGGACGGCGCGCTGCTCCTGTACGTCGACAACGCGCGAGTGGTGCGCAAAGACCCGTGCCCCTGCCCTGGACCGGCGTCTACGAACAGCCACTTGAGCGTCTAGCGCAACCACTGGAGTGGACGGCATGCAGGCTCCCATGTCATGGGCCGCCCGTAGCCTCTCGCCATGCAGACAACTCTGATGATCTACGACGGCACCGCACCGGCCGACTCCGACGTCCCGCGTACCGGGGGCGTGCCGCTGGCTCCCGCAGGATTCGCCTGGCCCATGTGCAGCTCCTACTGCGGAGGGCCGCTGCAGTTCTTCGCCCATCTCCCCGTCGAGGACGGCGTCCTGTCGGTATTCGTGTGCCAGAACGACCCCGGCGCATGTGAATTCTGGGACGCGACTGCCGGCGCGAACCGCGTCTACCTGTTCCCCCGGGAGGAACTGCAGCCGGTAGCCGTGCCCGAGACGGGCGTGACGCTCCTGCCCGCCACTTCGGCCATCCGCACGCACGTGGTGCCGCTCGACCCCGAAGAGAACGGCGACCACGACGAACCCGCGCCTGACGCATACGACCTTGCCCGCTCGGGATGGAAGCGGGAACCCGAAGAACGATTCGGGAAGCAACGCAAAGTGCTCGGATCGCTCGGAGGCAGTCCCTCCTACCTCGAGGACGACCGACTGCCCGCATGCCCCTCCTGCGCCGGCACGACGGAATTCGCGGCGCATCTGGAGGAAGGGATCTCCACGCAGACCGCGATGAACCTCGGCGGCCAGCTGGGCTACGTCTTCGTCTGCCGCGCCTGCCGCGAGGGCGCCTTCCTCACAGACTGAGCACACCGCACCGCAGCCGACGCTCCGTCAGCCGCCCACCAGGCCGACGGGGGCTGAGCGCCAGAACCGCACCGCACCGCACCGCACCGCGGTGCCGAGCCCGAGGGCAGCGGCTCGTGGCAGATTGCGCACTTCGCACCGCCGCCTGATGATGGGCCCGGTCAGGCAGGACGAAGCCGTCGGTAGCCGACTGCCGGAAGCACCGGGGCTCCGTCCGCCGTTCTCTCGCCGCGTGATGGGATGGCCCGATGAACGCTCGTGATCTCGCTCGCCGGCTGCCGGACATCGCCTCCCTGTGAAACCTGTGCCGGTCGATGGCGATGCTCGACGCGGTACTCCAGCCCGGCGCACCGTACCTGCGCCACCACCGGTTCGACGCCCACTGATCCGCGACGCAGGAGCTGGCCTCGATGGACAATGGCGGGGGAGACGCGTACTCCGTCGTCTTCTCGGCGGCCGGAGCGTACATCCGAGGGTTCGACCACACGTCCCCGATGAGCCCGTACGCGGGCGACGGGACGCCGTGGCCCGGTGTGGTCGACACGGTCCCGGAGGTGTTCCGGTCCTGCGTCGAGGATCCGGCCTTCCGGCTGGAGGGCACCCCGCACATCACCATCTGCCTGTGGCGGGAGACCGCTGACGAGCAGTGGTGGACGGGAGCGGTCGAATTCGACGGCGGCCGTTCCGTTCCGGACGGATCCGACTGGCTTTTTCGCCGCCTGGTCGAGGGGACGCCTGAGAAGTACCAGGCATGGGCCCAGAGGTACTACGGCACCCCGGTGGACCTGGACGCGGGCATCGACGTGTACCAGCTGCGGCCTCTCACGCCGGATGCGGTGGCTGCCCTGAACCCCGCCGTGACGCTGGCGCAGCTCGGTGACACCATCGCCCGCGACCCTACTTGCGGACGTGCCTCACCACGACGCCGGACGGCTTGCCGATGGTCGTCTGGGTGGAGGCGGAGCGGGTCATCCGTTCCGTGGTGTGGGATCCGGTCAGCGGGACGGAGAGCGCCTCTTCCTTCTTCCTCCGCCTTCCTCCGCCCGGGCATCAGCTCCCCGGAGTCAATGGCGCCGGTTCCCGCACAGGACGGCACCACCACTCTGATCGCTGTGGTGGGCAGGCGCGGGATCGTCCTGGTCGACCTGGTCTCCGAAAGCATCGTCACCACCTTGAGGTCCCAAGACCGCAGGGGTGGTGTGCTCTTCCTGCGCCCGTGCGTCTTCCCGTCGCAAGGGCGGATGCTGTTGGCCTCCGCGACCTCCACCGACATCCAACTCTGGGACCCCGCCGACGGCTCGCCAGCCGCCCACTGGCACACCCCCGACACATCGGCCCTGGCTGCGATCCCCCTGGACGACGGCCGCACCCTGCTCGCCTCGGGGAACCCGAGCGGCGTACGCATCTGGGACCCGTCGACCGGGGAACTCCGGCACACCCTGCTCACCGGAGCCCCGGTCCACGCCTTGGCCGTCGGCACCGGCCCGACGGGCCCGGTCCTGCACGTCCACGGCCCGGCCGGCCTGGCAACGCTGACGCTGGACCAACGACTGCTGTGAACCCGGTGACACGGAACGCGCGCACTCCTCTGTCATGGCGGGAGCCGACTCGGAGGGCTACGTCAGCTGCGTCGGGCACCGTTCCCAGGGCCTCGGTGGTCCTGTTCGGACTCGGCGTCACAGTTCGGGCAGGCGTGACGTGGTAGAGCTCCAATGCCCCCCTGTGACCTGTAGAGCCCCGAAAAGTCGCCCTCCAGCCCGGTAAGCGCTGCCACAATTGTCAGTGCGTGGGCGAGGTAGGGCTCGTAGGCGGCGGTGCACAAACACAGCTCAAGGGCGACAAGATCAGCCATTCGCCCGCACGAGCCCCTGGGGAACCCGGTCTGACCTGCCAAAACACCTTGCGCTTGGCACAACGGTCTGACATACCTTCGACGGTGCCCGCACATCTGCGGGCCCCTTTCAGATTCGCATGTTCCCGTGGGGGGTAACACTCATGTCCTTCAGCACGCCCGGCTCACCGCCGCCCGTCGACCCCGCCCCGCCGACGCCGCCGCACCCCGGCGGCCCCGCGTACGCCCAGCAAACGGTCCCCCACCAGCCGCTGCCGGGATTCGCCCCGCAGCCCCTCCGGGTCCTGCGCTCGCCGCGGGGTTTCGCGACGGCCGCGACGGTGCTGCTCGCGATCTCCGCCCTGTACGCCTTGATCGTGACGGGAACCGGCCTGTACGTCGGCTCGGTCCTGCGCGACGGTACGTATCCGGATGCGGGAGGCACGGACAGCCTCACCCCGCCGGACGCCCTGATGGGCCTCGTCGCCGTGGTGTCGCTTCCGCTCCTGCTCGCCAGCGCGGCGGCGTTCATCCCGTGGTTCCACCGCGTCCACGGCAACGCCGAGATCTTCAACCCGGGTGCGGTCACCCGCTCCAGTGGCTGGGCCATCGGCGCCTGGTTCATCCCCCTCGGCAACTTCTTCCTCCCCTACGCCATGGCGAAGGAGATCTGGGCCGCCAGCCTGCAGCTCGGTCCCGACGGGTCCTTCCGACGCGTCTCCACCGCCCCCCTCACGTCGTGGTGGCTGCTGTGGGTCGCATCGCTGATCGCCGACCGTGTCTACGGCTCCCTGTACGGCGACGCCACCGACGCGCAGGAGCTCGCCTCCTCCGCCGACGCCTCCGTCGTGTACGGCCTGCTGTCGCTCGCGGCAGCCGTCCTCGCGATCGTCTTCGTACGCAAGCTGACGGCCCTGCAGACCGTCAAGGCCGCCCAGGGCCCGTACGCGGCCGCCTAATCAACCGGTGCGCGGTGGCGTACGCCGCGACGACCAGCGCCGTGGCGAGGATCGCCGCCGCGCCCAGGCGAAGGATCACGTCGGAGGCCTCCTCCGGCGAGCGCCGCGGCGTCATCGCCCACATGGAGTCCCAGGTCAGAAAGTCTTGCGGGCGCCGGGCTTCCAGTGCCAGCACCGCGCACACCGGCGCGAGCGCCCGGCCATGCCTTCACGGACGCCCGGACACCCACCGCGACGACACGCCCTGAGTCCACACGTAAACCCCTTGCTCAATGGTCAAGACTCGTTGACCATTGATCGCATGCCTACCGATGACCTTCCCGAGACGTTCCACGTCACCACTGACGAGCAGCTGCGCGCCGTCTCCAATCTCACGCGCCACCGGATCATGGCCGTGCTCCGCTTCGAGCCCGCGACGATCACGCAGATCGCCGAGCGGGTGGGCCTTGCGAAGGGGAGTTCCAGCTACCACGTACGGCTGCTGGAGCGGGCCGGCCTGGTGAAGGTGGTACGGACACGGAAGGTGCGCGGTGTCACCGAGCGGTACTACGCGATGGCCGCGCGGGCGATCGCGCTGCCGGATCCGGGTGAGGGAGGGCCGGATGTGCTGATGCGGCATGCGGTGGCGGACCTGGAGGCGTCGCCCGTGGATGGGCGGCACGTACGGATGGCGCATCTGCGCCTCACCGAGGAGCAGTTCGCGGAGCTGGGGGCGCGGCTGCAGGCACTGGCGGACGAGTACCGGGAGCTGTCCGATCCGTCGCTGCCGGACGCGTCCCTCGTCTTCGCACTGTTCCACCCGACACCGCGCGAGCAGGCCCAAGGGGACGCCAAGTGACCTCAGACGTTCGGAAGTTGCCGACCGGGTTCGGACGGCTGTGGACTGCGCAGACGGTGTCCTCGCTCGGTGACGGGGTGTCGCATGCCGCGCTGCCGCTGCTCGCGTTGACGTTGACGCGGGATCCGATGGCGCTCGCCGTCGTCACGGCCGCCGGAACGCTGCCGTGGCTGCTCTTCGGGGTGCTCGGCGGTGCACTGGTGGACCGCTGGGACCGTCGGCGCACGATGTGGGTCGTGGACGCGGCGCGTGCGGTGCTGCTCGCGATACCGGCGGCCGCGGCCGCGCTCGACGTGCTGAGCATTCCACTGCTCGCGGTCGTCGCGTTCCTGCTCGGCCTCGGCGGACTCTTCTTCGACACGGCCGCCACGGCCTATCTGCCGGATCTGCTCGGCCGCGACCCCGCACTCCTGGAGCGCGCCAACACCCGCCTGCGCGGCACCCAGACCGCCGCGTCCGGCTTCGCGGGGCCGCCCTTGGGCAGTGCCCTGCTCGCGCTCGGGCGGGCGGTTCCGCTGCTCGCCGACGCGGTGTCGTTCGCGCTCTCCGCACTGCTCGTACGGTCGCTGCCCGCCGCGCCCCGGCCCGTACCGCAGGTCCGTGAGTCGCTGCTGCGGCAGGCGCGGGCCGGCGCCTCGTACGTCTTCCGGGACCGGTTGCTGCTCGGGCTCGCGCTGCGTCCTGCGGTGGGTAACGTTGCCTTCCTCGCCGTGGAGACCGTACTCGCCCTCTTCGCGCACGACCGTCTCGGCATCGACACCTTCGGCTTCGGCCTGCTCCTCACGGCGGAGGCCACCGGCGGTCTGCTCGGCGCGGGCATCGCCTCCTTCCTCGGTCGACGACTCGGCACCGGCACCGCCCTGACCTGCACGGCCGCGGTCGAGGGACTTGCCATCCTGGGGCTCGCCACCGCCCGGAATCCGTACGTGGCCGGGGTGGCGCTCGCCGTCTGCGGGGCCGGCATGGGCGCCACGATGGTGCTCGCGCCCTCCCTGCGGCAGGCGATCGTCCCCGCCCACCTCATGGGCCGGGTCGCCTCCACCTCCCGCATGCTCGCCATGTGCGCCGCCCCGTTCGGCGCCTTCCTCGGCGGCTGGCTGGCCACGACCTACGACATCCGCACCCCGCTCTACGCCGCGGCCGGCCTCCTCCTGACGATGACGGCCGTCACGGCATCCATGACCAGCAACCGCCAGGTCGAAGCGGCGCTGCGTGCCGCCGCCCCGGCCGGCGGTCCAGAACACCCGGCATCCAAGGATCCGGCCCGGGAGAGTGCACCCGACGTGTCGTGACGCCTGCCGCGAAGGCGTCACAACAGGTCGGGTGCCAGGCCCCCGCGCGGCGCAAGTGTTGCCGGGCCGGTCGGGTGTGCCGGCCGTCAATCCTCTTCGTCCTCGGCGGCGTCCGGCCCCGGAAGGCGCGCGGGCCCTGGCCGGGGCGGGCAAGCTAGTCGGCGACGACACCCGTGTTCTGGCAGGCGGTCAGCAGCCAACGTCCGTCGGTCTGCTTGGAGATCACGTACAGGGGGGCGCCTTCGCTCTCCTCGCCCGGGGCCAGGTATCGCTGACGGACCTTGACCGCCGCGACGTCGGGGCGGATGAAGAGCACGTGGGCCACCTCGTAGGTGACCTCGCCGTCCCAGTTCGCCGCGGGGAGGACCTTGCGGGTGAACTCCGAGATCGCGTCAAGGCCGATGAGGACCTTGCCGTGGGCCGTCGTCCAGATCGCGTCCGGGTGAAAGAGGCCCAGGAACTCCTCGGGGTCCTTGTTCCGCTGGGAGTGCTCGACGGTGGCGACGAGCCGGCTGATGGCTTCGATGTCTGCCGCGTGGGACGTGGAATCCGTGGTCATGTGGACCATCGTCATACCTCAAGCGTGATTGAGGTCAAGGGTGTGATCGCATCACGGTACGAGGATGACCGGACGTCCGTGCGGCTCGGAGAACGTCCGCCGCTACTTCGAACCGTCGCCGGAGGCGATTGCGGAGCTCACGAGCCTGCTCCCGCCCGGCGGCATCAACCGCTGAGCCGCGTCTTGATCCTTCTCGGCGGCGACGGCGGAGGCGGAGAGGAGCGTCGCGGCGGCGAGGCTGCCCCAGAGGGCGGCCGGGCCGTGGGGTGCGAGAGCGGTGATGACTGCCGGGGACACGGCGAGGCCGAAGCCCGTGGAGAGCTGGAAGCGCGCGAGGGTGCGTCCCAGGACACGGGCCGGGGCGAGGGCGGTGACGAGCGCGGTGGCGCTGCCGGCATAGATGATCTCGCCGAGGGTGCAGACCACGGACACCGTGGCGACGGCCGGGGCGCCCCAGCCGTGTCCCAGGGAGGTGGCCACCAGGAAGCCGAGGTAGGACGCGGTGAGTACCACGCCGGCGAGAGCCAGCACGGTCCGCCGGGAGAAGCGGGACATCACGACGGTGACCGGAACCTGCAGGGTGACCACCAGCACCGTGTTGGCCACGAAGACGGCTGCCGACCACACCGGGGATGCGTGCAACTCAGTCACCAGGACCAGGGGGAGCGCGATTTCGGGGACGTTGAGGCAGAAGGCGTAGACCACGTTGGCGGCGAGCAGCGCGCGCATCCGGGGTGGCGGCCCGTCGTTCCCGTCCTTGGCCGGGCTAGCGGCCGGATGGGCCCGCAGGTGGACCGACCACGCCAAGGCCGCCGCAGTGAGATAGGCGAGCCCGGTGACGGCTGCCAGCGCCTGCAATGCGCTGGTGCCGCCCGCCAGGCACGCGGTGGCGAGGAGCGCGCCCGCGCCCATGCCGCCGTTGCGCAGGGCGCGGCCTGCCGCGAGAGCGGTGTCGCGTTCCCGGCCGTGGGCGACCGTGGCCACGAGAGCCGCGTGGGCGGCCGGCCATGCCTGGTTGCCGATGCCGAGGAAGAGCGCCGCCGTCGCGAACAGCCAGACGTGTCCCGCCGGGGTGGCCAGCAGCAGCGCCACGCCCAGCACCCGCACCAGCATCGACGCCGCCACGACCGTGCTGCGTGCGCCCCGGTCCAGCCATTGGCCGACCGCGGGCATGCACACCAGACCGACAACGACGCCGACCGTCATGGCGATGCCGGTGGCGGGCGCGGACAACCTCAGTACGGTCACCCCGTAGAGCAGCAGAAAGGGCCGGAGCAGGCCGGTGCCGAGCGCGTCCACGGTCAGGGCGACGGCATAGCGGGGGCCTCCGGAGGCACGGACGAGGGCGCGCGGCCGGATTTTGGTGGTGGTTGGCATGGCGCCAACGGTGCGTTCAACCGCCGGGCCGGCCGCGTCGGTTGACGGACATCGTCAACCGACGCCGTCGTCGGCCATCCGGTCGGTGATGATGAGGGGGTGACGTTGAGGATCGACATCAGCGGCCTGCCGTCCGAGCGATTGCGGTTCGCCGCCTCCCCGCTGGCCGAGCTGAGCGCGATGCTGCACGTGCTGGCCGAACCCGGGCACCATCCGCGACTCGCCGGCTGGGCCGGGGACGTCTGGGCGGGGCTGCGGCCGGAGCTGGCCGAGCGGTTGCGGGAGGCGGAGTTCCTCTGGCGTTCCTCACGAGCCGATTTCCTGGTCCCCGCCCGGCCTCGGCCGACCCTCGCCGAGGAGTTGGACGACGTGGACCGGATCGATGACGAAACGTATGTGAGTTCCGCGCTCGTTACCACCTGCGGCAGCAACCGGGTCCGCTTCGCTGCGCCGTCGCCGCTCGCCGACGCGACTGCGCGCGAGCGGGCCCTGGACCTGGCCCAGGCCCGCGGCCCGCTGCAAGAGGCCTTCGCGGAAAGGCTGCTCGCAGATCCGGCCGCCGTGCGGGCACGGGTGCGCCGCACCCTGGAACAGTGCGCCGATGCCTTCTTCGACGCCGCCTGGACGGGCGTCGCCGTTCGACTGGCCACCGACCTGCGTCTGAAGAACGACCTGCTGAAGCGCATGGGCATCGGGGCGGCACTCGCCTCGGTCTCCGGCGCGGTCACCCTGGCGTCGGACGGCGACTGCATCGTCGTGGACAAACTGCAGGACAAGGCGACCGCCGCCCACGGCACCGGGGTCACCTTCATCCCCAGCGTCTTCGGCCGCCCGCACCTGGTGGTGGTCCACGCGCCCGGGTGGCAGCCTGTGGTGCAGTACCCCGTGGCCGAGCCGGGTACGGCAGAGCCGGTGTCGCTGGAAACCGTCACGCTTCGGCTGGAGGCGCTCGCCCATCCGGTACGGCTGCGGCTGCTGCGTACCTTGGCCCGCGGCCCGCACACCCCCGGCGAGCTGGCCCACGCCTGGGAACTTTCACCCCCGGAGGTATCGCGCCACCTTGCCGTCCTGCGCCACGCCGGGCTGCTCACGGCCCGGCGGCGCGGTCGCTACGTCCACTACACCCTCGACGTGTCCGCGATGACGGCGCTGGGCACGAACCTTCTGTCGGCCGTGCTGCGCTGAGTGCCTTCGGTGCTCAGTGGCTTCGGTCTGCCGGAACGCGGGCGACCGCCGGTTTCGCAGCATCGTCCGAGTCGTACCCCGGGGTCATCCCCCTGTCCGGCCGTCCGGGCCAAGGCCTGTTCGTTGCGGCAGCCTGAACGAGAACCCGACGGATACTTGCCGGATGGATGGATCAAGAACTTCTTGGGTCAACACCACGCACGATTGGTCCGGCACCGTGGACGCGGACCATCTCGATCGGATACGCCAGGGATCCGCGGAGTTCGCACCGGGCGGACCCGAACACCTTGTTCTCGAGATCGTTGCTTACGCCGCTGACGAGGCAGCGAGCCGGGGCGGCGGACGGTGTGTGGTCACGCTGCATGCCGATGGCTCGGTGTCGGTGAAGGATGACGGCCGGGGCACCGACACTCGGGTCGACGAGAACGGCCACGTGGTGAAGAAGCCGGTCATGGCCACGAAGGATCTTCGATTCTTCGACCTTCCGGAGGCGGAGCGGCTTCCGGACGGACACCGGCGTCGCGGCATGTCCGTCGTCGCAGCGCTCGGCGAGTGGTTGATTCATACCAACCGCCGTCGCAACGGATCCTGGAGCCAGCGCTATGAGCACGGCGTCCCGGTGACCGATCTGCAGCCCGTCGAAGCCGACGGGACCACGGGGACCTGCGTGCGCTTCCTGCCGGACGAAGCCCTGCGTTCGCGATGGTCATTGACCGCAGGCGATCTGGTGCGGTGGTCCGAGCACTGGCCGGACCTGACTGCCCACCTCGACGATCAGCGCGACGATCAGCGCGACGGCGAGGACCGGGCAGGTTCCTGACCACGGGCGCCACGACCGAGCCCGTCCACGCCGTACGCGACAGCTCCGCGAGGCGCCGCGGCGGTATCGCCGATACATCCAGAGCGCGCATGTCCAGGTCGGCAAGCTCCTCGACCCGGTCCAGGGCCCACATCATTGCCGAGGCCCCGCCGGGTTGCGCTCCCCTGGGGTTCGTCAGGGGGACGTCAGCCTTTGAGGAGGTAGGAGCATCGGTAGGGGCCGAGGGTTGCCGTGTCACCGCCTGATCCCGGCCCGGTGTCGTGGGGGGCACGAGAACACGTCCGGGCTACTGCTGGGCGAGGCGGATGCGTCGACGGGCGCTCTCACGCCCGCGGCTGGTCGTAGGCGCGGACCTGGTTGGTGACCGGGGAACCGGCGACCCGCAGCATGTTCGGCCAGTGCGCGGATCACCTTGGCCTACGACTGGCCCGGCCGCGCCCGCCCCGCCTGACCTGGGCGGTACCTGGTAATCAGCGCTGCGTGTCGTCATCGCGCCGCCGCCCGTCGGGCCGCCGCCCGAACAGGTACTCGTCGAAGGTCGTGAAGCCGTCCGGCATGCCCTTCGGCCGTTCCGGACGCGGCGTCGCCGGTGGGACGCGGGGCGGTGTGGGCGGGCGCTTCGCCTCAGTGCGCGAGGAGTCACCGAACCCCCGGCAGGGGCAGGACTTCTCGTCCCAGTAGCCGATCCAGTTGCCGCCGCCGTCGTACTTGTCCTTCGAGCCGTCGATGCCGGAGCAGGAGCCGTAACGGCGGTGCGCCTCCTGGCTGTGCCCGCAAGGGCATTGCGGTCCGAGGCCGGCGCCCCGCCCCGCGCCGAAGATGATTGCGCCCAACACGAGCAGGAAGAAGCCGACACCGAAAAGCCCGACCCACGCGACACCATCCACGGCTCCTGCCCCTCCCAGAGTTCGATGACGACACGGCTCGCCCAGGCCGGCCGCCGAGCCCGGCGGGTGCCGGCGGGGTCATGTCCCGACGGAGCCTCGGCGCACTTGCGGCAGACGTGCCCGGGCATATCCACGTATCGCAGGTGCCGCAGTGGGCGTAGCCCGCGCCCGGGGGCACAGGTCTCCCTCCACCAGGACGGGACGGCCGCACTCCTCTCCCTCCCTAAGGGGACCGCGCGCGCATGTCTGCCGGACAAACGCGGGGGAACAGCGGGGGAAACAGGGGTCGGTTCCTGCTGCGTGTACTCCGTTCCGTTCCAGGCCGAGATCGTTGCGCGCGCGAAAGCCAGGCGTGGCCCCCGGCGGCCTGCTGCCGGGAGCCACGTGATGGCGGCCGAAGGGCTCGGCCGTGTATGTGTCAGCTGACCTGCAGGGTCAGGTTCTTCGGCCAGCGGGCCTGGTTCAGGCGGGAGAACAGGTCCTTGATGTCGGCGGGCTTCAGCTTGATGCAGCCCCAGGACTTGTAGTCCCTGTCGCCGTCCCATCGAGTGGGCTCGGTGGAGCCCTGACCACCGTTCTTCGTCATCTCGCTGTGGATGAACAGAGCGTCGCGGTTGACGGCCTCCTTGTCCCGCTTGGGGCGGCACTTCTTGTCGGAGAGCTGGATGGCGTAGCCCTTGATGTCGCTGTTGCGGTGGGTCTGGTGCCCGTTCACCTGGTAGGTGCCGCTGGGAAGCCATCCCTTCTCGCTGCGGCACTCGTCGGTGACTCCTACGCCGGACCCGGCACGGTAGCTCTTGACCGGGATGCCGTCGTGGACGAGGGAGAGGGTCGAGCGGTCCGGGTGATCCCAGTTCTTGGTGAACTTCAGCTGATATCCGCGAGGGCCGTGCTTGGCCCGACGCCTGCAGGGAGCTCGGTGATGCGGACGACCGCCACGTCCGCGCCCGCCGGCGCTCGCCACGGCCCGTCAAGGACCTCACCCTCCAGCTGACGCGCACGGGCAGCCTCCGCATGAGGGAACACCACGCCCACACGGTCGCCGGGACCTCTCCCCGCGACCTCGACGACGTGCGCACAGGTGACGAGGAGCTCTGCGGCCACCAGGAAGCCCACCCCCGCGACCCGTCCGTCCGGTCCGAGGACCTGAGCCACGGCCCGGGGAAGTCCCGGCGTGTCACCAGCACCGTTGTCGGGGTCCTCAGCGGGCATCACGGATCACCTTGAGATTTCGTCCGGAGGCGGAGGAGAGCTGATCGCATCCCGCTGCCAAGACACCGTCACCTTCAGGTGGCCGTCGGCTCGCCTCTTCGCGATCACTGCTCCTGCCATCACCGCCCGGGTGACACCGAACTCGACGGTGCAGCAGGGGCCTCGACCAAGACGCAGCCGCCGCCCTCCAGGGGAGCGCGAGTCAGCGATGTCACCAGGCCTCCTCCATCCGTCGGGCTTCGAATGTCGGCAGGCCCTCATTGGCGGTGGGCGGATCAGCCTGAGGCTCATGACCAGCATCATCGATTTCGGCGGCTGCCGCATCCCGGGTGATGAGGAGCGCCATGGCAGGACGAACGGCGCGAGGAGCCGATCCGCGCGGAGCCTGCGGCTCCACCATTCTGGAGACGCTGCTCGGACCGGGCGGTACCCGAGTCGGCGGCGATCGCGTGCCGTGGTGCGCGTCAGCCGGTGAACCCCGGTACCACCAGACCTGATTCGTACGCGATCACCACCGCGTGGGTCCGGTTCCGCGCACCGAGCTTGGTCAGCACGTTCCCGACGTGCGTCTTCACCGTCTCCAGGCTCACCCTGAGCGACTGCGCGATCTCCGGATTGGACCGGCCGGTAGCCATCAGCCGCAGCACCTCCTCCTCCCGCTCCGTCAGCGCCGCCTTCGGCAACGCCTCGGCGGAGCCCAGCGGGCGGGCGGCGACCATCCGGCGCAGGGCCGCCGGGAAGAGGATCGCCTCGCCCGCCGCCACCACGCGTACCGCCTCGGCGATCTGCCGGACCGGAAGCCGCTTGAGCACGAACCCGCTGGCCCCCGCGCTGAGCGCCGCAGTGACGTAACCGTCGTTCTCGAAGGTGGTGATCACCACGACCTTCGGAGGTTCGGCCGGCCCGGCAAGGAGTTGCCGGGTGGCCTCGATCCCGTTGCACCGCGGCATCCGCACATCCATCAGGACCACGTCCGGCCGCAGCCGCCGCACCTGCTCGACGGCCTCGACGCCGTCGGCGGCCTCCCCGACCACCGAGATCCCCGGCTGCGCCGCGAGCAAGGTGTGCAGACCGCTGCGGGTCACCTCGTCGTCGTCCGCGATCAAGAGGGTGACGGGGGTACATGCAGGGCTGGTTGCGGCGGGGCGGGAGCCCGTGCCCGTCACGGCGGCTGAGCTCGCGTCGGAGCCGGTCATGCCGAACCCCGTACCGGCAGCCGGACCGCCAGCCGCCAGTGCCGCGGCCCGTCCGGGCCGACCTCGATCTCACCGTGCAGCAGCCGCACCCGCTCGGCAAGGCCGGGCAGGCCGTGCCCGGACGTCGGGAAGACACCCACGCCCGTACGCATGCCCGCGCCCGCCCCATTGACCACACCGAGCTCAAGGCAGTCCGACGCGACCGCGACCCGGACCCCGATCGGAACGCCCGTCCCGTGCCGCAACGCGTTCGTCAGCCCTTCCTGCAGAATCCGGTACGCGGCCCGGGAGAGAGTCCCCTGCACCTGCGCCAACTCGCCAGACAGCTCCACGTCAAGGACCGCGCCCGCGTGCCGCAACCGGTCGAGAAGCTCGGGCAGGTCGTCCAGGGTCCGGGTCGGTGCCGTCTCCGCCTTCTCCTCGCGCAGTACGCCCAGTACGTAATCCAGGTCCTCCAGCGCGGCCCTGGCCGACTCCTCGATGCTGCGCAGCGCGGCCCGCGCCGCCCCCGGGTCGGCGGACAGCACCTCGCCCGCGACCGCCGCCTGGATCGTGGTCGCGGTCAGCGTGTGCCCGATCGAGTCGTGCAGCTCGTGGGCCAGCCTGTTGCGTTCGGCAAGGCGCTGCTCTCGCTCGGCCATCAGCGCGAGCTGCTCGGCCGACGAAGGACCCAGGAGCCTCGGCGCCAGCCACCGCAGCACGCTCGTCACCACCACGCACACGACCGCCGCGAGCAGCAGGCAGCCGAGCGCCACCACCCAGCTCTGCCATCCGCCGTCGGACCGCAGCGACCGGCCGGACAGACTCAGCCCGGCTTCGGCACCGAGCCAGTCCCCGGGGAGGGCGATTCCCATGAGGATCAGCACGCCGCTCGTCAGCGCCCCCGTCCATCCCAGCGCTACGTGCAGCAGCAGCCACAGTGGAGTCCGCCAACGGTCGGCGCCGGATGGCACGACGGCAGGGTCCGGCAACGGCACCCTCAAAAGTTGGCGGGCGAACGCGATCAGTGCCCGCCGCGTGGTGCGGGCAACGCCGACCAAGCCGATCAGTGCTGCCCAGACCAGGAGGACCAGGACGGCCTGCACTCCATAGGGAGCGGATGGCCACGCCAGTGTCGGCAGCAGGGCGAAAGGCAGCAGCGGAAGGCTCGCCAACGCGCCGCAGTAGGCGAACAGCATGCCCGAATAGGTGGAGCCGCGCAGCAGCGGCCGGAGTCCCATGATCATCGTCGCCCCAGTATGACCGGGCGGCTCACCGAGGGCTTCCCCCGATCGAGGGAGCAATTTCTCCCGCCTTCCCGCGATGCGCATCCGCGACGCCGGAAGCCAGGATCGTGCCCTGAACAGCTGACCGGAGGACGTTTGATGAACACGCAAGGAATAGAGATGCCGCCGCATCACACGGCATCGGGCAACGGCCTGGCCGGGGTCGCCATGGTGCTTGGCGTCATCGGCTTGAGCACGTCGATCTTCTTCATCGGCGGCCTGTTCGGCGGCATCGGCCTGATCCTGGGCATCGTCGCCCTGACGACGGCCAAGCGGACCGGTTTCGGCCGGGGCAAGGCCCTCACCGGCGTGGTGACGTCGGCCATGGCGATCGCGGTGTCCGTCCTGGTCGCCGTCTTCTTCGTCTGGTACGCCAACAAGACGCAGGAGTGCTACCAGCCCGACAGTTTCCAGCAGTACAAACAGTGCGTCCATCAGCAGCTCACCGGGAACTGACCGGAGACCGGCGATCCGCCTGGCGGCGCGGGAGCGGACTTCCCTGGGGAAGAGGTGACAGGCTGCGCCACCTCACCACCCGCAACACCGCCCGCGACATGGACGTCATCCGTGCCGTGCTCGGGGAGAAGAAGATCTCCTACCTCGCGTTCTCCTACGGCACCTACGTCGGCTTGGACCAGGCCGCGTGATGCCGGGTGGCCACGAGCGGTGAGGCGGCGAGCAACCCCGTGCGCGCAGGCCGGATTCCGTACCGCGCCGGGTGCGCCCGCGGCGACGACGCGGGCGCCGAGTCGTCAGGCGGACTGGACGGTGATGGTGCAGAGGCGCTTGGTGGCCCGGGTCAGGGCTACGTACAAGTCCCTCTCCCCACCGGGGCGGGCCGCGATGATTTCCTCGGGGTCCATGACGACGACCCCGTCGAATTCCAGTCCGCGTGCTTCGGACGCCGGCACGATGCGTGCCTGGTGAGCGATGCCTCGGGCCGTCAGCTCGCTCACCTTGGTGTCCGCGCAGATCACTCCTAGAAGCTCGCCCGGGTGCGCGGTGCTCTGGGCACGGAGTTCCTGAACGACGGCGGTGACCAAACCGTCCGGAGGCGCGGTCACGGTGCGAGGGCTCTCACCGCTTCGCAGTGACCGTGTGGGCTTCTGGTCCGGAGCGATCCGCGTGAGCAGGTCCCGGACGCTCTCCAGGATCTCCTGCGTGGTGCGGTAGCTGACGGTCAGGTTGTGCAGTTTGAACCGCGGTCCGACGTGGGGGCTCAGTGCCTCCTTCCAGTCGCGTGCCGTCGCGACCGGGCCTGCCTGGGCGAAGTCACCCACCAGCGTCATCGCCCTTGCCGGGCAGCGGCGGACGATCATCCGCCACTGCATGGCGGTCAGTTCCTGCGCCTCGTCGACGACGACGTGCCCGTACGTCCGCTCGGGGGGGCCGTCGACCAGGCTCGACGCCTCGTCCAGCAACGGCACATCGGCATCGGTCCACGGGTCGTCCGGACCGCGCAGCAGAAGGGACCGCTCCTGCGCGGTCAGGCGGGGCAGGCGCTCGGCGAGAGCGCCGGCGTTCGTCAGGAGCGCCTTCACGAGGTCCCCGGGTACCAGCCGCGGCCACAGCACCTCGACCGCTCGGTCGACGCCGGCGTCGTCGAGGAGATCGGCTCGGATGGCGTCCAGGTCCAGCTCGTGGACCGGACCCGAGTCGGCCGCACCTTCGGCACGGTGCTGGGCGGCTCCCGTGAACCGGTCGAGGTCCATGCCCGTCATCCTGGCGGCATCGGCGTCGATCTGCTCCAGGAGGTCGCCCATGTCTCGTTGCATCGCGTCGGTGACGGCGTCGACCAAGAGCTCCCTGAACACCTGGCGCGCGGGGTTGTGCCCCGGTGCGGCCGCCACGGCGGCGTCGCGTGCCGTGGCGACCTCCTCGCCGGACAGGTGAACCAGTTCCTGTCCGACCCGCACGGTGAAGTCACCGGCGGGGGCTTGGTGGACGCGCAGCAGGCCGGCCAAGGCGTCGGCGAGGTCGGAGCTGCCCTTGAGACGCGCCGTATCGAACGGGTCCACCGTGTCCGTGGACACTCCGGCCAGTTCCCGGCAGGTCGCCAGAACGACGTCGTTCTCTCCGAGCGAGGGAAGGACCTGGGAGATGTATTCGAGGAACCGGGCGTTCGGGCCCACCACCAGGACACCCTCCTCCGCGGCGCGCGGGAACGCGTACAGGACATAGGCCGCCCGGTGCAGGGCGACCACCGTCTTGCCGGTGCCGGGCCCGCCCTGCACCACGGTCACCCCGCGGTGGGCGGAGCGGACGATCTCGTCCTGCTCGGCCTGCAGCGTCGCGACGGCCGCGTGCATCCTGCCCGTACGCCGTGCCGACAGAGCCTCGGTCAACGGGCCGTCCCCCACGACGTCCTCGTCGGTCGGGGCGGTCCCGTCCAGCAGTTCGTCGCTCACCGAGATGACCGAGCGCCCCTCGAGGCGCAGGTGCCGACGCCGCCGCAGGTCCATCGAGTGGACCGGTGTCGCCTCGTAGAAGGGCCGCGCCGCGTTCGCGCGCCAGTCCACGAGCAGAGGCAGGTCATCCTCCTCCGTATGCAGTCCGATCCGCCCGATGCGCAGGGCCGTGCCGTCCGTCCAGTCGATGCGCCCGAAGACCAGCCCCTTTTCGGCGCCCTCCAGCCGGCCGATATCCTTGGCCAGACGCTCGGCGGCGATTTCTCTCTCGTATGCCTCACCGGCGCTTTCCGCCGGGGCCTTCAGCACATTCGCTCGGTGCACTCGCGCCTCGGCAAGCCGCTCGGTGAGCAACTCATATAAGGAAGACACATAATCCCGCTCCGATTCAACTGCACGCACAGCGGGATTACTCATTTTCGACAACAGGGGGCTCCTTCGATTCGAGCCACACCATACGGTCAAAGTTCCCTGAAGGTAAGTCTTGACTTACTTGGTAAGCCATGACCCTGTGGCGGAATCCATGACGGCTGCCCGTATGGCGTGCGACGCATTCCGCCGTTCCGCATATCGCTAATTGCGCTCCCGACGCCCGCCTGCCTTATGGCGATCCCGCCCTTGGATGCCGGCGATGTTTGCCGCACTCGGGGAAAGGGGGGAAGGGCGGGCGAGCCGACCAGCGCCATCGAGCTCACTGCCAGGGGGCATCTGGTCGCTTCGTCCGGCGACCCGCCCGAGGAGACGAGCACGGGATGGGGTCAAGCCCCCGACCGGTCCACCACTGCCCGACCCGTGCCGACGGCCCCATCTCAAGACCGAAGCGCCACACCGCCGTCGGTCGCGGCCGACCCAGAGAACGGATCGGTGAACTCTCACCCCGCTCGCCGCCGCGACACCCGGCGGCAGGCCCATCCATACCCGGACCACCCGACCCGGCGCCGCCCAACATGGATCCGCCGGTCTTCGGCCACCGCGTCTTCGATGTCGTCAAAGGAACGAATGAAAGGCGCGGCGGGCGTCCAATCAACCCGGGCTGTCCGGGGCCCGGCGGCGGCGCCGCTCCCATCAGATCCGATGACGGCTGATGGCGGCTGATGAGGCTGATGACAGGGTTTGCTGACCGCTAGGGTCGAATGCGGCCACCACAACAGGGAGCGGCATGGCCACCCTGGTCGACGAACGGGTGTCGACCGACCAGCAGTCGACGGACTGCCAGAACCTGGTGCTGGACGAGGCCTGGATCGAGACCCCGGTTGTGGCTTCGAGGAGCAGGTCGGGACCTCCAGCCGCCTTCACCCGCTGGAGCGGCCGAAGTTCGGCGAGCTGCGCGCGTACGCGCGGCCGGGCGACACTGTGCACATCTCCGTGATGTTCCGCCCGGTGCGCGGTACCGGGTACATCCTCGACGTACTCGACGTCCTGCACCGCGACCGCCTCGCCCTGCGCATCCACCGAGGTAGCTGTCTCGCGGGCGCAGTCCTGTCGGACGACGTCATGCCAGGCGTCGTGCAACTGTCCACGGGAGCGTGGTGGGATCCGGTCCGGCCGGGCCTGAGCGGAACATTGGACCGCCACGGCAATCCGAACGTTCTCACGGCGGATCGGCCGTGCTCGCGCCTGTCTCAAAAACCGAGTGCTCTCAGTGCGCTGGTCGACATCGAGTTGTACGGCGATTCCCTTCCTGATGTGCTCGCCTTTACACCACCAAACATCGAACAATGACACGAAGGCTTCCTGCCTCGTCGGGCAAGATTCCGTGTACGCCATCGTCAGGCGCCGTAACAGGCTGGCGCTGCCGCCGAGAGGCTCTCCACTTGTCGTTTGCGCTTGCGTAATGACATGAATACTGTGCGCAGTCATGACTGCACTTTAGAGGTCGTCTCGATTGGTAGATCGGCGTGCGGGTGACCCGGCGGACTGCGTCCCTCGGTGTTGGTGCGACGATGCGGAGATGCGCGATCACAATGAACTGATCAACGTCGACGACCCTGCATGGCCGCTCCTTCTCCAGGAGCTGTCCGGCACCGACGTACCAGTTGAGGTCCTGCCCGGCGATACCGCGGCAGGCCGAGCCTCCCTGCTGCAACTACAGGTCTCCGCCGGGTCGAATTTGGGCGGCATCGTACTGAACTGCGGCGGTCTGCTCGTGGACGGTGGATGGCTGCGGATCTTCGGAAGCCCAAGCGACGCCGGGCTGCCTGGCCTGGCCGAGGTCAACGCCATGCCCTCGGCATTCGATCCCCCATGGCGGCCTGGCGCTGGTCTCGTGGTTGCGCACGACGTGCTGGGCGGGGTCTTCGTGCTCAACGGGGGTAACCCCCGTGAGGCCGGTCGGCCCGGCGATCCAGGCGAGATCCTCTACTTCGCCCCTGATGCGCTCGGCTGGGAGGCCTTGGGCGCCGGCCACTCGGCGTGGTTGTCCTGGATCTTCTCCGGAGGTCTCCAGGAGTTCTATGAAGGCCTGCGGTGGGACGGCTGGCGCAGTGAGGTCTCCGTGCTGGAAGGCCGGCAGGGACTGTCGTTCTTCCCGCCGTTGTGGTCGGCCGAGGCGCGCCAGGATCTGTCGGCGACCAGCCGTCGCGCGGTGCCCATGGCGGAGCTCCTTGGCGTGAGCCGCGACTCATGCCTTCAGCTCGACGGCGCTGACCCGGGGTTTCTCGGAGTCGTATGAACGGGCTCACCCGTCCAGATGCCGGTAGCAGATGAGGGTGGCGGCGATGCCGGCGAACGCCAGGAAGTGTTCGGCCTTGGGCTCGTAGCGGCGGTGTAGACGGCGGCATCCAGCGAGCCAGGCCACCGTTCGTTCCACTGTCCAACGGTGGCGGCCCAGGCACTGAGAGGATTCGATGCCTTTTCGGGCGATGCGCGGGGTGATGTTGCGGGAGCGCAGCCACCTTCGCAGGTGGTCGTAGTCGTACCCCTTGTCGCCATGGAGTTTGGCGGGCCGTCGTCGACGCGGTCCGCGGCGGGAGCGGATGGGCGGGATGCCGCGGACAAGGGGTTCGAGGCCCTGGCTGTCGTGGGTGTTCGCGCCGGAGATCCCGATGGAGAGGGGCAGACCGGACCGGTCGGTGATCAAGTGGATTTTTGAGCCCTTCTTGCCGCGATCTACGGGATTCGGACCTGTCAGATCCCCCCTTTGAGGGCCCGCATGTTCACCGAATCGACCGCGCACCGCGACCAGTCCAGTATCCCCGCGTGCGCCGAGTTCGTCCAGGACCACGCGGTGGAGCTTGCCCCAAACCCCGGCTCGACTCCACTCGGTGAACCGACGGTGCGCAGTCGCTCCAGACGGACCGAAGACCGGCGGCAGCTGCCGCCAGGTACAGCCCGTCGTGGCCACGAACATGATCGCCGCCAGCACCTCGCGATCACCATGCCGCCGTCGGCCACCGTCCTGGGGACGCACCGGAGCAGCCGGGACCACCCGCTGAAAGAACTCCCACAACCCGTCCGGAACCAGGCGCTCCACCCACGTCATCACTACAGCCAGCCTAGTGATCAACCCAGTTGAGACGACCTCTTACTGAGGTTTTCTGTTCGGCGTCGGTCAGTGACGGTTCATGGTCCCTTCGGTATGACGGTGGGGTGAGATATCCGGAGGGTTGGGGGCTGACCTCTGAGATTCGGGCATTTCGTGAGGGGATCCGGCTTCAGTCCGTCAAGAGGTTCACGGCGGGTGAGAAGACCGCGGTAATCGAGCCCGCTGTCGATCCCCTGCCAGCCAGCCTGCCACCGGGCACTGGCAAGCGGTCCGGACCTGCCCTCGGACCGGACCGCTCGCACCGGGTGCTACTCCTCGCTAGGCCTCCTGGCCCGCTGAGTGGAAGTTGATGCGTTCCTTGATGACGGGGAAGCCGGCCTTGGTGAAGTTCGCGGCCATGGGGAAGTTGCCCTGGTCGGTCGATCCGGTGACGACCTCCGCGCCCTGCTCGACGAGGAGGTGGGTGCACTCCGCGAGGAGGTCGTAGGCGTAGCCGTGACCGCGCTGCTCCGGCAGGACTCCGATGAAGCCGATGGTCGGGCCGGAGGGGTTGTAAGCCGGTATGTGGATGCCGGCCAGGTCGCCCTCGGGCGTGTGCGCGATCTGCCACCACTCCCGTGGGGAGGGGCACCAGTGGAGGAAGTCGAGTTCCTCCTGGGCGGCCTGGTCGAGACCGCCCTCCTCGATGGCCCTGAGCGCGTGGGCGTCCAGGGTGACGGAATGGATGCGGCGAAACGCGTCGAAGAACACGGCGTCGTCGGGTTCGGCGCTGAAGCGCAGGCGTCCGGGCCGCTCGGGCAGACCTTGCTCCGGGGTCCAGCGGTACAGGAAGCGTTCCACCAGGAGTTCGTACCCAGCGGCTCGTGCGGCGGCGAAGCGCGTCTCGGCGCCGGCCCGCAGTTCGGGGTCGTCCCGCCAGCCGCTGGGCACGTTGATCTCGAGTTCGACCTGCCAGGGAGCGGAGCGCAGGAGTTCGGCTCCGGCCTCCTCCTCCCCCTCGGCCACGTCGAACCAGTTGATGTTGACGGGCTCCGAGTCGTCGGGGCCGCCCCACCACGCGCCGCGTGCAACGACTTCGCCATCGCGCAGGGCGACGCGCTTCCAGTGGGGGCGGAACCGAGTACGCCGATGACCCTCACGGGCGCCCAGGGGGTCGGGAAGTGCGTCAAAGAGATGTGCGTCGCTCGCGGAAAGCGCACGGATGACCAGATCGGTCATGGATTCCTCCGGGATACAGGCTGCTTGGAGCGCCCCCGGTCAGAACTGAGAAACCACGCCGGGATGCTGGAAGAGGGAGCGCTGGAAAGGTGTGAACCACACGGCACTCGCCTCCTTCCGTTCATCTCAGGGCGTGGAGCCACACGGTACGTGATCTTCCGCGGGTCCGTCCACGGATTTCTGCTGCCCTTGGAAGGAAGGGTTTCGCGGGAGGAGGCAGGGCGCTCTCAATGGCCCACGGGGCCTTACTACTGCGGTTCTCAGGGTGGGGTCAGCGGGTTGATGGCCAGGCCGGTGGAGGTGAGGCAGCCGTCGATCAGGCGAGGCCGAAGCTGAATCTTGCGTAACTCGCGTCGCAGTACGCGGTCGAGGTCGTCGGGTGTGTCGAAGGCGGTGTTGGCCATCGCTCGGCGTACCAGTGACCAGAAGGTCTCGACGGGGTTCAGGTCAGGGGCGTAGGGCGGGAGGCGGACGGTGGTGAGCCAGTCATGCTCGGCCTCATAGCGTTTCAGCCCGGCTGCGAGGTGGGTGTTGAGGTGTTCCAGACCACCACGATCGGTCCTCCGAGCTGGATGTGCGCCCGCACCAGGAGGTCGCGGTAGTCCTTCCAAGAGAAGCTTTTGCGTGCGCCCTTGAGGAGGATGTGGGCGCGGGGTCGGTAGATGAGACGGGCCGGTTCGCCGGGTTTGTAGCAGCACAGTGCGGCGATCAAGGTCCTGCGGCGGGAGCGGCCGCGGACGCGGATGACGGGGGTGTGTCCGCGCCGGCCCCAGGTGCGGGCGCGGGGCGGCGCCATGGAGAATCCGGCCTCGTCCTCGAAGACGATCCAGCCCCCGTGGGCCGCCGCGACGCTTTTACCCGCGGCCACACCTCCTTCTTCCACAGCTCGACGGAGTCCTCGTCGCGTTCGAGTGCTCTGCGGGCGGGCGCCTGCCAGGACCAGCCGTGCCGTTTCAGCAGCCGCCAGACCGTCGCCACCGACAGCGTCAAACACAAACGGCGGCGGATCACCGCCTGGACGCGGACCAGGGTCCACCGCTCATCCTTGAAACCGTGTGCTGACGGGCCCTTGCCGAGCTCGTCCTCGAGAACGGCGAACTGGGCGTCGGTCACGGTCGGGCAGTTCGCCGGCCCACTCGAGCGAAGGGCCTCCATACCGCCCTCGCGCCAGGCACGGCGCCAGCGTTCCACCGATCGGACACTCACCCGCAGATCCTTCGCGATCACCACGGTCTTCTCACCCACCACGAACCGCACACCGGCATCGAGCCGGATCCCCTCACGAAACGCCCGACGCTCAGCAGTCAGGCCCCCACCCTCCGGATAACGCATACCACCGGCATACCGCAGGGATCATGACCCGTCACCACCCGACGACAACCCGAAAACCTCAGTAAGACCTCAAGTACGGCCAGTGGTTCAGGGGCGCCGACGTCGACGGCGACGGGTTCATCACCCAGCGGGACGTCCGAATGATGAGCGAGCGTCACATCGCCGCCCGCGGCACCGGACTCCACGACCGCTCGCCTGCTCACCGAGGGGATGGACGGGTTCTGGACGAACGTGATCGCCCCGATAGATCAGGACGGTGACGGGAAGGTCGATCTGATGGACATGACCGAAGGGTTCAGGCGGGTCCTGACCGACCCCGCCCTGTACCCGGAACAGATCGAGCCGGTGACCAACTGCTTCTTCGACCTGGTCGATCTCAACGGAGACGGCAAGATCGACCAGGCGGAGTTCCAGCAGATGTTCGACTCGGTCGCCGGCGTTCCCGGCGAGGACTGCGCCGCGGTCTTCGCGGCTTTGGACCAGGACGGCTCCGGTGCGCTGGACCGCGCCGAGTTCCACCAGGCGGTCTCGGAGTTCTTCTACGGTACTGACCCGGACGCTCCTGCCAACCACCTGTTCGGCAGGGTCGCCGGCTGTTCCAGATGCGGCCCCGTACGCCGCACGCCCACACCACTGCCGGTGTGGGCGTGCGGCGTGAAGACCTCAGGCCAGGCAGCGGGAGCTCTTCGACGGCGGCGTCGATGCACTTGGTGGTCCGGAGCGCGATGGCGTTGAGGACCAGGCGAAGCGTTCCACATGGCCCCCGTGGCCGCCAGAGAGCCCGCACGCGACTTGTACCGACGTCAGGGGGCGTCAACGCCCCGCGCAAGGCTCCTGAAGGGCTGCCGGGCGCCGAGCAGTATGTGTGAGACTCCCTCTGAATGATCACTCGGGGGGAGTTTCGCGTTGAACGCGCTGTTGAAGAGGGTGTGGATCGGGCTGGCCGCGACCTTGATCGTGAGTCTGGCCGCTGTGGTCCTGCCGGACCACATCCAGATAGAAGACGACGGGCGAATCCACCTGGGCGCGCCCGCGCCCACGCCGGCCCCGTCCACGGCGGCGCCCACACCGGAGTCCACGTCACCGCCCCTCACACGGGACGCCGTGGACGAGGTGATCCGGACCGCGGTCAGCGCGGCGGGCCTCGACCCGGCGCAGGGCCGCCCGACCGTCGCGGCCGACGCCAACTCGAACAGGACGGGCTGGATGGCTGTCCGCGAGAAGACCGCCGCACAGTCGGAGATGAACGCGATCTGCGCCGACCTGGAGCGCCTGGGCTGGACGCTGAACCCGAACGGCGACCGCCCCGACGCCTCGCGCAGCTACAAGCGCGGGGGCTGGTACCTGCTGGTGAGCACGTGGGGGAAGACCCAGGCGCCGTCCACCACGTCCGCCTTGACCGACTCGCAGACCTACCTGACCTTGACCGGGCTCCAGCTGAACCTTTCCGACATACCCCTCCCCGAGATCACCGTCCGCATCGGCTGACCCCTCGGAGAGAAGCCCACACCGTCATCCTGGGACACCCCGGCACCCCGACCCCCCGGCACCCCGACACCCCGACCCCCCGACACCCCGACACCCTGGGCCCGCGTCGAGGAGGTGGCGGTCGGCCAGGTGGAGTTGCTGGGAGACGTCGCTGCTTTTGTCGCCGCTGCTGCCTGCCGGCTCCGGTCAGCGGGGTGGCTCGCCCAGTGTGTGGGTCTCCTCGGTCGCGAACGGTACGGGCCGGGCCATCCATGCCCCCGGTTCGGGGTGGTTGCGACCCCTAGCCTGGTCAAGCCGTCGGTCGAGTGGCCGTTGCCGCCGGGACCGGCGCCCGGCCTCCCGACGGGGGGCGGGGGCCGGTCAGCCCTCGGCCAGGCGGGCCAGGCGGTTCAGCTGGCCGGCCAGGACCTCGGGCGCGGAGGACGGGACCGGGCCCGAGTTCCATGAGTGCGGCCCCGACACGGTCAGTGCGTAGAGTGCGTAGGGCCGAAGACGTCCGGGTTCCACTGGCCGACGGCTTTGAAGGAGTACCCGAAGTCGTACCGGGGGAGTTCCTCCCAGGGGATCAGCAGGTCCCCCGCCTTCATGGCCTGCCGCAGGCCAAGACTGGTGATGACCAGGTAGTGGCCGGGCGCACCAGGTCGGGGTCCTCGGCCAGCCACCGGTAGAGCGACCCCGTCGCTCCCGGCTCGACATCCTCATCGACGCGTACACGGAACTGCACGATGCCCCCCTGGCTCGATTCCGGGCGCGATGCCAACCCAACGCGGCCTGGTTGATGTGTAGTTGCATATTCCCGCGGGCGTTGCGGGGTCCAATGGCGCGCAGCGTGCCGGAGCACTCCGACAGGCGATTCATCCAGGGCGGCGGATCGAAGCACGACTACCGCGAGCTGAAGACCACTCTGGGCCTTGACCACTTCGAGGGTCGCTCCTTCACCGGGCCAGCGCGTCACTCTCGTCACCGCCGCCCACCTGTTCCTCACCGAGCAGCGCGCTCGAGTCATGAAGCAGGCATGCAGGCGCGTGGTGGGTTGACCGGCGTTGACCGGAGCCCGGATGCGTGGCCGCCGAGGCGGGCGGCACGCCCAGGGTCGGTCTCAAGCTCCTGCGATGCCCTGCCTGTCAAGGGTGCCTCTCCGGTCGCAGTCACAACCCCCTCGGCCATTTCCGCCCACACGCGACCGAGTTATTTGACTAGTCGTCAGATTCGACGTAGGAAATGCCCGTAATACGCCCCGTCTCGCCATCACCGTCATCCCTCACCGAAAGAGGCTCATTCATGGGAAAAAGGATCGCTGCAGTACTGGGCAGCGCGGCGCTGCTCGCCACCCCCCTGCTCGCCGGGTCCGCGTCGGCCGCCCCCTCGGGTGCCAACTGGGTGTGCGGAGCCCCCTGGACCGCCAGTCGCGCGGAAGGCCACGCCTCGATCCAGTACTGCGAGGGCAGGCGCGTCCTCGTAGCCTTAGTCACCGACGACAGGGCGGACGGCCGGTGCCCTCGCCTCTCCGGCTACCTGTACCACAACGGCTACTACGTAAACTCTGGGGGCGTCGGACCCAAGGGCGCCACCCGGTACGTCGAGATCTTCGCGCCTTCCGGTGACTACTTCTACACGGCCGGGCTGTCTTGGGAGAGTTGCTGACCCGCATGCGATCTCTCGGCTTCGCGACTCGGCCGTTCCAACAATGCGGCCAGGTGCGGTGCCAGACACCGCGGGCTCGGCAAGATCCGGAAGAGACGGCCTAACCCCTTCCGCGCGGCAATCGCGCGGAGCCGACCATCACACCGCCCGCAGGGATTGCAGCATTTCGTCGGTCCCAGGGCGCAGCGAGGCCTCGGAGCCATGAAAATCACGCGCTGGTGACAAGTAGCTCGATCAGGCGGTGGCAACTATCGCGATCCGTTCCGCAGCTTGACCCAGGTCAACCGGCCGAGCCGGTGACACCGTCGACGGGGAAGGGCATCGGCGAGGACCAGGTCGCACGGATCGCGGCTGGCCAGCCGTAGAAGGGGGTCGAGGGCTTCTGACAGCGGGCTCGGCCGGCGTACCGATCGCGGAGCGTCGCATCCGGATCGGAGCCCTCGACACCCTGCGCGGACAGCTCACTCGCCGCGACCGTGGCCGGCCGGCGTCACCCGCAGCCGTCCGCGCTGAGAGCGATCCGGGTATCGACCCAGAACAGTGGGACCCGGCCGCCCTGTGCGCGCGAAGTCGACCAGGCGCTCTGCCCTTTCCCTGCGGCGTACGCTGCCGGGTGCTGGCGGCGACGGGACCCCTGTGAGGCGACCGAAGCTCTGATCGTCGATCCGGGTCTTCCCGGCTTCTGCCGTGACGTTGATGACGCGGTGGCATTCTCGGCAGTTTACGTCGGCAAAAGAGGGTGGTTGTGTGATGGAGTCCGGGCGGGAGCTCGTAGCGGCGGCCCGGCGGAGGGACGCGGAGGCCGTGACCGTGCTGCTGGAGGCGGGAGCGGATCCGGAGACGGTCGCGGGCGACGGTCTCCCCGTACTGTGCCTGGCGGTCGCCGCCTATGACGCCGCCGTTGCGGGCGCGCTGGTCGGGGGCGGCGCGGACCCGGACCGCAAACTAACGGATGCAACGACGCCTCTCCTGCGGGCGGTCGATGGCGGCTCTCGGGCGGTGGTGAAAGCCCTGCTGGGGGACGATCCGCTGCGCCTCCCCGAAGCCGAACGGGAGCGGTTGCTCGCGTTGGCCCGGCACTGGTACGAGCGGGGCGCGGAGGAGGAACTCCGGGACAGGACGCGTGAGTTCGGTCCTGTTCACGAGGAGAACGTCGAGGACGGCGAGTACGACGAGGTGGCCCAGCTGACACTCGGCGGCCTCACGATCCGCGCTGGGCACGGAGCGGTCCTCACGGAACTGGAGACTGCTTTCGGAGTCCTGACGCCCGTGGACAAGCTGGTCGACAGGGCCGTGGCGCACGAGGATTGGGATCATGTCGACTGGGAGTCGGCCGTGGCGGCCCTCGCTCTTCGCCGGGACACGGAGACGTTCCTGGCAGTGATCGCGTACCGGCACGATCCGAACCCGCGCCGCCGTCAGTTCGTCCTCTCCGTATTCAAATCCTACCGGATGCACGCTTACCGGAACTTCTGGTTGCGGCAGGGGATCCCCTTCGGGAAGGAGACGGCGGACGTCCTCGTGGCCTGGGCCACAGACGGCAAGGAGGAGGACCCGTACGTCCTGGCCTGGGTGCTCTCGACCCTGTGCGGTCTGAAGCACCCCGAACGGGAGGCCGTGGGACTACGGCACGCTGGTCACCCGAGCCCGGACGTCCGGGTCGAAGTCCCCGACCTCGTATTCGACTGGGGCACGTGGCGCCCTCCCCTGGGTGCGGCCAAGGACGCCCTGCTGGTTCTCGCCTCAGACGAGGACCCGCGCGTGCGACGCAGGGCCGGCGCGACACTGATCGTGGGCGACGACGGGAGCGGCGAGTTCACCGAGGCCCTCGTCGGTCTCCTCCGTGACCCCGAATTCGAAGTACGCAAGTACATGGCGGACGGCATCAAGTCCTACAGCAGCGAAGCACGCACTCCGGCCGTGGCTGATGCCTTAGCGGCCCTGCGGGACGAGTGCGACCCAGCTGACAGGTGACGGCACTGCTTTTGGGTGACTGCCAGCACCCTCACTGCCTGGCTGCAGCACCCGGACTTCCGCCTCGTCAAGTAGGCCACTCACAGGCTCGCGTCCCGCTCCAGCGAACGCACCGCAGCGAGGGCACCTTGGGATCAGGCAGGAGCGAGGGGTCCGGAACACACCGGCAACCGCAGTCAGCAACACATCTGGCACACAAGCACCAGGCACCGCAGTTACCTTGCGGCGGCCATTGATCCAGATCGCGAGCAAACACCCTCGCCGGGACAAACGCACTTTGACGTTGGGCACGAGGGGTGCGTCGTCGTCGGCTTCCACTAGGCCGTCTCTTTCGGATCTTGCCTGATCACGCCTGCCGGGCCGGACGGACGGGAGAGCCGGCCATTTAATTGCTGGCGCGCGGTGCGCGGGCCTGCCTACTGTGAGGGCGCGACCGCGTCCCCCGATGCGCTCGGCTGCGGCTACTTCCTTCCGAAACCAAGTGACGCCGCAGCCACTTCTGATCTCGGGGTGGCGCGGGCGCCTGCCCCGCCCGTCCCTCCGCCCCGTCGGACGCCTCGGACGGGGCTTCCCATTGCCTTTGGATCCGGGGGGATTCCCTGCCTCGCCACACCCCGCGCACGTCGAAGATCTGGTCCGAGATGCTCGTGGCCCCGCACATCTCCGCCGCGGCGGCCCGTACCGCGTCCGATCCGTGGTCCCACCATCACCCCACCGGGGCGGACCCGCTCACTTACGAAGGCGGCCCCGGCTTCGTCCGGGAGCCGCGCGAGGAGCTCTTCCTCCTGGCCGTGGGGAACTTCGTCTCCCAGCAGACCTTTTACGAGAGCGGCCCGGAACGCGACGAGCGGTACACCCGCCTCGTGGGTGAACTCGCCCTCCAGGACCCCGCATGGACGGCCGGCCTGCTGCGTTGGCTCCGAGGCGAAGGAAACATGCGTACGGCCTCCCTGATCGGCGCGGCCGCGTACGTCAGGGCACGGCTCGCCGCCGGGTCCTGCGTGGGGCCGTCCAACCGGTCCGTCATCGACTCCGTGCTCCAGCGCGCCGACGAACCCGGCGAGTTGCTCGCCCACTGGACCTCGGCCTACGGGCGGAGCGTCCCACAGCCCGTGAAACGGGGCATCGCCGACGCCGTACGGCGGCTTTACTCCTCCCGCTCCCTGCTGAAGTACGACACCGCGTCCAAGGCCTTCCGCTTCGGCGACGTCCTCAACCTCGTCCACGCCACACCTGACCCGGCCAAGCCCTGGCAGGGCCAGCTGTTCCGGCACGCCCTGGACCGCCGGCATCACCCGCAGGACGCGCCGCCGCCGCCCGGCGACAGGCTGCTGACCGCACACCGGATCCTGATGGAGTTGCCGGCGGACGAGCGGCGGGCCGTGGTCACCGGGCCGGACGGCGCCGAGCGGCTGGCCGCGGCGGGCATGACCTGGGAGGCCCTGGCGGGCTGGCTCCAGGGACCGATGGACGCCGCCGTCTGGGAAGCCGTGATCCCCTCGATGGGACCGATGGCGCTGCTGCGCAACCTGCGCAACTTCGACGGGGCCGGGATCTCGGAGGAGGCGGCGGCCGGAGTCGCCGCACGGATCTCGGACGCCGAAGAGGTCGCCCGGTCCCGGCAGTTCCCCTTCCGCTACCTGGCCGCCCACCGCCACGCACGCTCGGCGCGCTGGTCGGCGCGGCTGGAGGTGGCGCTGAGCCACTCGCTGGCCAACGTACCGGCCCTGACCGGTCGGACCCTGATCCTGGTGGACCGGTCGGGGTCCATGTTCTACGACACCGTCTCGCCGCGGTCCACCCTGACCCGGGCGGACGCCGCGGCCGTTTTCGGCACGGCGCTGGCGATGCGCGCCGAGGAGGCGGACTTGGTGGAGTTCGGGTCGTCGAGCGCGCAGGTGCCGTTCCGGTCCGGGGAGCCGGTGCTCGACGTACTCAAACGGTTCAACAACCTCGGTGGCACCGACACCGCCAAGGCGGTACGCACCCACTACCGGGGCCACGAGAGGGTCCTGATCGTCACCGACGAGCAGACGGGCCCGCACCTAGGGCGCCGCGGTCCGGCGGAATCGGTCCCGGAGGACGTCCCGGTGTACACCTGGAACCTGGCGGGGTACCAGCCCGCCCACGGCCCCGGCGGCCCCAACCGGCACACCTTCGGCGGCCTGACGGACGCCGGGTTCCGGATGATCGGCCTCGTCGAGGCCGGCCGCGAGGCCCGATGGCCATGGACGTCACAGGACTAGGAGCTCTCTTCGGCCCACTTGCCGGCGGTTCGATAGCAGGACCTGCCGGCTCCGACGGAACTGCTGCCTGCGACGATGCGCAGGAGAGCTAGGACCTTGGGGTGGGGGACGGCGACCGTCCACTCGATGACGACCAAGCGGGCTCGACCTACGCCGAGCTCTACGAGCGCTACATGGAGTCGGACGAGGTTGCCGTGCCTACGGTGCCGCGCATCGCGGCCCACGTGGAAGCCCGCATGGCGTGATACCCGGACGATGTCGACCGCAGTGTCGTATGGGCATCGACGCCGGTCACCGACGAGTTCGTCGTGGCTGAACCTGGTGGAGCGGTGGTTCGCCGAGCTCACGCAGAGGAAGCTCAAGCGCGGAGTCCACCGCTCCGTCCAGGCACCTGAACGCGACATCCGGGCCTGGCTGGCCGACTGGAACGAGCAGCCCAGGCCCTTCGTCTGGACGAAGACAGCCGACGAAATCCTCGACAAAGTCGCCGCCTACTGCCACCGAATCTCTGACTCAGGTCACTAGCTCCCCATCTTCCCCACACCGTTCACGCTGCAACGAAGTGAGGTGGAGAGCGACAGCGTGTTTTCGAGAATCCCCATCAGGGTGGTGCGGCTGGACCGGGAGGGCGGGGCCGGGTGTCCGTCGGAGAAGCCGTCGGGGACGTCGGGCGGCTCGCCCGATTCCCCTTCGGCCTCCCCCTCCGAGGACGGGAAGGGCAACGTCACTGTTGGTTTCCTCGTCCTCGTCCTCGCCGGCGCCGCCGTCCTCGGGTCGGCGTCAAGCGGCTGCTGCTGCGGGGTTGAGCGTGGACCGGTGGGTCAGCAGGGGCTCACGTACCAGACCCAGCGCCAGTCGGCCGAGGGGTCGTAGCTGAGACCGCCGGGAGAGGTCCAGCCGAGGGCCTGGTTCCGGTCGTAGAACCTCGCGTACAGGGTCGAGCGCTGGTTGTTGATCCACGAGCCGGTCGTGTTCCACGTGATGCGGAACAGGTGGTTGCAGGTGAACATGTCGAACCGGTCACCCGTGTAGTCCTCGTACATGTAGGCGCACACGTACGAGTAGCGGCAGCCGCCCACCGTGTCGCCCGGGACCGCCGCAGCGTCGAGGTCTCGAGCCTTCTGCTCGCCGGGCAGCGCGAGCAGCAGCTCGCCGCCGGGCAGGGCGATCTTGTTGGCGCCGATCTGGGTGCCCTTGGTGCTCGCCAGGTAGCCGTCGACCCGCTTCTGCAGGCTCCTGGCCTGGGTGGCGTTCAGGCCGGCGCTCGCGGCCTGCGCCGTGAAGTCCGCCCGAGCCCCGTCGGCGGCTCCGGCCGCGCCCGGTACGGCCATGAGCACCAGGAGGGCCATGACGAGGGCGGCGAGGAGCTTGCCCAGCCCGTCGGACCGTAAGATTCCGTGCTTCGTCACTGCGTTGCCTCTCTGCTTCACACTTCGGCACGGTGCCGGCCACCACTGTGTGGGGAGGCGCCGACCTGCGTCGATGGCACGGCGCGCAGATTCGTTGCGCACCGAGCGCAGACAGGCCGCGGATGAGTGGGAGTTGGCCGGTACCCCGCTATCCCGACGCCCCGCCGAACGCCAACTATGGGCGTGTACACATCACCGTGGGGCGGGGGCTTCGTGACGGGTGCACAGCCACGTACACAAACGGTCAGCGTCCGCGCGCGAGACGGTTTCGAGTCGTGGGCGGGCATGGTCGGCGACCTCGTGATGCCGGTCTCCATCACCAGCCCGCACGTCGAGTGCTTCCGCGGCACGGCGACGGCGCTTGACCTCAACCATGTCGACCTGTCCGGGTTCGCCTTCTCGCCGATGTCTGCCCGGCGCGGCGCGGGGAACATCCGGCGCGCGGACCCGGAGAACTACTTCCTCTTCCTCGTCCACGGCAGCCCGGTCGGCCTGGAGCAGAACCGCAGCAACGCCCTGCTCCGCGCCGGTGACATGGCGCTCTTCGACTCCTCGCACCCGTTGAGCTGCGAGTTCCTCGACGAGGGCCGGCTCTCCCGCGTCTCCCTGCTGCGGGTGCCCCGGAGCGCCCTGCCGCTGCCCCAGGACCACGCCAACCGGCTCCTCGGCACCCGGCTCGCTCCTGGCACCGTCTCGGGTGCCCTGCTCGCCTCGTACCTGACCGGGCTGCGCACCCACGCCGAGCGCTCCGCCCCCGCCGAGCTGTCCCGCCTCGGCTCCGTCGGCCTCGATCTGTGCGCCGCGTATCTCGCTGCACAGTCCGGCGGCCCCGGCGCGCTGCCCGCCGAGACCCGCCGCCAGGTCCTGCTGGCCCGGATCCGGGCCTTCGTCAACCACAACCTGCCCGACCCGCGGCTCGGCCCGGACACCATCGCCGCCCACCACCACATCTCCGTACGGCTGCTCCATTCGCTGTTCCGCGAGGAGCCGGAGACCGTCGCCGCCACGATCCGCAGGCTCCGCCTCGAACGCAGCCGCGCCGACCTAGCCGACCCGCGGCTCGGCCACTCCAAGGTCGGCGAGATCGCGGCGCGCTGGGGCTTCCGCCACCCGGCGGACTTCAGCCGGGCCTTCCGCCGCGCGTACGGCATGCCACCCAGCGACTACCGCCACCTGGCGCTGCTGAGCGGTGCCGGACAGACCGAGGGCCCGGCACGATAACCCCTGGGCATACGTCAGGCTGGGAGGCATTCCGTGGTGGCCGCCCATGGACGCTGCGCTCGTGATGAGTCCGCACGCCGTGAATACGTCAATTGAGGCGGCTGCCTTGGGAGCCTTGGGAACGGGGACGCAGCTGCCGGTGTGGGGGCCGCGGATGAACGCGCCGTTGGGGTGGCCGGCCTTTCCGTCAAGCGGCAGGCCCACATCAGGATCGATGCGGGCGTGACGCCTGCTGGGCATGCCTGCGCGGTCGTGTCGTCCCAGGTAGAGACTCCTTGCCATTGCCTCCGGCACGCGGCAGCACCGCTTCACCCAGCCGTACGTTCTTACGCGCAAACCGGTACCGTCCCGAACGCGTTCGAACCCTGGCTCGGTCACGGCTGGAGAACTTCACCACTCGGACAGAGGAAACGATCATCCCCGGCCCGCGGAGCCCTACCGTGGAGTGGATGAAGCGCCTGTCAGCGGGCTTATCGGTGGCCGCAGCCCTGCTCCTGTCCGCCCCGCCCCCGGCGGCAGCCGTTGCTGCCGCTCCGTGTGTCAGGGGCGAGTCCGAGTCGCGGTCGCACAGCTCGGTGGACGACGGCGAGGTCAGATGGACGGCGAACACGGCCTACACCGACGCGTACAGGCACGCTCTCAAGGCGTGGCAGTACGCCGGTCACACGATCAAAATGGCCCCGGACTCGGCGACCACCGTCAACGACCTCGAGTTCGTGGACTACAACGACCCGAAGGACCGCGCCGCCGCGAAGTGGAACTACCGTGGAGGCCCGGGCCAGACCGACTACATCCGGTTCAACACGGCGGCGATGAAGAACGCGAGCCATACCAAGCGCCGGCAGATCGCGGCGCACGAGCTGGGCCACGCCCTGGGGCTGTGCCACAAGTCGGACGCGGGCGGGCCGGGCTACGTGCGGTCGCTGATGTGGCCGACGGCCCATGAGTACTTCGATCTCCCTCAGGACGTCGACAGAGCCAACTACTCCAAGCTGTGGGGCTGATCATGAGCGTGAAGACGTGGGCGGTTGCCGGGACGGCGGCCGCCGTGCTTCTCGGTGGCGGCGGTTGGTATGTCTGGGAGAGCAGCGGTGAGTCGCGCACGGAGAGCCTGTGCGGGACGCCGTCCGGAGGCACGGATGCCGAGGTGGCGACCAGCGCGCAGGGCATCGCCGTGGTCGAGGCCGCCGGCGAGCCCGTTCACGACCCGCAGGCCGTCGGCGCCGAGAATCCCGAGCTCGTCACGACGCCGGTACGGATCGTGGAGTCGATGAAGGGGAAGTTCGCCCCGGTCATCGGGGTGTCGCAGCGGGTGGAGCCCGGCGGGACACCCGGCTCCTTCGAGGTGGCCACCTCGAACCGCGAGGTGATGATGGAGCCCGGGGAGCGGTACGTGGTCGCGATCGGCCCCGGCGACCTGGAGGCCCGGCCGGGAACGACGACGTTCTCCACCCTGATCGAGCCCGCACGCCGGGGGACGGCCGGGGAGGCCGACTACTGGCGGGGCGTGATTGCGAAGGCGCCGCCGAAGCCGGTGTGCGATGACACCGTCATCCAGTAGGGTCTTGCGGCCGGGAGGGAGTGGTCAAGCCACCCGAGTGCAGGCCTCCTCGGGGTGGAATCGGGCCCCGTCCCGGCACGGCGGGCAGGTTGACTAACGCGTGGGGCGCTGCTCGCGACGGGCTACATCGAGCGTTGCTGGTGCGAGAGAGCACACGCGATCGCCCAGCGCGCCAGGAACGGCACCAGGGGCCCTGACCCCGAATCCTGGACACGGGGTACTGAGGATTTCGGGTTGTCGTCGGGTGGTGACGGTTCATGATCCCTGCGGTATGCCGGTGGTAGTCGTTATCCGTATGGTGGGGGCCTGACCTCTGTTGTTCCCTCCGAGCACGTCGCACGATTCTGCGTGTGGACCCGTGGCTGCGGCGCTGGACGCTGGACCGGAGCGTGAGGGACATCTACGACGCGGTCGTCAGCGTGCAGGACGCAGCGCACCTATCGACGCGGGTGTGTTCGCTGTTCCTGCGCTTGTCGCGTGGTGTGCGCGTGAGGCTGCGAGCCGCTACGCCGGGAACGGCGATGGCTGCTTCGGCCGCGGTTCGCTGGATGCGCTCCTGGGGATGCGGTCACCCTTCGCTCAGCTCAGCCCGTTCGTCGCTCGGCACGCGGGAGGGCTCCAGCACGGCGTCGACTTCTACGTCGACGGTAGTGACGGCGAGACCAAGAATATGCTCGGCTGCGTGCAGTACGGCTTGGCGCACTGCTTCGGCGCGCTCTCGCAACGGCTTGTCGAGCTTGGCCGCGACCGAGATGGCGACGGCATGGACGGCGCGGTTGCCGTTGGACGGGGTCAGACGGCAGCTGGCTGTGCGGGCGCCGGGCACGGTGTCGGCGGCCCGGCGCAGAATTTTGGCGCTTTCTGCGATGCGCAGGTCGTGCTCGGGGTCGGTCAGTCGCAGCAGGGTGCCCAGCTCTACCTCAGCGCGGACAGCGCTGATGATTCGGTTGGCGAGGCTGTGGCTGTCGGGTCGTTCCTCGGCGCGCAGAGCACGGGTGGCCAGGGCCAGCGCTCTCAGCCCTTCGATGGCTTCCTGGCAACTGGGGCAGTGGCCGATGTGCGGATCTGCCATGCCGACGGGGGTGCGTGCTTGTTCCCAGGCGCGGCCCAGGGGGCGTCCGCAGGGCAGGAACTCCGCGCCGGCGAGCATGTCGGCTTGTCCGCGCAGGGGTGCTTCGGCGCTCGTGGCGCACACGCTTTCGGGCTGGTCGCGGGAGGCCAGGTGCGGGTCTTCTAGCGCCATGGGCGCATCGCCTCCATCAGTATGCGTCGGGCGCGAGCAAGTCTGCCGCGTACCGTTTGTTCGCTGCTGCCCACCACGTGGGCGATTTCGTCGTAGTGCAGGTCATGCAGTTCCCGCAGGACCCAGCACGCGCGAAGCTCGGGGCGCAGTTCCAGTAGCGCTCGCATCAGGGCGGCTGTGGCTGCGTCGGCCTCTGCCACTCGGGGCGGTGAACTGCCCGCGTCTGCGGCAGCGGGTTCCGAAACGGTGTCCAGGGGAAGCGGGTGGGGCGGGCTGCGCAAAGTGTTGAGGCAGCAGTTCGTCACGATGCGGTACATCCACGTACCGAACGAGGCGCCGTGCCGGAATTCCGGCAGCTGCCTCCAGGCGCTGAGGAAGGCGTCCTGAACCGCGTCCTCGGCGTCCGCGCGGTTGCCGAGCAGATGCTGGGCGAGGGCGAGCAAACGGCTGCTGTGCCGGCGGACCAGGACGGCGAAGGCCTGTTCATCGCCTTCGCACGCCCATACCACCAGCACGCTGTCGTCCGGGCCGATGGAAGCGTCCTGATCGGCCACGGCGGCGACGGCCGACACCGAGTCCGGCCGCCGGGGAAAACCTGTGCCGGGCGGGGGAGGGGGGCTCGTCCGGTTGCGCATCCGTCGCTCGCTTCCTGCCGCAGAATCGCGGCCCGCGTATGCCCTCCTCGATGGTACGGCTGCGAGCGTGAGGAATGTCCGTGCCATGTGTCTAAAACATGAGGGCGCCGCACCGGCGCGCCCGGATCGACATCATGGGGAGGTCCTCATGTCGGACACCGTCAACCCCACCGCAAGCGGGGAGACGCCACGCTCTGCGGGTAAGGCCCTCGCGGGTCAGGCCGGAGCTTCGCCTGAGACACGGGGCCGGACGACCATCGCCGACAGCGTGGTCGAAAAGATCGCAGGTATGGCCACCCGTGAGGTGCCGGGCATCCACAGCCTCGGCTCAGGCATGGCCCGCACGCTCGGGGCAGTCACGGACAAGGTTCCCGGCGGCCGTCCCAGCGTGTCCCGCGGCGTGAAGGTCGAGGTGGGCGAGCGGCAGGCCGCCGTCGATCTCGATGTAGTCGTGGAGTACGGCGTCGCCATCGTGGACATCGCCGGCGACGTCCGCACCAGTGTCATCACAGCTGTGGAGCGCATGACCGGCCTTGAAGTCGTCGAGGTGAACATCAGCGTCGACGACGTCCACCTGCCCGACGAGGAGAGCGACGAGGAAACCACGGGCCGCGTGCAGTGACCCCTGGACCCGGCACGGCCACCGGGTCGAAAGACGACCGACGTGAAAGTTCAGGTGAGTGAGATGAGCGCAGCAACCGTGGGCCTGCTTGCCGGCATGGCCCTGGGCTTCGCCGCCTATTTCGGCGGCTTCTGGGCGTTCCTGCTCGTGGCGTTCCTGGGCCTGGTGGGCCTGATTATCGGCCGCATGCTGCAGGGTGACCTCGAGCTGTCCGACTTCACCCGTTCCCGGGATGGGAAGTGACAACGCAACCCGGCGCTGCCCTGCCCGGGGCCGCGATCGTGCCGCCGGCCGAGCGCGGCGCCACCGCGATCCCGGAGAAGGTAGTGGCCCGCATCGCGGCCCGCGCCGCAAAGGAGGCACTGGCCGCACATATCACCTCGGCCGCCCAAGCGAAACTGGCGGCTCCTCAGGCTTCCGCGACCATCGGCAGCGGCTCGGCACGGTTGAGGCTGACAGTGGACCTGCCCTACCCGGCAGACCTCGCCACCACCTCCCGCCAGGTGCAGCACTACATCAGCGAGCGGGTAGCCCACCTCACCGGGATGCGCGTCACAGAGGTGGCCCTCGCCATCGAGCACCTGGTTTCCGCAGATGGCCAGGAACACCGGCGCGTGCAGTGAACCGGAGCGCATTCCCCCGGGAAGGAGAGCCGGAATGGAACGCGACCAAGAACCCCCAACCGCAACGGAGCAGCTCACCGCATCCGACGAGGTGACCTCCCGCACGGTGGAGCAACTGGCCAAACAGCCTGCGGCCGAACGCCCGCCGACTCCCCGCCCCTGGTCCACTCGCCGGATACCCGCCGCGCTCACGGCCCTGCTCATCGGGGCCGCGGCAGGCACCCTCTTGTTCGACGTCGTCAGGGTCCGCGCCGACCAGACTGCCGCAGCCTGGCGCACGCGCCTGGCCGACGAACTGGCCACCCGCCCACTGGACGACATCTGGATACAGATCGGTGCCGCCGTCATCACCGTCCTCGGCGTCTGGCTGCTCGTCATGGCACTCACCCCCGGTCTGCGCCACAGGCTGCCCCTGAAAACCCCCGACGCACAGACGCACGCCGTGCTGGACCGCGCCGGCGCAGAACTCCTGCTGCGGGATGCAGCGATGCGCGTTGCCGGTGTCAGTGCCGCCCGGGTCCGGATCTTCCACAACCGCATCGGAGCGCGCGCGGACGTGCGCTACCGCGCCCTCGCCGACGTCAAGGCCGATCTCCTGGTCGCTCTGCAAGCGGAACTCGACCGGCTGGAACTCGCGCGTCCTCCTCGGCTCGCCGTCAAGGTGCGCCCACGCCGCAAGTAGTCGGCACCTGGTCGGCCTGCCGCCGAGCGAGAGACGGGAATGGGATCCCATGAAGAGGAAATCCGCAATCAACCGAGTCCTCCTGGCCGTGGCAGGAATCGTCCTGCTGGGCACCGGCCTCCTGATCCTGGCGGGCAGTCTCGACCTCTACCGGCACTGGCGCATGACACCACCCGACGGCTGGCCCCTGATCACTCCCCAGGACGTCCTACTCGACGACGCCGGCCGCACTCGCTGGGTGGACGAGGGATGGTGGTGGCCCGCGGTCATCGCCGTTTTGGCCATCGTCGTCCTGCTCGCCCTGTGGTGGCTGCTGACACAACTGCGCCGCACTCATCCCGGCCCCCTACCCGTCGGCGCAGACCCCGTGGACGGAGTGGAACTGGGCGAGCGGTCCCTCAGCGACGCTCTGACAGCCGACGCCCGGCACCTGCCCGGTGTCCAACAGAGCCGCGCACGGCTGACAGGCTCCTCCCGGCATCCCGAAGCCCATTTCGACCTCGCCCTTACTCCCGACACCGAGCCCGGCCCCGTCCTGCAGGCGCTGTGCGACGGACCCCTGGAACGCGCCCGCCGGTCCACCGGCCGGCCCCTTCCGGCAAGGGCGCTGCTGCGGGTGTCCCCGCACAAAGCGCACCGCGCTGCATAGGGCTCCTGCGGTGCGGCCCCGAAAACGCCGGCAGTGCGCAGGCGCATCACCACGCCGGGAACTTTAGGCCCGCAGCGGCGGGTCGGCTTCGAGGGCGACGACCTGGGCAATTGGCTGGCACGGCAGAAGCAGCCGAGCACCTGGGCGCAGCTGTCGGCCGAGCAGCGGAACGGCTGGCCAACGTGGGCGTACAGGCGCCGGGGCACGCGGCTCTTCGGGAGCTGGTTCGCGCGGCGGTGCCGGCCACCATCGCGGCCGCGGCCGCTCCAGCCGCAGTTCGGGTATTGCGCGGGCTGAGCTCAGGAGGTCGCGGGGATGCCGGTGCCGGGGCCGTGCCAGTCGACGCACAGCGCGGTCGCGTCGTCTCGCGGCGGCCGGCCGTCATAGACGTCGGTGACCGCGCCGACCAGAGCGCGCACGACTTCACGCGGATGCTCGTCGGCCGTCTTGCGCAGGAGCCCCGGCAGGTCGACCGCTTCGGCTTCGCGTTCCTGCATGCCATCCGTGTGGAGCAGGAGACGGTCACCGGGGCGCAGGTCAAGGTCCTGGACCTGGTAAACGCCCAGGTGGTTGGTGAGGCCGAAGGGCAGGTTCACGGCCAGTTCGAGTTCGGTGACCGTGCCGTCGCGCAGGAGCAGTGGTTGGGGGTGGCCGGCGTTGACGATCTGGGCGCGGGTTCCGTCGAGGGCGATGCGCAGGAGCTGGCCGGTGACGAAGGTGCGGTGGCCGTGGTCGAGGAGGGCCTGGTGGGCTTGGCGGGCTTGTTCGGCGAGGTCTTGGCCGGCGCGGCGGGCGCCTCGGGAGGCGTTGACCAGGAGGGTGGCCATCAGGGACGCGTGGACGTCGTGGCCCATGGCGTCGGTGATGGACAGGTGCAGGGTGCCGTTGTCGAGGCTGTAGTCGTAGGTGTCGCCGGCGATGGTGGCAGCCGGGACCAGGGAGCCGGCCAGCGTGAACTGGGGGGCTTCGCAGGCAGCGGCGGAGGGCAGGAGCTGACGCTGGATCTCCGCGGCGACGCTGACGGTGGTGGTGCGGTTGCCCCAGTGGTAAAGGTCGGTGAACCGGCGGTCGGTGACGATGATGTACGCCAGCGCGTGCGCGGCCTCCTCCACCTGCTCCAGGACATCATCCGTGACCTCGGTGAGGTACAGCTCCAGGACGCCGATGGTGTCGCCGCGGTTCGTCACCGGCGCCAGCACCCGCTGCCCGTGATCGCCCTCCGGCCCCCGCACCAGCTTCTGGGTGCGCAGGACCTCGTCGTAGACGCCGCTGTCGGCGAGGGGAATCCGCTCGGCCTGGTCCTCCGGATGCATGCCCCCTGTGTCGTGGACCCGCAGCATGCGCCGGCCCACGATGTCGACGAACAGGAACGACACATAGCGTGCGCCGAACCGGTCCCGCAGATTACGTGCCACTACGTCGAGGGAGTCCACCGGAGCGGCAGCCTCCGCCGCCGCCAGCACCTCGGCCAGCCCGATCCGATCACGTGCCACGTCGGCCTCCACACGTCTTGGACCACAAGACAATACGTGGCCCGGTGAGGTACCGATCGCGCTTCCAACGCCCGGATGGCCGCATACGGCCTGCCGCGCGGTAGCCGGGGGCACCATGGTGGAGGCATGCCCACCAAGCTGATCGTCTACCCGCCCGACGAGTAGTGCCGTCTACCCGCCCGACGAGCAGTGCTGGCGTCGTGTCCGCTACGACGGCGTCGCCATCGGAGTCGCGCGCCGTCCGGCCGACATCCGCGTCTTCCTCGCCTCGGCCGGGCTCGAGGACGCCGAGGACGTGCACCTCACCGATCCCGAATCGTGGAATGGCGCGGCGCCGGCCCCGAAGCATGGGACCCGTCCCGCTGACGAGCTCGCCCCGGCCGACAGCAATCCGAACGGGCCGATAGCGGCTGCTACCAGGGGAGCTCCGCGCAGATGGTCTTGCCACCTTCTGCGACCGGCTTGATGCGGATGTGGGTGGCGAGTCGCTTGATCATGAACCATCCCCACCCGCCGGTCCCGTCCGTACTGGGGGGACCGCGGTCGGGGAGGTCGAGGGCCCTGCCGGGCAGGCTCACGGCAACACAGGTCGCTCAACTCACCCCAACACTGCACCTTGTACCCCTGCGTCCCTTCTGGCCCTGGGCACCCACCCACTTCTACGTGGCCCTGGCCTCGTGGTGCGCGTCAGCAACGGGGGCGGCGAAGAATTCGATGTCTGGTCCGGCGCCGGCCACCGAAGCGCCCTGGCACCGCTGGCCGACCTGCCCGTCGACTGGATCCGCTTCGACGGCTGACATCACGAGATCAGCGACAGAGTGCGTAATTCCCCAGGGACTGCGGTCACGCAATTCCCCAAGGCCTCGCGGGGGCAGACGTCATCAAACGGTTCGTCACTCCACCTGAACCAAGCACGAGAGTCACTGAGCCTTTTCAGCCTTGCCTCACCCTGGTGAGGCAACGCTGAAAAGGCTCACTGGCCGATATGAATCGTCCGCGTTCGTCACGGCGCCGTCGGCGGTTCATCAGATGGTGCGTATTCGTGTTCATCGGACGCCCGGGCCGGACGGGTGTGGCTACGGTCGATCGCGTCGTCCCACAGGGGGCGGCACCGGTCGAGTGCCGCACGTGCCAGGACCGTCCCGGCCTTCCTGCGCTGGTGCGGAGCGCGCCCGGGCGGCTCCTAGGGAGTGGACATGGGTTCTGTTGGACGTAGGACCGTCGCGGTGATGGCAGCCGCTCTGGCGTCGCTGGGCGCGGGGAGCGGTGTCACCGCGACCGCGACCCCCTCGTCGCCCGCGCCGTGCAACGGCGCGGAATGCCCCAGCCTGAAGCCGGTCAGGCTCACGACCAGCCAGGCCACCCTGAACGTCACCCAGATGCAGCTGGAGAACATCCACGCGATGCTCTCCGACGCCCTCACCGGGGAACCCATCCGGGGAGCGAAGATCGTGTTCGCCACCGTCGGCGGCCGAACGCTCGGGGCTGCCTACACCGACTACGACGGCGTGGCCTCCATCACCGCCCCGGAGAATCTGGGCCCCGGAACCCTCCAGGAGCTGCTCGGCGGCTACGAAGCCGCGCTCGTCGGCGACGGCATCCACGCGCCCGTCGGGGCCCACGGGGCGATCACCGTCGGCACCGACCAGGGGCCCGGGCTACCGGGCTCCCCGTGCTCGCTCTGCAGTGACCGCGGGCTCAAGCAGGACGTGGTCCCGGTCGACTGGAGCCGGTGACGATGCGGATCCTCCACCGGCGGGCCCGGGCGGCCGGCGACGCTTCTCCGGACCCCGGCGCGGCAGGTACGCGGGACAGCACCGCCGCGGCCCCGGTCGGCGCGGTCAACGGCTTCGCCGTCCTGGAGACCGTGGCCGCGCTACCGGTCAGCACCTGGCGCTACCTCTGGGAGCCCGACGACGTCCTTCACCTCGGGCCGATGGCCCAGGACTGGCACGCCGCTTTCGGCTTCAACCGGGACGACACCAGGATCCCCGTCGTCGACGGCCTCGGCGTGGCCCTGGTCTGCATCCAGGCGCTCCACCGCCACGTGGAGGAACTCCAGGCCGAAGTGACTCGGCTGCGCGAGACCACGACCCCGTCCGAGGTGGGGCGATGACGGCGGACAGTCTCTCGCCGGTGTCCACGGACGCGATCTGGCGGCTTCCGGCAACGGTCTGCCGCATCACCGGGTTCCTGGGCGAGTGGACGGCCGGCCTCCTGCTGGACCGCGCCATCGCCTCCACGGGCGACCGGCTGAAGCCATCCATGGTCCGGGACCGGGAACTGGACCCCGACCTGCGCAGGTCCAGGTCGTGCCCCGACTTCGAGGCGCCCGAGCTACTGGCGGCCATTGACGACGTCCGGGAGGCGGTCGAGCACACGCTGGGAGTCGACTGCCGCTACACCGAACCCCGTTACGGCCTCAACGTGCACAACGACGGGGACTTCTACCGGCCGCACCAGGACACCAGCGCCGCGTACGCCACCCGACGTCTGCTCACCTTCGTCTACTACCTGCACCGCACGCCCCGGCCGTTCGGCGGCGGCGAGCTGCGCGTCTTCGACGCCGTCCTGCCCCTGCACACCGAGACGACCGGAGAGTGGGAGGAACGCACCTGGCGGGACTGGGAGCCCGAGCACGACAGCATCGTGTTCTTCCTGCCCACCGCCTGGCACGAGGTGCGACCGGTCGTGTGCCCTGGCAAGCAGCACGCGGACAGTCGCTTTGCCGTCAACGGCTGGTTGTGCGGGCCCGACCCGACGCAAGGCGGGGGCGACCAGTGCCGGTGAGAAGCGGGCCACAGCCTCATCCGCCGGCAGGGGCTAGCGCGTTGTCCACGCGCGTTCGCCGGGGTCGATCAGGCGGCGCCGCGAGGCTGTGGTCACCGGGACGGCCTCCCGCCCACTGAGGTCCAGCGCTGCCAGGCCCTTCTCGTTGAACGCGTGGATGACGTCCCGAACGGTGTCCTCATGAGCGGCGACCAGCTGGGCGATCGCCGTCGCCGGGGTCCCCGACGCCGACGCCATGATGATCAAAGCCCTTCGGACGCGCACCGACTCTCGTCTGCCCCGCCGGACGCTCCGCTGCAGCCTCTGTCCCTCTTCATCGGTCAACCGCCTTGCCCTGACCGGCTCTGCCATCCACGACCTCACCCTCGACAGCGATTGCGTTGCCATCGAGAGTGAGGCTGGCAGACGGCCGTCGACGGCGAGGTGGACCTTAGTGGTCAGCCCGCCCCGGGACCGGCCGAGGGCCTGATGCGCCTGCGAGCGGCCCGGATCTTCCAGTTCGTCCCCGTCTGCGGCCCCTTTTTGCGGGCGCCGGCCGCGTGCTGGTGGGCACGGTTGATCGTCGAGTCGACGGAGACGGTCCACTCCACCCGGCCCACCGCGTCGTCGCGGACCTGGACGTGCTCCGGCAGCTTCGCCCAGGTCCCGTCCGCTTTCCAGCGGGCGAACCGCTCGTAGACGGTCTGCCAGGGTCCGTACCGCTCGGGCAGATTGCGCCACGGAGCCCCGGTCCGCAGCCGCCACAGCACCCCGTTGACCACCTGCCGGTGATCACGCCACGGACGACCACGCCCATCCACCCGCGGCAACAGGGGCTCTATTCGCTCCCACGCCGCATCCGTCAACTCACCTCGACCTGCCACAAAATCAATGATCTGGGTGCTCACGCTCGGACTCCCGCGCGGGGTCCGTCACGAAACGGCTCAGCCGGTAGGTAGTCGGCAGCGCCAGGCGCCCGCACAGCGTGTCGATCCGGATCATCGAGCCGTCGACTCCTGCCTCCCGAAGACGGCGCAACCGCGTACGCATCTCCGCCTGGTCCCGAGTCTCAACGACCACTTCCCACTGTCCCGCGTCCGGCGCGGTGCGAGCAGCAAGCCGCTGCCGCGCGTCCTCTTGCCGCCGCCTTCTTTTCCCCTGTCCTGGCACCTGCCCAGAATCACTGGCCAGCGTCAGGGCGGCAAGGCAATTGGACCGAGCACGCACATCCCCGCTCGGTGATCATTTGTCAGACAGCCCTTAGCGGGCGTGGTGGTGCTGCCGCTGCCGACCGTTGTCCCGGTCCTGTACGCCCCCGTGGCGCCGTCACCGGCGAGTTCGCACCCCGGGGCGAGCCCCATCAAAGCTCGGGGGGGTTACCCCCCGTACGTCTCGGAGGTTGACCCCCTTTCGTGGCTGGGCATTCGAGGCAAAAATTCTCTCAAGTAACAGAAACGCAATTTGAGGAACAAAGCACATGGATGGACGCTGGAAGGGCATTGGCCGACGGGGACTGCTGGCCACCGCAGTGGCAGTGATGGGAGCGGTTCTCATTCCTGTGGCGGTTCACGCGGCACCCGCTGACATGGCTCAGGCGAAGCAGGGCGAGGTCCGCGCGCTGGAGCGCGCGGCGCACCCCCTGCGCTCGACGGAGCCGGGAGGAAACACGGCTGACCTGCGCCCTCTGGCCTCGATGGTCGGCGATGCCAAGGTGGTCGGCCTCGGTGAGGCCACTCACGGCTCCCACGAGTTCTTCACGATGAAGGATCGGGTCTTCCGATTCCTCGTGGAAAAGAAGGGGTTCACCACTTTCTCCCTCGAGATGAGCTGGCCCGCAGGGCTCCAGATCGACGACTATCTCCAGACCGGCAACGGAGACGTCCGTGAGATCGCCAAGGAGGCGTTGGGCAACTCCCCGTGGGAGCGGGAGGAATTCGTGAGCCTCCTCGAATGGATGCGAGATTACAACCGCAGCCACCCCGGCCGTACTGTCCACTTCATGGGCAACGACGTCGGCGCACCCAAACTGAGCGACGAGTTCTTCGGCAAGGTGACCGGCTACGTGCAGCGCAATAATCCAGCGGCGCTGCCACGGCTCAACGAGCTCTACGCCGGCCTGCGCCCGATCGACGACGTCTTCGCCTACCTGGCCAAGCCGCTCGAGGAACGCCGGCAGCTCGCCGCGAAGGCACAGCAGGCCCTGGAACTGGTCAGCAGCCGAAAGGGCTCGGACACGGAGGCCTTCACGTGGGCTGAGCAGAACGCCCGGTCCATCGCCCAGACCACCAAATTCCTCACGATGGACCTCACGGACCCCAACTCGGTGGCTACCTCCCAGCGCTTCCGCGACGAGGTGATGGCCCAGAATGTCACTTGGTGGCAGCAGCAAACCGGCGGCAAGGTGCTGCTGTCGGCACACAACGACCATGTCGGCTACATCGCCAGTGACGCCAAGATGTATCCCAAGACACAGGGATCGTTCCTGCGCGACACGATGGCCAACGATTACCTCCCGATCGGCTTCACCTTCAACGAGGGCTCCTTCCTGTCGAAGGACGCGGCCCTCGGCGGCGAATGGAAGAAGTTCACCGTGGGCGCCGCCGGCCCCGGCAGGAACGAAAACACCCTCGACCAGGTACGTCACCGGGACTTCTACCTCGACGTCCGCCACGCCCCGGCCACCGCGCGTGCCTGGCTGGACATCGCCCGGCCCACACTCAACCTCGGCACCCAGTTCCCCGCCGAACCGCGCGATGTGGCACTCGCCAAGTCTTTCGACGTCCTCGTCCACCTGCACAAGGTCCGGGAGGCTGACGCTCTGAAGCCCTGACTGTGGTCCCTGGGTCGTGAGAGACACCTGATGGCGGTCCGTCTTCCCCGGACAGCATGACCTGCCAGTACGCGACCACCTGGGTAGCCACCAAGCTGCGCTGGGGCCTGGCCGCGGAAGACGCCGAACGGCAGGCGCTCCTGGGTCTGGTGGAGGACTGCCCCGACACCACGGTCGTATACGAGCCCGTCTCTTGATCGAACGGACACGGAGCCGGTCCCTTGTGTCAGATCTGTGAGGGCCTGCGATCCGCGGCGTGAGAGACCGCCTCTGACGCCCCCGCGCGGGCCGCCACCACACCGGTGGCGGCCCGCGCCGTCCTGCTGATGTGTGAGGGGTTGACACGTCGGCCGTGGTTCCGGCTGGGAGAAAGGGGCGGGATGGAGAGCCCCAGGAGCTGGTGGAGCGCAGGTGTCGGGCTGTGCGATGTGGCGGCCTGCGGCTTCCCGGACAAGGCGGCGGAGCAGGCCGTTGAGCTGGTCGAAGTCTCTGACCGCCGGAAGCTGTCGGCCGTCGAGCCGCTGAAGGACCTGCGTGAACTCATCGTTTTGACCAGTCCGATGAGTACTCGGGTCAGGTTGCCGATGCCGGCATCACGGACGATGAGCCCGTCCGAGACCCAGAGCAGCGGCCTCCCAAAGCGCTCGTGGCCGGTGGCGGGATCACCGCCAGGTGCGTCTGCCCCGGGCCGGTGGCGGGTCAGATCCAGCCGCGGCGGACCGCGACGACGCCGGCCTGGAAACGGTTCACCGCGCCCAGGAGTTCGTGGAGGCGGCTCATGCGTCGGCGCATGGTGCGGACCGACCAGCCGAGCTGGCGGGCTATGGCCTCGTCCTTGAGGCCGCTGACCAGCAGGGTGAGCACCAGGCGGTCCTCCTCACCGAGCGGGTCCTCGGCGGGCACGTCGAGCGGCAGTGCCTGTTTCCAGCACAGCTCCCAGTAGTCCGTGAGGGCGTCCAGCAGGGCGGAAGGGCGGATGACCGCAGCGCGCACGCCGTCGAGGTCCAGGGAGAGCGGCATCAGCGCCAGCCGGCGATCCGCGATGGCCAGTTTGATCCGCAAGCCCGGCATCACCCGGGCCTGCTCGCCGCGGCGCACGAGTCCGCGGATGTCCTCGAGCACCCCCGGCCACTCCAGCGCCTCGGGGGCGTAGACCGCGCGGTAACGCACGCCGCGCCCCAGCGCCGTGCTCTCCACCGGGTTGGAGGTGGTCAGTGCGTACGGCGGCCGGTCCAGTGTCATGACGTCCTCGCGCGCCTCCTGCTGGAGGCGGACGAACCAGCGGCCGAGCGCCTCGCGGCCGGTGGCGATCTCCACCTCATCCTCTCCTGCGGTGCCGGCCTGAGCCGCCGCAAAGAGGCGGGACAGCTCGCCCGCCGCCGAACGGACCCGGTCCAACTCCGCGGCCCTGGTGCGTACCAGGGACTCGACCGCGGCTCCCGGCTCGATCGCCGCGTACCGGCGGCGGACGCCCGCGAGCCGCCCGACCAGGCCGTGGTCGTGCAGCCGGTCCAGCGCCCTGGCGGCGCGGAGAGGGGAGCAGCCGAGGTCGGCGGCGAGCTCGGTCGGGACCGCCGTACGCCGGGTCAACACGGCCCTGTAGACGCTCTCGTCGAACGGATCGATACCTGCGGCGGTGAGCTCGTTCGTCATATGCGGATACTGGCCCACTTGTGCCAGCGGCAGCAATGGGCCGACAGAAGCCGTTGTACGGAGAGTGACTTCGGCGCTAGGACTACTACCCATGGCCAAGAACCCACGAAGAATCCGACGCCTGGTGGCCGTCACGGTCACCACCGTCGCGCTCGCCGGGACGCTCACCGCGATACCCGGCACCGCGACCGCGCAGTCACCCGACCCGAACCAGCGGGTCATCGTCGAACTGTCCGGGGACGCCGCCGTCGCAGCCGCGCCCGGCGGCTCGCTCACATCCCTGGCCGCCGGCACCGCCTCCGCCGTCGGCGACGCCCGGCGGGCCCTGGCGGAACGGCAGGACGCCTTCGTCGGAACGGTGCGGAAAGCCGGACTGCACCCCGCCTCACCCCGCCAACTCGGCCTGCTCGTCAACGCCGTGGCGATGACGGTGCCCGCCTCCGAGACGGCGCGGCTGGCCGCGCTGCCGGGCGTCATCGCCGTCCGGCCCGACACCCGGATTCAGGTGCGCACGGACAGCAGCGTGCCGCTGACCGGCGCGCCCGAGGTGTGGAAGCGCGAGGACCCGGCCGGGGTGAAGGCCACCGGCAAGGGCACCGTCGTGGCGGTCCTGGACAGCGGCGTGGACTACGGCCACCCCGACCTGGGCGGCGGCTTCGGCAAGGGCCACAAGGTCGTCGGCGGCTTCGACTTCGCCAATGGCGACGACGACCCGATGGACGACAACGGTCACGGCACCCACGTCGCGGGCATCATCGCGGGCAAGGCGGCCAAGAAGGGAGGCGTCACCGGCATGGCGCCCGACGCGCGCCTACTGGCCTACAAGGTCACCGGCGCCGACGGCAGCGGCTACACCTCCGACATCATCGCCGGCATCGAGGCGGCGGCCGACCCGGCCAACCCCCACCCGGCCGACGTCATCAACATGAGCCTCGGCGGCCCCGGTGACGGCACCGACCCGCTGGGCCGCGCGGCGACCGCCGCCGTGCGGGCCGGAGTGGTCGTCGTCGCGGCGGCGGGCAACGACGGACCCGGCAGCGGCACCGTCAACAGTCCGGCGTCGGCCGACGGCGTCATCGCGGTCGGGGCCTCCACCAGCGGGATGCGGACACCCAGCGCGTACCTGGCGGGCAAGGAGCCCGAACTGATCCAGACGTACCGGGGCATCCTGTCCGCGAACCCGCCCCGGGAACCGGTCACCGCGCCGCTCGTGGACGTCGGCGCGGGCACCGCCGAGGACTGGAAGCGGATCGGTGACGTACGGGGCAAGATCCTGCGGGCCGACGTTCTCGTCGCACCCGGTACGGACGTCCTGAGCCAGAGCGACATCGACTGGGCACGCGAGGCCGAGAAGCGCGGCGCGCTTGCCGTGCTCGGCGGCCTCCCGGCCCACGACGGACCCGTGCTCGCCGCCACCCCGGGAACGGTCGAGGCCCCGGCGACCCCCGCCCGCCCCGACCTCACCCGGACCGCCGCCTCCGGCGACTCGTTGCGCATGGACCGCCTGGTCGTCATGGGCATCGACACGACCCAGTACGCCCAGCTGAGCCGTGAACTGGCCGCCGGCCAGGTGTCCGTCACCCTGCGCGGCACTGACTCCACCGACGAGATCGCCTCGTTCTCGTCGCGCGGACCCGGCACCGGCTTCGGCCTCAAGCCCGACTTGGTCGCACCCGGCGTGGAGATCCGCTCCGCGATCCCCACCTCGATGTACGAACCCGGCGTCTACCGCATGTCGGGCACCTCGATGGCGAGCCCGCACGTCGCCGGAGCCGCCGCCCTGCTGCGCCAACTGCGCCCGGACCAGGACCCCGACGGGATCAGGTCCGCGCTGGTCGGCACCGCGAAGCAGCTCGCCGGCACCGGCCCCACCGTCCAGGGCAGCGGACGGCTCGACGTGGCCGCCGCGGCGTCGGCCACCCTCAGCGCCTTCCCGACGACCGTGTCGTTCGGCCTCGCCGACCTGGCGGACAGGACCGTCGGCGGCACCGCGAAGGTACGCCTGGCCAACCCCGGAAAGGAGCCGCTGACCATCACCCTCAGCAGTACCGGGCCCACCACCGTGTCCCCGGCGCGGGTCACCGTCCCCGCCGGGGGGTCCTCGACCGTCTCTGTCACCCTGCGCGCCGACCGCCCGGCCACCGACACGGAGATCAGCGGCCAGATCACGGCCACCCCCGCGCGCGGCCCGGCCCTCCGGGTGCCGTACCTGCTCGTCGTCCGGCACCTGGTCGTCCAGGCGTCCCCCGACCCGAGCGACGGCCGCTCCACCGTGCACGTCGCCGCCCCGGCCGCCCTGAACGCGCCGCCGGAGATCACCGTCACGCCGCCGCACGGCAAGGCCTTCACACTGCCCACCACCATGAACGGCGCCGGCTACTACCAGGCCGACGTGACCGGGAAGGCGGCCGGCGCCTACCAGCTGGCCGTGCGGGCCACGACCACCGACGGCCGGCGGATCACCGGAGCCGGCGCCTTCGAGGTCACCCCCGTCGGCAGCCGCGGCGACCGCTGGGAGCCCGTCGGCCCGAACAGCGAGGCCGGCCACGTCGCGCTCTCGCCCGCCCGGCCGAAGCAGGCCGTCGTGACCCAGTTCCGCAAGGCCGCCCCCTGGCTGACCACCGACGGAGGCGCCAACTGGCGCCAGGTGGGCCGGCTGCCCATCGCCGACGGCAACGGCACCGGAGCGGTCGTGGTCGACGCCCACCGCCCCGACCGCTGGTGGTACGCCGTGAACACGGCCGGCGACCCCACCCGCCGGGGCACGATCCTGCGCACCGACGACAACGGCCGTACCTGGCGCAAGCTCGACGTGCCCGACGCGCACATCGACGAGTTCGTCGCGGACGAGCAGACCCGTACCCTCGCCGCGATGGTCGACGGCACGCTGCTGGTCAGCACGGACGCGGGCGACAGTTGGGCGACGTACCCCACCGGCGTGACCGGTGACGTCCGCGACGCCACCCTCGTCGGCGACACCCTGTACCTGGCGACCTTCGACAGCGTCTGGCGGATCGACGGCGTCGGCAAGGGCGATCCCGGTACGGCGCACCTCGTCCTCGACGAGCCGGTGAGCACCATCCGCGGCATGGCGGCCGACTCCACCGTGGTGGCGGCCTACGTCCCCGGTACGGGCGTCCGCGGCTCCTACGACAAGGGCCGCACCTGGTCCACCCTGCTGCCCCTGGCGGAAGGCGGCAACGGACTGTCCGCCTCCGGCGGCGACCTGTACTTGCGCGCGCTGTTCGGCGCCGGGCAGGTGAGCCGCGACCACGGCAAGACCTGGAAGCCCGTACCCGCCCCCTCGAAGGCCGCCATCGCGATGGACTACGACCGCTGGGCCGACGGCTCGGTGACCGTGTCCAGCGAACAGGACGGCCTGTACCGCGGCTCGGCCGACGGCACCGGCTACCGGAGGATCGGCGTCCAGGGCCTGACCACCTTCGCCCTCGCGGCCAGCGGCGACCAACTGCTCGCCGGAACGGTGAGCGGCACCTACCGCACCGCGATCCCCGTCGCCGGCCCCGAGTGGGGCCAGTCCGGTGCAGAGGGCAGGACCGGTCGTCTCACCTCGCACATCGCCGTCTCGCCCAAGGACACCAAGGTGGTGTGGCAGGTCCGGCGCACCGCGACCGGCCTCTTCGAGGTCTCCCGCAGCGGTGACGCCGGCCGAACCTGGCAGGTGAAGGGCACGTCGTCGGAGATACCGACCTCGATCCTGGTCCACCCGGCCGACCCGGACCGGGTGGCGATCAGCTTCAGGAGCATCCTCGGCGACGGGCTGTTCGCGACTTCCGACGGCGGCAGGACATGGAAGAACCTCTTCCATGAGAGGTCCTTCGATGCCATGGCCGGTGACCCGCGCGACCCGCGGCGCCTCTGGCTCGGCAACGCCTCGGGCCTCTACCGCTCGGACGACGGCGGTGTCACCACGACCAAGGTCGCCGAAGGCCCCGTCTCCGCGATCGTGATGGACGGTCGACGCCTGGTCGTCGGCGGTTCGTCCGTCCGGGTCAGCACCGATGGCGGCAAGACCTTCCGCACTGCCGACACCGGCCCGCTCGCGGTCCACGTCTCGGACCTGCTGCGGGTCGGCGGTGCGCTCTACGCGGCCACCGCCGGCTCGACCGCGTCCGGACTCGTCCAGGGCGGCCGGGGCGTACTGCGCAGCACCGACAACGGTCTCACGTGGGAGAACATCTCGAGCGGTTTGCAGAACACCGACACCACCAAGCTGGCCGCCGCCCCCGACGGCCGCACGCTCTACGTCGGCGCGGTCGACGGCGGGGTACACCGCCTGAAGCTGCGCCGCTGACCCACCCTGCGCGTGACGAGCGTGACCGTATGACCGGCACGTCCGTATGACCGGCGCGAGCATGTGACCGGAACACGCCGACCGGGCCCGGAAGTCCCGGGCCCGGTCGGCACCCGTGCGCGTGGCCGGCGGAAGCCGGACGGGCGGCGGCCGCGAAGCACCGCAGCAGGTTCGGCATCGGGCCCCGCCGGTAACCGGGCGGCTTCCGCCTTCGGCCAATCTGACATTCCCCCACTGACCCAACGCCGTGCCTGCTGTTCGCCGCCCACGGCGCCCGCCACACCTTCGAGTACGAGTTGGCGACCATCCGGCAGGGCCTGCTGCACTGCGCGCTGACCGTCGGTGTCCTGCGCAAGGCCAAGGGACCTGGACGACGACACCGCCGTACGGTCGGGGCCGTCACCACCGGCGTCCTGCCCGACCTCGTGTTCGAGGCGCTGGACGGTGGCCGAAAGTGGCGTCGAACGCCACGCGCCCGGCGGGGGAGTGGACCTGGCGCTGAAGGGCGCGGGCGTCAAACTCTCGCGGTGCACCGTGCTCGCCCAGCTGATGCGGATGCCGCTGCCGCCGCTGGTCACACCCCGGGTGCTGGGGGTGGACGGCTTCGCGCTCCACGGCGACACCTACGGCACCCTCCTGGTCGGCGCCACCAGCCGACTCCCGCTCACACACTGGGAGGGCAGGGACGCCGAACTGCTCAGCCGATGGCTCCGAGAGCATGGGGCAACGGTCCCGGTCAGGTGCCGGGCGTCGGGCCGGGCGGCAGTGGCGCTGCGGCCAGCGGGGAAAGGCCCCAGGCGTGCCTGACCCGGTCGATGAGAACGAGGGCGCTGTACGGCGAGACGGCCAGTTCCAGGCGCATGTCGGCCAGACGTTGGACCGAGCCGTCCGGGTCTGCCAGCGCGACGTCGTGGCTGCGCCGGCGAAAGTCCGCAGGGGTGAAGATCTGAAGCAGGGTGAGCACGTATGCGACGTACGCGCGGGCTTCGGCGATCAGCGGGCGCGTGGCCTCAGGCAAGGCCGCCTCGTCCGGCCCGCCGGATCCCGGCACGCCGGGAGCGGGCAGGGCAGGCGTCGCCGGCGCCGCGAAGTCCCGTAGGGCGCGTACAAGGGCGGCGCCCTGTTCCGGGCGCGCTGCATCCAGCTGCTCGGTGAGGATCCGGTAGTCGACCATGACCGGGGCTGTCTCGGCTGTCCACGGCTGCGCGGCGAGCAGGGTCCGGAAGCCGGCCAGGGTGTCGGACAGTTCCTCGGCCAGCATCACGAGCGCGATGTCGCGCAGTTCCACGTACGGGGTACTCTGGCGCAGCTCGACCAGGCTGAGCGCGTAGCGGATGAGGTCCCGCGGGATGCCTCCGGACAGGGCGTGGGCGAGGATCGCGTACGGCAGGGGGAGCCGGGGCACGCGCTCCTCCAGGATCGCCACCGACTCGGCAGGCGTCATAGGGCGGACGTGCACGACGTCGTCGAAGGCGCTGTCCGTGGTGTCGCGGTACGGCATGCCGCGGCGTACGAATCCCGCGCTGACGTCCTCGGCCACCGACACCAGGCAGTAGACCCGCGGTACGCCGAGGATCGCCTTGACCTCGCCGAGGAACGTCCGCGCCTGTGCCGGGGTGGCCATCCGGTCCAGTTCGTCGATGCACAGGAACAACCGCCCGTCGCCCTGCCCGCCCAGCTCCTCCGCGATCGCCCCCACCAAGGACCGGAACTCCGCGACCAGCTGGGGGAAGTTCGGCGGCAGTGTGGAGAGGGTGGAGCCGTGCGCGCTCCCGAACGGGGTCCCGGGGGCGAGGCTGAGGGCGGCGGACGTGCCTTGGACCGTGCGGAGCCGGAAGAGCTGGTCCAGGCAGCGCCTCGTCAGGTCGGTCTGCGTCGCGTGCCGCTTGCGCCGCTCGAAGGAACAGTGGACGAGCAGCAGTCCGAGCAGGAGCACCGCGAGCCGGCCGGGGTTTTCGGCGTCGGACACGACCGGCCGGGTCGTCGGGTAGATCTTCATGCACCCGATGCAGGCCAGTCCCGCCGCGGTCAGCGCCACCAGCACGCGATCGCTTGCGGTCAGACGACGAGGGAAGTGCGAATACGTGACGAGCAGGAACGCGCACAGCGGTACGAGCAGCGTGACGAGGACGGTTGTCAGCCCATCCGAGGGCGCACCCGGTCGGCTGGTCCAGCTGGTTCGGTCGGGCACGATGTCGACGGCGTCGTACACGGCCACCAGAGCGTCCAGGACCGGCACCGCGACCAACAGCCAGCCGAGCGCCGACAGCAGCACCCAGCCGGCCCGGCGCTCCTCTCCCAGCCCGAGGAACCTTCGGAAGCGACCCGGCGCACGAAGACCCCACACCAGGAAGCTCGTCCAGGCGACCATCAGGCTGACCATGACGTACTGACCGCGCCAGAGCTCGCCCACCACGTGGGTAGCGTCCTGGGCGACACCCGTCGCGAAGGACATGAGGCCCGAACGGTGCCCGTTCCACCAAGCGCGTACCGTCACAGCAGCGCCCAGGACGAGTAGGGCGGCGGCGGGCAGGGCGAACAGGAGCCACCGCACGGCGTGGCGGGCCAGGCCCGCGGTTCGGCGGCCCAGCCGTACGAAGCCCGACAGCCGGGTGAAGTCGGGCACGGGTTGCCCGCTCCGCCGCAGGTACTGCTCGCACACGCCGACCAGGCAGGACAGCAGGAAGTCGTACGGGGTGTAGGCGGCGGGTACGGCGACACGGATCACCAGGTCGGGTTCCGCGACTTCCGCCGTCGCGGGCCGGAGCAGCCTGCTCGCGGCGTCCAGGAGAGTGGTCTTGCCCACGCCGCGCGGACCGCTGAGCGCGATGGTGCCGCCGTCGATCAGGCTCAGCTTGCGCGCCAACTGCCCGGCGCACAGGCTCCGTACGAAGAACCGGGAGTCCCGCCGCGCCCGCAGCCCGTGGTAGCCGTCGTACACGAGCACGGAGTGCGGGTCCTCGCCGAGCAGCGCTTCGATCACCTCGAGGAGGACCTGGCGCATGCTGCGGGCGGTGAACTCCGCTGCAAGCCGCCGCAGGGCGGCGTCGGCGTAGCCGGTGGCCGCCCACACCCCCAGGCGGAAGCGGACGTAGACGGGCATGTTGCGCAGCTGCCGGTATGCGCGAGGGCGGCGCCACAGCCAAGCGCCCACGGCAGGCGCGGCCACCACCGCTGCTACCCGCGAGGTGGACCAGAAAACGCCGGACCCGTTCGCGCTGACAAGCATGCCGACCATGACCAGGAGGGTTGCCACCGTGGCCGGTTCCAGCCCGATCTGGGCCCGGGCGCGGGCCAGGCGCCGCCGGTGCCTCACCCGCTCGTCAAGCGTCGAGCAGACGGCCTCGTGGTCGACCCTGGCAAGGAGCAGAACCCGTTCCACGGCGGCGGTTCCGTGCATGGCCGCGCGCACCGCGTCCGCAGTGACCTCCGGGCGGATCTGCAGCCGGTCGACGGTGGCTGGTTCGGCCAAGAGCTCCTCGACGCTGTTCCGGTAGACGGCGGCCTCCGCCGCGTAGCGCCAGCCGCGGAAGGACGAGAGCGGAAGCGCCGTGTCCGGCGTCGCCACCTCCGACGGTATCGCGATCGCGGTCATCACTCAGCTCCTCCCCACGGCGCAACCAGGCGAGCGTAGAACGACGGACGAGCGTCGCGCAGACGAACCCGCCATCCGGCTGCGCGGGCGGCGGCTGACGCCTGCCGGGCGCCGAGGCATTGCGCAGCAACAGCCCCATCAGATCTGTGAATGGGTCTGGTGGTGGCACCGGATGGGCGTCAGCGAGGACGGAGCGGTTGTCCCTGCTCGCGTTGCGCAGTGGTAGTGATCACGGCTGTCACGGGGTGACCAGCCGACTGCCGGGGAGTGACTGTGTGCAGGCGAATCGGCTGCCACCAGGGCACATTCACAGTGCCCGAGGCCTGGACCGTGACGAGCAGGCGCTCGCGCAGCTGGAGTAGGAGCTCGGTGTGCTCGGACGCATGGGAGGGGTACGTCCTCGGCGGGCCCGCTGCCGGCCTCAGGGTGGGGCATCCGTCCGCGTCGGCCTCTCTGCGGGCTGTGCAGTGGCGTTTCACCTCCGAACCGAAAGTCACATGATCAACGACTTCTGTTAGGACCTCTAAGCCGAGGTCAGCGCCGCGACACTCGGCGACACCGCGAGGCTGTCCGGCCGGTCGGGCCAGGCGACGGCGCAGTCCACCAGAAGCTGGAGCCTGGTGGCCAGACGGGTGGTCTCAGCGCCAGTCGTCGATCACATAGGCGTCGGGGTGGCTGTAACCGGGCTCGTTGGGCCGGTGCATCGTGACGCCCTGCAACCCAGTGCGGAAACCACGGTCGATCATGCGTCGATAGGCATCCGGGCGGCCCAGATTCATCCCGGCGTCCAGCTGACTCAGCCCGCGCTCGGCCGCCAGTTGTTCACATGCGTCGAGCAGTCGCTCGAAGCGGTCGGCGGCCTCCGGGCCAGGGCGTACGGTGCCAAATTTGACGAAACACACGTCCTCGCCGGCCTCCGATCCGGCTCCGCAGTGGCAGACGGCCAGGCCATCGAGCTCGGAGCCGCCGCCCTGGAGCAGGATGGTGTCACCGAGTCCCTGCGTGTGCACGGAGACGATCTCGCGTTCCAGGTCCAGGCCCTCGTACACGGCCCCGGTCAGTGCGCGACAGGCACTGAGGCAGGCGGGCTGCTCGGCGGCAGGCAGCTCGCTGTACATCACCCGGCCGGGGACCGCGGAGCCGCCCGCGACTTGCTTCTTCATGATGGCCGTGAGGAAGCGGGGCCAGAACCCGTACTTGCGGTAGAGCTCAAGGTGCTTGGGACTGTGCGAGAAGGTGAACAGGCCCAGGTGGCGGTTTCCCCAGGTGTCGAAGCAGTCCATGACCGGATCCATGAGGCGCTTGCCGACGCCCTGGTCCCACAGGTCCGGACGCACGGTCAACGGTCCGAAGTACCCGACGCTGCCCCAGTTGGCGGCGAAGTTCGATCCGGCCAGTTCACCCTCGATCGTCGCTGCGAAGGCCGCTTGCGGATCGGCCGCCCAGCGTGTGCGGACGTAATCGGCGGTCGCGAAGAACGTCTTCGGCTCGGGGACCCCGAGGAACGTCCCGAAGGCGACCCGGAAGATCTCATCGGCCTGATCCAGGTCCGCCTCGGCCAACGGGCGGACTGACACCAGGCCCGCGACGGTCTTCCGCTCCGCTGCCGGTGAGGTCATCGCTCTCTCCTTCTCGGACCCCCGTTTCATCACACCACGAGCAGCACCGCAGGGCGATGCGAAAGATCCCCCGACAGCGGAGGCCGGTGACCAGGCCCGATTGCCTTGCCTTCCCGCCCGTGAGCGCAGGACGCCGACACCGATCACCCGGGTCGGTTCAGTGCTCGGGCGAGTTCGCGATGGGCTGCCCGTGCTGCTTGCAGGTCTTCCGTTCGTTCGTCGAGCTGGCCCTGCAGATCGACTACTTGCTGTTGGAGAGTGGTGATCTGTCGTTGCAACTGGTCGATGTCGACGGAGTCACCGCCGAACGGGTCGGCTACTGGGCCGCCCGCGGCACCGCGGGCGACCTCGACACCGCACAGGCCGCTGCCGCCCTCGGACTCGACGAAGTTGCCGCACGCAGACTGATGGCACGCTTCGGGCGCCGGAGCCCCTACCGCTGACCGCTACACCGGGCGGGTTGGCGGCCTGCCCGGGCCGGCGTGCGAAGGAGGACCGGGCGGGCTCCGCAGACCAGCCTGCCAGGACAGCGCGCGTGGACGTGGTGGCCACGCGATGCCCGGGCGCGGGGGCGGGATCCGCTCTGGCGGCAGTAGAACCGGGCCGCCCAACCACCCACTGCGACAGAGGTCCGGCGCGTTGACCGGGCGGAGTGGAACCTCCTGCCCGTGGCCTGGCTCGGCTGGCTGCGCCGCACCGGATCTCGTCATGAGACCGGCCTCCCCTTGGAGGATGAGGGGAGGCCGGTCTGTGCAGGGCTTTGTGGTGCGGCTGGTTCAGATGGTGGTGCTGGATGTCACGGCGCGATGAGCGCGCCGGGTCCAGGATCTGGTGTGGTCAGTTCTTGCCGTGGTGGTCGGCCTTGTGGTGCCCGTCCGAGCCGCCATTGTTGATGCACACGTTGCCGAAGGCAGGGTTGAGGGCCCCGATGATGTTGACGGTGTTGCCGCAGATGTTGATCGGGATGTGGATGGGGGCCTGGAGGACGTTGCCGGACAGGACGCCGGGGGAGCCGATGGCAGCGCCCTCGGCCGCGGCGTCGGCGGCGGCCATGCCGGCCCCGCCTGCCAGGGCAGCACCAGCGGCGGCGATAACGGCTACGGTCTTGGCGATACGGAACATCAAGATCTCCTTGAACTCACTGTGCCGCGGGAGTACGGCACGGACGACGTCCCCCACAACGGCCGAAGCCGCCCGCCCGTCACGGACGATGGGCCGAACGGTGAGCTCTTTCAGCCTTGCCGCCGCTCCAGCACCGGCGAAGACCGCCTTGCGACCGACTACCGTGACTGTTCGAGGTCGATTACCTCACCGCCGCACGAGTGGAAATCTGTCGTGGCTGGAGTAGATTACGACGCAGCCGAGCTGCGCCTCCGGCGGAGTACGTCGCTCCGATCGGGGCCGGTGGCGGGCCCTTGCCCTCAACGCCTGCCCGCGTTCGGGTCCAGGTCTCCGCGACGGCGGCCCGTTCCCGCTCCACCACCACGCTGGCTGCCGTGGCCTACGCGGTGACGGTGGCGGCTAGTGTCTGCCACACGCGTACTGTGCGGCGCCCTGTCAAGCCTCCGCCCCTCGCTCTGCGGCGGGACCGCGGGTTGGTGTTTCCGGGGGATGGGTCACCGGGCGAGTACGTGGCCGTCGTGGGGGCGGTGGTCGCGGGAGCGGCGCAGGTCGGTGGTGACGTAGGTGCGTTGCAGCCAGCGGTCTGCTCCGTCGTAGCGGGGGTGGAAGGCGGTGCGTCCGTGGACGGTGACGCGGTTGTCGATGATGACGAGATCGCCGGGTGTCAGGCGCAGGGTGTGGGCGGTTGCCTCGCAGGCGCGGCCGAATTCGCCCAGCGCTGCGGCGGCTCGGGGGGTGAGTGGGGTGGTGACGAGTTGAGCCATGCGTATGTCGGGGTCCTCCGCTGCTCCGGAAAGCACCGGTCGCGGCTTGGCGTCTGCCTTGCTCGTGGCGGAGTCGGGGCTGAAAGAAGGGGGTGGGGTGGTGGTGAACTCCGGTGTGAACAGGGCCTGGCGGTCGGCCGGGGTGAGGAGAGTCAGTGCTTGGCGGATGCCGGCGATGCGCATGCCGGCGATCCGGTCGTGGTCGGCGCGCAGGCACAGGAAGATCACATAGTCGGGTGGGTGGGGGTGGAAGCCGTTCTCGGTGTGGAAGGACAGCGGAACCGATCCTGCGTTGCCGTGGAAGGTCTCTTGCCCGGGCACGGGTACGACGTCCTGCACGAGGGCGCCGGACTTCTCAGCCCGGTAGGCGAGAGGCTCCCCGAGCCCACAGGCCACCATGGTGAGCACAGCGGCCGGGATGGTGGCCTTGCGCTGGACCGAGCCGGCTACGGTCGGTGTCGGGGGCAGGGCCGCCTGGTCGACGGGCATACCGCCGATCACCAAGGTGCCCGTCGGGCCGGAGTGCCGTCGAAACCGGCGCACCTCGCGGCGCAGCCCTATCGGAAGGTCCTCCCAAGAATCCCGGGCCAGCGCCACCCACTCGGGGCTGTCGACCTGGTCGTTCCCGCCGGTGCACAAGGTGCGGGCCACTCGCTCGCACGCATCGGTTTCCACCCGGTCAAGCTCCCGGCCGGGGCCGCTGCCGTGGGTGGTGTCGGGCATCGTCTGGGCCATGGAAGTCTCCTGCCGGGGATGTGGGCGGCGCACGCTGGGGCTCATGTGTGGCGCAGGCCGGCCACGGCGTCGGCGATGTAGTGGTCCCCGAATCGGATCAGGGAGGCGTACTGGGCAGCCCGTCGATGCCGCATGAGCCGCAGTTCGGCGACGGCGTTGTCGGGCCCTTCCGGTTTCTGAGCGATGGAACGATCCAGATGCACCATCGAGTACGCGAGGGTGACGTGCCGTTCACCATCGACGATGTCGGCCTCCAGGAGAGCGCCCCGCGCTTCGGCCAGCTCCGGGGCCCGCGTCGCCAGATCCTCGTAGGAGTCGGGAACGATGGACAACAGGTCTCGCATCGCCGCCCGGAACAGCTTGTATCCGCGGTGCTGGCGGCCGCTCAACGGGATGTCCACCGACGGAGGTGCCATGGTCTGGCGTATCGCCGCCATGTAGTAATCGGCCGGGATCGTACTGGCGTGGGTCATGGCCGCGGGGAAACCGCGCACGTACACCGTCGCGTCGGCCAGCCTCAGCAGCGCGGCGTCGCTGTCACCGTGGCGCAGGTGGCCGGCGGCGTCGGCCACGGCGACCGCGGCACAGACATTGAACAGGACATGGACCTGGTGGCCGATGAGCCACCGAGCGGTCCACACCTCCTCCAGCGACGCCCTCGTACCGGGCTCGGGAACGGCCACAGGTGGGTCGGAGTCACGGCCGGTGCCCGGCTTCGCGCCGGTGAGGTCGACTACCGCCTGGCGCATCCCGGCCAGCTCCAGTGCCAGGTCTGCGCCCGACAGTGGCGCATCACAGAGGTCTTGAAGACCGCGGTGGATGACCAGGACACCGTGCAGCGCGGCCTGCTGATCGGACAGTTCTTTTTCACGGACCCGGAAGAAGGATTGGCTGGTCGACTCGGCCGGCAGTCCCTCACCCGCCACGGCCGGCGCCTGATCCGACAGCGCGGCTGCCAATTCACCAGCAGCAGACGCGGCATGCCGCAGTACGAGGGTCCGCTCGACAGGTCTGGCATGGGTCGCCGCCCCGGCCAACACGCGCGCGGTGCGCACCGCCGCACCATCGACCCGTGAACCCAGAGCCGGGGTGGGGCGCCCGCCTCGGGGCAGGCGAAAGACGGCGACAGCAGGATGACCGGCAACCAGCGATAAGCCCATAGTCACAGATCTTGGTCATGAACACTTCACCCCAAACCTCGAACCACGCCATTCTCCGAACGGCGCAATGGAGAGAAGGGCAATTCCGGCGAAGCGTGATTTACCAGGCGGGAACTGGAGAGGCTCGACCCTAACCGGCACTTGGCTGTTTGCCTCAGCCGACAGGTGCCGGCGCCCAGCCCTCGCGAAGGCTGCGCTTCGGGCTCCCCCTGTCCGGAGACGAAGGGGCACATTCGGCGGAAGCGGCAGCGGCGGCAAGCAACAGCCGGCCTGCATTGCGCGGAGGGCTGCGTCAAGGCCGCCTGCCACCCCTTGGCACGCGGGCGCCCGAATTGGCGCGGGTGGGTCGGCGACGGTCTCACGCGTGCCGCCGACGTCACCGGATCCGCCGGTCCGCTTCCTGGTTCGGGTCCGGTGCTTCAGCCTGCCCCGACGGGCAGCGGCCCGACTCGGGACTCCAACCACACCGGCAGGTCCAGGAGCCGGACGCCTTCCTGTTCGTTGGGGTCGGTCCGTGCGACCAGGCACACCATGTCCTGGGTGCCGGGGTTCACCGGCATGTGGGGAGTGTCGGCCGGGATGTGGATGTAGTCGCCCGCCTGCAGAAGCACATGCTCAACCAGTCCCTCTCCGTGCCAGACCTCGACCTGGCCGGACTGGATGAAGATGGCCGACTCGTGACCCTCGTGCAGGTGAGGCCGCCCGCGGGTCCCGGCCGGCATCACCAGGCGGTGGAGGCACAGTCGCTCCGCTCCCGCCGACTGGGCGCTGACACCCGCGCCGAACGTGCCGCCCTGGACACCCTCGTACCGTCCGGTCCGGACGACCGTGCACTGTTTCTGATCTGCCATACGCGCAGTACAACAGGCTGCTCACACTGTTCGATCAGTTCCCGCCACACCTCTCGGCGCCAAGGGCCGACAGACGGAGCCGCAAGATCACGCCTGCAGCCGCCCTCGTGCTGCGTGCCGTCCCGTCGCTGTCCTCAGGCGGAGGTTCACCTTCAAGGGTGCGAATCGTTCCTGCGGTGAACGTCCTCGGCTGTGCGGGTGAGCGCAGGTCGCCACGTCTTCGGCGGAGACGAGGAGACGAGGAGACCGGCAGAAGACGGGAGTCGTTCCGTCGTCTTGAGAGGTGCTCCTGATGAGCCGAGGCTTGATCGTCGTGGATGTGCAGAAGGACTTCTGCGAGGAAGGCGGCGTTCCCGTCGCGGGAGGCGCGCAGATCGTCACCCGCGATCGCCGAGCTGGTGGAGCAGAGCGCCGCGGGCGGTGACTGCCAGTACGTGGTGGCCACCCGTACCATCGCATCGACCCGGGCAGCCACTTCTCCTCCAGCCCGGACTTCAAGGACAGCCTCCGCGTCCACTGCGTGGCCGGAGACGAAGGCGGCGAGTTCCACCCGAAGCCGCCCCCACCGCGGCCGGCAGGCAAAGTCCATGCCGTCTTCTTCGAGGGCGCCCACAGCGACTCCAAGAGCGGCTTCGAAGGCGCCGACGCCGAAGGAACATCCCTCGCCGACTGGCTGCGCGCCCGCGGGGTGAGGATGTCGACGTGGTGGGCATCGCGACCGACCACTGCGTGCGCGCCACCGCCCTGGACGCCGCCGGGGCGCGATTCAACACCCGGGTACGCATGGACTACTCGGTCGGCGTCGCCCCCGAGACCATCTCGGATGAGGCCCGGGCGCGGGGACGCACTGCTGCGCTCATGCCTCGCCGGAGGGGCGTTTGCGCGTCCCGTGGCCGGCCAGGCGAAGATGCTCCGCCTACACGTCGTCCCGGGGCGTCGTCCTCAGCCGCCTTCACTCGACTGAGAGCGAGCGGCTCGACTCGTGAGCAGCACGTAGACCCCGCCCCGGGAAAGGAGGTAGCGCCGCCGCCGCTGCACTGTCGATGTGACCGGGCTCGAACCTCCCCGCGGCCACAGCGACCGTACCGGTGATGGCCATCACCAGGGAGCCGGGGCATAACCCGAGCGCCTGAAGGCATGTCTCTGGCGCCCCGCGCGACCCAACAGTCACAATCGGGACGCTGAACATTCGTGGGCGGCTCCGTGAAGTCGTTCAATACTGACCGGTAGACGAACACCCGATCACTAGCGTCTGCCGCATGAAGCACATACACAGAGCAGCCGGGCTCGCCCTCGCGCTGCTGTTGCTCGTGCTGGGCACAGGTGCCCAGACCGCGTTCGCGCACGTCACGCGCGAGCACGCCGAACTCGTGGTCGCACCCGGTGACAACGTCACCAGTGGCCGCCTCATCGTGCACACCGCCGTGGTCGCTCCGGAGCAGGCCGGTGCGTGGGCAGCGGGGCTGCTCTCGGCCCCGTGCCCGGCCGCCGGCTCGGGGGTGCCCGGCGACAGTGGGGGTGTGCCCGGCGGCGTCGTCATCGAGCTGGCGTGGAGCTGCCACGTCGACGCGCTCGACCTGAGCGCCCTCATCGGCAAGGGTGAACTGACCCAGGTCGTTGTCGAGTTCGACGGCACGACCGTCGACGCCTATGCCGCGACCCCGCTCGTCGACGTCCACGGCGCGCACGCCCTGCCGGCCTTCCCCTGGTTCACCGTCGCGCTGGTCGCGGGCGCCTGTGTCGCCGCGCTGCTCGCCGCCTGGCGGATGCCGTCCCTCGTCCGCGGACTGCGCCGTACCCGACGACGCCGGCAGCTGGTGACCGCCGGAGCCGTCGCGCTCTCCTTCCTCGCGCCGCAGGCAGCCTTCGCCGACGACGGCACGGATGCGGCCGGGTCCGGCAACGTCACCGTCACTGTCACTGTCAAGGGCACTGTCTTCAAGGACCGCAACGGCAACGGCCGCCGGGACAAGGGCGAGCCGCCCATGCCGGGCATCGACGTCAACGACGGCGCCGTGTGGACCACGACCGGCGCGGACGGCTCGTACAGCCTGCAGATCGACCCGAAGCGGCGCGAGACCGACCTCGTCGGCATCGTCTCGCCCGACGGATACACGCCGGCGCTGCGCAAGGACTACATCCCGCAGTTCTTCCACAAGGTCCCCGAGGCCGGCGGCACGGGTATCGACTTCGCGCTCGTGCCCGACCGCAACGCCTCGAACCCCAAGGAGAAGTGGGTGATGAACTCCGACTCCGAGGTCGGCAATCGCACCGACGACGAGGCCCGCCGCGCGCTGCCCCAGTGGACCGGCCAGGTCCAGGCGATGTCCGAGGTCGACGGCGCGACGATGCAGATCGCGACCGGGGACCTCACCGTCACGGACTACGCCGCCGAGCCCCGCCGCCAGGGCGCGTACGACCTGTTCAGCAAGGGTTTGGAGGAGGGCCGGCTCGGCCGCCCCTTCTATCCGGTGATCGGCAACCACGACTTCGGCGGCACGGCGACCTCCCAGGGCTACGCCGGCAGCATGGAGTACTACCGCCGCAACCTCGCTCCCGAGTGGTACAGCTTCGACCGGGGCGGCCGTCACATCGTCGTCCTCGAGGACAACTACGACGCCGGGGGGCTGAAGCCGCAGCTGGAGTGGCTGCGCCAGGACCTCGCCCGGCACGCCGCCGGCAAGCAGGTGTTCGTCTTCGCCCACCGCTCGCTGTTCACCCAGTGGGGCCCGGGCGCCGGCATGCAGCCGACGATCGACGAGCTTGCGAAGTACGACGTGCGGATGGTCGCCGCGGGTCACAACCAGCAGGCGGAATTCCGGCGCGGAGCCTTCAAGCGGTCCGTCGAGGTCAACAACCAGGGCACGTACGGCATCGACGGCGCCCACCCCGACTACAAGGTCCTCGACTTCAGCGCCATCACGGACGATCCGAGCACACCGGTCAACGAGGACACCGGCCATGTGTCGGGAATGCACCGGCAGTTCGACATCGACGACGACGCCGCGCTGGTCAGCCCCGCCCAGGGCAGCGTGCACGGCGCCAAGGCCGGAGTGCCCGTCGAGGTGTACGCGGAGGACGACGGCCGCACCCCGGCCAGAGCGGTGCTGACCGTCCGCGACGGCGGCGGCGACCTGGTCAAGCGCGAGGAGGTGCGCTTCGGCCGGGAGGCGTCCCGCCCCGGCATCGAGAACTGCTACACGCCGCCCGGCGGCACGCCGGAGCCCTGCCCCGACGTACACGGCGCCTGGACGAGGGCGAGCGGCACGCTGCGCGGGCTGCGGCCTGGCACGTACACGGCCGAGTCCGTCGCGTACGACACCCGGGGCAAGCAGTTCCCCGTCGTGAAGAACACCTTCGAGGTCGTACGGGACTCCGAGCTCGGCGAGCCCAGGACCGGGCAGGACTGGCTGCGGCAGGGTGGCGACGAGGCCGGGCGGTCCGCGAGCGGCGACGAGCCGGGGGCGCGGCTCGACCTCAGGTGGGCCCGCCACACCGGCGAGCAGTTCAACCTCAACGGTTCGGTGGTCGCGGACGGCAAGCTCATCGTCTCGTCCCGCGCCTTCGACTCGCCGTACAGCATGATGCTCGCGTACGACATCGCCTCCGGCCGTGAGCTGTGGCGTACGTACCTGGACGGTGACGCCGAGTCGGCGCCGACGCTCCACGGCGGCAAGGTCTACCTGACCACGGGCGTCGGCCGGGTTTATGCCCTCGACGCGGTGAGCGGCCGCATCGTCTGGCAGGCGATCGACCGTGAGGAAACCCACGGGGAGACCGTGCGCCGCTACGGCCGCGCGGGCGGACCCGTCAGCGTCTTCGCCCTCGCTGGCGCGGACCACCGCTCGGTCGCCGTCTACCAGGACGCCTCCACGGTCCGCTGCCGGGACTCCGAGACCGGCGGGATGCTGCCGGGCGGCTTCGGCGCCGCGTTCTCCTGGGGCCAGGCGCACAGCACCGTGATCCGTCAGCCCGGTTCCAACACCGCCTACCTGCACTCCATGTCGAGCAACACCGTCATCGCCATGGACCTCGCGACCTGCACCCAGCTGTGGGTGAAGGACACCGCGGGCGACATCGACAGCCATTCCTCGCCCGTCCTGACCGACCCGGCCGCGGGCGGCGAGGCGAAGCTGGTGACGTTCACCGCGTACGGCGTCCGCGGACACGACCCGAAGACGGGCGCGGTGACCTGGGAGTCCAAGCTGGGCGGCGGCAGCACCTGCGAGCCCGGGCGCGCGCCGCTCACCAGCCCGGCCGTGTGGGGTGACAACGCCTATGTCGCGGGCCGGGACGGGGTGGTACGCGCCTACGACACGAGCGCGGCCGATCCGTCGAAGCCGCTGTGGGAGGCAAAGGCCGGCCATCTGGCGGGGGAGAGCCCGCTGGACGACAAGTGGCGTGTCGCCATGGGCTGTTCGGCGGGTCCCGGTTCGCCGACGATGAACCCGCTGGTGACGGACTCCCATGTGTACCTCGGGACGTGGGACGGCCGCCTGCTCGTGCTGGACCGAACGAGCGGAACGCAGGTCGCCTCGTACAACCTCGGCGCGGGAGTGGCCTCGGCCCTCTCCGTGAGCGGTGACTGGGTCTTCGCCCTCACGGACGACGGCACGGTCCACGCGTTCGCCGCCCGCCGGAAGTAGAAGGGAAGCACCAGAGTGCGATCACTCAGCACCGGGGTGCTGCTCCTGCTCGCCGCCGTCCCCGCGCTGCTCCTGGGCAGCGCGGGGACGGCGCAGGCGCACCCCTTCGGAACCCCGCCCGTCGTGAAGATCGAGGCGGCGGGCACCGCCGTGGACGTGTTCTGGTCCGCGCAGCGGGACGACGTCGCCGTACTGAAGAAGGAGGCCGGTGGTGACGAGGCGGGCTATCTGAGCTCGCACGTCGCCGTACGGCAGGACGGCCGCCCGTGCCATGTGGACCGGGCGGTCGGCATGGAGCTCCGCTTCGTCTGCGCACGGCCGGTCGAGCGCATCGACCTGACGGTCACGGCGCTGACGGACGTCGACCCGGCGTACCGGACCCTGTCGGTGACGGGCACGGGCTCCGGCGGGCTGCACACGGCGCAGGAGCCCACCCAGACGCTGGCCCTGACACCGACGGCTGCCGGGGCGACTGCGGGCTCATCGGCCTCTTCCGCTGCTTCGCCTGCTTCGGGCCTGGGCGCCTGGACAACCGACCTGGCCTCACTGGTGGACGATGGCGTGGCCCTGCCACTGGCGCTGCTGGTGGCCGCGGCCGTGGGGGCGCTGCACGCCTGCGCGCCGGGGCACGGAAAGTCGCTGGCTGCCGGGTACCTGGTGGGCGGCGGTGGCCGGGCGCGCGACGCGGTGTGGCTGGGCGGAATCGTCGCCGTGATGCACACATTCTCGGTTGCCGCCCTGGCGGTCGGCTGGTGGCTGGCGGCGAACAGCACCCCGGACACCGCGGCGCTCACCGGGTGGCTTCAGCTGATCGCGGCGCTGGTGGTGGCCGGGGTGGGAGTGAGCCTCCTGCGACGGCACCTGCGCCACCGACAGCATCACCATGCCGACCACGATCACGGGGACAGGCACGATCACGGGCACAGCCATCACATCCCGGACGCCCCGTCACTCCTCACCTGGCGAGGCCTCGTGCTGCTCGGAGCGTCGGGCGGCCTGCTGCCGTCGCCGTCGGCCTTCCTGGTCCTGCTCACCGGCCTGTTGACCGGCAAGGTCGCCATCGCCCTCGCGATGGTCGCCTCCTTCGGCTTCGGCATGGCGCTGACGCTCACCGGCGTCGGCCTGATCGTGCTGCGCGGCCGGGACGCGCTGCTGGATCGTGTCTCCCGCTCCCGAGCACTGCGGACGTGGGCGCCGAGGGTGCCCCTCCTCGCCGCCTCGGCGGTGGTGGCCGGAGGCACAGTGGCCTCGGCCGTTGCGGCCGGCCACCTCCTGACTCCGTGATCGTGGCGACACACCTGATCGTCGAACCCAAACGGTGCCGGTACACCGCCACCGCCCGCACCGACGGGCCCTGACCCCGGATCTTGGACACCGGAGACACTTGGATCTTGATGGTCCACGAGACGGAGTCCCCGTGGGGGATGAAGCACTGCCCGTCGGCGTTCAACGCGGAACTCTGCCGGACACGGCATGCCCCTCAGTGGGGCGTGACCGGCGGAGACTTCCCGGGTCCTGCTTCCCGGCTGTGTAACGAGCGGGTCCGCCCCGGCTTGTGGGCGCCGCCGCTCGGCTACAGCGGTCTGGTCGCGGCCGTGGCCTGGCCGGCCGACGGGCGACGCCTGCCTGGGCAGTGACGCACCAACCCCTAGCGCGTTCGGCTCCGCGGTGCCGGCCGGCAGTGTGTTCCCGCCACATTGACTACCTCGACCTCGACCTCGGCTACTGAGACCCGAGCGTTTCGGTTCCGGATTGCGGGTGAGTCGAAGCACGATAGCTGGCACTGGGGCAGGCCTATTGTCACCGGCTGGGCGGCATGCCCAGTCGATGCGACCTTTTCGCGACAGGTGACACCTGATCTTGGCGGTTGCGACCACTTGCGTCTCGCACGGCGCTAGCGTTGGTTTCATGATCGTATGGCTCAACGGCACCCAGGGCGCAGGCAAGACGACGACCAGCGCACTCGTGCAGCAGCTGATCCCGGATTCACGGGTGTTCGATGCCGAAAAGGTCGGCGAGACGCTCCTGGACATCAGGCCGGGGCTGCCCTGGAGTCCGTAACCGGAGGCGCCGCCGGGCGAGGGCGCGCTGTGGGTCGCCGGGTCTCCCCTCTGGGACGATACTGAAGGTCACGGTGCGTGGAGGCGACATGCGTGAACCGGAGCGTCGTGGCCCGGGGCCGGCCTCGGTGCCCATCAGCGAAACGGCAGCGGTCGTCCTGGACGACGCAGGCGTGGTCGTCGCCCGTTCGGAATTGGCTGCCGCGCTGCTGGAATGCTCGCCGGGTCAGACCTGTGTCCGATTGCTGGGCCTGCCCCCGCGCGCCGGAACGGAGGCGGGACCGGCCTGGCGCCTGGTCACCATTCCGGGTGACGATCTCGAGGGCCAAAAGGTCCCTCTGGTCTGCACGGTTGTCCGGCTTGCAGCTCACACTCCAGCCGATTCCGGTTCCGGTTCTGATGCCGCGCAGTGGCTTGTGCTGGTCACCCCGGCGGAAACCGCGGTGGAGGCAGCCGAGGGAGACGCGCGGCGACGCCGCACGGGGCTGTCCCACGCCGCCGCTGGGGGCATCGGCGCTTCCCTGGACGTGACCGAGGTGGCCGAGAGCCTCGTGAATCTTCTCGTGCCTGATTTCGCCGACCTGGCGACCGTGGACATCGCCGAGCAGGTGCTGGTGGGCGACGAGCCCCCGCATCTTGAGACCAGCGGGGACGTCCGTCTGCGCCGGGCCGCTGCAGCGCAGAGCCCGGAGATATCCGCCGAGGACCTCTTGGCGGTGGGAGAGGCTCTTCCTCCTGTAGAGGACAGTACGTTGATGCGTCCCCTCATGCAGGGGCTGCCCGTGCTGGTGCCGGACGTCGCCGTCCTGCACGCGAAGCTCGGTGTGGATCCGGAGAGCCTGCCGTTGTTCGTCCCGAGCGGGGCTCACTCCTCCATGGCGGTGCCGTTGTACGCGCGGGGTCTGATCCTTGGCTGCGTTACGGTCTGGCGCAGTCAGTTGCCTTCCGCGTTCAGCGAGGAGGACGCAGCCCTGCTGCAGGACGTTGTCTCCAGGGCCGCCCTCGGCGTGGACAACGCACGCCGCTACACGAAGGAACACCGGTCGGCGGCGGCCCTGCAGCGAAGCCTGCTGCCGCACTCCGCCCTGAACATGGCGGCCGCGGACACGGCGGGGGTCTACCAGCCGGCGGGCGGCGGCGTCGGGGTCGGCGGGGACTGGTTCGACGTGATCCCCCTGCCGTCGTTGCGCGTGGCGTTCGTCGTCGGGGATGTCGTCGGCCATGGACTCGAGGCCACCGTAGCCATGGCACGACTGCGGACCGCGGTACAGACCCTGGCTGACCTCGAGCTGGATCCGGGTGAGCTCCTCACGCACCTGGACGACCTGGTGCTCGGTTTCTCCAGCGAGCAGATGACCGGCGAATCACGCGCGGAGCCTGCGGTGCTCGGAGCGACGTGCCTGTACGCCGTCTACGACCCGGTGACGATGCAGTGCGTCGCAGCCACCGCAGGGCATCCGCCGCCGGCCCTGTTGCCCCCGGGTGAGGAGCCGCACTTCCTGGGCATGACGCCTGGGCCGCCACTGGGAGTCGGCGGAATGCCTTTCGAGGTAACAGAGTTCGAAGTACAGCCCGGCAGCATGCTGGCGTTCTTCACGGACGGACTCGTAGAGCGCCGCGGCGGCGACATCGAGGAAGGAATGGACAGACTGAGGAGCGCGCTCGCAGGCGCGAACCCGAGCCGGACGCTGGGTGCGATCAGCCAGAGCATTTTCGACAGCGTGCTGCCTCAAGAGCCCGCCGACGACGTTGCCCTGCTGCTCGCCCGCACACGCACCCTCTCGTCCGATCAGGTCGCCGAGTGGGAACTCGAAGCCGACCTGTCCCTCGTCGCGCACGCCCGTGAGCTGGTACTGGGCCAGCTGTCCAGCTGGCAGTTGGACGAACTGAGCTTCGTGACGGAGCTCGTCGTCAGCGAGCTCGTCACGAACGCGATCCGCTACGCGGGCGGCCCGGTCGGGCTCCGGCTGATCCGCGACCGCGTGCTCGTCTGTGAGGTGTCCGACCTCAGCAGCACGCAGCCGCGCCTGCGTCGTGCACGTGAGACGGACGAGGGCGGGCGTGGCCTGTTCCTCGTCGCCCAGCTCACCGACCGTTGGGGCTGCCGGTTCACCAGCAGGGGGAAGACCATCTGGACGGAGCAGCCCATAGGCGGGCCCCTCGTCTAGGTTTCTGCGACATCGGTCCGGGACTGAGCCCCCGGTGCTGTGGTCTTTCGTCAGTGCGGTGTGGGATGTGAAACGGCCATGGTGACGGTGTCGAAGCGCATGGTGGGCCGGCCCCGAGCACCGCCTGGAGTGGGAGGCGGTCGGCGACCAGGGCCTGGACGACGGCGGGGAGGACCAGGCGGACGCGTGTCTGCGGGACCGGGATGGACACACCGGGTCGAGGCGATGACCGTCCCTCTGCCGGAGACACGTTGCTGGAGCGGCTGGAGGAGGAGATCGACAAGCTGACCAAGACTTCCCCGGTCGCAGCCGTGCGAGCGGCCCGCCGGCTGGAAGTCACCGCGGAACGCGTCGGCTACTGGGCCGCCCGCGGCACCGCCAACGACCTCGACACCGCACAGGCCGCCGCCCTCGGACTCGACGAGGACGCCGCACGCAGACTGATGGCCCGCTTCGGACGCTGGAGCCCATACCGCTGACCCCGCCCCGGGTGGCCGCGGCCTTCCCGGCGCCCGTGCACGTCGCGACCATGGTCATGATCGGGCGGGACCGAAATCGCGACGTAGGCTGCCGCGATGCACTCGGGGGAGAAGACCTCGGGGGAGAAGACGTGGCTGGGCCCCCGACCTGGGGGGAGTAGGTCGAGGGCCCAAAGGGGTGCGACGGCGTTGGCCGCGCGCCCGGGCTACTGGCGGAAGGTGTCCTTGACGTCTTCCTTGGCCTGGCGGGTCTTGCCCTTAGCCTGCTCGGCGTGGCCTTCGGCGGTCATCCGCTCATTTCCGACGGCCCGGCCGAGAGTTTCCTTGGCCTTGCCCTTGGCCTGCTCGGCATGCGCCTTGCTCTTCTCCGTGCCCGACATCGGGACCTCCTCGTGACGTACCGGATTGGTCGTGACGACCCTCCTGCTCGCGATCGGTACCGGCAAACCCCGTACCGGGTACCGACTTCGCCAAGGCGGCCTTCCGGCGGCCGGACCGGCACCGTGCCAGGCGGAGGCCGCTGTCGGCGCCCGCCTGATCACGTACGACCCGGACGGGTACCGGTCGACTCTTCCACCGGTAGCCGGCTCCTGCGCAAGAACCGCTGAGCGGCCCGCAGCGCCGCGCTCACTCCTCGCCGGGGTAGGGGCCTACAGGCGGCCGGCCCGTTTACGCTTCTGCCGCCCGGAACCCGCAGCGCGCGATAGCTGCCGCACTGGCCTTCGGCCCGGACCGCGGGGCGCAATGGGTCTGGTTCCGGCATGTCACTCCGAGCGGGGGCGTCGACGCGACGCAGACGTCTTCCCTCCTGCACCGATAAGAAACAAGTAAGTTTTATTTGCATGGCCGGGGGGCGGCCGGGCAGACGGCTGCTCGGAGGTTGATAAATATGGTTCCCCTGCTTCTTGTTCTTCTGCTGGTTCTGGTTCTCGCTGGTGCGGGTTTTGCGATAAAGGTTCTCTGGTGGGTCGCTATCGCGGTACTCATACTGTGGCTGATTGGTTTCGTCGCCCGTCCGGAGGGCAGTAGCGGCCGATGGTATCGCTGGTAGCTGGTCTATAACCGCAGTTCAGGTGTGGTGTGGCGGTGGCCTGTCACCCCCCGGCCGGGGGGTGACAGGCCACCGCCACACCACACCTGAACTGCGGTTATAGACCAGCTACCAGCGATACCATCGGCCGCTACTGCCCTCCGGACGGGCGACGAAACCAATCAGCCACAGTATGAGTACCGCGATAGCGACCCACCAGAGAACCTTTATCGCAAAACCCGCACCAGCGAGAACCAGAACCAGCAGAAGAACAAGAAGCAGGGGAACCATATTTATCAACCTCCGAGCAGCCGTCTGCCCGGCCGCCCCCCGGCCATGCAAATAAAACTTACTTGTTTCTTATCGGTGCAGGAGGGAAGACGTCTGCGTCGCGTCGACGCCCCCGCTCGGAGTGACATGCCGGAACCAGACCCATTGCGCCCCGCGGTCCGGGCCGAAGGCCAGTGCGGCAGCTATCGCGCGCTGCGGGTTCCGGGCGGCAGAAGCGTAAACGGGCCGGCCGCCTGTAGGCCCCTACCCCGGCGAGGAGTGAGCGCGGCGCTGCGGGCCGCTCAGCGGTTCTTGCGCAGGAGCCGGCTACCGGTGGAAGAGTCGACCGGTACCCGTCCGGGTCGTACGTGATCAGGCGGGCGCCGACAGCGGCCTCCGCCTGGCACGGTGCCGGTCCGGCCGCCGGAAGGCCGCCTTGGCGAAGTCGGTACCCGGTACGGGGTTTGCCGGTACCGATCGCGAGCAGGAGGGTCGTCACGACCAATCCGGTACGTCACGAGGAGGTCCCGATGTCGGGCACGGAGAAGAGCAAGGCGCATGCCGAGCAGGCCAAGGGCAAGGCCAAGGAAACTCTCGGCCGGGCCGTCGGAAATGAGCGGATGACCGCCGAAGGCCACGCCGAGCAGGCTAAGGGCAAGACCCGCCAGGCCAAGGAAGACGTCAAGGACACCTTCCGCCAGTAGCCCGGGCGCGCGGCCAACGCCGTCGCACCCCTTTGGGCCCTCGACCTACTCCCCCCAGGTCGGGGGCCCAGCCACGTCTTCTCCCCCGAGGTCTTCTCCCCCGAGTGCATCGCGGCAGCCTACGTCGCGATTTCGGTCCCGCCCGATCATGACCATGGTCGCGACGTGCACGGGCGCCGGGAAGGCCGCGGCCACCCGGGGCGGGGTCAGCGGTATGGGCTCCAGCGTCCGAAGCGGGCCATCAGTCTGCGTGCGGCGTCCTCGTCGAGTCCGAGGGCGGCGGCCTGTGCGGTGTCGAGGTCGTTGGCGGTGCCGCGGGCGGCCCAGTAGCCGACGCGTTCCGCGGTGACTTCCAGCCGGCGGGCCGCTCGCACGGCTGCGACCGGGGAAGTCTTGGTCAGCTTGTCGATCTCCTCCTCCAGCCGCTCCAGCAACGTGTCTCCGGCAGAGGGACGGTCATCGCCTCGACCCGGTGTGTCCATCCCGGTCCCGCAGACACGCGTCCGCCTGGTCCTCCCCGCCGTCGTCCAGGCCCTGGTCGCCGACCGCCTCCCACTCCAGGCGGTGCTCGGGGCCGGCCCACCATGCGCTTCGACACCGTCACCATGGCCGTTTCACATCCCACACCGCACTGACGAAAGACCACAGCACCGGGGGCTCAGTCCCGGACCGATGTCGCAGAAACCTAGACGAGGGGCCCGCCTATGGGCTGCTCCGTCCAGATGGTCTTCCCCCTGCTGGTGAACCGGCAGCCCCAACGGTCGGTGAGCTGGGCGACGAGGAACAGGCCACGCCCGCCCTCGTCCGTCTCACGTGCACGACGCAGGCGCGGCTGCGTGCTGCTGAGGTCGGACACCTCACAGACGAGCACGCGGTCGCGGATCAGCCGGAGCCCGACCGGGCCGCCCGCGTAGCGGATCGCGTTCGTGACGAGCTCGCTGACGACGAGCTCCGTCACGAAGCTCAGTTCGTCCAACTGCCAGCTGGACAGCTGGCCCAGTACCAGCTCACGGGCGTGCGCGACGAGGGACAGGTCGGCTTCGAGTTCCCACTCGGCGACCTGATCGGACGAGAGGGTGCGTGTGCGGGCGAGCAGCAGGGCAACGTCGTCGGCGGGCTCTTGAGGCAGCACGCTGTCGAAAATGCTCTGGCTGATCGCACCCAGCGTCCGGCTCGGGTTCGCGCCTGCGAGCGCGCTCCTCAGTCTGTCCATTCCTTCCTCGATGTCGCCGCCGCGGCGCTCTACGAGTCCGTCCGTGAAGAACGCCAGCATGCTGCCGGGCTGTACTTCGAACTCTGTTACCTCGAAAGGCATTCCGCCGACTCCCAGTGGCGGCCCAGGCGTCATGCCCAGGAAGTGCGGCTCCTCACCCGGGGGCAACAGGGCCGGCGGCGGATGCCCTGCGGTGGCTGCGACGCACTGCATCGTCACCGGGTCGTAGACGGCGTACAGGCACGTCGCTCCGAGCACCGCAGGCTCCGCGCGTGATTCGCCGGTCATCTGCTCGCTGGAGAAACCGAGCACCAGGTCGTCCAGGTGCGTGAGGAGCTCACCCGGATCCAGCTCGAGGTCAGCCAGGGTCTGTACCGCGGTCCGCAGTCGTGCCATGGCTACGGTGGCCTCGAGTCCATGGCCGACGACATCCCCGACGACGAACGCCACGCGCAACGACGGCAGGGGGATCACGTCGAACCAGTCCCCGCCGACCCCGACGCCGCCGCCCGCCGGCTGGTAGACCCCCGCCGTGTCCGCGGCCGCCATGTTCAGGGCGGAGTGCGGCAGCAGGCTTCGCTGCAGGGCCGCCGCCGACCGGTGTTCCTTCGTGTAGCGGCGTGCGTTGTCCACGCCGAGGGCGGCCCTGGAGACAACGTCCTGCAGCAGGGCTGCGTCCTCCTCGCTGAACGCGGAAGGCAACTGACTGCGCCAGACCGTAACGCAGCCAAGGATCAGACCCCGCGCGTACAACGGCACCGCCATGGAGGAGTGAGCCCCGCTCGGGACGAACAACGGCAGGCTCTCCGGATCCACACCGAGCTTCGCGTGCAGGACGGCGACGTCCGGCACCAGCACGGGCAGCCCCTGCATGAGGGGACGCATCAACGTACTGTCCTCTACAGGAGGAAGAGCCTCTCCCACCGCCAAGAGGTCCTCGGCGGATATCTCCGGGCTCTGCGCTGCAGCGGCCCGGCGCAGACGGACGTCCCCGCTGGTCTCAAGATGCGGGGGCTCGTCGCCCACCAGCACCTGCTCGGCGATGTCCACGGTCGCCAGGTCGGCGAAATCAGGCACGAGAAGATTCACGAGGCTCTCGGCCACCTCGGTCACGTCCAGGGAAGCGCCGATGCCCCCAGCGGCGGCGTGGGACAGCCCCGTGCGGCGTCGCCGCGCGTCTCCCTCGGCTGCCTCCACCGCGGTTTCCGCCGGGGTGACCAGCACAAGCCACTGCGCGGCATCAGAACCGGAACCGGAATCGGCTGGAGTGTGAGCTGCAAGCCGGACAACCGTGCAGACCAGAGGGACCTTTTGGCCCTCGAGATCGTCACCCGGAATGGTGACCAGGCGCCAGGCCGGTCCCGCCTCCGTTCCGGCGCGCGGGGGCAGGCCCAGCAATCGGACACAGGTCTGACCCGGCGAGCATTCCAGCAGCGCGGCAGCCAATTCCGAACGGGCGACGACCACGCCTGCGTCGTCCAGGACGACCGCTGCCGTTTCGCTGATGGGCACCGAGGCCGGCCCCGGGCCACGACGCTCCGGTTCACGCATGTCGCCTCCACGCACCGTGACCTTCAGTATCGTCCCAGAGGGGAGACCCGGCGACCCACAGCGCGCCCTCGCCCGGCGGCGCCTCCGGTTACGGACTCCAGGGCAGCCCCGGCCTGATGTCCAGGAGCGTCTCGCCGACCTTTTCGGCATCGAACACCCGTGAATCCGGGATCAGCTGCTGCACGAGTGCGCTGGTCGTCGTCTTGCCTGCGCCCTGGGTGCCGTTGAGCCATACGATCATGAAACCAACGCTAGCGCCGTGCGAGACGCAAGTGGTCGCAACCGCCAAGATCAGGTGTCACCTGTCGCGAAAAGGTCGCATCGACTGGGCATGCCGCCCAGCCGGTGACAATAGGCCTGCCCCAGTGCCAGCTATCGTGCTTCGACTCACCCGCAATCCGGAACCGAAACGCTCGGGTCTCAGTAGCCGAGGTCGAGGTCGAGGTAGTCAATGTGGCGGGAACACACTGCCGGCCGGCACCGCGGAGCCGAACGCGCTAGGGGTTGGTGCGTCACTGCCCAGGCAGGCGTCGCCCGTCGGCCGGCCAGGCCACGGCCGCGACCAGACCGCTGTAGCCGAGCGGCGGCGCCCACAAGCCGGGGCGGACCCGCTCGTTACACAGCCGGGAAGCAGGACCCGGGAAGTCTCCGCCGGTCACGCCCCACTGAGGGGCATGCCGTGTCCGGCAGAGTTCCGCGTTGAACGCCGACGGGCAGTGCTTCATCCCCCACGGGGACTCCGTCTCGTGGACCATCAAGATCCAAGTGTCTCCGGTGTCCAAGATCCGGGGTCAGGGCCCGTCGGTGCGGGCGGTGGCGGTGTACCGGCACCGTTTGGGTTCGACGATCAGGTGTGTCGCCACGATCACGGAGTCAGGAGGTGGCCGGCCGCAACGGCCGAGGCCACTGTGCCTCCGGCCACCACCGCCGAGGCGGCGAGGAGGGGCACCCTCGGCGCCCACGTCCGCAGTGCTCGGGAGCGGGAGACACGATCCAGCAGCGCGTCCCGGCCGCGCAGCACGATCAGGCCGACGCCGGTGAGCGTCAGCGCCATGCCGAAGCCGAAGGAGGCGACCATCGCGAGGGCGATGGCGACCTTGCCGGTCAACAGGCCGGTGAGCAGGACCAGGAAGGCCGACGGCGACGGCAGCAGGCCGCCCGACGCTCCGAGCAGCACGAGGCCTCGCCAGGTGAGGAGTGACGGGGCGTCCGGGATGTGATGGCTGTGCCCGTGATCGTGCCTGTCCCCGTGATCGTGGTCGGCATGGTGATGCTGTCGGTGGCGCAGGTGCCGTCGCAGGAGGCTCACTCCCACCCCGGCCACCACCAGCGCCGCGATCAGCTGAAGCCACCCGGTGAGCGCCGCGGTGTCCGGGGTGCTGTTCGCCGCCAGCCACCAGCCGACCGCCAGGGCGGCAACCGAGAATGTGTGCATCACGGCGACGATTCCGCCCAGCCACACCGCGTCGCGCGCCCGGCCACCGCCGCCCACCAGGTACCCGGCAGCCAGCGACTTTCCGTGCCCCGGCGCGCAGGCGTGCAGCGCCCCCACGGCCGCGGCCACCAGCAGCGCCAGTGGCAGGGCCACGCCATCGTCCACCAGTGAGGCCAGGTCGGTTGTCCAGGCGCCCAGGCCCGAAGCAGGCGAAGCAGCGGAAGAGGCCGATGAGCCCGCAGTCGCCCCGGCAGCCGTCGGTGTCAGGGCCAGCGTCTGGGTGGGCTCCTGCGCCGTGTGCAGCCCGCCGGAGCCCGTGCCCGTCACCGACAGGGTCCGGTACGCCGGGTCGACGTCCGTCAGCGCCGTGACCGTCAGGTCGATGCGCTCGACCGGCCGTGCGCAGACGAAGCGGAGCTCCATGCCGACCGCCCGGTCCACATGGCACGGGCGGCCGTCCTGCCGTACGGCGACGTGCGAGCTCAGATAGCCCGCCTCGTCACCACCGGCCTCCTTCTTCAGTACGGCGACGTCGTCCCGCTGCGCGGACCAGAACACGTCCACGGCGGTGCCCGCCGCCTCGATCTTCACGACGGGCGGGGTTCCGAAGGGGTGCGCCTGCGCCGTCCCCGCGCTGCCCAGGAGCAGCGCGGGGACGGCGGCGAGCAGGAGCAGCACCCCGGTGCTGAGTGATCGCACTCTGGTGCTTCCCTTCTACTTCCGGCGGGCGGCGAACGCGTGGACCGTGCCGTCGTCCGTGAGGGCGAAGACCCAGTCACCGCTCACGGAGAGGGCCGAGGCCACTCCCGCGCCGAGGTTGTACGAGGCGACCTGCGTTCCGCTCGTTCGGTCCAGCACGAGCAGGCGGCCGTCCCACGTCCCGAGGTACACATGGGAGTCCGTCACCAGCGGGTTCATCGTCGGCGAACCGGGACCCGCCGAACAGCCCATGGCGACACGCCACTTGTCGTCCAGCGGGCTCTCCCCCGCCAGATGGCCGGCCTTTGCCTCCCACAGCGGCTTCGACGGATCGGCCGCGCTCGTGTCGTAGGCGCGTACCACCCCGTCCCGGCCCGCGACATAGGCGTTGTCACCCCACACGGCCGGGCTGGTGAGCGGCGCGCGCCCGGGCTCGCAGGTGCTGCCGCCGCCCAGCTTGGACTCCCAGGTCACCGCGCCCGTCTTCGGGTCGTGTCCGCGGACGCCGTACGCGGTGAACGTCACCAGCTTCGCCTCGCCGCCCGCGGCCGGGTCGGTCAGGACGGGCGAGGAATGGCTGTCGATGTCGCCCGCGGTGTCCTTCACCCACAGCTGGGTGCAGGTCGCGAGGTCCATGGCGATGACGGTGTTGCTCGACATGGAGTGCAGGTAGGCGGTGTTGGAACCGGGCTGACGGATCACGGTGCTGTGCGCCTGGCCCCAGGAGAACGCGGCGCCGAAGCCGCCCGGCAGCATCCCGCCGGTCTCGGAGTCCCGGCAGCGGACCGTGGAGGCGTCCTGGTAGACGGCGACCGAGCGGTGGTCCGCGCCAGCGAGGGCGAAGACGCTGACGGGTCCGCCCGCGCGGCCGTAGCGGCGCACGGTCTCCCCGTGGGTTTCCTCACGGTCGATCGCCTGCCAGACGATGCGGCCGCTCACCGCGTCGAGGGCATAAACCCGGCCGACGCCCGTGGTCAGGTAGACCTTGCCGCCGTGGAGCGTCGGCGCCGACTCGGCGTCACCGTCCAGGTACGTACGCCACAGCTCACGGCCGGAGGCGATGTCGTACGCGAGCATCATGCTGTACGGCGAGTCGAAGGCGCGGGACGAGACGATGAGCTTGCCGTCCGCGACCACCGAACCGTTGAGGTTGAACTGCTCGCCGGTGTGGCGGGCCCACCTGAGGTCGAGCCGCGCCCCCGGCTCGTCGCCGCTCGCGGACCGCCCGGCCTCGTCGCCACCCTGCCGCAGCCAGTCCTGCCCGGTCCTGGGCTCGCCGAGCTCGGAGTCCCGTACGACCTCGAAGGTGTTCTTCACGACGGGGAACTGCTTGCCCCGGGTGTCGTACGCGACGGACTCGGCCGTGTACGTGCCAGGCCGCAGCCCGCGCAGCGTGCCGCTCGCCCTCGTCCAGGCGCCGTGTACGTCGGGGCAGGGCTCCGGCGTGCCGCCGGGCGGCGTGTAGCAGTTCTCGATGCCGGGGCGGGACGCCTCCCGGCCGAAGCGCACCTCCTCGCGCTTGACCAGGTCGCCGCCGCCGTCGCGGACGGTCAGCACCGCTCTGGCCGGGGTGCGGCCGTCGTCCTCCGCGTACACCTCGACGGGCACTCCGGCCTTGGCGCCGTGCACGCTGCCCTGGGCGGGGCTGACCAGCGCGGCGTCGTCGTCGATGTCGAACTGCCGGTGCATTCCCGACACATGGCCGGTGTCCTCGTTGACCGGTGTGCTCGGATCGTCCGTGATGGCGCTGAAGTCGAGGACCTTGTAGTCGGGGTGGGCGCCGTCGATGCCGTACGTGCCCTGGTTGTTGACCTCGACGGACCGCTTGAAGGCTCCGCGCCGGAATTCCGCCTGCTGGTTGTGACCCGCGGCGACCATCCGCACGTCGTACTTCGCAAGCTCGTCGATCGTCGGCTGCATGCCGGCGCCCGGGCCCCACTGGGTGAACAGCGAGCGGTGGGCGAAGACGAACACCTGCTTGCCGGCGGCGTGCCGGGCGAGGTCCTGGCGCAGCCACTCCAGCTGCGGCTTCAGCCCCCCGGCGTCGTAGTTGTCCTCGAGGACGACGATGTGACGGCCGCCCCGGTCGAAGCTGTACCACTCGGGAGCGAGGTTGCGGCGGTAGTACTCCATGCTGCCGGCGTAGCCCTGGGAGGTCGCCGTGCCGCCGAAGTCGTGGTTGCCGATCACCGGATAGAAGGGGCGGCCGAGCCGGCCCTCCTCCAAACCCTTGCTGAACAGGTCGTACGCGCCCTGGCGGCGGGGCTCGGCGGCGTAGTCCGTGACGGTGAGGTCCCCGGTCGCGATCTGCATCGTCGCGCCGTCGACCTCGGACATCGCCTGGACCTGGCCGGTCCACTGGGGCAGCGCGCGGCGGGCCTCGTCGTCGGTGCGATTGCCGACCTCGGAGTCGGAGTTCATCACCCACTTCTCCTTGGGGTTCGAGGCGTTGCGGTCGGGCACGAGCGCGAAGTCGATACCCGTGCCGCCGGCCTCGGGGACCTTGTGGAAGAACTGCGGGATGTAGTCCTTGCGCAGCGCCGGCGTGTATCCGTCGGGCGAGACGATGCCGACGAGGTCGGTCTCGCGCCGCTTCGGGTCGATCTGCAGGCTGTACGAGCCGTCCGCGCCGGTCGTGGTCCACACGGCGCCGTCGTTGACGTCGATGCCCGGCATGGGCGGCTCGCCCTTGTCCCGGCGGCCGTTGCCGTTGCGGTCCTTGAAGACAGTGCCCTTGACAGTGACAGTGACGGTGACGTTGCCGGACCCGGCCGCATCCGTGCCGTCGTCGGCGAAGGCTGCCTGCGGCGCGAGGAAGGAGAGCGCGACGGCTCCGGCGGTCACCAGCTGCCGGCGTCGTCGGGTACGGCGCAGTCCGCGGACGAGGGACGGCATCCGCCAGGCGGCGAGCAGCGCGGCGACACAGGCGCCCGCGACCAGCGCGACGGTGAACCAGGGGAAGGCCGGCAGGGCGTGCGCGCCGTGGACGTCGACGAGCGGGGTCGCGGCATAGGCGTCGACGGTCGTGCCGTCGAACTCGACAACGACCTGGGTCAGTTCACCCTTGCCGATGAGGGCGCTCAGGTCGAGCGCGTCGACGTGGCAGCTCCACGCCAGCTCGATGACGACGCCGCCGGGCACACCCCCACTGTCGCCGGGCACCCCCGAGCCGGCGGCCGGGCACGGGGCCGAGAGCAGCCCCGCTGCCCACGCACCGGCCTGCTCCGGAGCGACCACGGCGGTGTGCACGATGAGGCGGCCACTGGTGACGTTGTCACCGGGTGCGACCACGAGTTCGGCGTGCTCGCGCGTGACGTGCGCGAACGCGGTCTGGGCACCTGTGCCCAGCACGAGCAACAGCAGCGCGAGGGCGAGCCCGGCTGCTCTGTGTATGTGCTTCATGCGGCAGACGCTAGTGATCGGGTGTTCGTCTACCGGTCAGTATTGAACGACTTCACGGAGCCGCCCACGAATGTTCAGCGTCCCGATTGTGACTGTTGGGTCGCGCGGGGCGCCAGAGACATGCCTTCAGGCGCTCGGGTTATGCCCCGGCTCCCTGGTGATGGCCATCACCGGTACGGTCGCTGTGGCCGCGGGGAGGTTCGAGCCCGGTCACATCGACAGTGCAGCGGCGGCGGCGCTACCTCCTTTCCCGGGGCGGGGTCTACGTGCTGCTCACGAGTCGAGCCGCTCGCTCTCAGTCGAGTGAAGGCGGCTGAGGACGACGCCCCGGGACGACGTGTAGGCGGAGCATCTTCGCCTGGCCGGCCACGGGACGCGCAAACGCCCCTCCGGCGAGGCATGAGCGCAGCAGTGCGTCCCCGCGCCCGGGCCTCATCCGAGATGGTCTCGGGGGCGACGCCGACCGAGTAGTCCATGCGTACCCGGGTGTTGAATCGCGCCCCGGCGGCGTCCAGGGCGGTGGCGCGCACGCAGTGGTCGGTCGCGATGCCCACCACGTCGACATCCTCACCCCGCGGGCGCGCAGCCAGTCGGCGAGGGATGTTCCTTCGGCGTCGGCGCCTTCGAAGCCGCTCTTGGAGTCGCTGTGGGCGCCCTCGAAGAAGACGGCATGGACTTTGCCTGCCGGCCGCGGTGGGGGCGGCTTCGGGTGGAACTCGCCGCCTTCGTCTCCGGCCACGCAGTGGACGCGGAGGCTGTCCTTGAAGTCCGGGCTGGAGGAGAAGTGGCTGCCCGGGTCGATGCGATGGTACGGGTGGCCACCACGTACTGGCAGTCACCGCCCGCGGCGCTCTGCTCCACCAGCTCGGCGATCGCGGGTGACGATCTGCGCGCCTCCCGCGACGGGAACGCCGCCTTCCTCGCAGAAGTCCTTCTGCACATCCACGACGATCAAGCCTCGGCTCATCAGGAGCACCTCTCAAGACGACGGAACGACTCCCGTCTTCTGCCGGTCTCCTCGTCTCCTCGTCTCCGCCGAAGACGTGGCGACCTGCGCTCACCCGCACAGCCGAGGACGTTCACCGCAGGAACGATTCGCACCCTTGAAGGTGAACCTCCGCCTGAGGACAGCGACGGGACGGCACGCAGCACGAGGGCGGCTGCAGGCGTGATCTTGCGGCTCCGTCTGTCGGCCCTTGGCGCCGAGAGGTGTGGCGGGAACTGATCGAACAGTGTGAGCAGCCTGTTGTACTGCGCGTATGGCAGATCAGAAACAGTGCACGGTCGTCCGGACCGGACGGTACGAGGGTGTCCAGGGCGGCACGTTCGGCGCGGGTGTCAGCGCCCAGTCGGCGGGAGCGGAGCGACTGTGCCTCCACCGCCTGGTGATGCCGGCCGGGACCCGCGGGCGGCCTCACCTGCACGAGGGTCACGAGTCGGCCATCTTCATCCAGTCCGGCCAGGTCGAGGTCTGGCACGGAGAGGGACTGGTTGAGCATGTGCTTCTGCAGGCGGGCGACTACATCCACATCCCGGCCGACACTCCCCACATGCCGGTGAACCCCGGCACCCAGGACATGGTGTGCCTGGTCGCACGGACCGACCCCAACGAACAGGAAGGCGTCCGGCTCCTGGACCTGCCGGTGTGGTTGGAGTCCCGAGTCGGGCCGCTGCCCGTCGGGGCAGGCTGAAGCACCGGACCCGAACCAGGAAGCGGACCGGCGGATCCGGTGACGTCGGCGGCACGCGTGAGACCGTCGCCGACCCACCCGCGCCAATTCGGGCGCCCGCGTGCCAAGGGGTGGCAGGCGGCCTTGACGCAGCCCTCCGCGCAATGCAGGCCGGCTGTTGCTTGCCGCCGCTGCCGCTTCCGCCGAATGTGCCCCTTCGTCTCCGGACAGGGGGAGCCCGAAGCGCAGCCTTCGCGAGGGCTGGGCGCCGGCACCTGTCGGCTGAGGCAAACAGCCAAGTGCCGGTTAGGGTCGAGCCTCTCCAGTTCCCGCCTGGTAAATCACGCTTCGCCGGAATTGCCCTTCTCTCCATTGCGCCGTTCGGAGAATGGCGTGGTTCGAGGTTTGGGGTGAAGTGTTCATGACCAAGATCTGTGACTATGGGCTTATCGCTGGTTGCCGGTCATCCTGCTGTCGCCGTCTTTCGCCTGCCCCGAGGCGGGCGCCCCACCCCGGCTCTGGGTTCACGGGTCGATGGTGCGGCGGTGCGCACCGCGCGCGTGTTGGCCGGGGCGGCGACCCATGCCAGACCTGTCGAGCGGACCCTCGTACTGCGGCATGCCGCGTCTGCTGCTGGTGAATTGGCAGCCGCGCTGTCGGATCAGGCGCCGGCCGTGGCGGGTGAGGGACTGCCGGCCGAGTCGACCAGCCAATCCTTCTTCCGGGTCCGTGAAAAAGAACTGTCCGATCAGCAGGCCGCGCTGCACGGTGTCCTGGTCATCCACCGCGGTCTTCAAGACCTCTGTGATGCGCCACTGTCGGGCGCAGACCTGGCACTGGAGCTGGCCGGGATGCGCCAGGCGGTAGTCGACCTCACCGGCGCGAAGCCGGGCACCGGCCGTGACTCCGACCCACCTGTGGCCGTTCCCGAGCCCGGTACGAGGGCGTCGCTGGAGGAGGTGTGGACCGCTCGGTGGCTCATCGGCCACCAGGTCCATGTCCTGTTCAATGTCTGTGCCGCGGTCGCCGTGGCCGACGCCGCCGGCCACCTGCGCCACGGTGACAGCGACGCCGCGCTGCTGAGGCTGGCCGACGCGACGGTGTACGTGCGCGGTTTCCCCGCGGCCATGACCCACGCCAGTACGATCCCGGCCGATTACTACATGGCGGCGATACGCCAGACCATGGCACCTCCGTCGGTGGACATCCCGTTGAGCGGCCGCCAGCACCGCGGATACAAGCTGTTCCGGGCGGCGATGCGAGACCTGTTGTCCATCGTTCCCGACTCCTACGAGGATCTGGCGACGCGGGCCCCGGAGCTGGCCGAAGCGCGGGGCGCTCTCCTGGAGGCCGACATCGTCGATGGTGAACGGCACGTCACCCTCGCGTACTCGATGGTGCATCTGGATCGTTCCATCGCTCAGAAACCGGAAGGGCCCGACAACGCCGTCGCCGAACTGCGGCTCATGCGGCATCGACGGGCTGCCCAGTACGCCTCCCTGATCCGATTCGGGGACCACTACATCGCCGACGCCGTGGCCGGCCTGCGCCACACATGAGCCCCAGCGTGCGCCGCCCACATCCCCGGCAGGAGACTTCCATGGCCCAGACGATGCCCGACACCACCCACGGCAGCGGCCCCGGCCGGGAGCTTGACCGGGTGGAAACCGATGCGTGCGAGCGAGTGGCCCGCACCTTGTGCACCGGCGGGAACGACCAGGTCGACAGCCCCGAGTGGGTGGCGCTGGCCCGGGATTCTTGGGAGGACCTTCCGATAGGGCTGCGCCGCGAGGTGCGCCGGTTTCGACGGCACTCCGGCCCGACGGGCACCTTGGTGATCGGCGGTATGCCCGTCGACCAGGCGGCCCTGCCCCCGACACCGACCGTAGCCGGCTCGGTCCAGCGCAAGGCCACCATCCCGGCCGCTGTGCTCACCATGGTGGCCTGTGGGCTCGGGGAGCCTCTCGCCTACCGGGCTGAGAAGTCCGGCGCCCTCGTGCAGGACGTCGTACCCGTGCCCGGGCAAGAGACCTTCCACGGCAACGCAGGATCGGTTCCGCTGTCCTTCCACACCGAGAACGGCTTCCACCCCCACCCACCCGACTATGTGATCTTCCTGTGCCTGCGCGCCGACCACGACCGGATCGCCGGCATGCGCATCGCCGGCATCCGCCAAGCACTGACTCTCCTCACCCCGGCCGACCGCCAGGCCCTGTTCACACCGGAGTTCACCACCACCCCACCCCCTTCTTTCAGCCCCGACTCCGCCACGAGCAAGGCAGACGCCAAGCCGCGACCGGTGCTTTCCGGAGCAGCGGAGGACCCCGACATACGCATGGCTCAACTCGTCACCACCCCACTCACCCCCCGAGCCGCCGCAGCGCTGGGCGAATTCGGCCGCGCCTGCGAGGCAACCGCCCACACCCTGCGCCTGACACCCGGCGATCTCGTCATCATCGACAACCGCGTCACCGTCCACGGACGCACCGCCTTCCACCCCCGCTACGACGGAGCAGACCGCTGGCTGCAACGCACCTACGTCACCACCGACCTGCGCCGCTCCCGCGACCACCGCCCCCACGACGGCCACGTACTCGCCCGGTGACCCATCCCCCGGAAACACCAACCCGCGGTCCCGCCGCAGAGCGAGGGGCGGAGGCTTGACAGGGCGCCGCACAGTACGCGTGTGGCAGACACTAGCCGCCACCGTCACCGCGTAGGCCACGGCAGCCAGCGTGGTGGTGGAGCGGGAACGGGCCGCCGTCGCGGAGACCTGGACCCGAACGCGGGCAGGCGTTGAGGGCAAGGGCCCGCCACCGGCCCCGATCGGAGCGACGTACTCCGCCGGAGGCGCAGCTCGGCTGCGTCGTAATCTACTCCAGCCACGACAGATTTCCACTCGTGCGGCGGTGAGGTAATCGACCTCGAACAGTCACGGTAGTCGGTCGCAAGGCGGTCTTCGCCGGTGCTGGAGCGGCGGCAAGGCTGAAAGAGCTCACCGTTCGGCCCATCGTCCGTGACGGGCGGGCGGCTTCGGCCGTTGTGGGGGACGTCGTCCGTGCCGTACTCCCGCGGCACAGTGAGTTCAAGGAGATCTTGATGTTCCGTATCGCCAAGACCGTAGCCGTTATCGCCGCCGCTGGTGCTGCCCTGGCAGGCGGGGCCGGCATGGCCGCCGCCGACGCCGCGGCCGAGGGCGCTGCCATCGGCTCCCCCGGCGTCCTGTCCGGCAACGTCCTCCAGGCCCCCATCCACATCCCGATCAACATCTGCGGCAACACCGTCAACATCATCGGGGCCCTCAACCCTGCCTTCGGCAACGTGTGCATCAACAATGGCGGCTCGGACGGGCACCACAAGGCCGACCACCACGGCAAGAACTGACCACACCAGATCCTGGACCCGGCGCGCTCATCGCGCCGTGACATCCAGCACCACCATCTGAACCAGCCGCACCACAAAGCCCTGCACAGACCGGCCTCCCCTCATCCTCCAAGGGGAGGCCGGTCTCATGACGAGATCCGGTGCGGCGCAGCCAGCCGAGCCAGGCCACGGGCAGGAGGTTCCACTCCGCCCGGTCAACGCGCCGGACCTCTGTCGCAGTGGGTGGTTGGGCGGCCCGGTTCTACTGCCGCCAGAGCGGATCCCGCCCCCGCGCCCGGGCATCGCGTGGCCACCACGTCCACGCGCGCTGTCCTGGCAGGCTGGTCTGCGGAGCCCGCCCGGTCCTCCTTCGCACGCCGGCCCGGGCAGGCCGCCAACCCGCCCGGTGTAGCGGTCAGCGGTAGGGGCTCCGGCGCCCGAAGCGTGCCATCAGTCTGCGTGCGGCAACTTCGTCGAGTCCGAGGGCGGCAGCGGCCTGTGCGGTGTCGAGGTCGCCCGCGGTGCCGCGGGCGGCCCAGTAGCCGACCCGTTCGGCGGTGACTCCGTCGACATCGACCAGTTGCAACGACAGATCACCACTCTCCAACAGCAAGTAGTCGATCTGCAGGGCCAGCTCGACGAACGAACGGAAGACCTGCAAGCAGCACGGGCAGCCCATCGCGAACTCGCCCGAGCACTGAACCGACCCGGGTGATCGGTGTCGGCGTCCTGCGCTCACGGGCGGGAAGGCAAGGCAATCGGGCCTGGTCACCGGCCTCCGCTGTCGGGGGATCTTTCGCATCGCCCTGCGGTGCTGCTCGTGGTGTGATGAAACGGGGGTCCGAGAAGGAGAGAGCGATGACCTCACCGGCAGCGGAGCGGAAGACCGTCGCGGGCCTGGTGTCAGTCCGCCCGTTGGCCGAGGCGGACCTGGATCAGGCCGATGAGATCTTCCGGGTCGCCTTCGGGACGTTCCTCGGGGTCCCCGAGCCGAAGACGTTCTTCGCGACCGCCGATTACGTCCGCACACGCTGGGCGGCCGATCCGCAAGCGGCCTTCGCAGCGACGATCGAGGGTGAACTGGCCGGATCGAACTTCGCCGCCAACTGGGGCAGCGTCGGGTACTTCGGACCGTTGACCGTGCGTCCGGACCTGTGGGACCAGGGCGTCGGCAAGCGCCTCATGGATCCGGTCATGGACTGCTTCGACACCTGGGGAAACCGCCACCTGGGCCTGTTCACCTTCTCGCACAGTCCCAAGCACCTTGAGCTCTACCGCAAGTACGGGTTCTGGCCCCGCTTCCTCACGGCCATCATGAAGAAGCAAGTCGCGGGCGGCTCCGCGGTCCCCGGCCGGGTGATGTACAGCGAGCTGCCTGCCGCCGAGCAGCCCGCCTGCCTCAGTGCCTGTCGCGCACTGACCGGGGCCGTGTACGAGGGCCTGGACCTGGAACGCGAGATCGTCTCCGTGCACACGCAGGGACTCGGTGACACCATCCTGCTCCAGGGCGGCGGCTCCGAGCTCGATGGCCTGGCCGTCTGCCACTGCGGAGCCGGATCGGAGGCCGGCGAGGACGTGTGTTTCGTCAAATTTGGCACCGTACGCCCTGGCCCGGAGGCCGCCGACCGCTTCGAGCGACTGCTCGACGCATGTGAACAACTGGCGGCCGAGCGCGGGCTGAGTCAGCTGGACGCCGGGATGAATCTGGGCCGCCCGGATGCCTATCGACGCATGATCGACCGTGGTTTCCGCACTGGGTTGCAGGGCGTCACGATGCACCGGCCCAACGAGCCCGGTTACAGCCACCCCGACGCCTATGTGATCGACGACTGGCGCTGAGACCACCCGTCTGGCCACCAGGCTCCAGCTTCTGGTGGACTGCGCCGTCGCCTGGCCCGACCGGCCGGACAGCCTCGCGGTGTCGCCGAGTGTCGCGGCGCTGACCTCGGCTTAGAGGTCCTAACAGAAGTCGTTGATCATGTGACTTTCGGTTCGGAGGTGAAACGCCACTGCACAGCCCGCAGAGAGGCCGACGCGGACGGATGCCCCACCCTGAGGCCGGCAGCGGGCCCGCCGAGGACGTACCCCTCCCATGCGTCCGAGCACACCGAGCTCCTACTCCAGCTGCGCGAGCGCCTGCTCGTCACGGTCCAGGCCTCGGGCACTGTGAATGTGCCCTGGTGGCAGCCGATTCGCCTGCACACAGTCACTCCCCGGCAGTCGGCTGGTCACCCCGTGACAGCCGTGATCACTACCACTGCGCAACGCGAGCAGGGACAACCGCTCCGTCCTCGCTGACGCCCATCCGGTGCCACCACCAGACCCATTCACAGATCTGATGGGGCTGTTGCTGCGCAATGCCTCGGCGCCCGGCAGGCGTCAGCCGCCGCCCGCGCAGCCGGATGGCGGGTTCGTCTGCGCGACGCTCGTCCGTCGTTCTACGCTCGCCTGGTTGCGCCGTGGGGAGGAGCTGAGTGATGACCGCGATCGCGATACCGTCGGAGGTGGCGACGCCGGACACGGCGCTTCCGCTCTCGTCCTTCCGCGGCTGGCGCTACGCGGCGGAGGCCGCCGTCTACCGGAACAGCGTCGAGGAGCTCTTGGCCGAACCAGCCACCGTCGACCGGCTGCAGATCCGCCCGGAGGTCACTGCGGACGCGGTGCGCGCGGCCATGCACGGAACCGCCGCCGTGGAACGGGTTCTGCTCCTTGCCAGGGTCGACCACGAGGCCGTCTGCTCGACGCTTGACGAGCGGGTGAGGCACCGGCGGCGCCTGGCCCGCGCCCGGGCCCAGATCGGGCTGGAACCGGCCACGGTGGCAACCCTCCTGGTCATGGTCGGCATGCTTGTCAGCGCGAACGGGTCCGGCGTTTTCTGGTCCACCTCGCGGGTAGCAGCGGTGGTGGCCGCGCCTGCCGTGGGCGCTTGGCTGTGGCGCCGCCCTCGCGCATACCGGCAGCTGCGCAACATGCCCGTCTACGTCCGCTTCCGCCTGGGGGTGTGGGCGGCCACCGGCTACGCCGACGCCGCCCTGCGGCGGCTTGCAGCGGAGTTCACCGCCCGCAGCATGCGCCAGGTCCTCCTCGAGGTGATCGAAGCGCTGCTCGGCGAGGACCCGCACTCCGTGCTCGTGTACGACGGCTACCACGGGCTGCGGGCGCGGCGGGACTCCCGGTTCTTCGTACGGAGCCTGTGCGCCGGGCAGTTGGCGCGCAAGCTGAGCCTGATCGACGGCGGCACCATCGCGCTCAGCGGTCCGCGCGGCGTGGGCAAGACCACTCTCCTGGACGCCGCGAGCAGGCTGCTCCGGCCCGCGACGGCGGAAGTCGCGGAACCCGACCTGGTGATCCGTGTCGCCGTACCCGCCGCCTACACCCCGTACGACTTCCTGCTGTCCTGCCTGGTCGGCGTGTGCGAGCAGTACCTGCGGCGGAGCGGGCAACCCGTGCCCGACTTCACCCGGCTGTCGGGCTTCGTACGGCTGGGCCGCCGAACCGCGGGCCTGGCCCGCCACGCCGTGCGGTGGCTCCTGTTCGCCCTGCCCGCCGCCGCCCTACTCGTCCTGGGCGCTGCTGTGACGGTACGCGCTTGGTGGAACGGGCACCGTTCGGGCCTCATGTCCTTCGCGACGGGTGTCGCCCAGGACGCTACCCACGTGGTGGGCGAGCTCTGGCGCGGTCAGTACGTCATGGTCAGCCTGATGGTCGCCTGGACGAGCTTCCTGGTGTGGGGTCTTCGTGCGCCGGGTCGCTTCCGAAGGTTCCTCGGGCTGGGAGAGGAGCGCCGGGCCGGCTGGGTGCTGCTGTCGGCGCTCGGCTGGCTGTTGGTCGCGGTGCCGGTCCTGGACGCTCTGGTGGCCGTGTACGACGCCGTCGACATCGTGCCCGACCGAACCAGCTGGACCAGCCGACCGGGTGCGCCCTCGGATGGGCTGACAACCGTCCTCGTCACGCTGCTCGTACCGCTGTGCGCGTTCCTGCTCGTCACGTATTCGCACTTCCCTCGTCGTCTGACCGCAAGCGATCGCGTGCTGGTGGCGCTGACCGCGGCGGGACTGGCCTGCATCGGGTGCATGAAGATCTACCCGACGACCCGGCCGGTCGTGTCCGACGCCGAAAACCCCGGCCGGCTCGCGGTGCTCCTGCTCGGACTGCTGCTCGTCCACTGTTCCTTCGAGCGGCGCAAGCGGCACGCGACGCAGACCGACCTGACGAGGCGCTGCCTGGACCAGCTCTTCCGGCTCCGCACGGTCCAAGGCACGTCCGCCGCCCTCAGCCTCGCCCCCGGGACCCCGTTCGGGAGCGCGCACGGCTCCACCCTCTCCACACTGCCGCCGAACTTCCCCCAGCTGGTCGCGGAGTTCCGGTCCTTGGTGGGGGCGATCGCGGAGGAGCTGGGCGGGCAGGGCGACGGGCGGTTGTTCCTGTGCATCGACGAACTGGACCGGATGGCCACCCCGGCACAGGCGCGGACGTTCCTCGGCGAGGTCAAGGCGATCCTCGGCGTACCGCGGGTCTACTGCCTGGTGTCGGTGGCCGAGGACGTCAGCGCGGGATTCGTACGCCGCGGCATGCCGTACCGCGACACCACGGACAGCGCCTTCGACGACGTCGTGCACGTCCGCCCTATGACGCCTGCCGAGTCGGTGGCGATCCTGGAGGAGCGCGTGCCCCGGCTCCCCCTGCCGTACGCGATCCTCGCCCACGCCCTGTCCGGAGGCATCCCGCGGGACCTCATCCGCTACGCGCTCAGCCTGGTCGAGCTGCGCCAGAGTACCCCGTACGTGGAACTGCGCGACATCGCGCTCGTGATGCTGGCCGAGGAACTGTCCGACACCCTGGCCGGCTTCCGGACCCTGCTCGCCGCGCAGCCGTGGACAGCCGAGACAGCCCCGGTCATGGTCGACTACCGGATCCTCACCGAGCAGCTGGATGCAGCGCGCCCGGAACAGGGCGCCGCCCTTGTACGCGCCCTACGGGACTTCGCGGCGCCGGCGACGCCTGCCCTGCCCGCTCCCGGCGTGCCGGGATCCGGCGGGCCGGACGAGGCGGCCTTGCCTGAGGCCACGCGCCCGCTGATCGCCGAAGCCCGCGCGTACGTCGCATACGTGCTCACCCTGCTTCAGATCTTCACCCCTGCGGACTTTCGCCGGCGCAGCCACGACGTCGCGCTGGCAGACCCGGACGGCTCGGTCCAACGTCTGGCCGACATGCGCCTGGAACTGGCCGTCTCGCCGTACAGCGCCCTCGTTCTCATCGACCGGGTCAGGCACGCCTGGGGCCTTTCCCCGCTGGCCGCAGCGCCACTGCCGCCCGGCCCGACGCCCGGCACCTGACCGGGACCGTTGCCCCATGCTCTCGGAGCCATCGGCTGAGCAGTTCGGCGTCCCTGCCCTCCCAGTGTGTGAGCGGGAGTCGGCTGGTGGCGCCGACCAGGAGGGTGCCGTAGGTGTCGCCGTGGAGCGCGAAGCCGTCCACCCCCAGCACCCGGGGTGTGACCAGCGGCGGCAGCGGCATCCGCATCAGCTGGGCGAGCACGGTGCACCGCGAGAGTTTGACGCCCGCGCCCTTCAGCGCCAGGTCCACTCCCCCGCCGGGCGCGTGGCGTTCGACGCCACTTTCGGCCACCGTCCAGCGCCTCGAACACGAGGTCGGGCAGGACGCCGGTGGTGACGGCCCCGACCGTACGGCGGTGTCGTCGTCCAGGTCCCTTGGCCTTGCGCAGGACACCGACGGTCAGCGCGCAGTGCAGCAGGCCCTGCCGGATGGTCGCCAACTCGTACTCGAAGGTGTGGCGGGCGCCGTGGGCGGCGAACAGCAGGCACGGCGTTGGGTCAGTGGGGGAATGTCAGATTGGCCGAAGGCGGAAGCCGCCCGGTTACCGGCGGGGCCCGATGCCGAACCTGCTGCGGTGCTTCGCGGCCGCCGCCCGTCCGGCTTCCGCCGGCCACGCGCACGGGTGCCGACCGGGCCCGGGACTTCCGGGCCCGGTCGGCGTGTTCCGGTCACATGCTCGCGCCGGTCATACGGACGTGCCGGTCATACGGTCACGCTCGTCACGCGCAGGGTGGGTCAGCGGCGCAGCTTCAGGCGGTGTACCCCGCCGTCGACCGCGCCGACGTAGAGCGTGCGGCCGTCGGGGGCGGCGGCCAGCTTGGTGGTGTCGGTGTTCTGCAAACCGCTCGAGATGTTCTCCCACGTGAGACCGTTGTCGGTGCTGCGCAGTACGCCCCGGCCGCCCTGGACGAGTCCGGACGCGGTCGAGCCGGCGGTGGCCGCGTAGAGCGCACCGCCGACCCGCAGCAGGTCCGAGACGTGGACCGCGAGCGGGCCGGTGTCGGCAGTGCGGAAGGTCTTGCCGCCATCGGTGCTGACCCGGACGGACGAACCGCCGACGACCAGGCGTCGACCGTCCATCACGATCGCGGAGACGGGGCCTTCGGCGACCTTGGTCGTGGTGACACCGCCGTCGTCCGAGCGGTAGAGGCCCGAGGCGTTGCCGAGCCAGAGGCGCCGCGGGTCGCGCGGGTCACCGGCCATGGCATCGAAGGACCTCTCATGGAAGAGGTTCTTCCATGTCCTGCCGCCGTCGGAAGTCGCGAACAGCCCGTCGCCGAGGATGCTCCTGAAGCTGATCGCCACCCGGTCCGGGTCGGCCGGGTGGACCAGGATCGAGGTCGGTATCTCCGACGACGTGCCCTTCACCTGCCAGGTTCGGCCGGCGTCACCGCTGCGGGAGACCTCGAAGAGGCCGGTCGCGGTGCGCCGGACCTGCCACACCACCTTGGTGTCCTTGGGCGAGACGGCGATGTGCGAGGTGAGACGACCGGTCCTGCCCTCTGCACCGGACTGGCCCCACTCGGGGCCGGCGACGGGGATCGCGGTGCGGTAGGTGCCGCTCACCGTTCCGGCGAGCAGTTGGTCGCCGCTGGCCGCGAGGGCGAAGGTGGTCAGGCCCTGGACGCCGATCCTCCGGTAGCCGGTGCCGTCGGCCGAGCCGCGGTACAGGCCGTCCTGTTCGCTGGACACGGTCACCGAGCCGTCGGCCCAGCGGTCGTAGTCCATCGCGATGGCGGCCTTCGAGGGGGCGGGTACGGGCTTCCAGGTCTTGCCGTGGTCGCGGCTCACCTGCCCGGCGCCGAACAGCGCGCGCAAGTACAGGTCGCCGCCGGAGGCGGACAGTCCGTTGCCGCCTTCCGCCAGGGGCAGCAGGGTGGACCAGGTGCGGCCCTTGTCGTAGGAGCCGCGGACGCCCGTACCGGGGACGTAGGCCGCCACCACGGTGGAGTCGGCCGCCATGCCGCGGATGGTGCTCACCGGCTCGTCGAGGACGAGGTGCGCCGTACCGGGATCGCCCTTGCCGACGCCGTCGATCCGCCAGACGCTGTCGAAGGTCGCCAGGTACAGGGTGTCGCCGACGAGGGTGGCGTCGCGGACGTCACCGGTCACGCCGGTGGGGTACGTCGCCCAACTGTCGCCCGCGTCCGTGCTGACCAGCAGCGTGCCGTCGACCATCGCGGCGAGGGTACGGGTCTGCTCGTCCGCGACGAACTCGTCGATGTGCGCGTCGGGCACGTCGAGCTTGCGCCAGGTACGGCCGTTGTCGTCGGTGCGCAGGATCGTGCCCCGGCGGGTGGGGTCGCCGGCCGTGTTCACGGCGTACCACCAGCGGTCGGGGCGGTGGGCGTCGACCACGACCGCTCCGGTGCCGTTGCCGTCGGCGATGGGCAGCCGGCCCACCTGGCGCCAGTTGGCGCCTCCGTCGGTGGTCAGCCAGGGGGCGGCCTTGCGGAACTGGGTCACGACGGCCTGCTTCGGCCGGGCGGGCGAGAGCGCGACGTGGCCGGCCTCGCTGTTCGGGCCGACGGGCTCCCAGCGGTCGCCGCGGCTGCCGACGGGGGTGACCTCGAAGGCGCCGGCTCCGGTGATCCGCCGGCCGTCGGTGGTCGTGGCCCGCACGGCCAGCTGGTAGGCGCCGGCCGCCTTCCCGGTCACGTCGGCCTGGTAGTAGCCGGCGCCGTTCATGGTGGTGGGCAGTGTGAAGGCCTTGCCGTGCGGCGGCGTGACGGTGATCTCCGGCGGCGCGTTCAGGGCGGCCGGGGCGGCGACGTGCACGGTGGAGCGGCCGTCGCTCGGGTCGGGGGACGCCTGGACGACCAGGTGCCGGACGACGAGCAGGTACGGCACCCGGAGGGCCGGGCCGCGCGCGGGGGTGGCCGTGATCTGGCCGCTGATCTCCGTGTCGGTGGCCGGGCGGTCGGCGCGCAGGGTGACAGAGACGGTCGAGGACCCCCCGGCGGGGACGGTGACCCGCGCCGGGGACACGGTGGTGGGCCCGGTACTGCTGAGGGTGATGGTCAGCGGCTCCTTTCCGGGGTTGGCCAGGCGTACCTTCGCGGTGCCGCCGACGGTCCTGTCCGCCAGGTCGGCGAGGCCGAACGACACGGTCGTCGGGAAGGCGCTGAGGGTGGCCGACGCCGCGGCGGCCACGTCGAGCCGTCCGCTGCCCTGGACGGTGGGGCCGGTGCCGGCGAGCTGCTTCGCGGTGCCGACCAGCGCGGACCTGATCCCGTCGGGGTCCTGGTCCGGGCGCAGTTGGCGCAGCAGGGCGGCGGCTCCGGCGACGTGCGGGCTCGCCATCGAGGTGCCCGACATGCGGTAGACGCCGGGTTCGTACATCGAGGTGGGGATCGCGGAGCGGATCTCCACGCCGGGTGCGACCAAGTCGGGCTTGAGGCCGAAGCCGGTGCCGGGTCCGCGCGACGAGAACGAGGCGATCTCGTCGGTGGAGTCAGTGCCGCGCAGGGTGACGGACACCTGGCCGGCGGCCAGTTCACGGCTCAGCTGGGCGTACTGGGTCGTGTCGATGCCCATGACGACCAGGCGGTCCATGCGCAACGAGTCGCCGGAGGCGGCGGTCCGGGTGAGGTCGGGGCGGGCGGGGGTCGCCGGGGCCTCGACCGTTCCCGGGGTGGCGGCGAGCACGGGTCCGTCGTGGGCCGGGAGGCCGCCGAGCACGGCAAGCGCGCCGCGCTTCTCGGCCTCGCGTGCCCAGTCGATGTCGCTCTGGCTCAGGACGTCCGTACCGGGTGCGACGAGAACGTCGGCCCGCAGGATCTTGCCCCGTACGTCACCGATCCGCTTCCAGTCCTCGGCGGTGCCCGCGCCGACGTCCACGAGCGGCGCGGTGACCGGTTCCCGGGGCGGGTTCGCGGACAGGATGCCCCGGTACGTCTGGATCAGTTCGGGCTCCTTGCCCGCCAGGTACGCGCTGGGTGTCCGCATCCCGCTGGTGGAGGCCCCGACCGCGATGACGCCGTCGGCCGACGCCGGACTGTTGACGGTGCCGCTGCCGGGTCCGTCGTTGCCCGCCGCCGCGACGACGACCACTCCGGCCCGCACGGCGGCGGTCGCCGCGCGGCCCAGCGGGTCGGTGCCGTCACCGGGGCCGCCGAGGCTCATGTTGATGACGTCGGCCGGGTGGGGGTTGGCCGGGTCGGCCGCCGCCTCGATGCCGGCGATGATGTCGGAGGTGTAGCCGCTGCCGTCGGCGCCGGTGACCTTGTAGGCCAGTAGGCGCGCGTCGGGCGCCATGCCGGTGACGCCTCCCTTCTTGGCCGCCTTGCCCGCGATGATGCCCGCGACGTGGGTGCCGTGACCGTTGTCGTCCATCGGGTCGTCGTCGCCATTGGCGAAGTCGAAGCCGCCGACGACCTTGTGGCCCTTGCCGAAGCCGCCGCCCAGGTCGGGGTGGCCGTAGTCCACGCCGCTGTCCAGGACCGCCACGACGGTGCCCTTGCCGGTGGCCTTCACCCCGGCCGGGTCCTCGCGCTTCCACACCTCGGGCGCGCCGGTCAGCGGCACGCTGCTGTCCGTGCGCACCTGAATCCGGGTGTCGGGCCGGACGGCGATGACGCCCGGCAGCGCGGCCAGCCGCGCCGTCTCGGAGGCGGGCACCGTCATCGCCACGGCGTTGACGAGCAGGCCGAGTTGGCGGGGTGAGGCGGGGTGCAGTCCGGCTTTCCGCACCGTTCCGACGAAGGCGTCCTGCCGTTCCGCCAGGGCCCGCCGGGCGTCGCCGACGGCGGAGGCGGTGCCGGCGGCCAGGGATGTGAGCGAGCCGCCGGGCGCGGCTGCGACGGCGGCGTCCCCGGACAGTTCGACGATGACCCGCTGGTTCGGGTCGGGTGACTGCGCGGTCGCGGTGCCGGGTATCGCGGTGAGCGTCCCGGCGAGCGCGACGGTGGTGACCGTGACGGCCACCAGGCGTCGGATTCTTCGTGGGTTCTTGGCCATGGGTAGTAGTCCTAGCGCCGAAGTCACTCTCCGTACAACGGCTTCTGTCGGCCCATTGCTGCCGCTGGCACAAGTGGGCCAGTATCCGCATATGACGAACGAGCTCACCGCCGCAGGTATCGATCCGTTCGACGAGAGCGTCTACAGGGCCGTGTTGACCCGGCGTACGGCGGTCCCGACCGAGCTCGCCGCCGACCTCGGCTGCTCCCCTCTCCGCGCCGCCAGGGCGCTGGACCGGCTGCACGACCACGGCCTGGTCGGGCGGCTCGCGGGCGTCCGCCGCCGGTACGCGGCGATCGAGCCGGGAGCCGCGGTCGAGTCCCTGGTACGCACCAGGGCCGCGGAGTTGGACCGGGTCCGTTCGGCGGCGGGCGAGCTGTCCCGCCTCTTTGCGGCGGCTCAGGCCGGCACCGCAGGAGAGGATGAGGTGGAGATCGCCACCGGCCGCGAGGCGCTCGGCCGCTGGTTCGTCCGCCTCCAGCAGGAGGCGCGCGAGGACGTCATGACACTGGACCGGCCGCCGTACGCACTGACCACCTCCAACCCGGTGGAGAGCACGGCGCTGGGGCGCGGCGTGCGTTACCGCGCGGTCTACGCCCCCGAGGCGCTGGAGTGGCCGGGGGTGCTCGAGGACATCCGCGGACTCGTGCGCCGCGGCGAGCAGGCCCGGGTGATGCCGGGCTTGCGGATCAAACTGGCCATCGCGGATCGCCGGCTGGCGCTGATGCCGCTCTCCCTGGACCTCGACGGCGTGCGCGCTGCGGTCATCCGCCCTTCCGCCCTGCTGGACGCCCTCACGGACTACTGGGAGCTGTGCTGGAAACAGGCACTGCCGCTCGACGTGCCCGCCGAGGACCCGCTCGGTGAGGAGGACCGCCTGGTGCTCACCCTGCTGGTCAGCGGCCTCAAGGACGAGGCCATAGCCCGCCAGCTCGGCTGGTCGGTCCGCACCATGCGCCGACGCATGAGCCGCCTCCACGAACTCCTGGGCGCGGTGAACCGTTTCCAGGCCGGCGTCGTCGCGGTCCGCCGCGGCTGGATCTGACCCGCCACCGGCCCGGGGCAGACGCACCTGGCGGTGATCCCGCCACCGGCCACGAGCGCTTTGGGAGGCCGCTGCTCTGGGTCTCGGACGGGCTCATCGTCCGTGATGCCGGCATCGGCAACCTGACCCGAGTACTCATCGGACTGGTCAAAACGATGAGTTCACGCAGGTCCTTCAGCGGCTCGACGGCCGACAGCTTCCGGCGGTCAGAGACTTCGACCAGCTCAACGGCCTGCTCCGCCGCCTTGTCCGGGAAGCCGCAGGCCGCCACATCGCACAGCCCGACACCTGCGCTCCACCAGCTCCTGGGGCTCTCCATCCCGCCCCTTTCTCCCAGCCGGAACCACGGCCGACGTGTCAACCCCTCACACATCAGCAGGACGGCGCGGGCCGCCACCGGTGTGGTGGCGGCCCGCGCGGGGGCGTCAGAGGCGGTCTCTCACGCCGCGGATCGCAGGCCCTCACAGATCTGACACAAGGGACCGGCTCCGTGTCCGTTCGATCAAGAGACGGGCTCGTATACGACCGTGGTGTCGGGGCAGTCCTCCACCAGACCCAGGAGCGCCTGCCGTTCGGCGTCTTCCGCGGCCAGGCCCCAGCGCAGCTTGGTGGCTACCCAGGTGGTCGCGTACTGGCAGGTCATGCTGTCCGGGGAAGACGGACCGCCATCAGGTGTCTCTCACGACCCAGGGACCACAGTCAGGGCTTCAGAGCGTCAGCCTCCCGGACCTTGTGCAGGTGGACGAGGACGTCGAAAGACTTGGCGAGTGCCACATCGCGCGGTTCGGCGGGGAACTGGGTGCCGAGGTTGAGTGTGGGCCGGGCGATGTCCAGCCAGGCACGCGCGGTGGCCGGGGCGTGGCGGACGTCGAGGTAGAAGTCCCGGTGACGTACCTGGTCGAGGGTGTTTTCGTTCCTGCCGGGGCCGGCGGCGCCCACGGTGAACTTCTTCCATTCGCCGCCGAGGGCCGCGTCCTTCGACAGGAAGGAGCCCTCGTTGAAGGTGAAGCCGATCGGGAGGTAATCGTTGGCCATCGTGTCGCGCAGGAACGATCCCTGTGTCTTGGGATACATCTTGGCGTCACTGGCGATGTAGCCGACATGGTCGTTGTGTGCCGACAGCAGCACCTTGCCGCCGGTTTGCTGCTGCCACCAAGTGACATTCTGGGCCATCACCTCGTCGCGGAAGCGCTGGGAGGTAGCCACCGAGTTGGGGTCCGTGAGGTCCATCGTGAGGAATTTGGTGGTCTGGGCGATGGACCGGGCGTTCTGCTCAGCCCACGTGAAGGCCTCCGTGTCCGAGCCCTTTCGGCTGCTGACCAGTTCCAGGGCCTGCTGTGCCTTCGCGGCGAGCTGCCGGCGTTCCTCGAGCGGCTTGGCCAGGTAGGCGAAGACGTCGTCGATCGGGCGCAGGCCGGCGTAGAGCTCGTTGAGCCGTGGCAGCGCCGCTGGATTATTGCGCTGCACGTAGCCGGTCACCTTGCCGAAGAACTCGTCGCTCAGTTTGGGTGCGCCGACGTCGTTGCCCATGAAGTGGACAGTACGGCCGGGGTGGCTGCGGTTGTAATCTCGCATCCATTCGAGGAGGCTCACGAATTCCTCCCGCTCCCACGGGGAGTTGCCCAACGCCTCCTTGGCGATCTCACGGACGTCTCCGTTGCCGGTCTGGAGATAGTCGTCGATCTGGAGCCCTGCGGGCCAGCTCATCTCGAGGGAGAAAGTGGTGAACCCCTTCTTTTCCACGAGGAATCGGAAGACCCGATCCTTCATCGTGAAGAACTCGTGGGAGCCGTGAGTGGCCTCACCGAGGCCGACCACCTTGGCATCGCCGACCATCGAGGCCAGAGGGCGCAGGTCAGCCGTGTTTCCTCCCGGCTCCGTCGAGCGCAGGGGGTGCGCCGCGCGCTCCAGCGCGCGGACCTCGCCCTGCTTCGCCTGAGCCATGTCAGCGGGTGCCGCGTGAACCGCCACAGGAATGAGAACCGCTCCCATCACTGCCACTGCGGTGGCCAGCAGTCCCCGTCGGCCAATGCCCTTCCAGCGTCCATCCATGTGCTTTGTTCCTCAAATTGCGTTTCTGTTACTTGAGAGAATTTTTGCCTCGAATGCCCAGCCACGAAAGGGGGTCAACCTCCGAGACGTACGGGGGGTAACCCCCCCGAGCTTTGATGGGGCTCGCCCCGGGGTGCGAACTCGCCGGTGACGGCGCCACGGGGGCGTACAGGACCGGGACAACGGTCGGCAGCGGCAGCACCACCACGCCCGCTAAGGGCTGTCTGACAAATGATCACCGAGCGGGGATGTGCGTGCTCGGTCCAATTGCCTTGCCGCCCTGACGCTGGCCAGTGATTCTGGGCAGGTGCCAGGACAGGGGAAAAGAAGGCGGCGGCAAGAGGACGCGCGGCAGCGGCTTGCTGCTCGCACCGCGCCGGACGCGGGACAGTGGGAAGTGGTCGTTGAGACTCGGGACCAGGCGGAGATGCGTACGCGGTTGCGCCGTCTTCGGGAGGCAGGAGTCGACGGCTCGATGATCCGGATCGACACGCTGTGCGGGCGCCTGGCGCTGCCGACTACCTACCGGCTGAGCCGTTTCGTGACGGACCCCGCGCGGGAGTCCGAGCGTGAGCACCCAGATCATTGATTTTGTGGCAGGTCGAGGTGAGTTGACGGATGCGGCGTGGGAGCGAATAGAGCCCCTGTTGCCGCGGGTGGATGGGCGTGGTCGTCCGTGGCGTGATCACCGGCAGGTGGTCAACGGGGTGCTGTGGCGGCTGCGGACCGGGGCTCCGTGGCGCAATCTGCCCGAGCGGTACGGACCCTGGCAGACCGTCTACGAGCGGTTCGCCCGCTGGAAAGCGGACGGGACCTGGGCGAAGCTGCCGGAGCACGTCCAGGTCCGCGACGACGCGGTGGGCCGGGTGGAGTGGACCGTCTCCGTCGACTCGACGATCAACCGTGCCCACCAGCACGCGGCCGGCGCCCGCAAAAAGGGGCCGCAGACGGGGACGAACTGGAAGATCCGGGCCGCTCGCAGGCGCATCAGGCCCTCGGCCGGTCCCGGGGCGGGCTGACCACTAAGGTCCACCTCGCCGTCGACGGCCGTCTGCCAGCCTCACTCTCGATGGCAACGCAATCGCTGTCGAGGGTGAGGTCGTGGATGGCAGAGCCGGTCAGGGCAAGGCGGTTGACCGATGAAGAGGGACAGAGGCTGCAGCGGAGCGTCCGGCGGGGCAGACGAGAGTCGGTGCGCGTCCGAAGGGCTTTGATCATCATGGCGTCGGCGTCGGGGACCCCGGCGACGGCGATCGCCCAGCTGGTCGCCGCTCATGAGGACACCGTTCGGGACGTCATCCACGCGTTCAACGAGAAGGGCCTGGCAGCGCTGGACCTCAGTGGGCGGGAGGCCGTCCCGGTGACCACAGCCTCGCGGCGCCGCCTGATCGACCCCGGCGAACGCGCGTGGACAACGCGCTAGCCCCTGCCGGCGGATGAGGCTGTGGCCCGCTTCTCACCGGCACTGGTCGCCCCCGCCTTGCGTCGGGTCGGGCCCGCACAACCAGCCGTTGACGGCAAAGCGACTGTCCGCGTGCTGCTTGCCAGGGCACACGACCGGTCGCACCTCGTGCCAGGCGGTGGGCAGGAAGAACACGATGCTGTCGTGCTCGGGCTCCCAGTCCCGCCAGGTGCGTTCCTCCCACTCTCCGGTCGTCTCGGTGTGCAGGGGCAGGACGGCGTCGAAGACGCGCAGCTCGCCGCCGCCGAACGGCCGGGGCGTGCGGTGCAGGTAGTAGACGAAGGTGAGCAGACGTCGGGTGGCGTACGCGGCGCTGGTGTCCTGGTGCGGCCGGTAGAAGTCCCCGTCGTTGTGCACGTTGAGGCCGTAACGGGGTTCGGTGTAGCGGCAGTCGACTCCCAGCGTGTGCTCGACCGCCTCCCGGACGTCGTCAATGGCCGCCAGTAGCTCGGGCGCCTCGAAGTCGGGGCACGACCTGGACCTGCGCAGGTCGGGGTCCAGTTCCCGGTCCCGGACCATGGATGGCTTCAGCCGGTCGCCCGTGGAGGCGATGGCGCGGTCCAGCAGGAGGCCGGCCGTCCACTCGCCCAGGAACCCGGTGATGCGGCAGACCGTTGCCGGAAGCCGCCAGATCGCGTCCGTGGACACCGGCGAGAGACTGTCCGCCGTCATCGCCCCACCTCGGACGGGGTCGTGGTCTCGCGCAGCCGAGTCACTTCGGCCTGGAGTTCCTCCACGTGGCGGTGGAGCGCCTGGATGCAGACCAGGGCCACGCCGAGGCCGTCGACGACGGGGATCCTGGTGTCGTCCCGGTTGAAGCCGAAAGCGGCGTGCCAGTCCTGGGCCATCGGCCCGAGGTGAAGGACGTCGTCGGGCTCCCAGAGGTAGCGCCAGGTGCTGACCGGTAGCGCGGCCACGGTCTCCAGGACGGCGAAGCCGTTGACCGCGCCGACCGGGGCCGCGGCGGTGCTGTCCCGCGTACCTGCCGCGCCGGGGTCCGGAGAAGCGTCGCCGGCCGCCCGGGCCCGCCGGTGGAGGATCCGCATCGTCACCGGCTCCAGTCGACCGGGACCACGTCCTGCTTGAGCCCGCGGTCACTGCAGAGCGAGCACGGGGAGCCCGGTAGCCCGGGCCCCTGGTCGGTGCCGACGGTGATCGCCCCGTGGGCCCCGACGGGCGCGTGGATGCCGTCGCCGACGAGCGCGGCTTCGTAGCCGCCGAGCAGCTCCTGGAGGGTTCCGGGGCCCAGATTCTCCGGGGCGGTGATGGAGGCCACGCCGTCGTAGTCGGTGTAGGCAGCCCCGAGCGTTCGGCCGCCGACGGTGGCGAACACGATCTTCGCTCCCCGGATGGGTTCCCCGGTGAGGGCGTCGGAGAGCATCGCGTGGATGTTCTCCAGCTGCATCTGGGTGACGTTCAGGGTGGCCTGGCTGGTCGTGAGCCTGACCGGCTTCAGGCTGGGGCATTCCGCGCCGTTGCACGGCGCGGGCGACGAGGGGGTCGCGGTCGCGGTGACACCGCTCCCCGCGCCCAGCGACGCCAGAGCGGCTGCCATCACCGCGACGGTCCTACGTCCAACAGAACCCATGTCCACTCCCTAGGAGCCGCCCGGGCGCGCTCCGCACCAGCGCAGGAAGGCCGGGACGGTCCTGGCACGTGCGGCACTCGACCGGTGCCGCCCCCTGTGGGACGACGCGATCGACCGTAGCCACACCCGTCCGGCCCGGGCGTCCGATGAACACGAATACGCACCATCTGATGAACCGCCGACGGCGCCGTGACGAACGCGGACGATTCATATCGGCCAGTGAGCCTTTTCAGCGTTGCCTCACCAGGGTGAGGCAAGGCTGAAAAGGCTCAGTGACTCTCGTGCTTGGTTCAGGTGGAGTGACGAACCGTTTGATGACGTCTGCCCCCGCGAGGCCTTGGGGAATTGCGTGACCGCAGTCCCTGGGGAATTACGCACTCTGTCGCTGATCTCGTGATGTCAGCCGTCGAAGCGGATCCAGTCGACGGGCAGGTCGGCCAGCGGTGCCAGGGCGCTTCGGTGGCCGGCGCCGGACCAGACATCGAATTCTTCGCCGCCCCCGTTGCTGACGCGCACCACGAGGCCAGGGCCACGTAGAAGTGGGTGGGTGCCCAGGGCCAGAAGGGACGCAGGGGTACAAGGTGCAGTGTTGGGGTGAGTTGAGCGACCTGTGTTGCCGTGAGCCTGCCCGGCAGGGCCCTCGACCTCCCCGACCGCGGTCCCCCCAGTACGGACGGGACCGGCGGGTGGGGATGGTTCATGATCAAGCGACTCGCCACCCACATCCGCATCAAGCCGGTCGCAGAAGGTGGCAAGACCATCTGCGCGGAGCTCCCCTGGTAGCAGCCGCTATCGGCCCGTTCGGATTGCTGTCGGCCGGGGCGAGCTCGTCAGCGGGACGGGTCCCATGCTTCGGGGCCGGCGCCGCGCCATTCCACGATTCGGGATCGGTGAGGTGCACGTCCTCGGCGTCCTCGAGCCCGGCCGAGGCGAGGAAGACGCGGATGTCGGCCGGACGGCGCGCGACTCCGATGGCGACGCCGTCGTAGCGGACACGACGCCAGCACTGCTCGTCGGGCGGGTAGACGGCACTACTCGTCGGGCGGGTAGACGATCAGCTTGGTGGGCATGCCTCCACCATGGTGCCCCCGGCTACCGCGCGGCAGGCCGTATGCGGCCATCCGGGCGTTGGAAGCGCGATCGGTACCTCACCGGGCCACGTATTGTCTTGTGGTCCAAGACGTGTGGAGGCCGACGTGGCACGTGATCGGATCGGGCTGGCCGAGGTGCTGGCGGCGGCGGAGGCTGCCGCTCCGGTGGACTCCCTCGACGTAGTGGCACGTAATCTGCGGGACCGGTTCGGCGCACGCTATGTGTCGTTCCTGTTCGTCGACATCGTGGGCCGGCGCATGCTGCGGGTCCACGACACAGGGGGCATGCATCCGGAGGACCAGGCCGAGCGGATTCCCCTCGCCGACAGCGGCGTCTACGACGAGGTCCTGCGCACCCAGAAGCTGGTGCGGGGGCCGGAGGGCGATCACGGGCAGCGGGTGCTGGCGCCGGTGACGAACCGCGGCGACACCATCGGCGTCCTGGAGCTGTACCTCACCGAGGTCACGGATGATGTCCTGGAGCAGGTGGAGGAGGCCGCGCACGCGCTGGCGTACATCATCGTCACCGACCGCCGGTTCACCGACCTTTACCACTGGGGCAACCGCACCACCACCGTCAGCGTCGCCGCGGAGATCCAGCGTCAGCTCCTGCCCTCCGCCGCTGCCTGCGAAGCCCCCCAGTTCACGCTGGCCGGCTCCCTGGTCCCGGCTGCCACCATCGCCGGCGACACCTACGACTACAGCCTCGACAACGGCACCCTGCACCTGTCCATCACCGACGCCATGGGCCACGACGTCCACGCGTCCCTGATGGCCACCCTCCTGGTCAACGCCTCCCGAGGCGCCCGCCGCGCCGGCCAAGACCTCGCCGAACAAGCCCGCCAAGCCCACCAGGCCCTCCTCGACCACGGCCACCGCACCTTCGTCACCGGCCAGCTCCTGCGCATCGCCCTCGACGGAACCCGCGCCCAGATCGTCAACGCCGGCCACCCCCAACCACTGCTCCTGCGCGACGGCACGGTCACCGAACTCGAACTGGCCGTGAACCTGCCCTTCGGCCTCACCAACCACCTGGGCGTTTACCAGGTCCAGGACCTTGACCTGCGCCCCGGTGACCGTCTCCTGCTCCACACGGATGGCATGCAGGAACGCGAAGCCGAAGCGGTCGACCTGCCGGGGCTCCTGCGCAAGACGGCCGACGAGCATCCGCGTGAAGTCGTGCGCGCTCTGGTCGGCGCGGTCACCGACGTCTATGACGGCCGGCCGCCGCGAGACGACGCGACCGCGCTGTGCGTCGACTGGCACGGCCCCGGCACCGGCATCCCCGCGACCTCCTGAGCTCAGCCCGCGCAATACCCGAACTGCGGCTGGAGCGGCCGCGGCCGCGATGGTGGCCGGCACCGCCGCGCGAACCAGCTCCCGAAGAGCCGCGTGCCCCGGCGCCTGTACGCCCACGTTGGCCAGCCGTTCCGCTGCTCGGCCGACAGCTGCGCCCAGGTGCTCGGCTGCTTCTGCCGTGCCAGCCAATTGCCCAGGTCGTCGCCCTCGAAGCCGACCCGCCGCTGCGGGCCTAAAGTTCCCGGCGTGGTGATGCGCCTGCGCACTGCCGGCGTTTTCGGGGCCGCACCGCAGGAGCCCTATGCAGCGCGGTGCGCTTTGTGCGGGGACACCCGCAGCAGCGCCCTTGCCGGAAGGGGCCGGCCGGTGGACCGGCGGGCGCGTTCCAGGGGTCCGTCGCACAGCGCCTGCAGGACGGGGCCGGGCTCGGTGTCGGGAGTAAGGGCGAGGTCGAAATGGGCTTCGGGATGCCGGGAGGAGCCTGTCAGCCGTGCGCGGCTCTGTTGGACACCGGGCAGGTGCCGGGCGTCGGCTGTCAGAGCGTCGCTGAGGGACCGCTCGCCCAGTTCCACTCCGTCCACGGGGTCTGCGCCGACGGGTAGGGGGCCGGGATGAGTGCGGCGCAGTTGTGTCAGCAGCCACCACAGGGCGAGCAGGACGACGATGGCCAAAACGGCGATGACCGCGGGCCACCACCATCCCTCGTCCACCCAGCGAGTGCGGCCGGCGTCGTCGAGTAGGACGTCCTGGGGAGTGATCAGGGGCCAGCCGTCGGGTGGTGTCATGCGCCAGTGCCGGTAGAGGTCGAGACTGCCCGCCAGGATCAGGAGGCCGGTGCCCAGCAGGACGATTCCTGCCACGGCCAGGAGGACTCGGTTGATTGCGGATTTCCTCTTCATGGGATCCCATTCCCGTCTCTCGCTCGGCGGCAGGCCGACCAGGTGCCGACTACTTGCGGCGTGGGCGCACCTTGACGGCGAGCCGAGGAGGACGCGCGAGTTCCAGCCGGTCGAGTTCCGCTTGCAGAGCGACCAGGAGATCGGCCTTGACGTCGGCGAGGGCGCGGTAGCGCACGTCCGCGCGCGCTCCGATGCGGTTGTGGAAGATCCGGACCCGGGCGGCACTGACACCGGCAACGCGCATCGCTGCATCCCGCAGCAGGAGTTCTGCGCCGGCGCGGTCCAGCACGGCGTGCGTCTGTGCGTCGGGGGTTTTCAGGGGCAGCCTGTGGCGCAGACCGGGGGTGAGTGCCATGACGAGCAGCCAGACGCCGAGGACGGTGATGACGGCGGCACCGATCTGTATCCAGATGTCGTCCAGTGGGCGGGTGGCCAGTTCGTCGGCCAGGCGCGTGCGCCAGGCTGCGGCAGTCTGGTCGGCGCGGACCCTGACGACGTCGAACAAGAGGGTGCCTGCCGCGGCCCCGATGAGCAGGGCCGTGAGCGCGGCGGGTATCCGGCGAGTGGACCAGGGGCGGGGAGTCGGCGGGCGTTCGGCCGCAGGCTGTTTGGCCAGTTGCTCCACCGTGCGGGAGGTCACCTCGTCGGATGCGGTGAGCTGCTCCGTTGCGGTTGGGGGTTCTTGGTCGCGTTCCATTCCGGCTCTCCTTCCCGGGGGAATGCGCTCCGGTTCACTGCACGCGCCGGTGTTCCTGGCCATCTGCGGAAACCAGGTGCTCGATGGCGAGGGCCACCTCTGTGACGCGCATCCCGGTGAGGTGGGCTACCCGCTCGCTGATGTAGTGCTGCACCTGGCGGGAGGTGGTGGCGAGGTCTGCCGGGTAGGGCAGGTCCACTGTCAGCCTCAACCGTGCCGAGCCGCTGCCGATGGTCGCGGAAGCCTGAGGAGCCGCCAGTTTCGCTTGGGCGGCCGAGGTGATATGTGCGGCCAGTGCCTCCTTTGCGGCGCGGGCCGCGATGCGGGCCACTACCTTCTCCGGGATCGCGGTGGCGCCGCGCTCGGCCGGCGGCACGATCGCGGCCCCGGGCAGGGCAGCGCCGGGTTGCGTTGTCACTTCCCATCCCGGGAACGGGTGAAGTCGGACAGCTCGAGGTCACCCTGCAGCATGCGGCCGATAATCAGGCCCACCAGGCCCAGGAACGCCACGAGCAGGAACGCCCAGAAGCCGCCGAAATAGGCGGCGAAGCCCAGGGCCATGCCGGCAAGCAGGCCCACGGTTGCTGCGCTCATCTCACTCACCTGAACTTTCACGTCGGTCGTCTTTCGACCCGGTGGCCGTGCCGGGTCCAGGGGTCACTGCACGCGGCCCGTGGTTTCCTCGTCGCTCTCCTCGTCGGGCAGGTGGACGTCGTCGACGCTGATGTTCACCTCGACGACTTCAAGGCCGGTCATGCGCTCCACAGCTGTGATGACACTGGTGCGGACGTCGCCGGCGATGTCCACGATGGCGACGCCGTACTCCACGACTACATCGAGATCGACGGCGGCCTGCCGCTCGCCCACCTCGACCTTCACGCCGCGGGACACGCTGGGACGGCCGCCGGGAACCTTGTCCGTGACTGCCCCGAGCGTGCGGGCCATGCCTGAGCCGAGGCTGTGGATGCCCGGCACCTCACGGGTGGCCATACCTGCGATCTTTTCGACCACGCTGTCGGCGATGGTCGTCCGGCCCCGTGTCTCAGGCGAAGCTCCGGCCTGACCCGCGAGGGCCTTACCCGCAGAGCGTGGCGTCTCCCCGCTTGCGGTGGGGTTGACGGTGTCCGACATGAGGACCTCCCCATGATGTCGATCCGGGCGCGCCGGTGCGGCGCCCTCATGTTTTAGACACATGGCACGGACATTCCTCACGCTCGCAGCCGTACCATCGAGGAGGGCATACGCGGGCCGCGATTCTGCGGCAGGAAGCGAGCGACGGATGCGCAACCGGACGAGCCCCCCTCCCCCGCCCGGCACAGGTTTTCCCCGGCGGCCGGACTCGGTGTCGGCCGTCGCCGCCGTGGCCGATCAGGACGCTTCCATCGGCCCGGACGACAGCGTGCTGGTGGTATGGGCGTGCGAAGGCGATGAACAGGCCTTCGCCGTCCTGGTCCGCCGGCACAGCAGCCGTTTGCTCGCCCTCGCCCAGCATCTGCTCGGCAACCGCGCGGACGCCGAGGACGCGGTTCAGGACGCCTTCCTCAGCGCCTGGAGGCAGCTGCCGGAATTCCGGCACGGCGCCTCGTTCGGTACGTGGATGTACCGCATCGTGACGAACTGCTGCCTCAACACTTTGCGCAGCCCGCCCCACCCGCTTCCCCTGGACACCGTTTCGGAACCCGCTGCCGCAGACGCGGGCAGTTCACCGCCCCGAGTGGCAGAGGCCGACGCAGCCACAGCCGCCCTGATGCGAGCGCTACTGGAACTGCGCCCCGAGCTTCGCGCGTGCTGGGTCCTGCGGGAACTGCATGACCTGCACTACGACGAAATCGCCCACGTGGTGGGCAGCAGCGAACAAACGGTACGCGGCAGACTTGCTCGCGCCCGACGCATACTGATGGAGGCGATGCGCCCATGGCGCTAGAAGACCCGCACCTGGCCTCCCGCGACCAGCCCGAAAGCGTGTGCGCCACGAGCGCCGAAGCACCCCTGCGCGGACAAGCCGACATGCTCGCCGGCGCGGAGTTCCTGCCCTGCGGACGCCCCCTGGGCCGCGCCTGGGAACAAGCACGCACCCCCGTCGGCATGGCAGATCCGCACATCGGCCACTGCCCCAGTTGCCAGGAAGCCATCGAAGGGCTGAGAGCGCTGGCCCTGGCCACCCGTGCTCTGCGCGCCGAGGAACGACCCGACAGCCACAGCCTCGCCAACCGAATCATCAGCGCTGTCCGCGCTGAGGTAGAGCTGGGCACCCTGCTGCGACTGACCGACCCCGAGCACGACCTGCGCATCGCAGAAAGCGCCAAAATTCTGCGCCGGGCCGCCGACACCGTGCCCGGCGCCCGCACAGCCAGCTGCCGTCTGACCCCGTCCAACGGCAACCGCGCCGTCCATGCCGTCGCCATCTCGGTCGCGGCCAAGCTCGACAAGCCGTTGCGAGAGCGCGCCGAAGCAGTGCGCCAAGCCGTACTGCACGCAGCCGAGCATATTCTTGGTCTCGCCGTCACTACCGTCGACGTAGAAGTCGACGCCGTGCTGGAGCCCTCCCGCGTGCCGAGCGACGAACGGGCTGAGCTGAGCGAAGGGTGACCGCATCCCCAGGAGCGCATCCAGCGAACCGCGGCCGAAGCAGCCATCGCCGTTCCCGGCGTAGCGGCTCGCAGCCTCACGCGCACACCACGCGACAAGCGCAGGAACAGCGAACACACCCGCGTCGATAGGTGCGCTGCGTCCTGCACGCTGACGACCGCGTCGTAGATGTCCCTCACGCTCCGGTCCAGCGTCCAGCGCCGCAGCCACGGGTCCACACGCAGAATCGTGCGACGTGCTCGGAGGGAACAACAGAGGTCAGGCCCCCACCATACGGATAACGACTACCACCGGCATACCGCAGGGATCATGAACCGTCACCACCCGACGACAACCCGAAATCCTCAGTACCCCGTGTCCAGGATTCGGGGTCAGGGCCCCTGGTGCCGTTCCTGGCGCGCTGGGCGATCGCGTGTGCTCTCTCGCACCAGCAACGCTCGATGTAGCCCGTCGCGAGCAGCGCCCCACGCGTTAGTCAACCTGCCCGCCGTGCCGGGACGGGGCCCGATTCCACCCCGAGGAGGCCTGCACTCGGGTGGCTTGACCACTCCCTCCCGGCCGCAAGACCCTACTGGATGACGGTGTCATCGCACACCGGCTTCGGCGGCGCCTTCGCAATCACGCCCCGCCAGTAGTCGGCCTCCCCGGCCGTCCCCCGGCGTGCGGGCTCGATCAGGGTGGAGAACGTCGTCGTTCCCGGCCGGGCCTCCAGGTCGCCGGGGCCGATCGCGACCACGTACCGCTCCCCGGGCTCCATCATCACCTCGCGGTTCGAGGTGGCCACCTCGAAGGAGCCGGGTGTCCCGCCGGGCTCCACCCGCTGCGACACCCCGATGACCGGGGCGAACTTCCCCTTCATCGACTCCACGATCCGTACCGGCGTCGTGACGAGCTCGGGATTCTCGGCGCCGACGGCCTGCGGGTCGTGAACGGGCTCGCCGGCGGCCTCGACCACGGCGATGCCCTGCGCGCTGGTCGCCACCTCGGCATCCGTGCCTCCGGACGGCGTCCCGCACAGGCTCTCCGTGCGCGACTCACCGCTGCTCTCCCAGACATACCAACCGCCGCCACCGAGAAGCACGGCGGCCGCCGTCCCGGCAACCGCCCACGTCTTCACGCTCATGATCAGCCCCACAGCTTGGAGTAGTTGGCTCTGTCGACGTCCTGAGGGAGATCGAAGTACTCATGGGCCGTCGGCCACATCAGCGACCGCACGTAGCCCGGCCCGCCCGCGTCCGACTTGTGGCACAGCCCCAGGGCGTGGCCCAGCTCGTGCGCCGCGATCTGCCGGCGCTTGGTATGGCTCGCGTTCTTCATCGCCGCCGTGTTGAACCGGATGTAGTCGGTCTGGCCCGGGCCTCCACGGTAGTTCCACTTCGCGGCGGCGCGGTCCTTCGGGTCGTTGTAGTCCACGAACTCGAGGTCGTTGACGGTGGTCGCCGAGTCCGGGGCCATTTTGATCGTGTGACCGGCGTACTGCCACGCCTTGAGAGCGTGCCTGTACGCGTCGGTGTAGGCCGTGTTCGCCGTCCATCTGACCTCGCCGTCGTCCACCGAGCTGTGCGACCGCGACTCGGACTCGCCCCTGACACACGGAGCGGCAGCAACGGCTGCCGCCGGGGGCGGGGCGGACAGGAGCAGGGCTGCGGCCACCGATAAGCCCGCTGACAGGCGCTTCATCCACTCCACGGTAGGGCTCCGCGGGCCGGGGATGATCGTTTCCTCTGTCCGAGTGGTGAAGTTCTCCAGCCGTGACCGAGCCAGGGTTCGAACGCGTTCGGGACGGTACCGGTTTGCGCGTAAGAACGTACGGCTGGGTGAAGCGGTGCTGCCGCGTGCCGGAGGCAATGGCAAGGAGTCTCTACCTGGGACGACACGACCGCGCAGGCATGCCCAGCAGGCGTCACGCCCGCATCGATCCTGATGTGGGCCTGCCGCTTGACGGAAAGGCCGGCCACCCCAACGGCGCGTTCATCCGCGGCCCCCACACCGGCAGCTGCGTCCCCGTTCCCAAGGCTCCCAAGGCAGCCGCCTCAATTGACGTATTCACGGCGTGCGGACTCATCACGAGCGCAGCGTCCATGGGCGGCCACCACGGAATGCCTCCCAGCCTGACGTATGCCCAGGGGTTATCGTGCCGGGCCCTCGGTCTGTCCGGCACCGCTCAGCAGCGCCAGGTGGCGGTAGTCGCTGGGTGGCATGCCGTACGCGCGGCGGAAGGCCCGGCTGAAGTCCGCCGGGTGGCGGAAGCCCCAGCGCGCCGCGATCTCGCCGACCTTGGAGTGGCCGAGCCGCGGGTCGGCTAGGTCGGCGCGGCTGCGTTCGAGGCGGAGCCTGCGGATCGTGGCGGCGACGGTCTCCGGCTCCTCGCGGAACAGCGAATGGAGCAGCCGTACGGAGATGTGGTGGTGGGCGGCGATGGTGTCCGGGCCGAGCCGCGGGTCGGGCAGGTTGTGGTTGACGAAGGCCCGGATCCGGGCCAGCAGGACCTGGCGGCGGGTCTCGGCGGGCAGCGCGCCGGGGCCGCCGGACTGTGCAGCGAGATACGCGGCGCACAGATCGAGGCCGACGGAGCCGAGGCGGGACAGCTCGGCGGGGGCGGAGCGCTCGGCGTGGGTGCGCAGCCCGGTCAGGTACGAGGCGAGCAGGGCACCCGAGACGGTGCCAGGAGCGAGCCGGGTGCCGAGGAGCCGGTTGGCGTGGTCCTGGGGCAGCGGCAGGGCGCTCCGGGGCACCCGCAGCAGGGAGACGCGGGAGAGCCGGCCCTCGTCGAGGAACTCGCAGCTCAACGGGTGCGAGGAGTCGAAGAGCGCCATGTCACCGGCGCGGAGCAGGGCGTTGCTGCGGTTCTGCTCCAGGCCGACCGGGCTGCCGTGGACGAGGAAGAGGAAGTAGTTCTCCGGGTCCGCGCGCCGGATGTTCCCCGCGCCGCGCCGGGCAGACATCGGCGAGAAGGCGAACCCGGACAGGTCGACATGGTTGAGGTCAAGCGCCGTCGCCGTGCCGCGGAAGCACTCGACGTGCGGGCTGGTGATGGAGACCGGCATCACGAGGTCGCCGACCATGCCCGCCCACGACTCGAAACCGTCTCGCGCGCGGACGCTGACCGTTTGTGTACGTGGCTGTGCACCCGTCACGAAGCCCCCGCCCCACGGTGATGTGTACACGCCCATAGTTGGCGTTCGGCGGGGCGTCGGGATAGCGGGGTACCGGCCAACTCCCACTCATCCGCGGCCTGTCTGCGCTCGGTGCGCAACGAATCTGCGCGCCGTGCCATCGACGCAGGTCGGCGCCTCCCCACACAGTGGTGGCCGGCACCGTGCCGAAGTGTGAAGCAGAGAGGCAACGCAGTGACGAAGCACGGAATCTTACGGTCCGACGGGCTGGGCAAGCTCCTCGCCGCCCTCGTCATGGCCCTCCTGGTGCTCATGGCCGTACCGGGCGCGGCCGGAGCCGCCGACGGGGCTCGGGCGGACTTCACGGCGCAGGCCGCGAGCGCCGGCCTGAACGCCACCCAGGCCAGGAGCCTGCAGAAGCGGGTCGACGGCTACCTGGCGAGCACCAAGGGCACCCAGATCGGCGCCAACAAGATCGCCCTGCCCGGCGGCGAGCTGCTGCTCGCGCTGCCCGGCGAGCAGAAGGCTCGAGACCTCGACGCTGCGGCGGTCCCGGGCGACACGGTGGGCGGCTGCCGCTACTCGTACGTGTGCGCCTACATGTACGAGGACTACACGGGTGACCGGTTCGACATGTTCACCTGCAACCACCTGTTCCGCATCACGTGGAACACGACCGGCTCGTGGATCAACAACCAGCGCTCGACCCTGTACGCGAGGTTCTACGACCGGAACCAGGCCCTCGGCTGGACCTCTCCCGGCGGTCTCAGCTACGACCCCTCGGCCGACTGGCGCTGGGTCTGGTACGTGAGCCCCTGCTGACCCACCGGTCCACGCTCAACCCCGCAGCAGCAGCCGCTTGACGCCGACCCGAGGACGGCGGCGCCGGCGAGGACGAGGACGAGGAAACCAACAGTGACGTTGCCCTTCCCGTCCTCGGAGGGGGAGGCCGAAGGGGAATCGGGCGAGCCGCCCGACGTCCCCGACGGCTTCTCCGACGGACACCCGGCCCCGCCCTCCCGGTCCAGCCGCACCACCCTGATGGGGATTCTCGAAAACACGCTGTCGCTCTCCACCTCACTTCGTTGCAGCGTGAACGGTGTGGGGAAGATGGGGAGCTAGTGACCTGAGTCAGAGATTCGGTGGCAGTAGGCGGCGACTTTGTCGAGGATTTCGTCGGCTGTCTTCGTCCAGACGAAGGGCCTGGGCTGCTCGTTCCAGTCGGCCAGCCAGGCCCGGATGTCGCGTTCAGGTGCCTGGACGGAGCGGTGGACTCCGCGCTTGAGCTTCCTCTGCGTGAGCTCGGCGAACCACCGCTCCACCAGGTTCAGCCACGACGAACTCGTCGGTGACCGGCGTCGATGCCCATACGACACTGCGGTCGACATCGTCCGGGTATCACGCCATGCGGGCTTCCACGTGGGCCGCGATGCGCGGCACCGTAGGCACGGCAACCTCGTCCGACTCCATGTAGCGCTCGTAGAGCTCGGCGTAGGTCGAGCCCGCTTGGTCGTCATCGAGTGGACGGTCGCCGTCCCCCACCCCAAGGTCCTAGCTCTCCTGCGCATCGTCGCAGGCAGCAGTTCCGTCGGAGCCGGCAGGTCCTGCTATCGAACCGCCGGCAAGTGGGCCGAAGAGAGCTCCTAGTCCTGTGACGTCCATGGCCATCGGGCCTCGCGGCCGGCCTCGACGAGGCCGATCATCCGGAACCCGGCGTCCGTCAGGCCGCCGAAGGTGTGCCGGTTGGGGCCGCCGGGGCCGTGGGCGGGCTGGTACCCCGCCAGGTTCCAGGTGTACACCGGGACGTCCTCCGGGACCGATTCCGCCGGACCGCGGCGCCCTAGGTGCGGGCCCGTCTGCTCGTCGGTGACGATCAGGACCCTCTCGTGGCCCCGGTAGTGGGTGCGTACCGCCTTGGCGGTGTCGGTGCCACCGAGGTTGTTGAACCGTTTGAGTACGTCGAGCACCGGCTCCCCGGACCGGAACGGCACCTGCGCGCTCGACGACCCGAACTCCACCAAGTCCGCCTCCTCGGCGCGCATCGCCAGCGCCGTGCCGAAAACGGCCGCGGCGTCCGCCCGGGTCAGGGTGGACCGCGGCGAGACGGTGTCGTAGAACATGGACCCCGACCGGTCCACCAGGATCAGGGTCCGACCGGTCAGGGCCGGTACGTTGGCCAGCGAGTGGCTCAGCGCCACCTCCAGCCGCGCCGACCAGCGCGCCGAGCGTGCGTGGCGGTGGGCGGCCAGGTAGCGGAAGGGGAACTGCCGGGACCGGGCGACCTCTTCGGCGTCCGAGATCCGTGCGGCGACTCCGGCCGCCGCCTCCTCCGAGATCCCGGCCCCGTCGAAGTTGCGCAGGTTGCGCAGCAGCGCCATCGGTCCCATCGAGGGGATCACGGCTTCCCAGACGGCGGCGTCCATCGGTCCCTGGAGCCAGCCCGCCAGGGCCTCCCAGGTCATGCCCGCCGCGGCCAGCCGCTCGGCGCCGTCCGGCCCGGTGACCACGGCCCGCCGCTCGTCCGCCGGCAACTCCATCAGGATCCGGTGTGCGGTCAGCAGCCTGTCGCCGGGCGGCGGCGGCGCGTCCTGCGGGTGATGCCGGCGGTCCAGGGCGTGCCGGAACAGCTGGCCCTGCCAGGGCTTGGCCGGGTCAGGTGTGGCGTGGACGAGGTTGAGGACGTCGCCGAAGCGGAAGGCCTTGGACGCGGTGTCGTACTTCAGCAGGGAGCGGGAGGAGTAAAGCCGCCGTACGGCGTCGGCGATGCCCCGTTTCACGGGCTGTGGGACGCTCCGCCCGTAGGCCGAGGTCCAGTGGGCGAGCAACTCGCCGGGTTCGTCGGCGCGCTGGAGCACGGAGTCGATGACGGACCGGTTGGACGGCCCCACGCAGGACCCGGCGGCGAGCCGTGCCCTGACGTACGCGGCCGCGCCGATCAGGGAGGCCGTACGCATGTTTCCTTCGCCTCGGAGCCAACGCAGCAGGCCGGCCGTCCATGCGGGGTCCTGGAGGGCGAGTTCACCCACGAGGCGGGTGTACCGCTCGTCGCGTTCCGGGCCGCTCTCGTAAAAGGTCTGCTGGGAGACGAAGTTCCCCACGGCCAGGAGGAAGAGCTCCTCGCGCGGCTCCCGGACGAAGCCGGGGCCGCCTTCGTAAGTGAGCGGGTCCGCCCCGGTGGGGTGATGGTGGGACCACGGATCGGACGCGGTACGGGCCGCCGCGGCGGAGATGTGCGGGGCCACGAGCATCTCGGACCAGATCTTCGACGTGCGCGGGGTGTGGCGAGGCAGGGAATCCCCCCGGATCCAAAGGCAATGGGAAGCCCCGTCCGAGGCGTCCGACGGGGCGGAGGGACGGGCGGGGCAGGCGCCCGCGCCACCCCGAGATCAGAAGTGGCTGCGGCGTCACTTGGTTTCGGAAGGAAGTAGCCGCAGCCGAGCGCATCGGGGGACGCGGTCGCGCCCTCACAGTAGGCAGGCCCGCGCACCGCGCGCCAGCAATTAAATGGCCGGCTCTCCCGTCCGTCCGGCCCGGCAGGCGTGATCAGGCAAGATCCGAAAGAGACGGCCTAGTGGAAGCCGACGACGACGCACCCCTCGTGCCCAACGTCAAAGTGCGTTTGTCCCGGCGAGGGTGTTTGCTCGCGATCTGGATCAATGGCCGCCGCAAGGTAACTGCGGTGCCTGGTGCTTGTGTGCCAGATGTGTTGCTGACTGCGGTTGCCGGTGTGTTCCGGACCCCTCGCTCCTGCCTGATCCCAAGGTGCCCTCGCTGCGGTGCGTTCGCTGGAGCGGGACGCGAGCCTGTGAGTGGCCTACTTGACGAGGCGGAAGTCCGGGTGCTGCAGCCAGGCAGTGAGGGTGCTGGCAGTCACCCAAAAGCAGTGCCGTCACCTGTCAGCTGGGTCGCACTCGTCCCGCAGGGCCGCTAAGGCATCAGCCACGGCCGGAGTGCGTGCTTCGCTGCTGTAGGACTTGATGCCGTCCGCCATGTACTTGCGTACTTCGAATTCGGGGTCACGGAGGAGACCGACGAGGGCCTCGGTGAACTCGCCGCTCCCGTCGTCGCCCACGATCAGTGTCGCGCCGGCCCTGCGTCGCACGCGCGGGTCCTCGTCTGAGGCGAGAACCAGCAGGGCGTCCTTGGCCGCACCCAGGGGAGGGCGCCACGTGCCCCAGTCGAATACGAGGTCGGGGACTTCGACCCGGACGTCCGGGCTCGGGTGACCAGCGTGCCGTAGTCCCACGGCCTCCCGTTCGGGGTGCTTCAGACCGCACAGGGTCGAGAGCACCCAGGCCAGGACGTACGGGTCCTCCTCCTTGCCGTCTGTGGCCCAGGCCACGAGGACGTCCGCCGTCTCCTTCCCGAAGGGGATCCCCTGCCGCAACCAGAAGTTCCGGTAAGCGTGCATCCGGTAGGATTTGAATACGGAGAGGACGAACTGACGGCGGCGCGGGTTCGGATCGTGCCGGTACGCGATCACTGCCAGGAACGTCTCCGTGTCCCGGCGAAGAGCGAGGGCCGCCACGGCCGACTCCCAGTCGACATGATCCCAATCCTCGTGCGCCACGGCCCTGTCGACCAGCTTGTCCACGGGCGTCAGGACTCCGAAAGCAGTCTCCAGTTCCGTGAGGACCGCTCCGTGCCCAGCGCGGATCGTGAGGCCGCCGAGTGTCAGCTGGGCCACCTCGTCGTACTCGCCGTCCTCGACGTTCTCCTCGTGAACAGGACCGAACTCACGCGTCCTGTCCCGGAGTTCCTCCTCCGCGCCCCGCTCGTACCAGTGCCGGGCCAACGCGAGCAACCGCTCCCGTTCGGCTTCGGGGAGGCGCAGCGGATCGTCCCCCAGCAGGGCTTTCACCACCGCCCGAGAGCCGCCATCGACCGCCCGCAGGAGAGGCGTCGTTGCATCCGTTAGTTTGCGGTCCGGGTCCGCGCCGCCCCCGACCAGCGCGCCCGCAACGGCGGCGTCATAGGCGGCGACCGCCAGGCACAGTACGGGGAGACCGTCGCCCGCGACCGTCTCCGGATCCGCTCCCGCCTCCAGCAGCACGGTCACGGCCTCCGCGTCCCTCCGCCGGGCCGCCGCTACGAGCTCCCGCCCGGACTCCATCACACAACCACCCTCTTTTGCCGACGTAAACTGCCGAGAATGCCACCGCGTCATCAACGTCACGGCAGAAGCCGGGAAGACCCGGATCGACGATCAGAGCTTCGGTCGCCTCACAGGGGTCCCGTCGCCGCCAGCACCCGGCAGCGTACGCCGCAGGGAAAGGGCAGAGCGCCTGGTCGACTTCGCGCGCACAGGGCGGCCGGGTCCCACTGTTCTGGGTCGATACCCGGATCGCTCTCAGCGCGGACGGCTGCGGGTGACGCCGGCCGGCCACGGTCGCGGCGAGTGAGCTGTCCGCGCAGGGTGTCGAGGGCTCCGATCCGGATGCGACGCTCCGCGATCGGTACGCCGGCCGAGCCCGCTGTCAGAAGCCCTCGACCCCCTTCTACGGCTGGCCAGCCGCGATCCGTGCGACCTGGTCCTCGCCGATGCCCTTCCCCGTCGACGGTGTCACCGGCTCGGCCGGTTGACCTGGGTCAAGCTGCGGAACGGATCGCGATAGTTGCCACCGCCTGATCGAGCTACTTGTCACCAGCGCGTGATTTTCATGGCTCCGAGGCCTCGCTGCGCCCTGGGACCGACGAAATGCTGCAATCCCTGCGGGCGGTGTGATGGTCGGCTCCGCGCGATTGCCGCGCGGAAGGGGTTAGGCCGTCTCTTCCGGATCTTGCCGAGCCCGCGGTGTCTGGCACCGCACCTGGCCGCATTGTTGGAACGGCCGAGTCGCGAAGCCGAGAGATCGCATGCGGGTCAGCAACTCTCCCAAGACAGCCCGGCCGTGTAGAAGTAGTCACCGGAAGGCGCGAAGATCTCGACGTACCGGGTGGCGCCCTTGGGTCCGACGCCCCCAGAGTTTACGTAGTAGCCGTTGTGGTACAGGTAGCCGGAGAGGCGAGGGCACCGGCCGTCCGCCCTGTCGTCGGTGACTAAGGCTACGAGGACGCGCCTGCCCTCGCAGTACTGGATCGAGGCGTGGCCTTCCGCGCGACTGGCGGTCCAGGGGGCTCCGCACACCCAGTTGGCACCCGAGGGGGCGGCCGACGCGGACCCGGCGAGCAGGGGGGTGGCGAGCAGCGCCGCGCTGCCCAGTACTGCAGCGATCCTTTTTCCCATGAATGAGCCTCTTTCGGTGAGGGATGACGGTGATGGCGAGACGGGGCGTATTACGGGCATTTCCTACGTCGAATCTGACGACTAGTCAAATAACTCGGTCGCGTGTGGGCGGAAATGGCCGAGGGGGTTGTGACTGCGACCGGAGAGGCACCCTTGACAGGCAGGGCATCGCAGGAGCTTGAGACCGACCCTGGGCGTGCCGCCCGCCTCGGCGGCCACGCATCCGGGCTCCGGTCAACGCCGGTCAACCCACCACGCGCCTGCATGCCTGCTTCATGACTCGAGCGCGCTGCTCGGTGAGGAACAGGTGGGCGGCGGTGACGAGAGTGACGCGCTGGCCCGGTGAAGGAGCGACCCTCGAAGTGGTCAAGGCCCAGAGTGGTCTTCAGCTCGCGGTAGTCGTGCTTCGATCCGCCGCCCTGGATGAATCGCCTGTCGGAGTGCTCCGGCACGCTGCGCGCCATTGGACCCCGCAACGCCCGCGGGAATATGCAACTACACATCAACCAGGCCGCGTTGGGTTGGCATCGCGCCCGGAATCGAGCCAGGGGGGCATCGTGCAGTTCCGTGTACGCGTCGATGAGGATGTCGAGCCGGGAGCGACGGGGTCGCTCTACCGGTGGCTGGCCGAGGACCCCGACCTGGTGCGCCCGGCCACTACCTGGTCATCACCAGTCTTGGCCTGCGGCAGGCCATGAAGGCGGGGGACCTGCTGATCCCCTGGGAGGAACTCCCCCGGTACGACTTCGGGTACTCCTTCAAAGCCGTCGGCCAGTGGAACCCGGACGTCTTCGGCCCTACGCACTCTACGCACTGACCGTGTCGGGGCCGCACTCATGGAACTCGGGCCCGGTCCCGTCCTCCGCGCCCGAGGTCCTGGCCGGCCAGCTGAACCGCCTGGCCCGCCTGGCCGAGGGCTGACCGGCCCCCGCCCCCCGTCGGGAGGCCGGGCGCCGGTCCCGGCGGCAACGGCCACTCGACCGACGGCTTGACCAGGCTAGGGGTCGCAACCACCCCGAACCGGGGGCATGGATGGCCCGGCCCGTACCGTTCGCGACCGAGGAGACCCACACACTGGGCGAGCCACCCCGCTGACCGGAGCCGGCAGGCAGCAGCGGCGACAAAAGCAGCGACGTCTCCCAGCAACTCCACCTGGCCGACCGCCACCTCCTCGACGCGGGCCCAGGGTGTCGGGGTGTCGGGGGGTCGGGGTGTCGGGGTGCCGGGGGGTCGGGGTGCCGGGGTGTCCCAGGATGACGGTGTGGGCTTCTCTCCGAGGGGTCAGCCGATGCGGACGGTGATCTCGGGGAGGGGTATGTCGGAAAGGTTCAGCTGGAGCCCGGTCAAGGTCAGGTAGGTCTGCGAGTCGGTCAAGGCGGACGTGGTGGACGGCGCCTGGGTCTTCCCCCACGTGCTCACCAGCAGGTACCAGCCCCCGCGCTTGTAGCTGCGCGAGGCGTCGGGGCGGTCGCCGTTCGGGTTCAGCGTCCAGCCCAGGCGCTCCAGGTCGGCGCAGATCGCGTTCATCTCCGACTGTGCGGCGGTCTTCTCGCGGACAGCCATCCAGCCCGTCCTGTTCGAGTTGGCGTCGGCCGCGACGGTCGGGCGGCCCTGCGCCGGGTCGAGGCCCGCCGCGCTGACCGCGGTCCGGATCACCTCGTCCACGGCGTCCCGTGTGAGGGGCGGTGACGTGGACTCCGGTGTGGGCGCCGCCGTGGACGGGGCCGGCGTGGGCGCGGGCGCGCCCAGGTGGATTCGCCCGTCGTCTTCTATCTGGATGTGGTCCGGCAGGACCACAGCGGCCAGACTCACGATCAAGGTCGCGGCCAGCCCGATCCACACCCTCTTCAACAGCGCGTTCAACGCGAAACTCCCCCCGAGTGATCATTCAGAGGGAGTCTCACACATACTGCTCGGCGCCCGGCAGCCCTTCAGGAGCCTTGCGCGGGGCGTTGACGCCCCCTGACGTCGGTACAAGTCGCGTGCGGGCTCTCTGGCGGCCACGGGGGCCATGTGGAACGCTTCGCCTGGTCCTCAACGCCATCGCGCTCCGGACCACCAAGTGCATCGACGCCGCCGTCGAAGAGCTCCCGCTGCCTGGCCTGAGGTCTTCACGCCGCACGCCCACACCGGCAGTGGTGTGGGCGTGCGGCGTACGGGGCCGCATCTGGAACAGCCGGCGACCCTGCCGAACAGGTGGTTGGCAGGAGCGTCCGGGTCAGTACCGTAGAAGAACTCCGAGACCGCCTGGTGGAACTCGGCGCGGTCCAGCGCACCGGAGCCGTCCTGGTCCAAAGCCGCGAAGACCGCGGCGCAGTCCTCGCCGGGAACGCCGGCGACCGAGTCGAACATCTGCTGGAACTCCGCCTGGTCGATCTTGCCGTCTCCGTTGAGATCGACCAGGTCGAAGAAGCAGTTGGTCACCGGCTCGATCTGTTCCGGGTACAGGGCGGGGTCGGTCAGGACCCGCCTGAACCCTTCGGTCATGTCCATCAGATCGACCTTCCCGTCACCGTCCTGATCTATCGGGGCGATCACGTTCGTCCAGAACCCGTCCATCCCCTCGGTGAGCAGGCGAGCGGTCGTGGAGTCCGGTGCCGCGGGCGGCGATGTGACGCTCGCTCATCATTCGGACGTCCCGCTGGGTGATGAACCCGTCGCCGTCGACGTCGGCGCCCCTGAACCACTGGCCGTACTTGAGGTCTTACTGAGGTTTTCGGGTTGTCGTCGGGTGGTGACGGGTCATGATCCCTGCGGTATGCCGGTGGTATGCGTTATCCGGAGGGTGGGGGCCTGACTGCTGAGCGTCGGGCGTTTCGTGAGGGGATCCGGCTCGATGCCGGTGTGCGGTTCGTGGTGGGTGAGAAGACCGTGGTGATCGCGAAGGATCTGCGGGTGAGTGTCCGATCGGTGGAACGCTGGCGCCGTGCCTGGCGCGAGGGCGGTATGGAGGCCCTTCGCTCGAGTGGGCCGGCGAACTGCCCGACCGTGACCGACGCCCAGTTCGCCGTTCTCGAGGACGAGCTCGGCAAGGGCCCGTCAGCACACGGTTTCAAGGATGAGCGGTGGACCCTGGTCCGCGTCCAGGCGGTGATCCGCCGCCGTTTGTGTTTGACGCTGTCGGTGGCGACGGTCTGGCGGCTGCTGAAACGGCACGGCTGGTCCTGGCAGGCGCCCGCCCGCAGAGCACTCGAACGCGACGAGGACTCCGTCGAGCTGTGGAAGAAGGAGGTGTGGCCGCGGGTAAAAGCGTCGCGGCGGCCCACGGGGGCTGGATCGTCTTCGAGGACGAGGCCGGATTCTCCATGGCGCCGCCCCGCGCCCGCACCTGGGGCCGGCGCGGACACACCCCCGTCATCCGCGTCCGCGGCCGCTCCCGCCGCAGGACCTTGATCGCCGCACTGTGCTGCTACAAACCCGGCGAACCGGCCCGTCTCATCTACCGACCCCGCGCCCACATCCTCCTCAAGGGCGCACGCAAAAGCTTCTCTTGGAAGGACTACCGCGACCTCCTGGTGCGGGCGCACATCCAGCTCGGAGGACCGATCGTGGTGGTCTGGAACACCTCAACACCCACCTCGCAGCCGGGCTGAAACGCTATGAGGCCGAGCATGACTGGCTCACCACCGTCCGCCTCCCGCCCTACGCCCCTGACCTGAACCCCGTCGAGACCTTCTGGTCACTGGTACGCCGAGCGATGGCCAACACCGCCTTCGACACACCCGACGACCTCGACCGCGTACTGCGACGCGAGTTACGCAAGATTCAGCTTCGGCCTCGCCTGATCGACGGCTGCCTCACCTCCACCGGCCTGGCCATCAACCCGCTGACCCCACCCTGAGAACCGCAGTAGTAAGGCCCCGTGGGCCATTGAGAGCGCCCTGCCTCCTCCCGCGAAACCCTTCCTTCCAAGGGCAGCAGAAATCCGTGGACGGACCCGCGGAAGATCACGTACCGTGTGGCTCCACGCCCTGAGATGAACGGAAGGAGGCGAGTGCCGTGTGGTTCACACCTTTCCAGCGCTCCCTCTTCCAGCATCCCGGCGTGGTTTCTCAGTTCTGACCGGGGGCGCTCCAAGCAGCCTGTATCCCGGAGGAATCCATGACCGATCTGGTCATCCGTGCGCTTTCCGCGAGCGACGCACATCTCTTTGACGCACTTCCCGACCCCCTGGGCGCCCGTGAGGGTCATCGGCGTACTCGGTTCCGCCCCCACTGGAAGCGCGTCGCCCTGCGCGATGGCGAAGTCGTTGCACGCGGCGCGTGGTGGGGCGGCCCCGACGACTCGGAGCCCGTCAACATCAACTGGTTCGACGTGGCCGAGGGGGAGGAGGAGGCCGGAGCCGAACTCCTGCGCTCCGCTCCCTGGCAGGTCGAACTCGAGATCAACGTGCCCAGCGGCTGGCGGGACGACCCCGAACTGCGGGCCGGCGCCGAGACGCGCTTCGCCGCCGCACGAGCCGCTGGGTACGAACTCCTGGTGGAACGCTTCCTGTACCGCTGGACCCCGGAGCAAGGTCTGCCCGAGCGGCCCGGACGCCTGCGCTTCAGCGCCGAACCCGACGACGCCGTGTTCTTCGACGCGTTTCGCCGCATCCATTCCGTCACCCTGGACGCCCACGCGCTCAGGGCCATCGAGGAGGGCGGTCTCGACCAGGCCGCCCAGGAGGAACTCGACTTCCTCCACTGGTGCCCCTCCCCACGGGAGTGGTGGCAGATCGCGCACACGCCCGAGGGCGACCTGGCCGGCATCCACATACCGGCTTACAACCCCTCCGGCCCGACCATCGGCTTCATCGGAGTCCTGCCGGAGCAGCGCGGTCACGGCTACGCCTACGACCTCCTCGCGGAGTGCACCCACCTCCTCGTCGAGCAGGGCGCGGAGGTCGTCACCGGATCGACCGACCAGGGCAACTTCCCCATGGCCGCGAACTTCACCAAGGCCGGCTTCCCCGTCATCAAGGAACGCATCAACTTCCACTCAGCGGGCCAGGAGGCCTAGCGAGGAGTAGCACCCGGTGCGAGCGGTCCGGTCCGAGGGCAGGTCCGGACCGCTTGCCAGTGCCCGGTGGCAGGCTGGCTGGCAGGGGATCGACAGCGGGCTCGATTACCGCGGTCTTCTCACCCGCCGTGAACCTCTTGACGGACTGAAGCCGGATCCCCTCACGAAATGCCCGAATCTCAGAGGTCAGCCCCCAACCCTCCGGATATCTCACCCCACCGTCATACCGAAGGGACCATGAACCGTCACTGACCGACGCCGAACAGAAAACCTCAGTAAGAGGTCGTCTCAACTGGGTTGATCACTAGGCTGGCTGTAGTGATGACGTGGGTGGAGCGCCTGGTTCCGGACGGGTTGTGGGAGTTCTTTCAGCGGGTGGTCCCGGCTGCTCCGGTGCGTCCCCAGGACGGTGGCCGACGGCGGCATGGTGATCGCGAGGTGCTGGCGGCGATCATGTTCGTGGCCACGACGGGCTGTACCTGGCGGCAGCTGCCGCCGGTCTTCGGTCCGTCTGGAGCGACTGCGCACCGTCGGTTCACCGAGTGGAGTCGAGCCGGGGTTTGGGGCAAGCTCCACCGCGTGGTCCTGGACGAACTCGGCGCACGCGGGGATACTGGACTGGTCGCGGTGCGCGGTCGATTCGGTGAACATGCGGGCCCTCAAAGGGGGGATCTGACAGGTCCGAATCCCGTAGATCGCGGCAAGAAGGGCTCAAAAATCCACTTGATCACCGACCGGTCCGGTCTGCCCCTCTCCATCGGGATCTCCGGCGCGAACACCCACGACAGCCAGGGCCTCGAACCCCTTGTCCGCGGCATCCCGCCCATCCGCTCCCGCCGCGGACCGCGTCGACGACGGCCCGCCAAACTCCATGGCGACAAGGGGTACGACTACGACCACCTGCGAAGGTGGCTGCGCTCCCGCAACATCACCCCGCGCATCGCCCGAAAAGGCATCGAATCCTCTCAGTGCCTGGGCCGCCACCGTTGGACAGTGGAACGAACGGTGGCCTGGCTCGCTGGATGCCGCCGTCTACACCGCCGCTACGAGCCCAAGGCCGAACACTTCCTGGCGTTCGCCGGCATCGCCGCCACCCTCATCTGCTACCGGCATCTGGACGGGTGAGCCCGTTCATACGACTCCGAGAAACCCCGGGTCAGCGCCGTCGAGCTGAAGGCATGAGTCGCGGCTCACGCCAAGGAGCTCCGCCATGGGCACCGCGCGACGGCTGGTCGCCGACAGATCCTGGCGCGCCTCGGCCGACCACAACGGCGGGAAGAACGACAGTCCCTGCCGGCCTTCCAGCACGGAGACCTCACTGCGCCAGCCGTCCCACCGCAGGCCTTCATAGAACTCCTGGAGACCTCCGGAGAAGATCCAGGACAACCACGCCGAGTGGCCGGCGCCCAAGGCCTCCCAGCCGAGCGCATCAGGGGCGAAGTAGAGGATCTCGCCTGGATCGCCGGGCCGACCGGCCTCACGGGGGTTACCCCCGTTGAGCACGAAGACCCCGCCCAGCACGTCGTGCGCAACCACGAGACCAGCGCCAGGCCGCCATGGGGGATCGAATGCCGAGGGCATGGCGTTGACCTCGGCCAGGCCAGGCAGCCCGGCGTCGCTTGGGCTTCCGAAGATCCGCAGCCATCCACCGTCCACGAGCAGACCGCCGCAGTTCAGTACGATGCCGCCCAAATTCGACCCGGCGGAGACCTGTAGTTGCAGCAGGGAGGCTCGGCCTGCCGCGGTATCGCCGGGCAGGACCTCAACTGGTACGTCGGTGCCGGACAGCTCCTGGAGAAGGAGCGGCCATGCAGGGTCGTCGACGTTGATCAGTTCATTGTGATCGCGCATCTCCGCATCGTCGCACCAACACCGAGGGACGCAGTCCGCCGGGTCACCCGCACGCCGATCTACCAATCGAGACGACCTCTAAAGTGCAGTCATGACTGCGCACAGTATTCATGTCATTACGCAAGCGCAAACGACAAGTGGAGAGCCTCTCGGCGGCAGCGCCAGCCTGTTACGGCGCCTGACGATGGCGTACACGGAATCTTGCCCGACGAGGCAGGAAGCCTTCGTGTCATTGTTCGATGTTTGGTGGTGTAAAGGCGAGCACATCAGGAAGGGAATCGCCGTACAACTCGATGTCGACCAGCGCACTGAGAGCACTCGGTTTTTGAGACAGGCGCGAGCACGGCCGATCCGCCGTGAGAACGTTCGGATTGCCGTGGCGGTCCAATGTTCCGCTCAGGCCCGGCCGGACCGGATCCCACCACGCTCCCGTGGACAGTTGCACGACGCCTGGCATGACGTCGTCCGACAGGACTGCGCCCGCGAGACAGCTACCTCGGTGGATGCGCAGGGCGAGGCGGTCGCGGTGCAGGACGTCGAGTACGTCGAGGATGTACCCGGTACCGCGCACCGGGCGGAACATCACGGAGATGTGCACAGTGTCGCCCGGCCGCGCGTACGCGCGCAGCTCGCCGAACTTCGGCCGCTCCAGCGGGTGAAGGCGGCTGGAGGTCCCGACCTGCTCCTCGAAGCCACAACCGGGGTCTCGATCCAGGCCTCGTCCAGCACCAGGTTCTGGCAGTCCGTCGACTGCTGGTCGGTCGACACCCGTTCGTCGACCAGGGTGGCCATGCCGCTCCCTGTTGTGGTGGCCGCATTCGACCCTAGCGGTCAGCAAACCCTGTCATCAGCCTCATCAGCCGCCATCAGCCGTCATCGGATCTGATGGGAGCGGCGCCGCCGCCGGGCCCCGGACAGCCCGGGTTGATTGGACGCCCGCCGCGCCTTTCATTCGTTCCTTTGACGACATCGAAGACGCGGTGGCCGAAGACCGGCGGATCCATGTTGGGCGGCGCCGGGTCGGGTGGTCCGGGTATGGATGGGCCTGCCGCCGGGTGTCGCGGCGGCGAGCGGGGTGAGAGTTCACCGATCCGTTCTCTGGGTCGGCCGCGACCGACGGCGGTGTGGCGCTTCGGTCTTGAGATGGGGCCGTCGGCACGGGTCGGGCAGTGGTGGACCGGTCGGGGGCTTGACCCCATCCCGTGCTCGTCTCCTCGGGCGGGTCGCCGGACGAAGCGACCAGATGCCCCCTGGCAGTGAGCTCGATGGCGCTGGTCGGCTCGCCCGCCCTTCCCCCCTTTCCCCGAGTGCGGCAAACATCGCCGGCATCCAAGGGCGGGATCGCCATAAGGCAGGCGGGCGTCGGGAGCGCAATTAGCGATATGCGGAACGGCGGAATGCGTCGCACGCCATACGGGCAGCCGTCATGGATTCCGCCACAGGGTCATGGCTTACCAAGTAAGTCAAGACTTACCTTCAGGGAACTTTGACCGTATGGTGTGGCTCGAATCGAAGGAGCCCCCTGTTGTCGAAAATGAGTAATCCCGCTGTGCGTGCAGTTGAATCGGAGCGGGATTATGTGTCTTCCTTATATGAGTTGCTCACCGAGCGGCTTGCCGAGGCGCGAGTGCACCGAGCGAATGTGCTGAAGGCCCCGGCGGAAAGCGCCGGTGAGGCATACGAGAGAGAAATCGCCGCCGAGCGTCTGGCCAAGGATATCGGCCGGCTGGAGGGCGCCGAAAAGGGGCTGGTCTTCGGGCGCATCGACTGGACGGACGGCACGGCCCTGCGCATCGGGCGGATCGGACTGCATACGGAGGAGGATGACCTGCCTCTGCTCGTGGACTGGCGCGCGAACGCGGCGCGGCCCTTCTACGAGGCGACACCGGTCCACTCGATGGACCTGCGGCGGCGTCGGCACCTGCGCCTCGAGGGGCGCTCGGTCATCTCGGTGAGCGACGAACTGCTGGACGGGACCGCCCCGACCGACGAGGACGTCGTGGGGGACGGCCCGTTGACCGAGGCTCTGTCGGCACGGCGTACGGGCAGGATGCACGCGGCCGTCGCGACGCTGCAGGCCGAGCAGGACGAGATCGTCCGCTCCGCCCACCGCGGGGTGACCGTGGTGCAGGGCGGGCCCGGCACCGGCAAGACGGTGGTCGCCCTGCACCGGGCGGCCTATGTCCTGTACGCGTTCCCGCGCGCCGCGGAGGAGGGTGTCCTGGTGGTGGGCCCGAACGCCCGGTTCCTCGAATACATCTCCCAGGTCCTTCCCTCGCTCGGAGAGAACGACGTCGTTCTGGCGACCTGCCGGGAACTGGCCGGAGTGTCCACGGACACGGTGGACCCGTTCGATACGGCGCGTCTCAAGGGCAGCTCCGACCTCGCCGACGCCTTGGCCGGCCTGCTGCGCGTCCACCAAGCCCCCGCCGGTGACTTCACCGTGCGGGTCGGACAGGAACTGGTTCACCTGTCCGGCGAGGAGGTCGCCACGGCACGCGACGCCGCCGTGGCGGCCGCACCGGGGCACAACCCCGCGCGCCAGGTGTTCAGGGAGCTCTTGGTCGACGCCGTCACCGACGCGATGCAACGAGACATGGGCGACCTCCTGGAGCAGATCGACGCCGATGCCGCCAGGATGACGGGCATGGACCTCGACCGGTTCACGGGAGCCGCCCAGCACCGTGCCGAAGGTGCGGCCGACTCGGGTCCGGTCCACGAGCTGGACCTGGACGCCATCCGAGCCGATCTCCTCGACGACGCCGGCGTCGACCGAGCGGTCGAGGTGCTGTGGCCGCGGCTGGTACCCGGGGACCTCGTGAAGGCGCTCCTGACGAACGCCGGCGCTCTCGCCGAGCGCCTGCCCCGCCTGACCGCGCAGGAGCGGTCCCTTCTGCTGCGCGGTCCGGACGACCCGTGGACCGATGCCGATGTGCCGTTGCTGGACGAGGCGTCGAGCCTGGTCGACGGCCCCCCCGAGCGGACGTACGGGCACGTCGTCGTCGACGAGGCGCAGGAACTGACCGCCATGCAGTGGCGGATGATCGTCCGCCGCTGCCCGGCAAGGGCGATGACGCTGGTGGGTGACTTCGCCCAGGCAGGCCCGGTCGCGACGGCACGCGACTGGAAGGAGGCACTGAGCCCCCACGTCGGACCGCGGTTCAAACTGCACAACCTGACCGTCAGCTACCGCACCACGCAGGAGATCCTGGAGAGCGTCCGGGACCTGCTCACGCGGATCGCTCCGGACCAGAAGCCCACACGGTCACTGCGAAGCGGTGAGAGCCCTCGCACCGTGACCGCGCCTCCGGACGGTTTGGTCACCGCCGTCGTTCAGGAACTCCGTGCCCAGAGCACCGCGCACCCGGGCGAGCTTCTAGGAGTGATCTGCGCGGACACCAAGGTGAGCGAGCTGACGGCCCGAGGCATCGCTCACCAGGCACGCATCGTGCCGGCGTCCGAAGCACGCGGACTGGAATTCGACGGGGTCGTCGTCATGGACCCCGAGGAAATCATCGCGGCCCGCCCCGGTGGGGAGAGGGACTTGTACGTAGCCCTGACCCGGGCCACCAAGCGCCTCTGCACCATCACCGTCCAGTCCGCCTGACGACTCGGCGCCCGCGTCGTCGCCGCGGGCGCACCCGGCGCGGTACGGAATCCGGCCTGCGCGCACGGGGTTGCTCGCCGCCTCACCGCTCGTGGCCACCCGGCATCACGCGGCCTGGTCCAAGCCGACGTAGGTGCCGTAGGAGAACGCGAGGTAGGAGATCTTCTTCTCCCCGAGCACGGCACGGATGACGTCCATGTCGCGGGCGGTGTTGCGGGTGGTGAGGTGGCGCAGCCTGTCACCTCTTCCCCAGGGAAGTCCGCTCCCGCGCCGCCAGGCGGATCGCCGGTCTCCGGTCAGTTCCCGGTGAGCTGCTGATGGACGCACTGTTTGTACTGCTGGAAACTGTCGGGCTGGTAGCACTCCTGCGTCTTGTTGGCGTACCAGACGAAGAAGACGGCGACCAGGACGGACACCGCGATCGCCATGGCCGACGTCACCACGCCGGTGAGGGCCTTGCCCCGGCCGAAACCGGTCCGCTTGGCCGTCGTCAGGGCGACGATGCCCAGGATCAGGCCGATGCCGCCGAACAGGCCGCCGATGAAGAAGATCGACGTGCTCAAGCCGATGACGCCAAGCACCATGGCGACCCCGGCCAGGCCGTTGCCCGATGCCGTGTGATGCGGCGGCATCTCTATTCCTTGCGTGTTCATCAAACGTCCTCCGGTCAGCTGTTCAGGGCACGATCCTGGCTTCCGGCGTCGCGGATGCGCATCGCGGGAAGGCGGGAGAAATTGCTCCCTCGATCGGGGGAAGCCCTCGGTGAGCCGCCCGGTCATACTGGGGCGACGATGATCATGGGACTCCGGCCGCTGCTGCGCGGCTCCACCTATTCGGGCATGCTGTTCGCCTACTGCGGCGCGTTGGCGAGCCTTCCGCTGCTGCCTTTCGCCCTGCTGCCGACACTGGCGTGGCCATCCGCTCCCTATGGAGTGCAGGCCGTCCTGGTCCTCCTGGTCTGGGCAGCACTGATCGGCTTGGTCGGCGTTGCCCGCACCACGCGGCGGGCACTGATCGCGTTCGCCCGCCAACTTTTGAGGGTGCCGTTGCCGGACCCTGCCGTCGTGCCATCCGGCGCCGACCGTTGGCGGACTCCACTGTGGCTGCTGCTGCACGTAGCGCTGGGATGGACGGGGGCGCTGACGAGCGGCGTGCTGATCCTCATGGGAATCGCCCTCCCCGGGGACTGGCTCGGTGCCGAAGCCGGGCTGAGTCTGTCCGGCCGGTCGCTGCGGTCCGACGGCGGATGGCAGAGCTGGGTGGTGGCGCTCGGCTGCCTGCTGCTCGCGGCGGTCGTGTGCGTGGTGGTGACGAGCGTGCTGCGGTGGCTGGCGCCGAGGCTCCTGGGTCCTTCGTCGGCCGAGCAGCTCGCGCTGATGGCCGAGCGAGAGCAGCGCCTTGCCGAACGCAACAGGCTGGCCCACGAGCTGCACGACTCGATCGGGCACACGCTGACCGCGACCACGATCCAGGCGGCGGTCGCGGGCGAGGTGCTGTCCGCCGACCCGGGGGCGGCGCGGGCCGCGCTGCGCAGCATCGAGGAGTCGGCCAGGGCCGCGCTGGAGGACCTGGATTACGTACTGGGCGTACTGCGCGAGGAGAAGGCGGAGACGGCACCGACCCGGACCCTGGACGACCTGCCCGAGCTTCTCGACCGGTTGCGGCACGCGGGCGCGGTCCTTGACGTGGAGCTGTCTGGCGAGTTGGCGCAGGTGCAGGGGACTCTCTCCCGGGCCGCGTACCGGATTCTGCAGGAAGGGCTGACGAACGCGTTGCGGCACGGGACGGGCGTTCCGATCGGGGTCCGGGTCGCGGTCGCGTCGGACTGCCTTGAGCTCGGTGTGGTCAATGGGGCGGGCGCGGGCATGCGTACGGGCGTGGGTGTCTTCCCGACGTCCGGGCACGGCCTGCCCGGCCTTGCCGAGCGGGTGCGGCTGCTGCACGGTGAGATCGAGGTCGGCCCGGACGGGCCGCGGCACTGGCGGCTGGCGGTCCGGCTGCCGGTACGGGGTTCGGCATGACCGGCTCCGACGCGAGCTCAGCCGCCGTGACGGGCACGGGCTCCCGCCCCGCCGCAACCAGCCCTGCATGTACCCCCGTCACCCTCTTGATCGCGGACGACGACGAGGTGACCCGCAGCGGTCTGCACACCTTGCTCGCGGCGCAGCCGGGGATCTCGGTGGTCGGGGAGGCCGCCGACGGCGTCGAGGCCGTCGAGCAGGTGCGGCGGCTGCGGCCGGACGTGGTCCTGATGGATGTGCGGATGCCGCGGTGCAACGGGATCGAGGCCACCCGGCAACTCCTTGCCGGGCCGGCCGAACCTCCGAAGGTCGTGGTGATCACCACCTTCGAGAACGACGGTTACGTCACTGCGGCGCTCAGCGCGGGGGCCAGCGGGTTCGTGCTCAAGCGGCTTCCGGTCCGGCAGATCGCCGAGGCGGTACGCGTGGTGGCGGCGGGCGAGGCGATCCTCTTCCCGGCGGCCCTGCGCCGGATGGTCGCCGCCCGCCCGCTGGGCTCCGCCGAGGCGTTGCCGAAGGCGGCGCTGACGGAGCGGGAGGAGGAGGTGCTGCGGCTGATGGCTACCGGCCGGTCCAATCCGGAGATCGCGCAGTCGCTCAGGGTGAGCCTGGAGACGGTGAAGACGCACGTCGGGAACGTGCTGACCAAGCTCGGTGCGCGGAACCGGACCCACGCGGTGGTGATCGCGTACGAATCAGGTCTGGTGGTACCGGGGTTCACCGGCTGACGCGCACCACGGCACGCGATCGCCGCCGACTCGGGTACCGCCCGGTCCGAGCAGCGTCTCCAGAATGGTGGAGCCGCAGGCTCCGCGCGGATCGGCTCCTCGCGCCGTTCGTCCTGCCATGGCGCTCCTCATCACCCGGGATGCGGCAGCCGCCGAAATCGATGATGCTGGTCATGAGCCTCAGGCTGATCCGCCCACCGCCAATGAGGGCCTGCCGACATTCGAAGCCCGACGGATGGAGGAGGCCTGGTGACATCGCTGACTCGCGCTCCCCTGGAGGGCGGCGGCTGCGTCTTGGTCGAGGCCCCTGCTGCACCGTCGAGTTCGGTGTCACCCGGGCGGTGATGGCAGGAGCAGTGATCGCGAAGAGGCGAGCCGACGGCCACCTGAAGGTGACGGTGTCTTGGCAGCGGGATGCGATCAGCTCTCCTCCGCCTCCGGACGAAATCTCAAGGTGATCCGTGATGCCCGCTGAGGACCCCGACAACGGTGCTGGTGACACGCCGGGACTTCCCCGGGCCGTGGCTCAGGTCCTCGGACCGGACGGACGGGTCGCGGGGGTGGGCTTCCTGGTGGCCGCAGAGCTCCTCGTCACCTGTGCGCACGTCGTCGAGGTCGCGGGGAGAGGTCCCGGCGACCGTGTGGGCGTGGTGTTCCCTCATGCGGAGGCTGCCCGTGCGCGTCAGCTGGAGGGTGAGGTCCTTGACGGGCCGTGGCGAGCGCCGGCGGGCGCGGACGTGGCGGTCGTCCGCATCACCGAGCTCCCTGCAGGCGTCGGGCCAAGCACGGCCCTCGCGGATATCAGCTGAAGTTCACCAAGAACTGGGATCACCCGGACCGCTCGACCCTCTCCCTCGTCCACGACGGCATCCCGGTCAAGAGCTACCGTGCCGGGTCCGGCGTAGGAGTCACCGACGAGTGCCGCAGCGAGAAGGGATGGCTTCCCAGCGGCACCTACCAGGTGAACGGGCACCAGACCCACCGCAACAGCGACATCAAGGGCTACGCCATCCAGCTCTCCGACAAGAAGTGCCGCCCCAAGCGGGACAAGGAGGCCGTCAACCGCGACGCTCTGTTCATCCACAGCGAGATGACGAAGAACGGTGGTCAGGGCTCCACCGAGCCCACTCGATGGGACGGCGACAGGGACTACAAGTCCTGGGGCTGCATCAAGCTGAAGCCCGCCGACATCAAGGACCTGTTCTCCCGCCTGAACCAGGCCCGCTGGCCGAAGAACCTGACCCTGCAGGTCAGCTGACACATACACGGCCGAGCCCTTCGGCCGCCATCACGTGGCTCCCGGCAGCAGGCCGCCGGGGGCCACGCCTGGCTTTCGCGCGCGCAACGATCTCGGCCTGGAACGGAACGGAGTACACGCAGCAGGAACCGACCCCTGTTTCCCCCGCTGTTCCCCCGCGTTTGTCCGGCAGACATGCGCGCGCGGTCCCCTTAGGGAGGGAGAGGAGTGCGGCCGTCCCGTCCTGGTGGAGGGAGACCTGTGCCCCCGGGCGCGGGCTACGCCCACTGCGGCACCTGCGATACGTGGATATGCCCGGGCACGTCTGCCGCAAGTGCGCCGAGGCTCCGTCGGGACATGACCCCGCCGGCACCCGCCGGGCTCGGCGGCCGGCCTGGGCGAGCCGTGTCGTCATCGAACTCTGGGAGGGGCAGGAGCCGTGGATGGTGTCGCGTGGGTCGGGCTTTTCGGTGTCGGCTTCTTCCTGCTCGTGTTGGGCGCAATCATCTTCGGCGCGGGGCGGGGCGCCGGCCTCGGACCGCAATGCCCTTGCGGGCACAGCCAGGAGGCGCACCGCCGTTACGGCTCCTGCTCCGGCATCGACGGCTCGAAGGACAAGTACGACGGCGGCGGCAACTGGATCGGCTACTGGGACGAGAAGTCCTGCCCCTGCCGGGGGTTCGGTGACTCCTCGCGCACTGAGGCGAAGCGCCCGCCCACACCGCCCCGCGTCCCACCGGCGACGCCGCGTCCGGAACGGCCGAAGGGCATGCCGGACGGCTTCACGACCTTCGACGAGTACCTGTTCGGGCGGCGGCCCGACGGGCGGCGGCGCGATGACGACACGCAGCGCTGATTACCAGGTACCGCCCAGGTCAGGCGGGGCGGGCGCGGCCGGGCCAGTCGTAGGCCAAGGTGATCCGCGCACTGGCCGAACATGCTGCGGGTCGCCGGTTCCCCGGTCACCAACCAGGTCCGCGCCTACGACCAGCCGCGGGCGTGAGAGCGCCCGTCGACGCATCCGCCTCGCCCAGCAGTAGCCCGGACGTGTTCTCGTGCCCCCCACGACACCGGGCCGGGATCAGGCGGTGACACGGCAACCCTCGGCCCCTACCGATGCTCCTACCTCCTCAAAGGCTGACGTCCCCCTGACGAACCCCAGGGGAGCGCAACCCGGCGGGGCCTCGGCAATGATGTGGGCCCTGGACCGGGTCGAGGAGCTTGCCGACCTGGACATGCGCGCTCTGGATGTATCGGCGATACCGCCGCGGCGCCTCGCGGAGCTGTCGCGTACGGCGTGGACGGGCTCGGTCGTGGCGCCCGTGGTCAGGAACCTGCCCGGTCCTCGCCGTCGCGCTGATCGTCGCGCTGATCGTCGAGGTGGGCAGTCAGGTCCGGCCAGTGCTCGGACCACCGCACCAGATCGCCTGCGGTCAATGACCATCGCGAACGCAGGGCTTCGTCCGGCAGGAAGCGCACGCAGGTCCCCGTGGTCCCGTCGGCTTCGACGGGCTGCAGATCGGTCACCGGGACGCCGTGCTCATAGCGCTGGCTCCAGGATCCGTTGCGACGGCGGTTGGTATGAATCAACCACTCGCCGAGCGCTGCGACGACGGACATGCCGCGACGCCGGTGTCCGTCCGGAAGCCGCTCCGCCTCCGGAAGGTCGAAGAATCGAAGATCCTTCGTGGCCATGACCGGCTTCTTCACCACGTGGCCGTTCTCGTCGACCCGAGTGTCGGTGCCCCGGCCGTCATCCTTCACCGACACCGAGCCATCGGCATGCAGCGTGACCACACACCGTCCGCCGCCCCGGCTCGCTGCCTCGTCAGCGGCGTAAGCAACGATCTCGAGAACAAGGTGTTCGGGTCCGCCCGGTGCGAACTCCGCGGATCCCTGGCGTATCCGATCGAGATGGTCCGCGTCCACGGTGCCGGACCAATCGTGCGTGGTGTTGACCCAAGAAGTTCTTGATCCATCCATCCGGCAAGTATCCGTCGGGTTCTCGTTCAGGCTGCCGCAACGAACAGGCCTTGGCCCGGACGGCCGGACAGGGGGATGACCCCGGGGTACGACTCGGACGATGCTGCGAAACCGGCGGTCGCCCGCGTTCCGGCAGACCGAAGCCACTGAGCACCGAAGGCACTCAGCGCAGCACGGCCGACAGAAGGTTCGTGCCCAGCGCCGTCATCGCGGACACGTCGAGGGTGTAGTGGACGTAGCGACCGCGCCGCCGGGCCGTGAGCAGCCCGGCGTGGCGCAGGACGGCAAGGTGGCGCGATACCTCCGGGGGTGAAAGTTCCCAGGCGTGGGCCAGCTCGCCGGGGGTGTGCGGGCCGCGGGCCAAGGTACGCAGCAGCCGCAGCCGTACCGGATGGGCGAGCGCCTCCAGCCGAAGCGTGACGGTTTCCAGCGACACCGGCTCTGCCGTACCCGGCTCGGCCACGGGGTACTGCACCACAGGCTGCCACCCGGGCGCGTGGACCACCACCAGGTGCGGGCGGCCGAAGACGCTGGGGATGAAGGTGACCCCGGTGCCGTGGGCGGCGGTCGCCTTGTCCTGCAGTTTGTCCACGACGATGCAGTCGCCGTCCGACGCCAGGGTGACCGCGCCGGAGACCGAGGCGAGTGCCGCCCCGATGCCCATGCGCTTCAGCAGGTCGTTCTTCAGACGCAGGTCGGTGGCCAGTCGAACGGCGACGCCCGTCCAGGCGGCGTCGAAGAAGGCATCGGCGCACTGTTCCAGGGTGCGGCGCACCCGTGCCCGCACGGCGGCCGGATCTGCGAGCAGCCTTTCCGCGAAGGCCTCTTGCAGCGGGCCGCGGGCCTGGGCCAGGTCCAGGGCCCGCTCGCGCGCAGTCGCGTCGGCGAGCGGCGACGGCGCAGCGAAGCGGACCCGGTTGCTGCCGCAGGTGGTAACGAGCGCGGAACTCACATACGTTTCGTCATCGATCCGGTCCACGTCGTCCAACTCCTCGGCGAGGGTCGGCCGAGGCCGGGCGGGGACCAGGAAATCGGCTCGTGAGGAACGCCAGAGGAACTCCGCCTCCCGCAACCGCTCGGCCAGCTCCGGCCGCAGCCCCGCCCAGACGTCCCCGGCCCAGCCGGCGAGTCGCGGATGGTGCCCGGGTTCGGCCAGCACGTGCAGCATCGCGCTCAGCTCGGCCAGCGGGGAGGCGGCGAACCGCAATCGCTCGGACGGCAGGCCGCTGATGTCGATCCTCAACGTCACCCCCTCATCATCACCGACCGGATGGCCGACGACGGCGTCGGTTGACGATGTCCGTCAACCGACGCGGCCGGCCCGGCGGTTGAACGCACCGTTGGCGCCATGCCAACCACCACCAAAATCCGGCCGCGCGCCCTCGTCCGTGCCTCCGGAGGCCCCCGCTATGCCGTCGCCCTGACCGTGGACGCGCTCGGCACCGGCCTGCTCCGGCCCTTTCTGCTGCTCTACGGGGTGACCGTACTGAGGTTGTCCGCGCCCGCCACCGGCATCGCCATGACGGTCGGCGTCGTTGTCGGTCTGGTGTGCATGCCCGCGGTCGGCCAATGGCTGGACCGGGGCGCACGCAGCACGGTCGTGGCGGCGTCGATGCTGGTGCGGGTGCTGGGCGTGGCGCTGCTGCTGGCCACCCCGGCGGGACACGTCTGGCTGTTCGCGACGGCGGCGCTCTTCCTCGGCATCGGCAACCAGGCATGGCCGGCCGCCCACGCGGCTCTCGTGGCCACGGTCGCCCACGGCCGGGAACGCGACACCGCTCTCGCGGCAGGCCGCGCCCTGCGCAACGGCGGCATGGGCGCGGGCGCGCTCCTCGCCACCGCGTGCCTGGCGGGCGGCACCAGCGCATTGCAGGCGCTGGCAGCCGTCACCGGGCTCGCCTATCTCACTGCGGCGGCCTTGGCGTGGTCGGTCCACCTGCGGGCCCATCCGGCCGCTAGCCCGGCCAAGGACGGGAACGACGGGCCGCCACCCCGGATGCGCGCGCTGCTCGCCGCCAACGTGGTCTACGCCTTCTGCCTCAACGTCCCCGAAATCGCGCTCCCCCTGGTCCTGGTGACTGAGTTGCACGCATCCCCGGTGTGGTCGGCAGCCGTCTTCGTGGCCAACACGGTGCTGGTGGTCACCCTGCAGGTTCCGGTCACCGTCGTGATGTCCCGCTTCTCCCGGCGGACCGTGCTGGCTCTCGCCGGCGTGGTACTCACCGCGTCCTACCTCGGCTTCCTGGTGGCCACCTCCCTGGGACACGGCTGGGGCGCCCCGGCCGTCGCCACGGTGTCCGTGGTCTGCACCCTCGGCGAGATCATCTATGCCGGCAGCGCCACCGCGCTCGTCACCGCCCTCGCCCCGGCCCGTGTCCTGGGACGCACCCTCGCGCGCTTCCAGCTCTCCACGGGCTTCGGCCTCGCCGTGTCCCCGGCAGTCATCACCGCTCTCGCACCCCACGGCCCGGCCGCCCTCTGGGGCAGCCTCGCCGCCGCGACGCTCCTCTCCGCCTCCGCCGTCGCCGCCGAGAAGGATCAAGACGCGGCTCAGCGGTTGATGCCGCCGGGCGGGAGCAGGCTCGTGAGCTCCGCAATCGCCTCCGGCGACGGTTCGAAGTAGCGGCGGACGTTCTCCGAGCCGCACGGACGTCCGGTCATCCTCGTACCGTGATGCGATCACACCCTTGACCTCAATCACGCTTGAGGTATGACGATGGTCCACATGACCACGGATTCCACGTCCCACGCGGCAGACATCGAAGCCATCAGCCGGCTCGTCGCCACCGTCGAGCACTCCCAGCGGAACAAGGACCCCGAGGAGTTCCTGGGCCTCTTTCACCCGGACGCGATCTGGACGACGGCCCACGGCAAGGTCCTCATCGGCCTTGACGCGATCTCGGAGTTCACCCGCAAGGTCCTCCCCGCGGCGAACTGGGACGGCGAGGTCACCTACGAGGTGGCCCACGTGCTCTTCATCCGCCCCGACGTCGCGGCGGTCAAGGTCCGTCAGCGATACCTGGCCCCGGGCGAGGAGAGCGAAGGCGCCCCCCTGTACGTGATCTCCAAGCAGACCGACGGACGTTGGCTGCTGACCGCCTGCCAGAACACGGGTGTCGTCGCCGACTAGCTTGCCCGCCCCGGCCAGGGCCCGCGCGCCTTCCGGGGCCGGACGCCGCCGAGGACGAAGAGGATTGACGGCCGGCACACCCGACCGGCCCGGCAACACTTGCGCCGCGCGGGGGCCTGGCACCCGACCTGTTGTGACGCCTTCGCGGCAGGCGTCACGACACGTCGGGTGCACTCTCCCGGGCCGGATCCTTGGATGCCGGGTGTTCTGGACCGCCGGCCGGGGCGGCGGCACGCAGCGCCGCTTCGACCTGGCGGTTGCTGGTCATGGATGCCGTGACGGCCGTCATCGTCAGGAGGAGGCCGGCCGCGGCGTAGAGCGGGGTGCGGATGTCGTAGGTCGTGGCCAGCCAGCCGCCGAGGAAGGCGCCGAACGGGGCGGCGCACATGGCGAGCATGCGGGAGGTGGAGGCGACCCGGCCCATGAGGTGGGCGGGGACGATCGCCTGCCGCAGGGAGGGCGCGAGCACCATCGTGGCGCCCATGCCGGCCCCGCAGACGGCGAGCGCCACCCCGGCCACGTACGGATTCCGGGCGGTGGCGAGCCCCAGGATGGCAAGTCCCTCGACCGCGGCCGTGCAGGTCAGGGCGGTGCCGGTGCCGAGTCGTCGACCGAGGAAGGAGGCGATGCCCGCGCCGAGCAGACCGCCGGTGGCCTCCGCCGTGAGGAGCAGGCCGAAGCCGAAGGTGTCGATGCCGAGACGGTCGTGCGCGAAGAGGGCGAGTACGGTCTCCACGGCGAGGAAGGCAACGTTACCCACCGCAGGACGCAGCGCGAGCCCGAGCAGCAACCGGTCCCGGAAGACGTACGAGGCGCCGGCCCGCGCCTGCCGCAGCAGCGACTCACGGACCTGCGGTACGGGCCGGGGCGCGGCGGGCAGCGACCGTACGAGCAGTGCGGAGAGCGCGAACGACACCGCGTCGGCGAGCAGCGGAACCGCCCGCCCGAGCGCGAGCAGGGCACTGCCCAAGGGCGGCCCCGCGAAGCCGGACGCGGCGGTCTGGGTGCCGCGCAGGCGGGTGTTGGCGCGCTCCAGGAGTGCGGGGTCGCGGCCGAGCAGATCCGGCAGATAGGCCGTGGCGGCCGTGTCGAAGAAGAGTCCGCCGAGGCCGAGCAGGAACGCGACGACCGCGAGCAGTGGAATGCTCAGCACGTCGAGCGCGGCCGCGGCCGCCGGTATCGCGAGCAGCACCGCACGCGCCGCGTCCACGACCCACATCGTGCGCCGACGGTCCCAGCGGTCCACCAGTGCACCGCCGAGCACCCCGAAGAGCAGCCACGGCAGCGTTCCGGCGGCCGTGACGACGGCGAGCGCCATCGGATCCCGCGTCAACGTCAACGCGAGCAGCGGCAGCGCGGCATGCGACACCCCGTCACCGAGCGAGGACACCGTCTGCGCAGTCCACAGCCGTCCGAACCCGGTCGGCAACTTCCGAACGTCTGAGGTCACTTGGCGTCCCCTTGGGCCTGCTCGCGCGGTGTCGGGTGGAACAGTGCGAAGACGAGGGACGCGTCCGGCAGCGACGGATCGGACAGCTCCCGGTACTCGTCCGCCAGTGCCTGCAGCCGCGCCCCCAGCTCCGCGAACTGCTCCTCGGTGAGGCGCAGATGCGCCATCCGTACGTGCCGCCCATCCACGGGCGACGCCTCCAGGTCCGCCACCGCATGCCGCATCAGCACATCCGGCCCTCCCTCACCCGGATCCGGCAGCGCGATCGCCCGCGCGGCCATCGCGTAGTACCGCTCGGTGACACCGCGCACCTTCCGTGTCCGTACCACCTTCACCAGGCCGGCCCGCTCCAGCAGCCGTACGTGGTAGCTGGAACTCCCCTTCGCAAGGCCCACCCGCTCGGCGATCTGCGTGATCGTCGCGGGCTCGAAGCGGAGCACGGCCATGATCCGGTGGCGCGTGAGATTGGAGACGGCGCGCAGCTGCTCGTCAGTGGTGACGTGGAACGTCTCGGGAAGGTCATCGGTAGGCATGCGATCAATGGTCAACGAGTCTTGACCATTGAGCAAGGGGTTTACGTGTGGACTCAGGGCGTGTCGTCGCGGTGGGTGTCCGGGCGTCCGTGAAGGCATGGCCGGGCGCTCGCGCCGGTGTGCGCGGTGCTGGCACTGGAAGCCCGGCGCCCGCAAGACTTTCTGACCTGGGACTCCATGTGGGCGATGACGCCGCGGCGCTCGCCGGAGGAGGCCTCCGACGTGATCCTTCGCCTGGGCGCGGCGGCGATCCTCGCCACGGCGCTGGTCGTCGCGGCGTACGCCACCGCGCACCGGTTGATTAGGCGGCCGCGTACGGGCCCTGGGCGGCCTTGACGGTCTGCAGGGCCGTCAGCTTGCGTACGAAGACGATCGCGAGGACGGCTGCCGCGAGCGACAGCAGGCCGTACACGACGGAGGCGTCGGCGGAGGAGGCGAGCTCCTGCGCGTCGGTGGCGTCGCCGTACAGGGAGCCGTAGACACGGTCGGCGATCAGCGATGCGACCCACAGCAGCCACCACGACGTGAGGGGGGCGGTGGAGACGCGTCGGAAGGACCCGTCGGGACCGAGCTGCAGGCTGGCGGCCCAGATCTCCTTCGCCATGGCGTAGGGGAGGAAGAAGTTGCCGAGGGGGATGAACCAGGCGCCGATGGCCCAGCCACTGGAGCGGGTGACCGCACCCGGGTTGAAGATCTCGGCGTTGCCGTGGACGCGGTGGAACCACGGGATGAACGCCGCCGCGCTGGCGAGCAGGAGCGGAAGCGACACCACGGCGACGAGGCCCATCAGGGCGTCCGGCGGGGTGAGGCTGTCCGTGCCTCCCGCATCCGGATACGTACCGTCGCGCAGGACCGAGCCGACGTACAGGCCGGTTCCCGTCACGATCAAGGCGTACAGGGCGGAGATCGCGAGCAGCACCGTCGCGGCCGTCGCGAAACCCCGCGGCGAGCGCAGGACCCGGAGGGGCTGCGGGGCGAATCCCGGCAGCGGCTGGTGGGGGACCGTTTGCTGGGCGTACGCGGGGCCGCCGGGGTGCGGCGGCGTCGGCGGGGCGGGGTCGACGGGCGGCGGTGAGCCGGGCGTGCTGAAGGACATGAGTGTTACCCCCCACGGGAACATGCGAATCTGAAAGGGGCCCGCAGATGTGCGGGCACCGTCGAAGGTATGTCAGACCGTTGTGCCAAGCGCAAGGTGTTTTGGCAGGTCAGACCGGGTTCCCCAGGGGCTCGTGCGGGCGAATGGCTGATCTTGTCGCCCTTGAGCTGTGTTTGTGCACCGCCGCCTACGAGCCCTACCTCGCCCACGCACTGACAATTGTGGCAGCGCTTACCGGGCTGGAGGGCGACTTTTCGGGGCTCTACAGGTCACAGGGGGGCATTGGAGCTCTACCACGTCACGCCTGCCCGAACTGTGACGCCGAGTCCGAACAGGACCACCGAGGCCCTGGGAACGGTGCCCGACGCAGCTGACGTAGCCCTCCGAGTCGGCTCCCGCCATGACAGAGGAGTGCGCGCGTTCCGTGTCACCGGGTTCACAGCAGTCGTTGGTCCAGCGTCAGCGTTGCCAGGCCGGCCGGGCCGTGGACGTGCAGGACCGGGCCCGTCGGGCCGGTGCCGACGGCCAAGGCGTGGACCGGGGCTCCGGTGAGCAGGGTGTGCCGGAGTTCCCCGGTCGACGGGTCCCAGATGCGTACGCCGCTCGGGTTCCCCGAGGCGAGCAGGGTGCGGCCGTCGTCCAGGGGGATCGCAGCCAGGGCCGATGTGTCGGGGGTGTGCCAGTGGGCGGCTGGCGAGCCGTCGGCGGGGTCCCAGAGTTGGATGTCGGTGGAGGTCGCGGAGGCCAACAGCATCCGCCCTTGCGACGGGAAGACGCACGGGCGCAGGAAGAGCACACCACCCCTGCGGTCTTGGGACCTCAAGGTGGTGACGATGCTTTCGGAGACCAGGTCGACCAGGACGATCCCGCGCCTGCCCACCACAGCGATCAGAGTGGTGGTGCCGTCCTGTGCGGGAACCGGCGCCATTGACTCCGGGGAGCTGATGCCCGGGCGGAGGAAGGCGGAGGAAGAAGGAAGAGGCGCTCTCCGTCCCGCTGACCGGATCCCACACCACGGAACGGATGACCCGCTCCGCCTCCACCCAGACGACCATCGGCAAGCCGTCCGGCGTCGTGGTGAGGCACGTCCGCAAGTAGGGTCGCGGGCGATGGTGTCACCGAGCTGCGCCAGCGTCACGGCGGGGTTCAGGGCAGCCACCGCATCCGGCGTGAGAGGCCGCAGCTGGTACACGTCGATGCCCGCGTCCAGGTCCACCGGGGTGCCGTAGTACCTCTGGGCCCATGCCTGGTACTTCTCAGGCGTCCCCTCGACCAGGCGGCGAAAAAGCCAGTCGGATCCGTCCGGAACGGAACGGCCGCCGTCGAATTCGACCGCTCCCGTCCACCACTGCTCGTCAGCGGTCTCCCGCCACAGGCAGATGGTGATGTGCGGGGTGCCCTCCAGCCGGAAGGCCGGATCCTCGACGCAGGACCGGAACACCTCCGGGACCGTGTCGACCACACCGGGCCACGGCGTCCCGTCGCCCGCGTACGGGCTCATCGGGGACGTGTGGTCGAACCCTCGGATGTACGCTCCGGCCGCCGAGAAGACGACGGAGTACGCGTCTCCCCCGCCATTGTCCATCGAGGCCAGCTCCTGCGTCGCGGATCAGTGGGCGTCGAACCGGTGGTGGCGCAGGTACGGTGCGCCGGGCTGGAGTACCGCGTCGAGCATCGCCATCGACCGGCACAGGTTTCACAGGGAGGCGATGTCCGGCAGCCGGCGAGCGAGATCACGAGCGTTCATCGGGCCATCCCATCACGCGGCGAGAGAACGGCGGACGGAGCCCCGGTGCTTCCGGCAGTCGGCTACCGACGGCTTCGTCCTGCCTGACCGGGCCCATCATCAGGCGGCGGTGCGAAGTGCGCAATCTGCCACGAGCCGCTGCCCTCGGGCTCGGCACCGCGGTGCGGTGCGGTGCGGTGCGGTTCTGGCGCTCAGCCCCCGTCGGCCTGGTGGGCGGCTGACGGAGCGTCGGCTGCGGTGCGGTGTGCTCAGTCTGTGAGGAAGGCGCCCTCGCGGCAGGCGCGGCAGACGAAGACGTAGCCCAGCTGGCCGCCGAGGTTCATCGCGGTCTGCGTGGAGATCCCTTCCTCCAGATGCGCCGCGAATTCCGTCGTGCCGGCGCAGGAGGGGCATGCGGGCAGTCGGTCGTCCTCGAGGTAGGAGGGACTGCCTCCGAGCGATCCGAGCACTTTGCGTTGCTTCCCGAATCGTTCTTCGGGTTCCCGCTTCCATCCCGAGCGGGCAAGGTCGTATGCGTCAGGCGCGGGTTCGTCGTGGTCGCCGTTCTCTTCGGGGTCGAGCGGCACCACGTGCGTGCGGATGGCCGAAGTGGCGGGCAGGAGCGTCACGCCCGTCTCGGGCACGGCTACCGGCTGCAGTTCCTCCCGGGGGAACAGGTAGACGCGGTTCGCGCCGGCAGTCGCGTCCCAGAATTCACATGCGCCGGGGTCGTTCTGGCACACGAATACCGACAGGACGCCGTCCTCGACGGGGAGATGGGCGAAGAACTGCAGCGGCCCTCCGCAGTAGGAGCTGCACATGGGCCAGGCGAATCCTGCGGGAGCCAGCGGCACGCCCCCGGTACGCGGGACGTCGGAGTCGGCCGGTGCGGTGCCGTCGTAGATCATCAGAGTTGTCTGCATGGCGAGAGGCTACGGGCGGCCCATGACATGGGAGCCTGCATGCCGTCCACTCCAGTGGTTGCGCTAGACGCTCAAGTGGCTGTTCGTAGACGCCGGTCCAGGGCAGGGGCACGGGTCTTTGCGCACCACTCGCGCGTTGTCGACGTACAGGAGCAGCGCGCCGTCCTCCGGGCATTTCAGACCGACCGAGATCCCCCGCAGCGTCGTACCGTCCACCGTCGTGCTGTCCACGCCGAAGGACAGCGCGACTGCGGCCTGGAACACGTCGTGGCCCGCGGGGCAGCGGGGCAGGTCCGACGGCTCGAAGCCGGGGCCCGGAGAGGCGGGGGGCAGCGGGGCCTCGGACGGTTCGAGCGTCCACGGGTACGCCGGCGGGTACACGTCCCCGTCCGCAATGCCGACCGGAAAGCAGCAGCCCACGCAGAAGCACTCGCCCTTGGCGACTTCGAGCCCGCCGCTCTCGGGACCGCATATCTCGCACTCGACGGCCAGCGTCTCGACCCGTCCGCCCGGTTCCAGGCGCGTGGCACTGCGCACCAGGCGCAGCACGTCGTCGTGGCCCGCCGACGGTTTCCCCGCCGACCCGTACGCCGTCCACCCGGCTTCCTGATCCATAGCCTGATCCTCGCACGCGGTCACACGGGCGGTCGGATCACTTCGTTCCCGGGCCGCTCCGGATCGTGGCCATGGCCGATGCCAGACGGCTGATGCCCTGCTGTGCCTCGCGGATGCCCCGGTATCGCCCCGGACCCCGACTGCCCGACCGCGCGCCTTCACCGAACTCTCGCGACCTGTCCCCGCGGCCAGTGCACCGGTTCCCGACCGGCGGCATTCAGCGGCTCGCCGGCCCGGCATCGAGTGGGCCCCCTGATTGCCCGCCAACGGACACCCCGATGACTGCCCCGCAATCACTCGGGCCGACGGTCCGGCCCGGGGCGACCGGATGTGTCCGATGAGCCTGGGCCGTCCGTTCAGGTGGCCGCGCCGGGGATGCGGTCGATGACACCGGCAAGGTCGAGGCCGGTGGGGAGGGTGCCGAAGGCCAGGCCGCGGTCGCCGGCGAGCCGCGAGGCGCAGAAGGCGTCCGCCACCGCGGTGGGTGCGTACCGGACCAGCAGGGAGCCCTGGAGCACCAGTGCCATGCGCTCGACCAGCCGGCGGGCGCGCAGTTCGATGTCCGCAGTGGGCACCAGCTGGTCGCGCAAGTCCCGCCAGGCGGCGTCGAGGCGGGCGTCGGCGCCCGCGGCGGTTTCGATCTCGGCGCGGAAGGCCTCGAAGGAATCGGGTTCGCGGGTCAGGGCGCGCAGCACGTCGAGGGTGCTGACGTTGCCGGAGCCCTCCCATATGCCGTTGAGCGGCGCATCGCGGTAGAGCCTGGGCATGCCGGATGCCTCGTCGTAGCCGTTGCCGCCGAGGCACTCGATCGCCTCCGCGACCATCGCGGGCTGCCGCTTGGTGACCCAGTACTTGCCGGCTGCCGTGGCGAGCCGCAGGAAGGCCCGCTCCTGGTCGTCGCCGCGCTGTGCGCGGTCGGCCGCACCGGCGACGCGTAGTGCCAGGGTGGTCGCCGCCTCCGACTCGACGGCCAGGTCGGCGAGGACGTTGCGCATCAGGGGCTGGTCGATCAGGGTCGCGCCGAAGGCCGCGCGGTGCCGGGCATGGTGGGCGGCGTGGGTCAGCGCGGTGCGCATCCCCGCCGCCGAGCCGAGGATGCAGTCCAGCCGGGTCATGGTCACCATCTCGATGATGGTTCGCACTCCGCGGCCTTCGGTGCCGACCAGCCAGGCGACGGTGTCGTCGAACTCGGGCTCGCTGCTGGCGTTGCTGCGGTTGCCGAGTTTGTCCTTGAGCCGCTGGATGCGGAAGGTGTTGCGGCTGCCGTTGGGGAGCACCCTCGGCACCAGGAAGCAGGAGAGTCCGCCGGGGGCCTGGGCGAGCACCAGGAAGAGGTCGTTCATCGGGGCGCTGGTGAACCACTTGTGGCCGCGCAGTCGCCAGGTTCCGTCGGGCTGCTTGGTTGCGGTGGTGGTGTTCGCGCGGACGTCCGAGCCGCCCTGCTTCTCCGTCATGCTCATCCCCGCCAGCAGGCCGCGCTTGCCGGCTGGAGCCCGCAGGCCGGGGTCGTAGACCAGGCTGGTCAGCAGCGGCTCGTATACCTCGGCGAGTTCCGGGGCGGAGCGCAGTGCGGGGATCACGGCGTAGGTCATCGACACCGGGCAGGTGTGTCCGGTGTCGGTGAAGCTCCACACCATGAACCCCGCGGCGCGTGCTACATGGGCGCCCTGCTTGTCCTCGGCCCACGGCGCGCCGCCGAGGCCCTCGCGGATCGCGACGTCCAGTAGGGCGTGGTAGGAGGGGTGGAAGTCGACCTCGTCGATCCGGTTGCCGTAGCGGTCGTGAGTGCGCAGCACCGGCTCGTAACGGTTGGCTTCCTCGCCCCAGCGCTGTGCCTGCTCGCTGCCGGCCAGGCGTCCCAGACGGTGCAGGTCCTCCACGTACCACTCGGCGCCCTCGCGGCATACGCCCTCGAGCAGGACCGGGTCGTCGGCCACGTCGTGGCCGACCAGAGGAGGGACCTGGTTGAACACCTCATGCGTACGCGCGGTGGGGTTGCTGCGCAGCGTGAGGTCGGCGGCAGTTGCAGTCATCGCGTGCACTCCACGGGTCGAGGGGTTGCCGAGGCGGGGCGGGCGCCCGCGCAGCGCAGGGACATAGCGGTCAGTTCGGTGACCAGGTGGTCTGCGGCGTCTTCGTCGGGTACGGACAGCGGGTCGACCAGGACTTCGCCGATCGCGCCGGTCAGGGCTGCGGCGGTGATCTGCGGGTCCTGGTCGGGCAACAGCCCGGCATCGACGCCTTCGCGGATCACCTCGGCGAACAGCTCGCGGTAGCGGCGCCGGAACTCCAATCGCTCGGCGCCGACCGCCGGCTCGGCCGGGGCAGCCAGCAGGGCTTGGGCCAGGCCACGCGCCTCCAGGGCGCGCCGCGCGAAGACGCCGACCCCCAGGGCCAGCCGCTCCACCGGGTTGCCGTCGCCCTGCCGGAGCACCTCGCCGAGCACTTCCACCTCCCGGGCCGAGGCGCGGCGGAAGACCTCGATGGCCAGTGCCGCTTTGGAGGGGAAGTGCTGGTACACCGAACCGGCCGACATCCCGGCTGCGGCGGCGACCGCGGTGATCGAGGCGCCGGCCCAGCCCACATCGGCCACCACGCAGGTGGCCCGTTCCACCAGGCGTTCCCTGGCGGTGGCCAGGCGGTCCTGCTCGGCAGGTGTCTTGCGGTATGCCATACATGAAGTGAACCACCGTTCAGAGCTTCACGCCAAGCCGCCAGGCCATGTCGTACACGGCGATTTCCAAGCTTCCGAGAGGCCGTTCCTCTCCCGACCCAGCTTTCCTTCGGGTGTTCCAGCAGGTGAGGTGTGCAACGGCGGCTCATTCATCGAGGATGTGCCGAACCCGCCGGGACGCCGATCTTGTCGTGGGCGAAGAACAGCAGGCCTGGATGACGGTTGCCTGGCTGTGCAGCCTCCCGTACCGTACTGCCCGCAACGCAGCATTGGTCTAGACAAGAGGTGATCCGTGGACTCGGCTCCTGAACTCCCCATCCGCTGGGGCATCCTGGCCACCGGGGGTATCGCCGCGGCGTTCACCGACGATCTTCACCGAACCCCGGGCGCGGTGGTCGCGGCCGTCGCCTCACGCGACGCAGGGACAGCACGCGCGTTCGGCGCCCGGCACGGGATCCCGCGAGCTCACGGATCGTGGCAGGGTCTGGCCGACGATCCGGACGTGGACGTGGTGTACGTTGCCACGCCGCACGCCCACCACCATCCGGCCGTCAAGATGCTGCTGGACGCCAGGCGGCCCGTCCTCTGCGAGAAGCCCTTCACCGTGAACAGCGTGCAGGCGCGGGAACTGATCACCCTCGCCCGCGAGCGCGGCACGTTCTTGATGGAGGCCATGTGGATGCTCCTGAACCCCGCCCTGCGCAAGGCAGCCGACCTCCTCGCCGACGGTGCGATCGGCGAGGTCCGCTCCCTCCACGCCGAACTCGGCTGGCGTGCCGAAGTCGACCAAAACCACCGGCTCCGCGACGTTACCGCCGGCGGCGGCGCCCTGCTCGACGCAGGTGCCTACCCTGTCGCGCTGGCGCACTTCCTGCTCGGCAGCCCGGACCGCATCCACGCGCAGGCCCACCTGACGCCGGAAGGCGTGGACGAGCACACGAGCATCCTGCTCGGCCACCCCGGCGGGGCCACCGCATCGCTGACCTGTTCCTTCGCCGCCACCTTGAGCCAGGCCGCCGTCGTCTACGGCACACGTGGACGCATCGATATCCCAGCGAACCTGTTCAACCCGCCAGGGATCGTCCTCCATCGTGAGGGACTCGACCCGATGCACTTTCCCGCCCCGGCCGTCATCGGCCACGGCTACGTGCCGGAGGCCGCCGAGGTGATGCGCTGCCTGCGAGCCGGGCAGACCGAGTCACCCTTGGTGCCCCTGGACGGCACCCTCGCGGTTCTCCGTACGCTGGACGCCGTCAGGCAACAGATCGGCCTGCGATACCCGCACGACGATCACGACTGATCTCCCCGATTGCCTGCGTGGCTGCGTGGCTGCCTGGCTGCCTGGCTGCCTGGCTGCCCAGACAGTCGCCGACCACCGCGGCGGTGGCGTACGGCACCCGGCGAGGACGGGCAGGAACCGAACGGTCCCGCCGGGTGCCCCTGCGGGAGTCGACCCGAGACCGCACGACGGTACGGGCTCGACTGCCGGAGGACACGCAGCCGGCCGGGGCCCACGCGGAGACGTGCCAATGGCCTCGAACAACTGGCCAACCCATCAAAGAGACACGCGCCAACCGTCCGCAGCGCCAGGGACCGACTGTCAGTGGCGTCGGTTCTTCGTAGGCCCGCTAAGGCCGGTGATGGGCAGGGTTGGGCCCGGACGGATGTTCGTGACGGGCAGGCCGTGCTCGGCGCGCAGGCGCTCGGCAACAAGCGAGCGTTGGCATGCCCGCGGATCGCGCTCGACGCAGAAGAGGGCGGTCACCGAGCCGCTCGGAAGCTCGGCCACGAGCGCGCCGAGGTCGAACGGGTCGAGGTCGAACGGGTCGAGGATCTCACGGGTGTAGCGCTCGGCGTACTCGGGCGCCGGCGCGACGCGGTTGCGTTTGCCACGCCCTGACGCATCGTCATCGCGGGACAACCACGATCGCGTTGCCGACCTTGCGTTCGGTGGGTGCGGTCGCCTGCCAGCTGTCCATAGGGCGGTTGTAGAGGGTCTCCCGTTGATCAGGAGGGTGGTATCGCCCCCGGAGCCGAGGCTCAGCGTCACTTGCAGCCCAGCGGGCGCTGTCCCTGCCGGCACCCGGCCGCCTCGCACGAGCCCGCTACCCGGTTTTGGTCTGAACCGAGTCCTGGTGGGTCAGCGGGCGAGGGAGACGGCGAAGGGCTTCAAGCCGTGTCGGCGCAGGATGTGGGGCACGACCAGGATCATGGCCTCGGTGGCGCGGGCTGTGGTGATGTCGCCGAGATCCTCGATCCGTTCGGGCTGCCAGCCCAGGTCGCCGAGCAGGCCGGTGACGGTCTTCTTCGCGTGTTCGTCATCTCCCGAGAGATAGGCGGTCGGTGGGATGGCCAGGGTTTCGGGAGCGGTCATGACCATGAAGAGCATGGTGTTGAGGGTCTTGACCACATGGGTGTCGGGGAGCGCGGACTGGAGCTTCTCGGCGAGGCTGCTGCCGGGATAGCACAGGTCGCCGGGCAGGCCGTCACCAGCGTCGCGGGTGGCGTTGGAGACGTCGACGAGGATCTTGCCGGCTAGTTCGGCGCGCAGGTCGGTGAGGCGTGCCAGCGTACTGTGGCCGGGCGTCGCGTTGATCACGATGTCCGAGGTGCGGGCAGTAGTGCGCTGGTCTGCGAAGGCCACCGGCGGGGCGAGCCCAATGGTGCGGGCGGCGGCGCCTTCTGCGCTCCGGCCGCCGAGGGTGACATGGTGTCCGGCTGCGGAGAGCTTGCCGGCGAGGTTGGTGCCGACGCGGCCGGCGCCCAGGATGCCGATGCTGGTCATGCGGTGATGCTCCTTGCGGTATCGGGGTGGGGAAGCGCGGAGACTTCCGGTCAGTCGGTCGGTGAGAGGACCTTGAGGGCGGCGCCGTGGACGCCGGGGGCGGCGGCCAGGAAGTCGCGGCTTCCGGTGTTCCAGGGGTCGCCCGCCAGGTCGGTGACGGCGCCGCCGGCCTCGGAGACCAGCAGGGCGCCGGCGACCAGGCCCGAGCGGACGTCGGAGAACTGCCAGAAGGCGTCCATGCGTCCGGCGGCGACGTGGATGAGCTGCATCGTGGCGGGAACGGACACGCGCACAACCAGCCCGTTGATGAGCATGGCGGTGACGGAGTCACCGATCCGCCGGAAGGTGCGCTCGCCCTCACCGGGCTTGGCCTGGCCGGTGCCGATGAGCGCGGCGCCCAGGTCGGTCTTGGCGGACACCTTCAGGGGCCGGTCGTTGAGGCGGGCACCGCCGCCGGCCACTGCGGTGTAGGTGTCGCCGGTCAGCGGCAGGTGGACGACGGTGAGTACCGGCTGGTTGTCGCGGACCAGGGTGGCGGTCACGGCCCAGTCGTCCATGCCGTGGACGTGGTTGATGTTGCCCTCGGCGGGGTCGACGACCCACCACTCCCCCGGCGGGAGCGCGCCGCCGGCCAGCTCGTCCTCGGCCCACCGCGCCCCTCGCCGGGCCCGCAACAGGGGTTCCCGCAGCACGTCCAGCACCGCGTCGTCGTTGGCGTGGATCTCGCCCACGACCTCGTCCAGACTCACGCCCCGGGCGTGCGGGGTGTGGCGGGCGCGCAGCGTGACGCCGGCGGTCTCCACCGCAGTTGTCACGTCGGAGAGGAGCGTCGTACCGGCGTCGAAAGGCATGGTTGTGCTCATGGTGGGCTCCCTGGGATCGGTCGAGGCGGGGCGGTCGAGGCGGGGCGGTCGAAGCGGGGCGGTCGAAGCGGGGCGGTCGAAGCGGGGCGGTCGAAGCGGGGCGGTTGCCTCGCCCCCGCACTTCGAAGGTAGGCCGCTTGGTCATTAACAACAAGTGCATGCTTGTCACTTGTAGAGTTACTGCCATGCAATTGGATCTGAACTTGCTCACGGCCCTGGACGCCCTCCTGGAAGAGGGCAGCGTCGCCGGCGCGGCAGCACGCCTCCACGTCACCGCACCGGCGATGAGCCGCTCCCTGGGCCGCATCCGCAAGGCCACCGGTGACCAGATCCTGGTCCGCACCGGCCGCAGCATGGTCCCCACCACCCGCGCGCTGGCCATGCGCGCCCAGGTCCACGCTCTGGTGCAGCAGGCCCACCAACTTCTGTCCGCGCAGCAGGAACTCGACCTGGCGGCTCTGGACCGGGTGTTCACCGTGCGCTGGCACGACACCCTGACCGCCGCATGCGGCACCGCGTTGACCACGGCAGTCCACCATCAGGCCCCCGGCGTCCGGCTGCGCCTGTCCGCCGAACCCGGGACAGACGACGCCGAGCTGCGCCGGGGTGAGGTCGACCTCGAATCAAGCTCCAGCGCTCCGACCCTCCCCGACATCCGCCACCGCCTCGTCGGCAGAGACCGGCTGGTTGTTGCCGTCCGCGCGGGCCACCCGCTCACCGCAGGCCCGCTGAGCCTCGAGCGTTACGCCGCCGCCGAACACCTCACCGTTTCGCGGCGCGGAAGCCTCCGCGACCCGATCGACGACGCTCTGACCACACGCGGCCTCGAACGACGCGTCGTCGCCGCCGGGCCCACCGCCGCCTTCGCGCTGAGACTCGCCCTCGACACCGACCTGGTCGTCACCCTCCCCGACGCGGTCACCCGCACGGCCCGGGAGCAACTGGGCCTGGCCACACTGCCGCCGCCGATCCCGCTGCCCGACGTACCCCTGTACCTGCTGTGGCACCAGCGCTACGACAACGACCGCGCTCACACCTGGCTGCGAGAGCTGGCCACCGAAACCGTCCAGGCACTATTCACACCGCCGACCGCCTCTTGAAGAGGATCCAGCCGCTTGCCTCGGGCCATGAGGACCAGCTTCGTCCGTCGGCACAGGGGGCGGAAGTGCTCTCCGCGGGCTTCCCGGTGGGCCTACGGTGAGGCCATGCTTCACGACATCACGCGCTTACATCACGTCGGCCACGTCGTCAGCGACATGGCACAGGCCATAGCGCTCTACCGGCGGCTCGGCTTTCAGGTTCCGCCGCCCAGCGTGCCGGCGCTGGCACCCCGTGAGGGTGCCGCGCCAGAGCCCTTCGGGGCAGCGAACACCCACGCCGACCTCTCCCGGAGCTTCGTCGAGTTGGTGACCCCGGTGGAGTCCGGGAACATGGCGGGCCTGCCACCTGACGCGCGGATCGTTGCGCTCCAGGCACCTCCGGAGAAGCTCTTCCTGGTCCTGTCGCGGATCGAGGCGACCAGCGCCCAGCTGGCCGGATGGCGTGATCGCTTCGAAGGACTCCACATCCTGATGTTCTCCTCGCCGGACATCGACGGCACGGGAACCCGGCTCACCGCTGCCGGCGTCGACCACGGAGGGGTGAACACCGTCGGCCGACCGGTCGAGACCCCCAACGGCGTGCGCACGGAACCCGTCCGCTACCTGGAGATCGACGGTGCGCCGGAAGGCCGGGTCGGCGTCGTTGCCGACTTGGACCCGGAATATCAGGACACCCGTCACCTCGACCACCCCAACGGCGCCCAGGACCTCGTCGAGGCGGTGCTGTGCGTACCTGACGGACAACTCCCCCTGGTGGGCCAGCGGTACGAGCAGTATCTGGGCCGGCCGATCTCCGCAGAGGGGCCGGTTACCCTCGTGGCCGAGGCCGACCTCCCGGATCTGCTGCCGGGTGAGGCTGCGCCCGCGCTCCCGGCGCTTGTCGCCTACACGGTCGCCGTCCCTGACATTGCCCGGGTGCGTACGCTGCTTGCAGAGAACGGACTGCCCGTACGCGAGACGGCCCGAGGGGAGATCTTCGTTCCGGCCGAAGCGGCCCTCGGTGCAGCTCTGATCTTCCGGGAGATCCGAGAGGGGGCATAGGGGCACTGCATTACCGCATTTCCGATGGCGCGGCTCGTTGGCAGGTGTCAGAGGTTCGCGGTCACCCTTCCGGGACCGGTGCGCAAAGCACAGTGCCTTCGCACACCGGTCGGCCAGGCTCTGCAGCGTTGGATAGTCGGATGACCACCATCTCGACGCGAGTGTGCGCGGGTGATCCTCGCTCAGCGGCGGCCGGTGGCGAGGACGACGAGGAACTGGCCGCCGCCCGCCTCGATGGCGGCGGTCACCGGCAGCCCCGGTACCAGTCGGGAGAACCGGTCCACCAGCCAATCCGCCGCCTCTTGTGCGTCCTTCCTGGTCGGACAACGGCCCACGATCTCGCGGCCCCCCTTGCGCTCCAGCCTGTCGGCAACGGCGATCAGCGGCGCGGGTTCGACTACGTACAGCCGCTCCGGCCAGGCGATGACCACCTTGACCGCGCCCTTGCGGGTGTTGCACCCGCGGTGTGCGAGCCGCTCGGCGACCTTGGCCTTCCGGTCGGCGGTCCGGCTGTCGACACTGGGCCCACGCGGGTCGTTCACCGACTCGTCGGGGTCGACCGGTTCGTCACACACCCAGCACTGCCAGCCGTCGCGCTCGGCCACATCATCAAGGAGACTCATCCGAGCAAACTAGCCTGCCCGGCCGCCACCCGCGCACCAGGGGCCCCGGCAAGGTCTCAACCCCGGCCAAGAGCGCTGCACCGTCTCGGCCTCACCGTAAGCCCGAGCACGAAGGCGGTCATCCTCTCCTCGGCTACCGCGCGGGAAGGATGGGTCGGCGCCGGCAACGGACATGCCCACGGCAGATGACCAGTCAGCCGAGACCAGCCGACGAGGGGCCGGATGGGCCACGGCTCGGCGGGCCGCGGCCGCGTCGCCGTCGGCAGCGGTACGGCTCCTGCCATCGTGGGCCCCCGCGCTCCGTCTTCCCCGGGAGGTACCTCCGTGTCCCCACGCCCGTATGGCCACGCCGGCCGGATCCGCCCGTCACTGCGCCTGGCTGCCACCACCGCCGTGTGCGGCGCCGTGCTCGCCGCCTCCGTGCAGCCCGCCCAGGCCGGCGCGGACCGCAATTCGCCGCCCCGGGCCTCTCTGCGCCAAGAGCTGCGGGAGCTGGTGGAGAGGCCCGACGGCCCTCCCGGAGTCATCGCCGTGCTGCGTAACGGCGACCGTACGGAGACCTACCGGGCAGGTGTGGCCGATGTGGAGAGCGGCCGGCTGCCGAAGGCGACCGACCACATGCGGATCGCCAGTGTCGCCAAGGCCTTCAGCGGAGCGGTGGCCCTGGGACTCGTCGACCGGGGACGGCTGCACCTGGACGACACGATCGGCGAGGTGCTGCCCGGTCAGCCTGCTGCCTGGCACAGGGTGACGCTGCGCCAACTGCTCAATCACACCAGTGGGTTGCCCGACTATTCCGCCTCGCAGGGGTTCATCGACATCGTCTCCGAGGACCCCCGCCACCACTTCGATTCCCGGGGCCTGCTGGAGTTCGTCGCCGACGAGGAGCTCGAATTCCGGCCGGGCAGCCGCTACCAGTACTCCAACTCCGACAACATCGCCGTGGCCCTCATGGCCGAGGCCGCCACCGGACGCCGGTACGAGACGCTGTTGCGCGAGCTCGTCTACGAGCCGTTGGGCATGGAAGCCACGAGCCTGCCGCAGGGTTACCGGCTGCCCGTGCCCTTCCTCCACGGCTACCAGATCGATCCGCAGGCCGGGCCCGTCGACGTCAGTGAGGCCGTGAGCGCCTCGGGGGCCTGGGCAGCGGGGGGCATCGTCTCGACGCCGAAGGACCTGACCGCGTTCATCCGGGGCTACGCGGGCGGCGCGCTCGTCTCGGACCGCACCCGACGGCAGCAGTTCAGGTTCATCCCCGGCGCTCTGTCCCAGCCTCCCGGACCCGGTCGCACCGAAGCCGGCCTGGCGATCTACCGCTACACCACGCGCTGCGGGGCGGTGTACGGCCACACCGGCAATACGCCCGGCTACACGCAGTTTGCGGCGGCCACGGCGGACGGCCGGCGCTCGCTGACCTTCTCGATCACCACGCAGACGGCCCTCAACAGCAACCCCGACCTGTTGGCACAGGTCCGGGAGGTCGAGGAGGACTTCGTCTGCGCCCTGCTGCGCGGGTGACCCAGGCGGTCGTGGAGACCGCCGAGGCCGTACGCGCCGTCAGCCGCGATTCCCAGCGGGTGCGAGGTTCACACCGATGGGGGAAGCTGGGAACGCCGTAGTGCCGGCGGGGGCAGAGTGGCGAGGAGGGTCCTTCGTGAACGTTTCAGCAACCGGCCGTCCCGTACGCACGTCCCGCCGGTGCCGGGTGCGCATGGCCACCCTGCTGTGCACGGCGGCGGCCATGACGGCCGCCGTGATCCCGGCCTCCGCGCACCCCGGTGGTACGTCATCGGCCCGGATCGTGGATCCTCTGGATCCGGTCGTGGTCGTCGACTGTTTCTCCCAGGCGCAGATGCGCCCCGAGGAGTACCTCCTGGCCTGCGGTGACGGTAACAACCGCCTCGTCGGACTCCGGTGGGACACCTGGGGGGCGAAGAGCGCGACGGCCACCGGCACCGACATGGTGAACGACTGCCGCCCCTACTGCGCGGCCGGCCGTTTCCGCGCCTACCCGGTCACGGTGACCTTGGGCAATCCGCAGGCCTGGCCCGAGCACCCCGACGTCCGGCGCTTCACGACGATCAGGATCCTCTACACCGACACCGCACCGGAGCCGGTCCCCAAGGACGTGACCTACAAGCTCGTGTACTGACGGAAGGACGCACCCACCAAGGACGCGGCGGAGCAGGAAGCCGCGGCCCTGGTGGGTCAGCCCGTGTCGACCACGAGATCCGCGCGGGCGCGGCCCGGGGCGATGAGCCGGGCGTTCGCCTCGTCCGAGCGCGCCACCCACTCGCGTGCGTGCGCCGGATCCTTGCCGTGGTGTACGTGCCGCTCGACCAGGCGCTCGATGCGCAGGGCCCGGTCCGGGGCGAGGTACCAGGCTTCGTCCAGCAGTGGCCGTACCGCCGCCCACTCCCCCGCATCGTGCAGCAGGTAGTTCCCCTCGGTGATCACGAGCGGTAGGGCCGGGGCGACGGGAACGCTGCCCGCGATCGGCTCCTCGAGGGAGCGGTCGAAGGCGGGGGCGTACACCGTGGCCGCGCCGGGTGCGCGAAGTCGGCGCAGCAGGCAGACGTAGCCGGCGGCGTCGAAGGTTTCCGGAGCGCCCTTGCGGTCGGCCAGCCCCAGCCGGGCCAGTTCGGCCTGGGCCAGGTGGAATCCGTCCATCGGGACGACCACGGCCGCCCGCGGCCCGAGCGCGTCGGCGAGCAAGGCGGCCAGCGTCGACTTTCCGGACCCCGGCGGCCCGGCGATGCCGAGGATGCGCCGCTTTCCCCGGACGGCGAGCGCACCCGCCCTCGCCACCAGTTCAGTCGTCTTCTCCACCTGTGCATCTTGCCCTAGGACCGCATCCCGCGGCGCCGGGAGCGGGCACCGCGAGGGGGCGCCGTCACGCCCGAGCCGTGCGGAATTCATTGACAGAAGGTGAACGGGGCCCGAGTCTGAGAGCGCTCTCAGCCTTCAAGCCGTCCAGTCGCTCCGTCCGCCCGCTCCCTCACCGGGCACCGCACTGGCCGGCATCAGGTCCCCCCACGAGGAGGAAAGCGTGTTCCGCTTATCGAAAGTACTGGCATTCGGGGTCGCGACGTCGGTCGTCGCCGCATGCCTGACGGTTCTCGGCCAGTCGGCGTCCGCGGAGGCCGTACCGGTCACCATCCCGCTCACGATCAAGAACAGCTCGGGACGGAGTGAGCCGGTCTACGTCTACAACCTGGGCACACTGCTCACGACGGGCCAACAGGGCTGGGCCGACGCCAACGGCACGTTCCACCCCTGGCCCGTGGGCGGCAATCCCCCCACCCCGGCGCCCGACGCGTCGATAGCGGGTCCGGCCAACGGGCAGACCAAGACGATCCGGATGCCCAAGTTCTCCGGACGCGTCTACTTCTCCGTCGGCCAGAAGCTCGTCTTCAAGGTCAGCACGGGCGGCCTGGTGCAGCCCGCCGTGCAGAACCCCTCCGACCCCAATCACAACATCCTGTTCAACTGGTCCGAGTACACCCTCAACGACGCCGGTCTGTGGATCAACAGCACGCAGGTCGACATGTTCTCGGCTCCGTACGCGGTCGGTGTGAAGGCGGCCAACGGTACGGTGGTGAATACCGGTCGGCTCAAGCCGGGCGGCTACAACGCAGTCTTCAACAAGCTGCGTTCGGCCGGCTGGGGAGGGTTGATCCAGAACCGCCCCGACGGCACACCGCTACGAGCGCTCTCGCCGGGTCACGGCATCGAGGCGGGCGGAATCCCGGCGGGCGTCATGAACGACTACGTCAATCGGGTCTGGACCAAGTACAGCTCCTCGACGCTCACCGTGACGCCGTTCGCGAACCAGCCGAACACCAAGTACTACGGCCGGGTCTCGGGCAACGTCATGAACTTCACCAACAGCTCGGGAGCGGTGGTCACCAGCTTCCAGAAGCCGGACTCCGACAGCATCTTCGGCTGCTACAAGCTGCTTGACGCACCCAACGACCTGGTCCGCGGCCCGATCTCCCGCACCCTGTGCGCGGGCTACAACCGGTCGACGCTCCTGACCAACCCCGGCCAGCCCGACGCGAACGGCGCCGACTTCTACCGTGACGCCGTCACCAACCACTACTCCCGCATCATCCACGAGCAGATGGCCGACGGTAAGGCGTACGGCTTCGCCTTCGACGACGTCGGCGCCCACGAGTCGCTGGTGCACGACGGAAACCCGCAGGAGGCCTTCATGACGCTGGAGCCGTTCAACTAGGTCGTCTCTTCCGGAATCGTGTCGGCCGAGCCCGCGGTGTCCGTGCCGTGCGAGGCGAGGCGGAGGGGCGCCCCAGTACCGGTCGTACTCGGGCGCCCCGCCGCGGCGGCCGACGAACGTGCCGGGCAGGTATACGTCACGACGCCCGAAGCTCTGGAGTTCCTCAAGTGCGGTTGGTCCGGCACCCCGGCGGGGGATCTCCCTGGCACGGACCGCATGGGGCCGGAAACCGTACGGTGAATGGGGGCAGGGGCATGGAATTCCTGGTGGTCGCGGGGTTCATCCTCGTCGCGCTGATCATGGCCGGGGTAAGGGGAAGCGGTGGGTCGTCGCGCAGGCGGCGGCGCAGGGGCTCGTGGGGCAGCGGCGGTGGGGACGGCTGCGGGGGCGGCTCGTCGTGCGGAGGCGGCGGGGGCTGCGGGGGCGGGGGCGGCGACTGACGGGGCTTGCGGCGCCGAGCCCGCCGCGCCGCCGCAACCGATCCGACCGGCTGCGTAGGGTCGGCCCTCGGCTCCTTCTCGGTCTCCGCGCGTGGCGGGACTGCCGCGCCCTCCACCGATCAGGTGGGGCGGCGGTGCGCGGCGGACGTCAGGCCGGGTCGGGGGCACCTCGCACGTCCGTGTCGCCCTGGGCGAGGGCGACGGCCTGGCGGACGGTGCGCTGCAGGGACTCCCTCGCCGGGTGCGTGGCGCACCGCGATCCACCGGCAGGCCTGTTCGTCGCCGCAGGCGGCGATGCCCGCCTCGCTGTCGCCCTGCGCGGGCACCATTCCCTTGGCGGCCGTCGGCAGCGAAGTCCGGGCGCCCCGCGGCACGCCCTCGTCGGCGCGGCATCGGCGCCGAACTCGACACCGGCCGATGTGAACTGGGCACCACAGTCCCACCCGCCGAAACCCGCCCCCGGAGTTCCGCGCCATCGCGGGCGCAGCGCTCTCGTGTTCCGGGGCAACAGGACGTCGGGGCGTCGCCCCTGCCCTCGTGCCGCGACCGCAGACGCTCTCTTCCCGGGCCGACATACGCGACGCGCGGGGTTCCGGTTACAGGTACGGGTCGAAGGGGATGCCCGCCGGCTTGGCCTCCGCCAAGTGGGAGGCGAAGGCACCGTCCTTCAGACCGAAGTGCGCGCTTCCGAAGTCGGCTTGGCTCAGTTTGTCGCGCAGGCCCGCGGGGTAGCCCGCCCATCCGACGAGCGCGGGGAACTGCCACGCCTGGCGATGGTTCTCGGGCGGTTCGTCGTTCGCGTTCGCCGCGCGGAAGCAGTGCGTGCCGATGCCGTCCTTGTGATACACGATCTTGGGGTGGGTGCCCTCCCAGCGGATCTGGTCGCGTGCGTGGATGACGAAGTCGCCGTGAGCGGAAGTCGAGACGTACTTGGCCTCGTTGCCCTGGATCCACACCACCACGTGCTCCCAGTCATGGCGGTGGCCGCCGAGACTGATGCCGGGTATGGCTTGGTCCTTCTCGAAGTACAGCCCGTACATCACGGCGCACCAGCCGTTGTTGCAGGTCCATCGGGAGTAGCCGTTGGTGTTGCCGAGGTCCGAGGCGTCCCGGCAGTTGCCGTTGAGGGCACCGGTGGGGCTGAGACCGCCGTTGAGAACTCCGCCCTGACCTATGGCGGCAGTCGGGTAGCAGCCGTCGGTGTCGTAGTCATAGGCCGGCTGGAAGGCCACCTCGATCGCTTCGGCCTGGCTGGGCAGGGCCGGGGGTGGCGCCGCGAAGGCCACCTGGGGAACGCCGACCACCAGCGCGAGGGCAGCGCCAACAACCCCTAACGACATCCGGATGTGACGGTTCGTCCGCAAAGAGTGCCTCCTGGCCGGTCGGGTTCGAGATGGGGGCGCATGACGACCACCGTCGGCCGACACGCCGGTGAGCATCATTCGCGAACGGGGGCGGCACAGCAAGAGTCCGGGCGACTCCTCTTTCTTACATAGGAGTCCTGAACTGTCCTATTGCTAAGGGAAGTTGAGTGCACCATGGAGATCGCGGGGGACTCCGTCACGCCTCCGTACGGTCAGCGGACAGAACCCTGGGCTCAGCCAGTCCGAACCAGGACGGACAGAGCCGGCCCGCGCGGAGGAACGCGCCACCGCAGAGCCGCGAAGCGTTCCGGCTGCTCAAGCAGACTCGGGAGCGGCCGACCGCTTGAGCCGGCTCGTCCCGGCCGCACACGCCCAGCTCCGCCTCGCTCGCCCGCGAACGCGGGATCCGCGTCGGCCGTAAGAGCGGCCGGCGGAACCGGACATGCCCCCGGCCCCGGTTCGGCGGGAGTGCAGGCGCCTACGGGCCAAGACGGGCCCTCCAGCCCGTTCACCGGATCGACGCGCACCGCCCCCGGCCGCCCGCTCGGCTCGAAGGACCGCGAGCCCGCACCCGTTACGCCCTCGGACGTGTCCTTGCGACCACGATTCCTACAGCCGACGCGCCCACCACGACGGTGGCACCGGACCCAGATGAACGGGCAGAAAGCAAGCTGAGCGTTGATGCCAACGGCGGCGTACCGGTGTCCACCCCGCGGCCGTGCTGGAGGCACACCCCGCCTGCCGCTCGAGCCGGCCAACGGCGATGTCGCCCTGCCGTCATGTCACCATCCGAGCTGTGGCTCGCCCAGCGCACGTCTTCACCCGCATGAAGACGTGGGAGATCCTCCACGACTCGGCGCTATCGGGCGCGAGCAAGCTCCGCTCCCGAGGTCAGGACAGCTTGCCGTCGTAGTCCGGCAGCTTGACGGTGAGTTCGGCGTGGCCGCCGACCAGGTCGCTCGCGTTGTTCCCGATGTTCGCGATGATCGTGTAGCCGCGGCCCTCGATCTCGGTGCGCTTGGCGGTCTTGTACGCGCTCACCTCGTCGAACAGGGCGGGCAGGTCGCGCACGTACAGACCCGAGACGGGGTAGCCGACGGACTTGAGGTTCCATTCGGTCAAGGAGTAGACGATCCCGGGGCGGGCGGTGACGAAGAAGATCGCCACTCCGCGCTCGTTGGCGTACCGGGTCAGCTCGCGGACCTTGGAGATCGCGGGGGTCGGGAGGGTCCAGAACCAGTGGAAGTCCGTCTCCAGCGAGCTGTTGTCGATGTCGAGCACGATCGCGGGCTTCTCACCGGCCGGCGAGGTGGCGATGCGTTGTTCGATGGTCGGGCGGACCGCGTCGATGACGGTGGCGACGTCCCGCTGCCAGGTTGCGTAGTCGATGCCGAGGATCGCCGCGTTGCCGCCGGGCGCGGAGGCAGACACCGACATGGTCACGGCAGTGGGCCGGACCGGCGCCGCCTCGGCGGCGGTGGCGGGCAGCAGGGTCAGGACTGCGGACGCGACGGCGACGCCGGCGGCGGCGGCGCGAGTCGTGCGGGTGCGGGTGCGGCGGGTGTCGAGCATGTGGGGGCGCTCCTGGGTCATGTCATAACTGGCATGTACGCGACCAGCGTTGGCCAGATTCATCCCCATGTCTACTGGCCGGTAGGAAACTTTTCGTGGCCGGGCGGTGAATCAAGGTGAAGGAAACGATCTCCGCCCCCCTACGGCCCCGTGTGAAGGGCGCTCAACGTGGCGATGTGAGCGTGGTGTCGTCTATCAGTGGTGCCGGACCGCTTGGGGCGTTGTCGCACGTGATGGAGTGATCGACTTCCGCAACAAGGAACGGGGCCCAGAACACGACGTGGTTCGCCGGCGCCGCGCTGGGCGGCGAGTTCGAGTTGGAGGTGTCGCAGAAGAAGTTGGCGGGCCCTCGTCGCGTGTCAGTCCTCGTAAAGCCCGTGCGTTCGGAGTCGGCCGGTAGAGACATGGTGGTCATCGATGAGGCACACCGGACGTCGTGGCCATGGGGCAAGCCGTGGGCGGCACGCCCGCGGTATCTGACCGGTACGCCCCGGGTCGCCGACCTGGGGACTGGAGCCGGCGAGGCGCCCGGGGCGCCCGGACAGCTGCACGCGGTCAACCGCGGTAGCGCCGAGGCGCTCATTGCGCGCCTCGCGGCGATCGTCCGTCGTACGGCCGGTTAGTCTCGGGGCATGCGGATCTGCGTTTCCTCGGACATGGACGAACCCGTGGCTCACGCCCTCCTCGGGGAACTGCGCGACCGCGGACACGATGTGGTGACGTTCGGGGCGCTGCGCCCCGGCGACGATCCGCAATGGGCGGCCTGCTCGGAAGCGGCGGCTCGCGAGGTCGCTGTCGGAAACGCCGACCAGGCAGTCGTGTGCTGCTGGACCGGTACGGGCGCGTCGATCGCCGCGAACAAGGTGCCCGGCGTGCGCGCGGCCCTGTGCACAGACGCCTATACCGCGGACGGTGCGCGCCGCTGGAACCACGCCAACGTACTCGCCCTCAGCTTGCGCCTGACCTCGGAACCGCTCCTCAAAGAGATCCTCGACGCCTGGTTCACCGCCTCGGTGAGCACGGACCCCGAGGACCAGGAAAACGTGGCGCGCATCGAACAGCTCGACAGCACCAGAACCACACCCTGAACGAAGAGGGTCACGCCCGCGGGTGGGTGGATCGCTTCCACCACCGCGATCCGGCCCGCTCCCCCGTGGGATGCGAGCCCGCTGAGGGCTGGCTGCGAAGACGCCCGTCGGGCGAAGGGGGAGCTAGTGCTGTGGTTTCGTGGCGCCGCGCACCGGGACCCAGCGGTCGTGGCGAACTCGCGAGTTGCCCCTCCGGTGTGGGACGCGGGAGCTAGAAGGCGGTTGAAACCGCCTACCAGGCCCTCCAAGGTGTCAGCGAAGCCCCGGGTTGTACAACGGGCTACTCGTGGTCGATCAGCGAGCCGTAGACCAGCAGCGACGAGGCGGCTTCGGGGCGACAAGAACGGCGCTGTGGGCCGACAGTACGCGCCAGGAAGCAGCCCGGGCCTGCAGGGCCGCGACGAAAGCGGGCTCGTCCGCGTCGAAGTCCGAGGGCTCCTCGTCGTACTCCTGCGGTCCTCGGCCACGAGCACGTCCCGGACGGAAGCGGCACCGTGCGGGCGGTTAGATCACCAGCCAACGTGCCGGTCGCGACCGCCTCGACCACGCCCAACTCGCCGACCTCGCCCACCTCGGAGTGCAATGGGCGCAGTAGCGGACTGGCCTGCGATGATGAGGACGTGCCAGAGCCAGGGACCACCGCCGTCGTCATTGTCTTGCCCGATGCCGCCCCGCTCCTCGATGCGGCGTGGCGTATCGACCCGGCTCTGGTGCGTCGTGGGGTGCCGGCGCACGTCTCGCTCCTCTACCCGTTCGTGCCGGAATCGGCGCTGACAGGCCAGGACGAGAACGACGTGCGTTCCCTGGCGGCGAGTACCCCGGCAGCTGATCTGCTCTTGGAGGAGGTCGTGACGGCGCCCGGCTTCGTCGCCGTCACCGTTCCGGGACTCCAACCGATCGTCGACGCGTTCCACTCCCAGTGGCCCGCGTTGCGCCCGTACAAGGGCCGCTTCGGGGTGCGGCCCGCCGCCCATGTCACGGTGGCTATGGGTGCGGACGACCCGACGACTGCCGCCTGTGTCCGCGCTGCGATCGGCAACCTGCTGCCGGTGCGCACCCGTGCGGCGGCGGTTCAGCTGGTCGTGCTGAGGGAGGAAGGCTGGCAGTCGCGGTTCACCGTGCCGCTCGGCGACCCGGACGGGCCGTGAACCTTCCGCCCGCCAGTCCCACGCCCTTGGCCGCGACTCACGCCGGCGGCAGACCGCGCGGCCGGCCGACAGCAGCCGTCTGGCCACCGTCGGCCGCTGGTCGCGGATGGCACCCTCTCAAGGCCGGGCCGGCGCACCGGCTCGATCGGTGGAGTACATGACCTGCTCGGCGTCCCACTCCACGAAGGTGTCGATCAGTCGCATGCCGATGGACTCGAGCAGCCTGCGGGAACGCTCGTTGGCCTTCTGGGTCACGGCGACTACCTCATGCCGCTCGGAGGCAACTGCGTCCAAGGCCCAGGACACCGCGGCGACGACCGCCTCGCGGCCATATCCGCAGCCCCAGTGCTCTGGCAGCAGCTGATACGACACCTCTGTCCGGCCGCCCCGGCGCGAGCATCGTTCGACCGACACCAGACCGACCACGGACCTGTCCGTGGTCAGGACCACGCTGAACGCGCCGAAGGCCGCGACGCACCCCTCCTCGCGGGCACGAAGTGTCTCCCCGGCCACGGGCCCACCGAGATAGCGGCGCACCTCGGCGTCGGTCCAGAGCCGCGACAGGGCGGCAACGTCACCGCGCTCGATCGGGCGCAAGACAAGTCGGTCCGTGCTGAGCGAAACGGGCCAAAGGCCAGGGTTCGAAGACGAAGACATGCCACTGATCCTGCCAGCTGAAGATCCACACCACGCCATCACTCCGGCCGCCAGCCCAAATGCGGCTGTCGGCCGCACCTTTGCGGCCCGATCGGTCTCCTGACGGCGGCGGGCGAGCGTCGCTGGACGAGGTTGGGGAGGCTGGTGCCGCCCGGTGCGCTGAGCTGGTTCAGGGCTGGTCCTGGGACGTGCACGCACCCGGTTGCCAGGACCCTGGCGCGTTCCTCCTCGACCGGCATCTTCAGGGTGGCCGTCGGTCGCCTGCGCTCAGGGCCGAGGGTGGAGCGGCACGGGCAGGCGGTCGAGCTCGATGCCGAACTCGGCACGGTAGACGGCGCGTACTTCCTCATCGGTCGCCAGCTCCTCCTCCGCGCGGTCGCCTTCCGCCGAGGTGGTGATGAAGGTGTGGTCCTTCAAGGTGATCCGGCCTCCGTCCTCGGTGAGACGGGAGCAGACCGGGCCCCTGGTGAAGCCGGACTCCGGGCTGGTGCGGTGCCACCAGGCGCCGGTCAGGAAGTCGGCGAGTGCGCGGGGACGGGTCTCCAGCCGGTACGCAGGCACGCCGTCGCGCAGCACCTCGAGGTCGCCGCCGCCACCGCCCACCTCGTCGTTCGTGCCGTGCGCGTCGTCCCCGGCCGGCCGGACGAGGAACACCCCGCCCGGATCCCTCTGCTCACCTGGCTCGTCCAGGTCGAGCGGGTATGCGCTGTGGTCGCCGAAACCCACGTCCGCCAGCCAGCGCCCGTCGACTCGTAGCGCCAGGTGGTCGTACGGAATGCTCAGCGCACCGTCCTTGCCGTACACCCGGGCCTGGAGGAGCTCCACCCGGTGGCCGAGGGCGCCCAGCAACTCGGCGAATCCGGCATTCAGTTCGTAACAGATACCGCCGCGGCCGACGGTCACGATCTTGTCGAAGACGGCGTCGCGGGTGAGCACGATGTCCTCGCCGAGGTGGATCGACAGGTTCTCGAACGGCACGGTGTGCAGGTGACGCAGGTGCAGCTCGCGCAGCGAGGCGGCCGTGGGCCGGGCGGGGCGCGCCGCGCCCAGGCGGCGCAGGTAGGCGTCGGTACGGGCGGAGTCGAGAAGTTCCATGGCAGCCACTCTTACGACCTGCCGCCCGCCGCGCCATGCGCCATTGGACCTAGGTCGACAGGCCGTTTCGTACGTACCAGGATGGAGGCGGGTGGTCCGTCAACGGCACCTGGGACAGGGTGTTCACCGCGCTGGTGGCCCGGGCCGACGCTGCGCGGCGGTCCCGGTAGGGCAGGTGGCGGCGTACACGTGAACTCTGCACAGTACGCGGACACCTGATGACAGTCCGCCTTGACGGGGTGTACGCGGCCGGCACCAGCCCCTGTGTTTCGAAGCCCGGGGTCATCATGGGGCCGCGCGTCACGTGGTTGAGAGGCGTCAGTGCCCATGCGCCGACCAGCCCCAGGACGAGCATGAGGACGGTGACCGGACCTCCGCCGACGAGCAGCTTGGTCGCCGGCCAGCGGCGCCGGCTCACCGACTGGGTGAGCCCGAAGACATGGGTGCCGTGCTCGAACTCGCCCGCGAAGAGCGATGCACCGGCGAACACGCCGAGGAGCACCGGCAGGCACAGCAGCACCATGGGGATGATGGACACGTACGTCTTGTACTCGGAGCTCAGCGCGGCCATGGCGCTCCGTGAACAGGGGTCGACGCCGATCCGCAGGCAGCCGGCGATACCCCGGTCCTGAATGAGGGAGACGGCGTCGAAGCGGTAGAAGAGCAGCACGGCGCCCACCGCCGCGATGAGAAGGGCGGTGATGAGGAGCTGGAGGCGCTGCCGGCGCCAGGCGACCCGGATCATGCTGCGGACGCCTCCACGACCTCGCCCTTGTGCGCCGCAGTCGGCCGCGCGGCCCTCAGGTGCGCCAATAGGCGAACCCGGACTCCTGCGCATGCTCGTAGCACCATCCTGAGCCACCGGGGAGAAACCAACAGCAGCCTCCGTCAACCCACCAGGCCCCTGGCGCGGCGCGTCGTCACCCGAGCTCAGCAACTCCCCGTCGGCGCGCCGCTCTGCGCGTCGACAACCTCCTCGCCCGTTCACGAGGTACGCGCTTCCGGGCCCGTTGGGGGCCGATCCGCTCACCGCCCACGGGCCCGAGGCTGTCCTCGAATCCTGCGCCGACGCCGGCAGTCGACGCCGGCACACCCGTAACGCCCGCGGCTGGGTAGCGCCGGATTCGCCTTCGGTTCCGCGGCTCATTTTGCGACGGTGACCAGAAACCCGAGTCCTGCGATCAGCCCGACGTAGGCGAGCACCAGCAGCAGACTGCAGAGGATGAGCAGCCATCCGGTCACGATGGCGAGCAGCGCCTTACCTCGGTCACGGCCCCCCAAGTGCTTGCCACGCCGGCGTCCGAGGTGCCCTGTCGGGATGGCTACGATGCCGCACAGGAACGTGCAGGCCGTGTAATAGCCGCCGTACATCAGCCAGAACATGGGCGTCACGACGATGCCCACGATCAGGCTGCTGCCCACAACAGCCGCCCAGATACCGGCCCGGGCGGGTGTGTTGCGCGACTCGACTGTCGGCACGGCTGTCTGCTGAGTGTCACCGGCCATGGATCTCCTCCCCCGTCAGCGCCTAAAGCCCTGGTCAGCTCGCACATTGGATCTGCCCCGGCTCAGGGCCTGGCGTACCAGCCGTTCTCGCCGCTGCCTTCCGACGGGTCGTACGACTGGTGCAGTCCGAGCAGCGCGGCCACCAGCCGGGGGTCCCAGCTCCCGTCGAGGACCCGGTACTCGTCCGCGACGCCCCGAAAGACGAGGTGCGCCCGCCGTGAGGAGTCGCGCCAGATCACCCTGCGCGGCTTGCCGAAGGCGTCGTCGCCCTCGCCGAGGAGGGACAGGATCAGCCACACCAGGCTCACGGGCAGGCCGACGGGCCACCACACGGCCCACCAGAACAGGCGCCCGCGGAAACCGCGTACGGAGTGTCCGGTCACCGACTCGACGGTCCAGCGGGCTCGGGCGCCGCGCAGGGCGCGGCCGCGCCGGTACGTGATCCGGCCCAGCGGGGCGCCGTGCGGGTCGTCGACGCGGTACACGGCGGGGCGTCCGCTCACGCGCGATCCCGTCCCCTCCGTCGACACCCGGGCGATCGCGATCTGGCCCTCACCGACGATGTCGAAGGTACGGGCGGAGGAGTGCGCGGCGCCTCCGTGGCCGTCGGGCACGCGGCAGAGCAGCCCGATGGCGATATCCCCCTCGCGTCCCGCGCCGTCGCCGTGACGCACGACGACCGGCAAGGACGTCCCGTACCGCACGTTGTACGTCATCCGCCCCTGGGCCACGCTCAGTCCTTCCCCCGCGCCGCCGCACGACGGCGCTTCCGGCCCTCATGATCTCATTCGCAGGTCGGAGAGCGATCGGAGGGGAAGCCCCGGGCACCCGGAGCACCGCGAGAAGACTCGGCGGGGGTGGTTCGCGACCCCACTCCTCCCTTGATCCTCGCCGCTGCGTGTGACCAGGTTTGCCGCCGGCAACCGACGATCAAGCAGGTGGGCGTATGGCGGGGCAACCGCCGTCGCCATGGGCCAGATGATGCAGGCGCACCCCGCACCGGGCGGAGCGCCGGTGGGCATCGCAGCCGTGTAGTGCACGTCATCGAGCCGAAACCGACCAGGATGCACCCATCGGCGCTGAACTCAGAGCACGCACCGGTAGCGGAGCTCCGTGAGTGTGATCTCGTCGTAGACGTCGTCTTGCGCCGCCCCGTCGGCTTGATAGCCGGCTTGCTCGTAGAAGCGCCGGGCTCGTTGGTTGTCACAAAGAACCCACAAGACCGACACCTCGAAGCCCTGCTTCTTCATCTGCGCGTGTGCCTCGTCCAGGAGCCTCCTGCCGATGCCCTGGCCGATCAGATCGGGAGAGACGTAGAGGGCGTAGACCTCGCCTGCCCGCCCCGGAGTAGACATCTCGGTCCCACACGGCCCGAAGCAGACCCAACCCACTGGGCCACGGTCACCGAGCGCCACAAGGTCTCGTGACGTCCGACCGGGTTGAGAGAACCGCTGCCGCCGTCGACCGGCATCACCTTCGACCGTCAGGGCATCCAAGTACGTCTGGGGAACCATGCCGGCGTACGCCGCCTGCCATCCCCGGACACGGATCGTCGAGACGGCCTCGATGTCAGCCCCATCCATCTCCCGCACATGCACCATCGCGCCACGGTAATGCCACGGGCACCCTGAACGAACTGCTTTACCGCTGCCGGTCCGTCAGGATCGACAGCACTTCCTGAGGGACGGTCGTCCGCAGCCGCGCTGGGGCGACAGCTCTCCTACCTCGCTTCCGGTGGCCACGGGCGTGAGGCTCTCACGCCGATTCCGTTCGGGCGACCGAGTCATGCCCTGTCCCGCCAGGGGCAGTACCCGGGGGGCCCCGCAACGTGCGCCCGCAACAGTTCGGCAAAATGGCGACGATGCTGCGGCATGAAGGCGCAGACGCGGATCGGCGTCGCCGCCGGCCCGCCTCTGCCCGGCCACCGCGACGACTGCAAGGCACGGGAGACGTACGGAGCCAAGGTCGCCGTCGGCAAGACCTCAACTCGCCCTAACGTTTGTGATGTTGCTCCCGTACCTGAGCGGGCGGCAGCTAGGTCTGCTGCCGGTGGATGCCCGCATGTTGGGGGCAACGGCGCCCGAGCTTGGTGCGGCCGGCCGAGACGAGCGAGAGCACCGTCCGATAGCGCGTGTTCGAGTTGGAGGACGACGAGGAGCTCGGTCGGGTGCGGCGGCCAGGAATCGGGACTCGCGCGGCCATGCACCGCTCTCTCCTCAAAGCCGGCGACTGCTCGAGTATCGCGGCCTCACCATCCCACCCACCACGCCAAGTCGCGCTGGACTACGCCAGGCTACAAGTCCTGGTCGGCCACCTACCGGGACCCGCCTGGGCCGGCCTGCGACATCACCACCCGTTTCGTCGGATAGCCGGGCAGCCCTCGACGTCGCCATCACCGACGCCGGTTCACCAGGATCTCCAGAGCCACTGCGGACACCGCGGCGGCCACACGTATCCACACGGCCTGGGACGTTGGCCCGGAATCGGAGGTTCCGGGGCAACACCCCACATCCCGTTCGAGCGTGCGTGGTTGGCCCATCGATCACGCTTGCTTTCCGTACAAGCGCCCTGAAAGCCTTCGTTCGATTCAGCTGACGCAGCAGCAACAGCAGTAACAACGGAGGCAATACGCATGTCCCCACGCATGTCCCGGCGCTCGTCCCGCATTCGAATACGCCGGGCGTGGCTGACGGCCACCACCGCAGTCACGCTGGTGCTGACCGGCCTGTCGGCCCCGGCCCACGCGGAGGGGACTCCTCCGCCGGTGCCCGAATCGTGGCGCCAGGATCCGCAGACAGCTGCGAGCGGTGCCGCGCCCTTGGGCACCAGGGCGTGGAGCAGCCCCGGCGGCAAGGCCGACCCCTCGGACTTCGTCCTGCAGGCCGGCGCGATGAACGGAACGACCGCCGACCGCGTCGCCCGTCTCGACGGCGTACTGCCGAAGGCGGGCGTATCGAAGCTCCTCGCCAGTGCCAACCGCACCGTCAACACCACGTCGTGCAGCCGTGACCCGTTCGGCACGGCACCCGCTCCGGCCCTCAAGTGGTGCCTGGAGGGCGACGACTCGACCTCGCGCGAGTGGATCCCGCAGGCCATGACCGGCGTCTCGGACGCCGCGGACAATGAGCAGTACGGCGTCGGCAACGACGCGAACATCCAGCTCTACGCGTCCTACGACAACTGGGACCCGGGTCGCGACAGCAATGGGAACGAGGTGGGCGACTGCAACCCCGACGAGTTGAAGGCGAACGACGCCTGCAGCCAGAAGGGTGTGCGGATCTCCTTCGTGCAGCGCCGCACCGACGGCACGGTGAAGTACCGGCATGTGCTGCTGGCCTGGACGTACATGAACAATTCCGACCACGTCTCCTTCGACGGAGTGCACTCCGACGAGGGCTCGACGGTTCCGAACCCGGACGAACACATGCAGAACGGCCTGCACGCGGGCGGCATGGTCTGGTACGGCCACTATCTCTACGTCGCCGACACCCGGAACGGCATCCGGATCTTCGACATGGAGAAGATCATGGACCTGGATCCCAACGGGGACGGCAAGGCCGGTGACGAGATGGGCGCGGACACCGACGGGGTGAAGACCACGTCCAACGTCGAGGACAAGACCAAGGTCGGCCGCCAGAACAACGTCTGGTACGGCTTCGGCTACCGCTACGTGATGCCGCAGGTGGCAGCCTGGAAGTTCAAGGCCGAGCAGTCCAACCCCTCGGGTTCGTTCAAGTGCGTCAGCACGGGCGCCCCGAAGGCGTCCTACCTGTCGCTCGACCGCAGCACGACACCGGACCGGCTGATCATGGGTGAGTACTGCCGTCCTGAGAGCGGCTACCCCTCCCCCGGGCGGATCGCCTCGTTCCCCGTCAAGAACCTCGAGAACCGTTCCGGCGAGGTGGCGGCCGAAGGCTGGGCCAACTACCTGCCGATGACCAACGGTGGCGCTCAGGGTGCGCTGGCGATGGGCGAGAAGCTGTACGTCAACCAGAGTGCCGGCCACAACGACCCGGGCAACCTCTGGCGTTACAAGTGGAGCAACGGTGAGCTGGTGTCCAACGGCAGCGCGATCAAAACCGCCACGGGTGCCGAAGACCTCTACTACGAACGCGGCGCGCAGCGTCTGTGGTCGGTCTCCGAACACTACGGTCCGGCGGTGAACGCCGAGGCCCTCGAAGACGGCAAGTCGGCGCCGTGCCTGGGCCTCGTGTGTGAGCGCGTCCTCTACGCCCACAGCAAGGCTCAGCTGGACGCCCCGTAGTCAGGCTCCGAGCCACCACCGACATCGGCTCCCGCTGCGCTGATCACGCGCGGCGGGAGCCGATGTCATTGCGTTCCGGGCAGGACCCGCAGACCCGTAGCGCGAGGAAACCACGCCAGGCCCGTGCCGCCTCCGGTGATGAGGATGGTCCTGCCGGTGAAACGGTCTACTCGGGTGTTCCCGTCAGGGTGCGCACGAGGTGGTCGCCGAGGTGGGGCAGCCAGTCGGGCCGTGCGTTGCCCAGGAGGTGGCCGCCGTGGGGAACGGACAGGTAGCCGCCGTGCGGCGCCAGGCGGGCCAGGATGCCCGAGCCGCCGACGATCCGCCCCCAGCACCGGGAGGAGCTGTCCGTGCGTGGTGAGAACACCTGAGACCTGTACGGCCGGTCACGTGCGGAGCCAGATGGTGAGGGCCGCGGCGGTGGCGGCGCCGGCTACAAGGGGCGAGACGGCGTCGCGGGCACCCCGGACGGCACTATTCGGCCAGGGGTAAAACCATGGTGCTCCACGGCTCACGTAGGGGACCGTCGGCATACGCGGGAGGCCCAATGAGGGTTTCCCCGGTCTCTACGAGGAGGCACCGTGTACGTGCGCAAGCTTTTCGCGGTGATTGCCGCTGCGGCCGCTCTACTGGGGGGCACGTCCCTTGCCGGGCAGGCGTCGGCCGCAGCCCAACCGTCCGTCTACGGCCAACAGGCCCGCGCGGCAGGACTGACCAGTGCCCAGGCGGGCCGGCTCCAGAACAAGGTCGACGCCTACCTGGCCGACCACACCGGAAGCCGGCAGATCTCGGCGAACAAGCTCGCCACCGAGTTCGGCACGGTGACGGTCAGCGCGCCGGGCCAGGCCCAGGCCCGGGACCTCGCCGCCCCGGGTGTCGCACTGGCGTGCGGCAACGGCCACCTCTGCATCACGGACGGCCTCGGCTACTACTACGACTACTACTACTGCGGGCTCTACAACTTCAACGGGGTAGGGATCGGCTCCTTCAACAACAACCAGACGTGGGGTACGAAGGCCTGGTTCTACAACTCCGACCGAACCATCCGCTTTTACCACACCGCGAAGGGCAGCAGCAGCAACGTGGACTGGTCTCCCGTGTACTTCATCAAGCCGTGCTGACCTGACCAACGCCTCACCAGCGGGCGCTGAGAGAGCCCCTGCCCTCGCTCGGGTGGGGGCTACCTGCTGTCCAGCGGCAGAACGCCGACACAGACCTCTCCGCAGTGCTCTGCTGCGCGGGGGAAGAGGTCGAATGGCGCCGGGCACCGAAAACAGGTGGTCCCCTCGACACGCCGGCGCCGCCCTGAGGCGGCCGGTCGGACGACCGGCTCCGCATCGGCCCCTTGCGTCTTCGTTCAGGCGGCGACGACGCGGAAGAAGCGTTCCGGGATCAGGATCCGTCGGCGCCTTTCCGCAGCTGGTACAGCTTTCCGGAATCCGAGGGACCGACGTTCTGGTGGATCCCGGGCTCCCGGTCGGTGCCGCCGACGCCCCACGCCTGCCAAAAACACCCGGGGACGTGGACGCGGACCTCCTGGGTCCAGACGTTCCACCCGGGCTCGTACGACCAGGTGCCGGAACCCGAGCACCGCCGTGACGGGTCGCCGGGTTCGTCGGAGGGGCGGTGATTGCCGACGCCGGCGGCCGTGACCCGGCCGTCCGAGGTGAAGACCAACCTTCCGCCCGTGTGGTCGACCCAGGTGCCGACCATGGTCTCCGCACCGATCGCCGGCGGCTCGTACGCGGGCAGCAGGCCGGAGGTGAGCCCGAGGGCGCCGAGGAGGCCCGTTCCCACCACCACCGCGGCGCCCCCCAGGGCCACTTGCCGGACCAGTCCCGGGTGCCGGGGCCGGGCGACCAAGCCGCCCACGGAGAGTGCGGCCGTGGCGTCCGCCCAGAAGACGAGCACGAGCCGCGTGTCCACGCTGTTGTACGCCGCGAAGGCCGCGATCGGCGGTGCCACCAGGGCCGCCACCGTGAGCGGAACCCACCACCACGCCTCGCGGCCGCCGATGCGGCGGCCGAGCAGGTCGGCCAGCGCCACCGCCGGCAGCACGAAGACCAGGGACAGCACGAACGCGATCACCCCGACGATCACGCCTAAGGAGAACAGGGCCGCCACCAGGGCGGCGTAGTCGACCGGGGTGTCCGGCGGCGGTTCCGTCCGGACGTACAGAAGGACCACGACGACGGCGAGCGCGACCTCCAAGCATCCCGCCAGCGCCGAGACCAACAGCATCCGGCCGTACGACCGCTCCTGATGCACGGCCAACCCCCCTCGCGGCACGGCGAAATGAACGCGTTCGCCAGACTGGCGGCGTGGATCCATTCTGCCAGCCGGACTGAACGCGTTCAATTAATTCTTCGTGCGCCCCCCTCCCCGCCACCCAACACCGCCGCCGCCGCCGACACCGCTGACACCGCTGACACCGCCGCCGCAGCCGAACAGCGCACATGCGACACCGGCAGGGCGAGCGAAGGGCCACCGCCTCCCCCAGCGGCAGCCCCTCAAGTGCCGCTGCAGGGCTCGCCGCTGCCACGGGTCACCGGGAATCAGTCACGGCCGCCCGGCCCTCGTCGTACAGTCGATCAATGATTGGCCGGCGGCATTCCTGCACGGCCGAGAGGAGCCGTTGATGACCACTCCGCGGGACTTGTTGATCGTTTCCATGGACCTGGAGTCCAGTCGCCCTGTCGAACAAGGCGACCTGTCGCTTGCGCTCGCAGGGGCCGAGGTGATCGACCTCCTCGCCGCCCAGGCCATCAGGCTGGACGGGGATCACATCGTGCCGGGTGATCAGCCGACCCTGGTTGATCACCTGTTGGACGAGGCAGCCGCGTCGCTCGTTCGGGAGGTGCCTTACGAGTCGGTCGCCGACTGGCTGTGGCGCAGGGGCCGCGGTCTGTCCGCGGCCTACCAAGCCGCGCTCGAGCAGGAAGGGCAGCTCATCAGGCAACGCCGCCGCGGGATCTCCTTCCGGGCCGGTCAGCTGGTGCTGGTCGATTCGCCCAGCCGCCGCCGGTCTGCGGACCGCTGGGCTTCGGACGAACCCGTACTCGCCACCCTCGCGGAGGCCGTAGGGGTCCGCGGAAAGCGGACGGAAGACACTCCGGACTTGGCCGACGACGTCGCAACCGTGCTGGCCACCGTCAACGACGCGTTGGTGGAACTGGCGGCCGTACGACAACGCCGAGCCATCGAGGACGCGGCTTTCGACAACATTTGGCGGGGCGGCGCCGGATGACGACGGAGCGTCCGCAGGCTCCCCGGCCCCCCGTAGAGAACTCCATCGGTCACCGCCGGGGCGAAGCCGCCGTCGGCATGCCGTGCGCACCAGCATCCTTCACCGCGCTGAAGTACCACCCGGCCGTGCCGGACCACCCCGCAGCCGGGGGAACCGGCCGCGGCCACTGAACCTGATCGAGTGGGGTGAGCGCTCTCCCGCCGCGGCGGCCAACGCGGGACAGGAGCGGTCGCCGCGGGCGAGGCGTACTCACCCCACGGCAACCGCCCCTGCCTGCGTAGACACGGAGTGAAGGCAATCATTCCGGAGCGTAAGGACCAAGGCTCCAACCGGGAGAAGAAGGGCGCGAGAGGCGGGTCGGCTCGTCGGCCACGACGCCGTTCTCCACAAGGAACGGAACACCGTCGAACGCCCTGATCAACAAGTTGAAGGCCTGGCGCGGCATCGCCACCCGCTACGACAAGACACTGGAAGCTGCCTCGCCGGCCTCCACCTCCGCGCCTCAATGACCGGATCGACGACCTCCTGGAGGTGGCCGACCGATCACATCATCACACAGGCCCTAGTTGCCGATACCCGCGCTGCCGATCCCCGTGTTGCCGATGCCCGCACTACCGACTCCGGTGTTACCGAAACCGGCGTTGCCCACTCCCCCGTTGAAAATGCCGGAGTTGCCCACCCCCCAGTTGGCGATGCCCGAGTTGCCCACCCCCCAGTTGGCGATACCCGAGTTGCCCACACCCGAGTTGCCGATGCCGGAGTTGCCGACGCCGTCAGCGCTCGCCATGGCGGCTCCGCCGAGGGTCATGACCGCAGCGGTACCGACGACAGCCGCCACGCGAAGAAGATGCGCACGCATCACTACATACCTCCTGTTTCTGGACATTTCCCTACATCTCTAACACGTCGCTCTCTCGAAGACCCGGCATAACTGCGCTCACGCCCCCATGTGGCTCACGACAGGCGGTCAACGGGGGACCGTCTGGCGGGCAGCTTGGCTGCGGCCGTGACGACTCGCACCCGCGGAGTCGCTCAGTCAGCCAGAGGGTCGCGCAGTGTGCGTCGAACCTCTACTCCGCTGCGAGGCAGCTCGCGAGGACGCCGGAGCCGGGGACGCACTCGGCGGCCAGGGCGAGCATCAGCTCGAAGGTGACGTGGCGGGCCCGCAGTTCGGCGGCGAGGCGGTTCTGGGCGGCCGGCCAGGCCGGCCAGGTCGAACCGCTGTCCGAGGCGCCCAGGTCCCAGGGCTTGCCGGAGGTGAGCTGCGGCCACTCCCCCAGTCCGGCACCAGGGCATCGGGAGTGCGGCCGGGGGAGCGAGTCTGCGTTCGGATCGTCGGCGTGGCGGGGCGGGGTGATCCGACGGCCGGCGAGTGGGAGCAGCTGCGCTCAGCAGGAGGCGCCGATCAGGGATCTGGAGCAAGGGAACGGAGCAGAGGAACGGAGCAAGTCGCACGCCACCTCGGACACATTTACGATTAGGGTGACGCCCTCGGGGTTCCGGCGACGTGTGTTCGCCCAGATCGAAGGGGCCTGCCATGGCCAGGTCTCATGCCTTCCGAGGAGCCCCCTGTCGCCGCGCGGCAGTTCCGGCGGCGGCGGCTCTCCTTCTCGCCTCCCTGTGCACGGGCACCGCCCCCGTCGGAAACGCCGCCGCACCGGTGCGGACGGATTTCGACACGGCCACCGTGGAAAAGCTGGACGCGGCGCTGACGAAGGCGATGAAAGAGGCCCGTATCCCGGGTCTCAACGTCGGTCTGTGGATCCCCGGCCGCGGTGTGTACGAGAAATCGTTCGGCGTCGGCGACAAGGCGAACGACACACCGATGAAAAGCGACCTGTTCACCCGGATCGGCAGCGTCACCAAGCCCTTCACCGTCACCGGGGTCCTCCAGCTGGTCGACCACGGCAAGGTCGGACTCGACGACCCCATCTCGAAGTACGTCAGCGGTGTCCCCGGCGGGGGCGCCGTCACCGTCCGCCAGCTCGCCGAAATGCGCAGCGGACTCTTCGACTACACCCACGATGAGAAGTGGCTCGCGAACCTGAGCGCCGATCCGCACCGCGCCTACACCCCGCGCCAGCTCCTCGACACCGCCTTCGAGCACCCCGCGAACTTCAAGCCCGGCGCCCAATGGGAGTACAGCAACACCAACACCATCCTTCTCGGCCTGCTCGTCGAGAAGGTGAGCGGACAGCGACTCGCCGACTACCTCCAGGCTCACGTCTTCGCCCCCCTGAACCTCGACGACACGTCCCTGCCCGGCGACGGCACCATGCCCGACCCGCACGCGCACGGCTACACCGACTTCACCCCCGACGGCACCGTTGCCGACGCCACCAACTGGAACCCTTCGTGGGGCTGGGCCGCCGGCGCGATCGTCTCCGACCTGGAGGACTTGCACACCTGGGCCCCGGCCCTTGCGGACGGACGGCTGCTGACGAAGAAGACGCAGGCCGAACGGCTTCGCATGCTGCCGACCGGCTTCCCCGGCATCTCCTACGGCCTGGGAATCCTCAACACCAACGGCTGGATCGGCCACAACGGCGAGATCCCCGGATACGAGTCGATAGCCGTCCAGCTCCCGGCGGAGAAGGCCACGCTCGTCGTACTCGTCAACTCCGACATCGACCACCAGGGCAAGAACCTGTCCTCCATCGTCGCCAACAGCGTCACTTCCATCGTGACCCCTGGCCATCTCTGGCCCGCCCCGGTGCCGGCCAAGCCGCAGTAGCCCGACCCACTCGTTGCCTTTCCCCGCCGACCTGACCGGCTGCGTCCATGTCTCCGCCAAGGGCCGTATGCGGACATGAGCGGGAGGGGGCAGCCTGTGCAGGACCCAGACTGCCCCGGTTGCGCTGTCAGTGCAGTCCGCTGTACGCGGCCATCACGATCTCCATGCCACGGTCGTCCTCCTGCCGGTCCCGGTCGATCATCTGGTTCATGACATAGGCCACCGTCATGCGTGAGCCGGGATCACTCACGACCAGTGAGCCGCCCCATCCGCCCCAGCCGAAGGTGTTGCCGAACTTGCCGAAGCCCGCCGTCCAGGACATCGGCGTCCTCAGAACGCGGTCCTCGCCGTTGAACACCGCCTGCCACGCGGGCTCGCAACCCTGGGGGGACAGCAGGCGCACACCGCCGACCGTGCCCTGGTTCGCCAGTACCGACTGGACGAGGGCGACAGAACGAGCGTTGCCGAAGCCGTTCACCGCCGGGATCTGCGCACGGCGCCAGGCCAGAGAGTTGGCGTCCCTGACCTGGATGGCGGCGCCGGTGTTCTCCCGGCGGGCGCCGTCCGGTCCGGGCGGCGCGCTCGCGGCGTACTCGTCGGTCGACGACGGCGGCGGGATGAGCGGTGCGACGCGGGAGTCGTGCTCCGCAGAGAGCCCGATGTGGAAATCCGCGCCCAGCGGCTCGGCCACTTCCTCTGCGAAGAACTCGCCGACACCACGGCCGGTGACGCGGCGGACGATCTCACCCACGAGGAACCCGAAGGTGAGCGCGTGATAGCCGGCGGCCGTTCCCGGTTCCCATTCGGGCGCCTGCGCGGCCAGCCCTGCCGTCACGCTCTCCCAGTCGTAGAGCTCCTCGACCGCCCTCAGCCCGGACAGGTCCGGCAGCCCCGCAGTGTGCGACAGCACGTGCCGTACCAGCACGTTCTCCTTGCCTGCCGCGGCGAACTCGGGCCAGTAGGCGGCGACCGGCGCGGACAGGTCGAGCCGGCCCCGGTCGGCCAGGATCAGTGCACAGAGGGCGGTCATGTTCTTGGTCGTCGAGTTCACGCCGGCGAGGGTGTCGCGCTCCCAGCCGACGGAACGGTCCGCATCGGCGTACCCGCCCCAGATGTCGACCACCGGCTCGCCGTCAAGGGAGACAGCCGCCGAGGCGCCCACGTCGTCCTTGCCGAGCAGAGCTGCAAGTGCCTCACGGACGGCGTCAAACCGCGGCTCACAAAATCCTTTGATGTCGGTCATGGTCATGGGCATGAGCCTCAGGTAACGCAAGGGCTTTGTGCCCGACAATTCCCGCACCGGTTTTGTCGGGCGGGGCGCGATCGAATGTTCTCTACTGCAGCAAGGCGGCCTGTCGGCCGCGCGGACGATGGAAACGCAAAAGGAAGGACGTATACGCGTGCTGGAGCGGCTGAATCAGGCGCTGGAACACCTGGAGGCCTGCCTCGACCGGGAGATCGACATGGCGGAGGTGGCCCGGATCGCCGCGGTGTCGGAGTACCACTTCCGGCGGCTGTTCTCCGCGCTCGCCGGGATGCCGCTCCCGGTCTACGTGCGGCGCCGGCGGATGACGCTCGCCGGGGCCGAGGTGCTGGCCGGGGAGCTGCCGCTGCTCGATGTCGCGGTGCGGTACAGGTACGGCTCGGGCGAGGCGTTCGCCCGGGCGTTCCGGTCGGTGCACGGCATCGGGCCGGGCGAGGCCCGGCGCACGGGTGCGGTGCTCACGGCACAGCCCCGCATGTCTTTTCGTGTCGTCGTCGAAGGGAGTACGACCATGCGGTACCGGATCGTGGAGAAGGAGTCGTTTCGGGTCGTCGGCAGGAAGGCCCGGGTCCCGCTCGTGCACGAGGGAGTCAACGAGGCCGCATCGGCGCACGTGGAGAGCCTGGACGAGCAGGCGATCGTGCGGATGAAGGAGCTGCCCGGCCGGGAGCCGGAGGGGATCCTGTCGGCGGTGGTGCACCTGACCGACAGCCGGGAGGAGGGCGCCGAGGTGGACTACTGGGTCGGTGTGGTGACCGGTCCCGAGGCGGCACCCGCAGAGCTCGACGCCCTGGACGTGCCGGCCGGTACCTGGGCGGTCTTCGACAACCACGGGCCCTATCCGAGCGCCCTCCAGGAACTGTGGCGAGACGTGTTCACGCAGTGGTTCCCCTCGAACTCGTACGCGAGCCGGCCCGGTCCGGAGCTCCTGCGGACGCAGCCGGTGCAGATCGGCGCGGAGACCGACTCCCAGCTGTGGATCCCGGTCGAGCGGGGCGGCGAGAGCGCCGGGGCTTGAACACCGTTACCTGGACGTCGGAGCCGCAACCCACAACCCCCGGGGGGCCGGCCGGCCGACCCCGGGGCTCCCCGGGCCGTGACCTCAGGTCGTCAGGGTGGCCGTGGCCAGGGCCCCTTGGAGGATCCGCTCATGGGGCAGAGAGAGGTCGAAGAGACGGCCCAGGATTTCCAGCAGCGTGCGCCGCATCCGCTCTTCGTCCTCTTCACCCGTGTAGCCATCTCGGCCGGTGACTGGCAGTCCGGCTTCCACCATGGCCGCTGTCACCTCCGCCGCCACCGCCGGGTCCCCGTCGATACCGTCGTATCCCCATGATCCGTCCAGGTGCAGATTGAACGAGCAGGCGGAAACGCCATCGTGGTAGTACTCGAAGAACGGCGGCACGGGCTTGCCGTTGTCCTCTTCGTACTTCACCTGGAAGACGTGCGCGCCGCCCGCCGAGACCTGAGCGAGATCGTCGAACTCCGAACTCCCCCCACCACGGGCCGTACATGACCGCGAACGACAGGCCGGGGTGCTCGCCGTACCGCAGTGCACGCCCTCGTCGCCATCCCGGCGCAGTCGCCGTCCCCGGTGGCGGACCTCTCCCCCGCGGGCGAACCGCCCTGGGAGGGCGTCAGCGGCCTTCCAGGGCGGCGTCGCGCGCGGCAGGCAAATCAGCGGGCGTGGTGCTGGATTCCGCGCTGGCCCGGAACACCGCTCCGCCGGGTCGTAGCCGACCGGCGCCGGGTACTCCGGCGCCGCCGCCGGCCCGGGAACGGGTTCCTCCGCGCTGGAGCACTGGGCGCCAGAGCCAGGAGAACCACGAGGACGAGGACCGCGACGAGGATGAGCACGGTAACGAGGGTCATGTTCCTGCCTTCCGTCGGGTACTGACGAACTGTAATTACTTGGTGTAACCGGAATAACGGCCGCTAAACACTCTCGGTAGGGAACGAGCGTTGCGGAGGCCGGGCTGCGTGACGCCGTTGACGTTCGCCGGTGGGCGTGATGACGCTGAGGAGGGGGCCGAGTCCGTCACAGATCAGGTGGTACTGGCTGCCCGTTTCCACGGGTCTCCACCAGCGACGGACCGGTAGCGGCGCCCCCTTTTCGCCCGGATGCGGGAGCCATCCACGCACGCCCTGGACCAGTACGGCGAAGACCACGCCGTGCTCTTTCGCTCCGGCGAGGGCCTGATGGGCGGTGGGCTCCTCCACGCCGTTCTCATCCACTGCCAGGAATCCCTCATCGCAGCGGGGGAAGAGACTCTTCTCGGTCTCGCCGAGCACCGCCTGGACACGACCGTCGTCTACGAAGCCACGGTGTGGGCCTCGGGGTTCGAGGCCGCGGGATCAGGCCCCCGCGACCAGGCATCGCGTGGCCGTGGTGTCCGTGCACGCCGGCTGCCCTCACCCTCAGCCATGCCTGTCACGCCGTCAGGGGCGTCAGGGGCGTCAGTCAGCGGCTCTACGCGGTGTCTTGTGCAGGATCCAACTGCCAGGCACTGGAGGTGATGCCAAGACTCCTCCGCATCTCATCCCTGGCCAGGGTCAACCGGTCCCACAACTCGTCTGAGCGTCTGTCCAGCTCTCGCATGGTGGCCTCCCGATCCGGGGTGCCCCGACGTAGATCTTGCACCAGGCCGTACATCTTTCGGAGCGAACCGTTCACCGCTCCCAGCGCAACCAATACCTCATCGGAGACGCTCATCTGGGCTTCGGCATGCTGTGAAACATAGGCCGCCCACACGCTGTCCAGCGCAGCACCTGTCTCCGGCTCGATTCGTCCGGTCTTCCGGAGTTCGATACCGCACGACACCAGCGCATCCCTCGCACTGCGAGCAGCCGCATTGATCCTCGCGTAGGACGCTCGGCGCCCTTCGAGGACCTGGGTGTCCTGAGCGTGCTTCCGGTCCTCCAGGCGGTGCCGGTCCAAGCGTTCCCGGTCTTCTTTGCGAAGCCGCTCCGCGCCCCGCTGCGTCAGCAGCACTGACATGAGCGTGACCAGCCCTCCTACGACAGCAGCCCCGAGAGTAAGCAACGCCGACCCCATCGATCCCCCTCCGTCGACTTCTCCGGACGTACCCACTACTCGCATGCATCAAAAACGTCGTCTGTCACCGGCGCGCCCCGAGACGTAGCGATCTCGTTCCACCAGGTACCGCAAAGACGGCGAGGGCTGGAGAGGATGGTGTTGACGCCTCTGGTCGGGGAAGGCGCAGTGCCGAGACCCACCACACCGAGGGAGCAGCATGCCAACCGTGGCAGACGTCAGAGCCCAGGGGTTTGGGGGCGTCTCGGGTGCCTCCGCTACTACGGCTTGAACTTGTTCCCGTGCGTCGGTGAGTTGTGCATGGCGTTCGAGCTGTAGGACGACCGGTCACTCGCGGCCTGCACCCTACGAGCCTGCTCGATCAGCAGGCCCTCCGCGGTCTCCGTACGCCGGTTTCCCCGGCGCAACAAAGTCCACACCATCCACACCGCCGCCAAGGCCATCACACCAAAGAACACACCGAGCTCGACCATGCCGCCCCCCGTCACACGAAACTGGAACACAACCCTACCCAACGGAGTCGAACAGTGAGCCGCAGAAGCGCCCCTCACTGCTCGGTGGACTCGACTTCACCAAGCAGGGCCCTTGCCATTCGGCGGTGGCGTCCCCAGCCTCGCCTCGGACTAGGGCCTGTCCGATGGGTCGTGTGAGCTGATCAGGGACGTGGCCTACTGTCCGTTGGAACGAAGGGGGCCGCATGGCACGCGATACAGCCGAAGCAGAGGCGGGGATGAAGGGGATCACGTTTCCTGCCTGGCACGGAAAGCACTACGTGACCCTGACTGAGCTACTGGTTCGCCTCGGCAGCTTCTGCGTGGACCTGACGTGGCGCGTCGAATTCGACGAGATCGTCGATCCTCGCTGTGTCGAGATGGCGAGAGGGTCCGCCGGCGCCGGCATGGACACGTTGACACTGTTGTCGTTGACGACCCCCTTCCTCCAGTTGATCGACGCCGAGGCACGTGGGTTCGCCGGGGACGAGCTGGTGCTCGTCCTGACCGAATTCGACAGCTCTGTGGGATGTCAGGTCGGTCGACGGGCGCGTACTCAGCGAACTTCGCCAGCACTACCCGGGTGCCAAGGACCTGTGAATGGTGCGCTTCACTGCGGACGGAGCCATAGGCGGATCGCGGCCACGGTGACCGTTCCGTGGAAGACGTAGGCCCGCTTGTCGAAGCGTGTGGCGATGGCGCGGAAGTTCTTGAGCCGGTTGATGGTCCGCTCGACTTCGTTGCGGCGGCGGTAGATCGTCTTGTCGAATCCTGTGGGTCTGCCGCCTTGGCTGCCGCGGCGTCGGCGGTTGGCCCGCTGGTCTCTCGGCTCGGGGATCGTGTGCTTGATCTGGCGTCTGCGCAGGTGATGCCGGTTGCGGCGTGACGAATAGGCCTTGTCTCCCCCGACGTGGTCGGGCCGGGTGCGCGGTCGTCCACCAGCTTGTCGGGGCACGCGGATCTCTTCCAGGACGCGAATCATCTGCGGTGCGTCCCCCCACTGGCGGGCGTGATGACAAACCCGAGCGGGCGGCACCCACCTTCTCCGGCGAGGTGGATCTTGTTGTGAGCCCGCCTCGCGAGCGTCCCAGGGCCTCATCGGAGCGGTGATGCGCCGGGCTCCTGCGCCAACCCGGCACTTCCGGGGCACGAGTGGAGGCACCAGCGGCGTGCTGGTGAGCGCGGCAGGTCGTGGAATCGACGCTGACCATGCTCCAGTCGATCCGGCCCTCGGCGTCGGCGTCGGCCTGGACGGCCCGCAGGATTCTCTCCCACGTGCCGTCCGCGGACCACCTTCGATGACGGTCGTGAACCGTCTTCCAGCTACCGAAGCAGGGAGGCAGGTCCCGCCAGGGGAGGCCGGTCCGCTGCCGGAACAGAATCCCGTTGATCACCCGACGGTGGCATTGCCAGCGTCCACCCCGCCCGTGATTGGCCGGCAAGTGCGGCTCCAGCCGATCCCACTCTTCATCCGAAAGATCTCCCCGCCCCATGTCCCACAGAACGAGTTCCCAGCAGGAGCGTCACACGCCCCGGCCAGCCCCCTCGCGCGTGTCCGGCGCCCGAGATGCGACGGCGCCGGACGCGGCGCACGATGAACAGGGCACGTGTCCTTCTCCGACCGTGCACAGCTGGGGGGATCACCCGTTCACGTGCGAAGAAGCGGGGAGACCCATGAAGAAAACCCTGATGGCCGCACTTGCCACTTCCGTGATGGCCGTCATGCCGGCCGTTCCGGCGACGCCCGCTGCCGCTGCTTCGGCGTTCTGCAACCAGACGACCCCGAGCACGTCGCTCCTCGGCTACAACAAGGACACCGGAGCCGTGGGCACCGGCACCCTGTCGGCCGGGCGCTGGCGCTACGGCTCGAACATCGAGGTTCCCGACGGGTACACGCACGGCGTCGCGAGCCGCGACTCGATGCTGTTCTACAACGCCGACACCGGAGCGGGGGAGAGCGGCACCTTCAAGGGAGGGAAGTACACCCGCGTCCAGACCTACGACAACTTCTCGACGGGCTGGACCAACGTCGTGGCGTCGGGCGACTCGGCCCTCTTCTACAACGCCGACAACGGCCAAGGGGGCACGGGCACACTGAAGAACGGCCTGTACCAGCACGTCCGCTCGTACGACAACTTCAGCACGGGCTGGGAGTCCATCGCCGCCTCGTGTGACACGGCGGTCTTCACGAAGCCCGGCGAAGTCGGGTACGGGACCCTCAAGGGCGGCGTCTACACGCATGTGAACGGCAGGGGCACCGAGGACCTGGGCACCCTGGTCGCGACCAAGGACACGGTCCTGGCCCTGGCGGACAACGGTTCGGGACTCCGGTACCGCATCGCCACGGCGACCGACGGCAGGCTCGGCGGGTTCCGCGACATCGGCACGTCGGGCATGTGGCAGGAGGAGGGCCGGACCTCGGACAGCCTGATCTTCTACAAGACGGACGGCACCGCGTGGACCTCCAAGCTCAGCAGGAACACCTACGCCAACGTCGGACCACTCGCCGGGGTCTCCTCGGACTGGACGTTCTTCGCGGGCGGTGTGTGAGCCCGCGAGCAGAGCACCCGCAGGCGGCGTTCACCCGGTCTCCGAGGTGAACCGCCCTCAGTTCCTCCCACAGCGACCGCTGGAAGGCCGTCACCAGGGCCTGCACCACCATCGGCTGCATGTGCGCCGACAGGGTCTTCATCGACCCCGACCGCGGTTACGCGGCAGATGCCGCTCCAGCCGCATCCACTCGTCATCTGAAAAATCCCCTCGCCCCACACCGACCGCAACGATCCAGCGCGAGGCGAGTCACAGGACCCGTCGGACACGGACTAGCTGCCGCTGCACGGGAGGTGACTGCGTTTCAGCCACCTGGCTCTGCTCTCGTGGTCCCGGTTCCTGCTGGCATCGGGCCGTTCCCGCCAGGGCCAGGACGGGGTCTGGCAGAGGAACGGAGTCGTGTACTCCCCACGGGGCTACCCGGTGAGCCACTTCAGCCTCGGTGACGACATCGACTACATCGTCACCGACCGTGACGGCAGCATCTGGACCGCGTACGGCGACAAGGGCATTTACGGAAACCACCCGGAGAGCAGCGGCGGCCTGGCCCGCTGGAACACCGACGGCACCCACACCTGGAGCCCCCGGGGTCGTCTCCCCGTATGGCCCCTCGGCGGAAGCGCGGCCGCCACCGAGGAGGCCGTGGTCTGGCTCGCCTGGTACAGCCACGAGGGCGCCTTCCTGTCCGGGTCGATCCCAGCACCGGCGACATCACCAGCTACCGCAACCCCTCAAGGACACCGAGGGCATCGCGGTCCGCGGCACCCGGATGCTCCTCACCCACCGGTTCCACAACCGGCCCGACATTGAACTGAGCCGCGCGGAACTCGTCGGTGGGGCCTGGGTGACCACCACGCAGGAGAGGCCGCGCATGCCGGGACCGGTAATCACGCGCTGCGCCCAGGGCCGCGACGGCGCCCTCTGGCTCCGCGGCGGCGATACCTGGACACGGCGAGCCGGGGTGGGCGGAGCGGCTGTCAGACCGGTGCCGCCCACCCCGGTGGTCACTCGGCCGCGATCTCGCTCACGATCCACGCCCCGAGTTCTTCGGTCATGGTGGTGTGGCCCTCGTTGCGGCCGGCGCAGCGGAAGGCGTCGAGCTCGCTGTCACCCGCCGCGATCGGGTGGTGCAGCGCCTTCGGGTCGTTGATGTCGCCGGACGCGACGGCGCTGATGCTGGGGATGAAGCAGGACGTGGTGATGACGTCCGGGTCGACTTCGTTGCCGAGAAGGCTCATGAGGAGGGCGGCGAGGCCGAAGCTTCCGGTGTCGCCGACCGGGGACTGCATGGTGAACAGGCCGCCGGGAGCACCGTCGATGTCGGGCAGACCGCTGGTGCGCACCATGGTCGCCTCGTCGCCCGTCTTCTGCAGCCTGGCGACGATCTGCTCACCCTGGGCCTGGATCTTCAGCCAGGTGTCCTGCAGCGTTTCGCCGTCGCCCCTCACCGCGGTCGCACCGGCCTCCGCGCCGTTTCCGACGCCGGTCTTCACGCCGTTGGCGACACCGATCTTGCGGACGTTGCGCGGCCATCCCCCGAGTTCGTCGAGCTTCTGGAGGAACGCCAGCCGCTCCGGTGCCTGCTGCGGCTCGGCGTCGACCTTACCGATGTGCCACCGCGCCATCTCCTTCGCCGCCGGGCTGTTCAGCAGCCCGGAAAGCTGACGCAGCACGGGGCCCAGGGTGGGAACGTCTCCCCACTTGTCCGTCGCGTAGTGGGTGAAGGCCTGGAGGGAGAGGGGGAACCACGCCCCCTGGTGAGGGGTGTCGTAGGAGAGGTAGATGTCGGTCTCGTGGTCCGGAAGGCCGGGGTCGTTCTCCATCCTGGCCAGCGCGTAGCGGGCGATGAGCCCGCCCATGCTGAAGCCGCCCACGGCCAGCTTCGCGTTGCCCACCCGCTCGTCGACGGCCCGGCGGATGCACTCGATCGCGGTCTCGGCGTTGGCCGTGATCGAGGCTGTCCGGTCGTGGTAGCCGAGGATGATCACATCGCGGCCGAGGGCGTGGAGTTCGCTGACGAAGCGGAAGTTTCCGTTCTCCTCCAGCCCGTGCCAGAGCTGGTCCAGGTTGGTGGATCCGCCCGAGAAGCCGTCGGAGAGGATCACGGGCCGCGTGAGCTGACGGCGGTTCAGCGGGCTGTAGTACACCCAGGCCGTACCGCCCTGCAGGGGCCACTCGTCGTGGGCTTCCGGCGCGGGAGGAAAGGAGGAACGGGCCTGCGGGGAGGCGGGCCCCCAGATGTCAACGACGGTGTTGGACATGCTTCGTCGGCTCCTTGCGTAGTCGTGGAACCACCGCACGGCACGCGCGGTGATCCGGGGCGGGCAAAAAGCTCCTGAGACCCAGCAGCTCCTGCCGCACGGCATCCTCACACCGTGCCCTCGGCCGCTCCCCGTGCCTCTGACCGGGAAACCATCCCTCCGAGTGATCATCTTCGGCATTCGGGCGAGCGGCGGCACGCCAAAATCGTTTCGTCATCGGGGTTGCCGGAGGCACCGGACTGGGCCGTCTCTCTGTACGGGTTCGACATGGCAGGTCCGTACCCGCGCCCACCGACAGCCCGTAGCCATGAGCGCGGTGGCTCCAGGGTCGCCGGGGATGTGCACGCCTTCCGTCCTGGCGATCAGGATCCGGTCGTGGACTCGGTGTCGGGGTGAAGGTCGAAGACCTCGGCCAGGCCGACGATACGCAGGACGCGGAGCGTGTGGGCGGGAACGGCTGCGAGCGTGATGTGGGCCCCAGCGGCGATTGCGTGGTTGCGGGCGGCGATCAGGGCGCTGATGCCACTGGAATCGCAGAATTCCAGGCGGGCGAGGTCCAGGACGAGGCGCTGGCCGGGCTCGAGCCCCAGCGTGGCGGTGAGGTCGCGCAGTTCGGCGGCGGTGGCGTAGTCGAGTTCGCCACTGACCCCTAGTACCGGGCCGTTCGGGGTACTTCGGACGGTGATGTCCAGCGGGCTCATTTCGGGTTCCCGGTCGTAGGAGCGGCGGTGGGGGCGCCGAGTGCGAGGAGGGCGGTGTCGTCGTCGAGGCCGTCGCCGAAATCGTCCAGCAGGCCGGTCAGGGCCTCCATGAGGGCGTCGGGAGGCCCGCCGGCGTGGCCGGCGGTGAAGTCGCGCAGGGCCTCGTCCCCGTACAGGTCGGTGCGGCTCTCGCCGGTGCGTGCCTCGGTGAGGCCGTCTGTGTACAGCAGGAGGGTGTCGCCGGGGGTGAGGACGGTGGCGGCGCTGGTGAAGGGCGCGTCGGGCAGGATGCCGACGAGGAGCCCGCCGGGAGTGGGCAGGAAGTCGGCGGTGCCATCGGCGCGCAGGACGAGGGCCGGCGGGTGGCCGCCCGAGGCCAGGCGGACAGTGACCTGACCGGTGTCCGGGTGGGGTTCGAGGGTGCCGAAGACGGCGGTGCAGTAGCGGGGGTCGCCGGCGCTGTAGCGCTCGTGAAGGATCTTGTTGAGAGTGGACAGGGCGGCGACGGGGTCGGGGTCGTGGAGGGCGGCGGCCCGCAGGGTGTAGCGGGTCAACGAGGTGACGGCGGCGGCCTGCGGGCCCTTGCCGCAGACGTCGCCGAGGAAGAAGGCGAAGCGTTTGCCGTCGACGGGGAAGACGTCGTAGAAGTCGCCGCCGAGCCGGTCGAGGGAGGCGGTGCGGTAGTGGGCGGCGATCTCCATGCCCGGAATGTCCGGAAGGGTGTCGGGCAGCAGCGATGACTGGAGCGCGGCGAGGGCGTCCTGGAGTCGTGCACGGTCCGTCTCTGCCCGGTGGCGTGCTTCTTCGGCAGCTTTCCGGGCGCGCAGGAGTTCCTCTTCGTAGGCGCGGCGGTCACGGGAGTCGAAGAGCGTGGTGCGGATCAACAGCGGATCGCCTGTTGTCCCGTACTTGACCGTGGAGGAGGCCAGCACCGGCATCCGGCCGCCGGCCTGCTTGATCTCCAGGGCGATCCCTCCGATTTCCCCCTTCATGTGCAGCAGCGGCGCGAAGTGTGTCTCGTAGTAGAGCTTGCCGCCGACGGTCAGCAGGTCGGCGAACCGCATCCGGCCCACCACGGCCTTCCCTTCCAGGCCGAGCCAGCCCAGCAGCGTGCTGTTGATCTTCGCGATGGTGCCGTCCATCAGCGTGGACAGGTACCCGCACGGCGCGCTCTCATACAGCTCCTCGGCACTGTCCTCCAGCAGCGCGGCGAACGCCGCCGCGTCCGCCGCGTCCGCCGTCTCCTTGTCGTCGTCGGCATCGTGCGGTGCGGCATCGTCCGCGTCGGCCTCATGCGGGTCGGGCAGCTGCCCGGTGCGGCACATCACCGCAGGTCCGCGAGGAAGTCGCTGATCGCCTGGTTCGTGGCTTCGGGCGCGGACAAGTGCGGGCAGTGACCGGTCGAATCGAGCGTGACCAGCGTCGAGCCGGGGATCGCCTGGTGGACGAAGGCTCCGACCTCACGCGGGGCGATGGCATCCTGGGTGCACTCCAGCACCAGCGTCGGCACGCTCACCCGCTTCAGATCGCCCCGCGAGTCCGAGAGGAACGTGGTCCGGGCGAACACGCGCGCCATGTCCGGGTCGGTTGCGCAGAAGCTGTTCGTCAGCTCTGCACCGAGCTCGGGGCGCTCCGGGTTTCCCATGATCACCGGCGCCATCGCCGCCGACCAGCCCAGGTAGTTCGACTCCAGCGAATCGAGCAGCTCGCCGATGTCCTCGGCGCTGAAGCCGCCGCGGTAGCCCTCGTCGTCGATGTAGCGGGGGGAGGGTGCGACCATCACCAGCGCCCCGATGCGCTCCGGCGCCATCTCGGCGGCCAGTACGCCGATCATCGCGCTGACCGAGTGGCCCACGAACGCGACATCGCGCAGGTCGAGCGCATCACAGATCTCGACGACGTCACGGGCATAACCGTCCAGGGAGGCGTAACGGTTCTCCGAGAAGGCGGAGAGGTCCGACCGGCCCGCGCCCACGTAGTCGAAGAGCACCACACGGTAATCCTCTGCCAGAGCGGGCACCGTCAGCCGCCACATGTTCTGATCACAGCCGAACCCGTGCGCCAGCACCACCGTCGGCCCCTGGGGATTGCCGGTCACGGTGACATTGTTCCTGCGCTCGATATCCATACCCAGCAGTCTCTCAAGCCTCGCCCATCCCCCCGACCAGCCTCAAGATCACCGCACATCCCACCCGGCGCCTTCACAGTCGAGGGCGGCAGCTACTGGCGTGAGTACCGCTAGTGCTGTGCCCTTCGGAACCGGCACGGGGCAGGACGCTCAGCTGAACAGCCAGTCATCCAAAGGACGACGCCGTTCTGCACGGCTGATGACTGCAGTCAGCGCGGCCCCCGAGCCGTAGGCGTACGCCGCTGCCCGCGAAGGCGGGTACGTTCAGCCGTACGGGGTGCGGCCCTGGCCATCAGGGCCGCGACGGGGGCCGCACCCCGACACCGCTCGCTCCCGCGACGGGGGCCCCATCTCGTCGTACTGTCCATGACCACGGGCTCCCCCGGTCTCTCAGCCGGCAGCCGCAGCCGTCCCGTCTCCGGAGCCTGAGGCGGATCGGCTTCTGCCGTGGCTCCGGAAGGCGGGCGCGGCACTCCTGGCCGAGCGGGCTCTCTCGGGCAGGACGTGTGGCCGGACGTGCAGGAGCACGACTCCTTGCAGCTCAGCGCCGTTGCCTTCGACGACAGCGACCGGAACACGTGGTGCGTCATCGCTGGGGGGTTAGCGGCTACCGCGGTGCAGCCCGTGTCTGACCCCCGCGTCGGTCGGCCCCCTGGCTTGATCCCGCGCTGCCCGCCGACCTCGCTCCCTCCAGCCGCTCCACACGCATCCCGGTTGCCGGGCGCCCCCACGCGCGTGACGATGAAGAGGGTGACCTCCGCTGTCAGCGAGGAGGACCTCATGACCACGGAGCGAAGACGTTGGGTACCGGATCGTAACCGTTGGGTACTGTTCTCCATCTCCGTGGCGCTGACAGCCGGCCTCGTAACGGCCACGGGCGACACCACGACCGCCGCGCCCGTCGGTCACCGGCCGACCGAAGTGGTGGCCGACGCCCCGTCACCGCAGCCCACGGGCATGTCGGCAGACGCCGAGCAGTACCTGACGCATGTTCTGGACCTGCTCCAGAACGGGTCGCTGGACCGGGACAGGGTCGACTGGCCGGAGGTGAGGCGTCAGGCCTTCGCCGAAGCGGCCGGTGCCAAGACCACCGCCGACACCTATGACGCGATCGACCTCGCCGTCAAATCCCTCGACAACCCCCACACCTTCTTCCTGAGGCCGGAGCAGGCCGCCGCGATGAACCCGTCCGCCGAGGCACCCGGCACCACCGGGCCGCCGCCGGTACCCCGCGGCCGGCTCGTCGGACAGAAGATCGGCTACGTTTCGCTCCCGACGACGGAGAAGATCCCGGGCTATGCCCGGGCAGGCGCACAGGTCGTCCGTACGCTCGACGCCTCCAAGCCCTGCGGGTGGATCGTCGATCTGCGCAAGGACAGCGGAGGAGCGATCTGGCCCAAGCTCGACGTCCTGGCGCCGCTGCTGGGTGACGGCCGACTCGGCGCCTTCGTGGGCGCCGACGGCAAACAGAGCACATGGGAGCTGAACAAGGGCGAGCTGTCCGTCGGCGGTGAAGTCATCCCCAAGGACTTCCCTCCGAGCGTCGAAACAGGCGAGTCGGGGATCGAGGACTACGTGACCCACAACGCCTATGTGCTGCATCGGCCCCGGCCCCCGGTCGCGGTCCTCACGGGCCCGGAGACGGCGAGTGCCGGCGAAGCCACCCTGATCGCTTTCCGCGGCCGACCGGAGAGCCGAAGCTTCGGACTGCCCACGGCCGGGCTGGCAACGGGCAACGCGACCTACCCGCTCGGCGACGGCGCGCTCCTCATCCTCACGGAAACAGCCGACCTGGACCGCACCGGGCGCCGCTACACCAACGCCCCCATCGCCCCCGACGACCGCGTGGACTTCACCGACCGCGACGTGGTCCGCGGCACCGGTGATCCCGTGGTCGACGCCGCCCGGAAGTGGCTGGAGTCACGGCCCGCCTGCCGGCCGTGACCGACACAGCGCCTCGCGGGCCACGTCGGCTGACGACCCGGCATTTCACCGCACTCCGGAGTGGACCGGTCTCCGCTGCGACTCCCTCCCGGAGCTGAGGGCGGCACGTGCCGCAGAGGGGTTCCCACCCACCCATGTCCACGACCCGCTCGGCGTGTCAACTGGCCGACGAGAGCCAACCCTTGCCGTCCCGGCGTCGAAAAACCGGGTGCGGGTCGCAGGCCCCAGACTGTTTGCTCACCTCATGAACACGACCAGACCGGTGCGTCTCCACCCTTGGGCGGACAACGACCTTTGGCTCCTCCGGCGCCGCAATACCCCGGAGATGACGACCCACCTAGGCGGCCCCGAGCCGGACAGTGCGCTCCTCGCGCGCCACCGCCGCTGGACGGCCATGAGCGCGAACGCTCCCTACGAGGGCCGGGTGTTCCGCGTGGAATCCCCGACGGGCGACTCCGTGGGTACGGTCTCCTTCACACCGAAGGAACACGACGGAGAACCGATCTTTGAAGTGGGCTGGGGCGTCCTCCCCGAATATCAACGCCAAGGTTGGGCGACGGCTTCCGTCCGAGCCCTCCTTGCCCACCTGGCCGCCCTCCCCTCGGCGCACCGCCGCCCGGGGGTTCACGCGTATCCCCGCGTGACCAACCCGGCCTCGAACGCGCTCTGCCGCGCGATGGGCTTCACCCTCCTCGCCGAAACGGTCCACGAATACCCCCCGGGCCAGCACCACTCCAGCAACAACTGGCGCTTCACCCTGCCGTTGCGCGACATCGGGAATGCGCACGACGGCGACGTTGTCAGTGGTGTCGGCGAAGCCTCGTGAAGCGCCGCCCGCCACCAGCCGCAATCAGAACCGGCTTGATCCCGCCTCTGAGACGTCGGCCGACAGCAGAGCGCTCATGAAAATATGATCCAGGGGGGCGGTGTCGACCTCCTCGTGCGGACCAGATGAAGGAGTGCTCCCATGAGGGACAGATCGTCCGAACGGCGGCGCATCCTGCAGTCACCCCCGCCTGAGCTCGTTGCGGAAGCGGGGCGAATCCGGGCGGGTCGGTTGCGGTGATCGACCCCGACCTCATCGGCGACCCCAACGGCTACGTCCCGGGGGAAGCCGTCCAGGGTGTCTGGCGGGTCGGTCAGGACGGGAAGCTGACCGGCGAGTTCGTGGAGAATCCGAGCTACGGGCCGCCCAAGGACGACTTCGCCAAGCTCACGGACTCCAAGCACTGGCTGGACTGGCTCGGTGAACAGCCCGCCGTTGCGGTGCGCGACTCCATCGCGGGGATCTTGGACGAACAGGTCCCCGGAGCGGTTCTGGACTGGATCAAGGTCCTCGACGCTCCGCGCTACCTCACCGGAGGCCGCCCCCGACCGGACGATGAGAGCCACATGATCGTCACTCGGGCCGGCATCGCCCTGTCCTTCGCGCTCTCCGTGACCAGCCCCGGACGCAAACGGGAGATCCTCCAAGGCGCGTTCTCCTGGGTCGCTGTCGGACTCGACGAGCCCGGCAAACGCAAGGACCAGGTCTGGCTCGACCTACGAGCTGATCTGGACTGGGCCGAGACGGAACTCCGCAACCGCATCTACCTCGCCGGCCACACCCCAGCCCCCGGAACCACCCCCTGAAACGACGCCCCGCGGTCACGTCCAAGCGCCGGCGCGCCTATCGGATCGGGTGCCGAGAGAGGCGCGGCCACGGCCCGTAGATCCGTCCCGGGCTCCCTCTCACGGGCACCTCCGAACGCCCACGGCGACGGCAAGGTCTCCTTCGGCGCGACGGCCGAAGTCGAGTTGGGTTCATCCACGAGCGGTCCCTCGTCGGCCCGGGCACCGAAGCGGCGTACGGCAAGCACGGCGGTCGGCGCCGGCCGGCCGTCGACGGTGACACGCTCGCGGCGTGGCCGGCGGCCGGCGCGGAGCTTCGTCTGTGGGTCTCCGGACTTGCGGAGTTCACGCCTCCGGTCATACTCGCGGTCGCCGGTCCGCCGTGATCGGATACATCGCCGCGGGAGCCCCGATGGGCTCGGTGGCGACCGACCGGCTCGATGTGCTCCTCCGTCCCGGCGGAACACCGCGCTCCGGGCGGCGCGACGCGCGAATCGGCCGACGCCGAGCAACCCACCGATCCGGCCGCGGAGCTCGTACCCGGAGCCAGCACATGCACGTCAAGTGCGCCTGCCCTCCGCCTGCAAGGCGTCCCGAGACGGCACACGCGTCAGCTTCCCGGGGCAGGAGGCATCCGGTTCAGCCGGTGAAGAGGCCGTGGCGGCCGGCGCCGCCCGCGAACCGGTCGACCCCCGCATGAGCGTCACCCAGGCGTCGTGGCACTGGACCCGGCTGCGGGGCGCCGGCGCCCGGAGGGTGCGCTGCTCCCACTCGGCTCGGGTCAGCTGCTTTCGGCGAGCTCCTCGAGGAGCTCCGTGATCGTCGTGGCGCGCTCCTACGCGAAAAGCGCAGCCGGTCGCGGGTTGCCTCGGCCGTCGTGATGCTCGTGGGCTTGTGCCGCTCAAACCCCCCGTTTGCACCGCCGGTAGAACTCGATACCTGGGGTGCGGCTCAGTCTTCGCCGTCCGCGCTGGGGCTCAGTCTTCGCCGTCCGCGCTGGACAGGGCTCGGGTGATCAGGCGGGTGGCGAATTCGGGGTCGTCGGCGATGCGGTTGATCTGCTCCGCGAGGAGGATGGCGGTGGCTTCCAGAGGATTCATCTCCTCCTCGGTCCACTCGCCGTACTGCTGGCGCCACAGGCTGGGACTCAGGCCGGTGCCCGCCGCGATGACCATCCCGGCCATGGTGGGAATGGCCTCCGGAGGGACGCTCCTCGACATCGTGCTCATCGTGGCCACCAGGTTGGGCACCACGAACTGGATGACGTCCTTGTCGTGCTCCTCGCAGGCCTTCCGCAACCACGTCATGAACATGTAGATGAGCGTGCACGTCCCGTCGAGCAGCTCGTGAGCTCCCATGGGCCCCAACGAGGCGACGAACTGCTCGGTCAGCAGCCGCTGCTCGGGGCCGGCCTCGGACTTGTCGTCGTAGATCGATTTCAGGCGGGAGTCGATCAGCATGAGCGCCGCACCCACATCGCCGGCCGGAGCGTACTGAGGTTCGCAGGACGATGACACTGAGCTCTCCTTGGCGTCGGCGGCCACACCCGCATGTCCGTACCGTAGGCCCCCGCTCAGGCCGGGGGCTGGTAAATCCAAAGGAAGGCCTGTTGTCGCAGGGCGGCACATAGCGCGGGATCGGGGTGACACATACTCCCCGGGAAGTGATGTCATACCCATCATGACAGGTCAGAGGGTGTTTTCGTAGGACGAACGGCACAGGTGGCCAGCCTTGTTCGGCCCTCTCCAAAGCACCCAGAATCTCCGTTATGAATCACTCGGGGAAAGTCGATCAGGACGACATCGTGCGGGCGCGGAACGTGCTGCTCGCGTCGGGACGCCGCACGCCGCGCGAAGAAGTCGACGCCTACCGGGTGCTCGCCCAGGTCAGCCCCGCCTCGTACCTGCCGCTCCTGAGCAGGGCGCTGCAACGTCTGAGCTACGACACGACCTCCGGCAAAAAGCATGTGGCCTGTCTCGCGCTGTGCGAGGAGGCGGTGGCAGCGGCGCGGTCAATCGATCCGGCCGAACCTGCCCGTGCGGATGTTCTGTACGAGGCCCTCAACACGTGCCAGAGAGAGCTGTACGGCGTGGGTCGACGCGCCGAAGGACTCGCCATGCGCGCCGAGATGCTCGCCATTGGCCGCGCGCGGGCCGAATCGTCCGCGGGCCACCCCGTGGCCAGAGAGCTGCGGGACTGGGCTGCGGGACTCTCCGAGGAAGGCCGGTATGCCGAGGCTGCCGATGCCATGACCGAGTTGGTCGCAGGCATCCTGCCCGACGGGCCCGGCAGCGGGGCTCTCGCCTGGTCACTCCTGGAGTGGATCGGCGCTCTCCACAACGCCGGCCGGCCCGGCGAAGCGCTCGCCGCGTTCGAGACACTCGTCAGCATGGAAGCGGCCGAAGCCGCGAGCGACCGCGGGTCGATGGCCTGCCATCTGTACTCGCTCATCGGGTACGCGCAGATGCTCGACATCCACGGCCGGGGCGAGCAGGCGGCCCTCGCGCGGCAAGAGGCACTCGCCTTGCTGAAGGAGTTGGCCGATACCGGTGAGCGTAAGACCTGGAGCGGCTATCAGGCGTCGTTCTGGGCGGTGTTGCTGTGTTTCTCCGGCGCCGAAAGCGATAGGCCTGCGCCCGTTGGACCGCGTCCGCCTACGGGGGCGGCGCCCGTGCAGTGGTCGCCCGATGTCAGGCAGCGCTACTTCGACAGCCGTCATGCCCTCCGCGAAGAGGTGGACACCCTTGCTCCGCGAGCCACCGAGGATCCCGACCAGTACCTGGCCGAACTGGTCCGCCTGCACCGCGTCCTCACCATCCGCTCCGCCGTCCACTGGGAGAACCGCACCCATCTGTTCGCGGAGCGAGTGCGCTCCCTGTTCGATGAGGGAGTGGATCTGGCCCGCCGGCTGTCCCAGCACGACCCGGCAGACGGAAGGCGAACACTGGCCGGGATCCTGATCGACCGATCGACCTTCCACACCGCCGCCCGCGAGTTCGGCCCCGCCCTCGATGACTTCCGCGAGGCCCTGAGCTACCTGGGGGAGGCCAACTGACCCGAGCCGGCCAACGTCCACCCCGGGGACCGGTGCGCGCGAGCCGCTCGCGCCAGGTTGAGGAACCCCGGCCATCGCCGCCTGCGGGGCTTACTGCCGTGGCCGGCCGCCCGACAGGTCGTCGGCGCGGAAAAGATCTTTCCCGTGCTTGTCCCGCCCGGTACGGTCGCGGAGTTGCTTTCGCTGTTGGGAGCCACGAACTGCGCGTGTGGCCCCGGTGAACCACCGACTGAGAGCAGGTTTCTGTATGGCATGTCGTATCGGTGAACTCGTGCTCGGTTGCCGCGATGCCGAACTGTTGGCGCAGTTCTGGTGCGAGGTCCTGGGCTACGTTGTGGTCGGCCGCGAGGAGGGATGCGTGGAGATCGGGACGCCGGAAGGGTTCGGGGGTCCCCAGCCTACGATCTTCTTCAGCGTCCGGGACGAGCCGGAGCCGGGGAAGTCCCGGCTGCACATCGACGTCAACCCAACCGACCGCGACCAGGACGCCGAGCTCGAACGCCTCCTGAAGCTCGGTGCACGCCGGGCCGACGTCGGCCAGACCGGGGACGAGCAGTGGCATGTCCTGGCCGACCCCGAGGGCAATGAGTTCTGCCTGCTCAAGGCCCGCATCAAGCCGCTCTGACGCTCGTCCGACGCCCTCCGGTTACGCCGCGGCCTGCGGTTCCCCCGCGGCCGCGGCATGCTCCGCCCGGACGGGCCCCAACCCCGCTTGCGCCATGCCAAGGGGCCTTGGCCTCCGCGTACTGATTCGGGCGGCGCCGACCGCCGGCTTCGTCAGCTGCCGCCCCTTGGCGCCGCGACGAGACCCAGTTCCTTCCGCGTTGCGAGAAGGAATGCCTTCTGAGCTGTCCAAAGCCTTTCGAAAGCTTCGGGAGGAAGGGCCGCCTCGGAGCACGTCGCGCGCGCGGCGGCGATCTGACGAACACTCCTGACGACGTCCGCGGCGGCGTTCAGCGTGTCTGGTGACTCCGACACGAGCCGAACAGCCGTGGAGGCCCCTTCGAGCCCTTCCTTGTAGGGTCGCCCTTCCTGGTCGAAGTAGGGCATCAGTTCGCCCGGAATCCGCGGATGCGGGACGGCAGTTATGTTGGCGGTCGACTCAAGGGCGAACGCCACGTACTGGCGGTAGGCGAGCACGAAGTCTTTGTAGGCAGCGAGACGGATGTCCCGCCACTGGCGTGCGTGGTCACGGTGCCACAGCCGGTCCTGGTTGCGGATGGACAACCACCCGCCCACGACCACACCAAGCAGCGCAACTGCTCCCGTGATCGCAGTACTCAGAAGGTTCACCTGTTCTGCCTCCCCCGACTCGGTGGACCAAGCCAGTCTCCATCACGGCGCGCTCACGAACGAGAGTGTGGAGCAGTCGATAGCGGTTGAGCGCGCGGCGCAGGAATTCACGGGCCTGGGCCGCCACTACCCAGCGGGGGCCGGGGGTGAAGACCTGGCGGAACCCGGTACAGAACAGGGCGCCGCCGGCAAGGACCGTCGTCACCCACGCCGGAGCGTGCAGCCCTGCCGCTACGACCGTCACGGAGGCACTGGTCGGCGCGCCCGGTTCTATCGCGCGGTGCGCGCGCCGCGAGGCGTCCGCGCGGCGCTGGTAGAACGCCGGCTCTCGTTCGGCCAGGGCCAGCAGCGGGTCGGGGGCCAAGGTCCAGGCGTCGGTATCCGGCGGGGGCTGTCTGCGCATGCCGAGCATCATCGTCACCGCCCGGGCCGATGTCAGCTCATTCACCGCACCGGTCAGCGCCGTTCCGGCCGGACACCCCCCTTCCGGGCCTTCGCCCTACCCGCGACGGAACAGGTCGCCGGTGTGGACCGGGCACCGTTGGGCCCAAGTTGCCGGAGCGCGCGGCACCTCGCGGCCCCAGATGAGCCACTCGCGCTCGACGGCGTCATAGATCGGCGTGTCCGTCATCCCCCGCAACACCTTCGCAGGTTCGGAGGACCCGGCCCGCTGCAGAGGGGAAACGATTTGCTCCATACCGTTCCAACGACACGGGCCGGCCGACGTGGCGGTGCGTAACCGTTCCGACACCAAGCGCGGCCTGTCGGCCCTACGCCCGACGGCCCTGCCGCTGCTCGTCATGGAGACCGCGACCTTGCCGCTGCCGGCCCGGGACGGGGCCGACCGGCCGGGTGGCGGTCGTTGGCCAGGGCGAGGACCGTCGCTCCTGATCGCGCCACCGAAGGCACGGTGAGCGGTCGGGTCCGGTCTCCGCTCAGGTTGGGCCAGCCACCCTTCCGGTCCGCGATGCCGGTGGCGCCGGGGCGCCGGGGGCGGAACCGTGAGGGTGCCGCCCTGTTCCCCGAGCAGTCCCGAACCGCGAGGCCCCTGAGCCGGCTGAGGTGAAGAGGATGGCGCGGTGGTCCTTCCGCTCCGCCGCGAGGCCGCACCCAGGACACCGGAGCCGGGGACGGACTCGGCGACTGCAGCCCCCACCGCTTTCCTTGCCATGCCGGTCTCTCAGCGTAACTGCGCGCTGGGCGACACGGACAACAAAGCTCGGCCTTTGCGAGTGCTGGCGCCAGGGCCGGCTGCTCGCGGCAGGGGCATCGCGCCGTGAAGACTGGTAGCACGCACGCGGCGCCGTCATGACCAGCCTGCTGCGCGCCACATGCGACCAGCATCCCGAGCCGGCCGAGATTTGCTGGCGCCGGACGACGCCACCGTGATCTACGACGACAGCGACTGGGCCTTCTGGGGCGACAACGCCGGTCCGATCCGCAACTGGATTGGCCGCCTCCTCGAACTGGTCCGCTCCGAACTCCACGACACGGCCCACCGGATCGGGCGGTCTCACTGGCGTCGCCGCCACCTAAAGGTTGTTGCAGAAGGGTGGGTGTGGGCAGGTCGATGTGTGGTCTGGGCTGCTCTTTCACCGAGCCATGGCGAGGTTGTGCATGGTGGCGA
>NZ_JBHWVV010000013.1:0-246928 GCF_042736715.1 Streptomyces sp. NPDC060049
GGCCCGCCCCGGGTCGACCGGGGCGGGCCCTCGCGCGTGCGGTGGAGGCCTCAGTTGTGGCCGAACTTCTTTTCCTTGCGCTTGCCGGCCATGTGCAGTGGGCTCGGCGACGACGACGGCGTGGGCGCGGATTCCATCGAGGACTTCGTCGGATCCTGCGCAGCCGAGCGGTCCTGGGACTTGGCGGGCTGCTGGCGGGTCTTGTTCTTGGCCATGGGAAGCCTCCGTGGGGGTGTAGGGGCCAGGGCCGCCTTCACCCTCACACAACGCTGCATACACCGCATTTTGGATCATTACCCCGCGTAGTCGGCGGCCTCGCCCCGCCCGCCGGAAGATCCGCCACGCCGATGATCGAGTTCCGGCCGTCAACGCCCTTGTGGTCGGGCAGACTCGGGGGACCCGCCGAGAAACACACCAGAGGACCCCCAGGGAAGAGGGTGGTACGCGTGGACCGCTGCGTCGTCCTGGTGGACGCCGGCTATCTGCTGGGCGCCGCCGCGAGCCTCCTCGCGGGGGAACCCTCGCGCTCCCGCATCACCGTGGACCATGCCGCCCTCATCCAGGGCCTGCGCGAGCGGGCCGAGGCGGACACCGCGCAGCCGCTCCTGCGGATCTACTGGTTCGACGGCGCGCCCGACCGGGTGCCCCAGCCCGAACACCGCCGACTGCGCGTCATGCCGCGCGTCACCGTCCGGCTCGGCGCCCTGACCCGCAGCGACGGCCGCTGGGCCCAGAAGGGCGTCGACGCGGCCATGCACGCCGAGCTCACCGAGCTCGCCCGCAACCGCGCCTGCTCGGACGTCGTACTCGTCACGGGCGACGGAGACCTGCTGCCCGGCCTGATGTCCGCCAAGGAGCACGGGGTCGCCGTCCACCTGTGGGCCGTCCAGGCCGCCGACGGCGACTACAACCAGTCCGAGGACCTCGTCGCCGAAGCCGACGAACGCCGCGTCCTGGACCGCAACTGGATCACCCGCGCCGTCCGCGCCCGCGACCTCACCGGACTGTGCGCCCCACCGCCCGCGCCTCGCCCCGAGATCGCCGCCATCCTCTCCGCCCCCCTGCCCGAGGCCGCCCTCGCCGAGGCCGCGCGCGGCAACGGCAACGGAAGCCGGCCCCCGGCCCCCGCGGAGCCCGAGGAGGGCGGCGTACCCGCTCCGGCCCCGCCCCCCGCCGCCAACGGCAAGACCGTCCCCACGCCGAAGGACCTCGCCGGCGCCCTGCGCGCCCCCGGCGCCCCCGGACCCGCGTCCACGGCGGCCCAGGCCCTCGGGGCCGGACCGGCCGGCAGCGCCCTGCGCTGGTCCTCCGACAAGGGCTGGATCGACCGCGCCGGTCCGCTCGGCGAGCCCGCCGAGACGGCCTCGCTGCCCACCCTCGCCCAGCTCACCTCCGCCGAGCAGCGCTGGGCGGACCGCGAGGAGGACATCACCACCGTCGGCGGCGACCCGTTCGAGGTCGGCCAGGTGTTCGCCCGGCGCTGGATGGAACGCCTCCCGGAGACCGTGCACCTGCAGAAGCTCGCCACGATGTACCCGCGGATCCCGCACCGGATCGACGGGGAGCTGCTGCGCTACGCCGCCCGGTTCGGCCTCCTCGCGCACAAGGACGACCAGATCGACGAGCACGACCGCTACGCCATCCGGGCCGGTTTCTGGCGCGAGATCGACGTCCGTGCGGCCGCCGAACACGTGGCCGCCTCCGGTGCGGCTGCCGCGCACGTCCCGGCGCCCCCCGCGGGCCCGGCGGCCCAAGCCGCGGCGGCGCCGGCGGCCCCGGCAGCCGAGTAGGAGCCGGAACCCCGTAGGCTGCTCCCTCGTGAGTACGGGCACAGCACAAGCTGATACGGGCACGGCAGCGGCCGCGGGAGCGGCCCCCGACGTGGTCTGCGCGGTGCGTGACCTGGTCAAGACGTACCCCGCGGTCCGGGGGCGGCGCGGGGCCCCCGCCCTGCCCGAGACCCGCGCCACCGACGGGATCTCCCTCGACGTGCGGCGCGGCGAGATCTTCGGCCTGCTCGGCCCCAACGGCGCCGGCAAGTCCACCCTGGTCCGCCAGCTCACCGGGCTGATGCGGCCGGACGCGGGCTCGGTGACCCTGCTCGGCCACGACCTCGTACGCCACCCGGAGCGGGCGGCCCGGCTGCTGTCCTACCTCGGGCAGGAGTCCACCGCACTCGACGAGCTCACGGTGTCGCTGGCCGCCGAGACGACGGGCCGGCTGCGCGGACTCGGCCTGCGGGCCGCGCGGGCCGAGCGGGACGACGTACTGGAGGAACTCGGGCTGACCGAGATCGCCGGGCGGCCCCTGAAGAAGCTCTCCGGCGGACAGCGGCGGCTCGCGTGCTTCGCCGCCGCGCTGGTGGGGGAGCGGCCCGTGCTCGTCCTCGACGAGCCCACGACCGGAATGGACCCGGTGGCCAGGCGGGCCGTCTGGACCGCCGTCGACCGCCGCCGCGCCGAAACCGGGGCCACCGTGCTCCTGGTCACCCACAACGTCATCGAGGCGGAGACCGTCCTCGACCGGGTCGCCGTCATCGACCAGGGCCGGGTCATCGCCTGCGACACCCCGGCCGGACTGAAGGCCGAGGTCTCCGGCGAGGTCCGTCTGGAGCTCGTCTGGCGCACCGTGCCGCCACTGGAGATCCCCGAGGTCGCCGCGCTGGCCGCGTCGGCCACCGCGTCGGGGCGGCGCTGGGTGCTGCGGCTCGGACCGGACGAGGCGCGGACGGCGGTGGCCGCCGTGACCGGCGGCCCGGCCTTCGCCGCCCTCGACGACTTCACGCTGGCGACGCCGAGCCTGGAGGACGTGTACCTCGCACTGGGCGGGCGTACGTCGAAGGGACTGGTGAAGGCGTGAGCTCCACTGCCACGAGCGCCGCCACGGACGCCGGCGCGAGCGCCGCCACGGACGGGGACGCAGGCGCCGGCGCTGCCGCCGTGGGCGTACTGGCTCCGCGCGCCCGGTTCTTCCCGGCCCTCGCCGCCGTCTACCGGGCGCAGCTGTCCCGCGCCCGGGTCTCACGGATCCCGCTGCTCTTCGTGGCCACCTTCCAGTCCGTCGGGATCATGATCCTGATGCGGGGCGTGGTCGACGGGGGCTCCGAGGCGCGCGCCGTCGTCGCCGGCTCCTCCGTGCTCGTCGTCGCCTTCGTCGCGCTGAACCTGCTCGCGCAGTACTTCGGACAGCTCCGGGCGAGCGGCGGGCTCGACCACTACGCCACCCTGCCGGTGCCGCCCGCGTCCGTGGTGCTGGGCGCCGCCGCCGCGTACGCCTCCTTCACACTGCCCGGGACACTCGTCACGGCCGTCTTCGGGTGCGTGCTGTTCGGGCTGCCCCTGAGCGGGCTGTGGATCCTGGCCGCCGTGGTGCCGCTGGCGGGGGCCGCCCTCGCCGGGCTCGGCGCGGCGCTGGGGCTGCTCGCCCCGCGGCAGGAGCTGGCGACCCTGGCCGGACAGCTCGGCATGTCCGCCGCGCTGCTGCTGGGCGTTCTGCCGCCCGAACGGATGCCGGACGTCGTCGTGTGGGCGCGGGACCTGCTGCCGTCCACCTACGGGGTCGAGGCCTTCGCCCGTACCTTCGAGCCGCACCCGGACTGGGCGGCGGTCCTCCTCGACCTCGGCGTGTGCGGGGCGGTCGGCGTCCTTTCCCTGGCCGTGGCGACCTGGGCCTACCGGCGGGCGGCGGTCCGCTGACGCCGGGGGTGCCCGGCGTCCACGCCTCCAAGAACTGGCACGATGTGGGAGTGACCGAAGCCGTGACCCCTCATGACAAGGCCGGCCAGCCCCCGCTGCCGTTGCCCCCGCCCTTCCCTGCGCCTTCGCCCGAGCCCGTCGTCTCCCCGACCGACGTCCGTGACGGCGCCGCCGTCACCCTCGTCGTGGGCGTGGCAGGCGTGCTGCTCGGGGTGCTGTGGGCGTGGCTGGCGCCGCGCGTGCAGTATGTCTCGAACGGGGAGGCGGTGTTCCTGCGGAACACCGAGAGCGAGGCCCGCATCGGGGCGGACGGGACCTTCTTCCTGCTCTCGGCCGGGCTCGGCGTACTGAGCGCCGTGGCGGCCTTCCTGTGGCGCCGGGCGGGAGGAGTCGCCCAGGTGGTCGGGCTCGTGGTCGGCTCCGTCTTCGCCTCGCTTGTGGGCTGGCGGGTCGGCCTGTGGCTGGGCCCCTCGTCGGACCTGGCGGCGGTCGCCCGGCGGGTGGGCAAGGGAGTTCCCTTCGACGCCCCGCTGGAACTGCTGGCACACGGGACGCTGCTCGTCTGGCCGATGGCCGCGGTGATCGTCCACCTGGCGCTGACGGCTCTGTGGGGCCCGCGCGACCCCGCGCCGGCGCTGCCCTGGCCCGCCGCGGGCTACTACGCCGCGCCCGGCTCCGCTCCCGGTTCCCCGGACCCGGCGGCGGGCCCGTCCGCCCCCGAGCCCCCGCGCCCCTGACGCGGTCCGGCCGGCGGCCCCGGATGTCTACGCGCGGGCGATCGGGGCCAGGGAGGCGGCCGTCAGACCGGTGAGGTCCGAGGGGGCGAGTTCGACCTCCAGGCCGCGCCGCCCCGCCGACACGCAGATCGTGGGGAACCCCGCGGCCGAGGCGTCCAGGACCGTGCGGAGCCGCTTGCGCTGGCCCAGCGGGGAGATGCCGCCCAGCACGTAGCCCGTGGTGCGCTCCGCCAGGGCCGGGTCGGCCATCGCCGCCCGCTTGCCGCCCACGGCGCAGGCCAGGGCCTTCAGGTCGAGGCTGCCCGAGACCGGCACCACCGCCACCACCAGCGAGCCGTCCACGTCGGCCAGGAGTGTCTTGAAGACCCGCGAGGCGGGGACCCCGAGGGCCTGCGCCGCCTCCTCGCCGTACGACGGGTGCGCCGGGTCGTGGTCGTAGGCGTGGACGGTGAAATCGGCGCCGGCCGCTGTGAGGGCCACGATCGCCGGGGTGCCCGCCGGCTTCTTCTTCGCCATCGGAGCTCCGTCAGTTGGGGCTGGTCGGGGCGCGGGTCAGGTCCACGGCCGGGAGCGACGGGAGGTGGCGGATGACCGCCGTCTCCGCGCGCAGCAGCTTCAGCTCCTCCGCGAGGCGGGTCGCCGTGTCCGGGGCCTGGAGCAGGCGCTGCTTCGCCGGGATGTCCAGCACCGCGGCCGCCGCGACCAGGTAGGAGACCACGGACGGCTCATCGGGCAGGTCCGCGCTGGTCAGAGACCGCTCGCGGGCTCCCGCCAGGCGCTTCTGGTAGTTCCGGAAAGCCCGCAGTACGCCCTCGGCGAGCGCGCCCGCGCCGTCGCCCGCGTCCTCCGGGAGCTCTTCCAGCTCCGCCACCAGGAAGGGACCGGAGGCGTCGACCGACAGCAGGCGGACGCGGACCGTGCCGGTCGCCATCACCTCGAAGCTGCCGTCCTCCCGCTCCCGGATGGACGCCGCGTCCGCGATGCAGCCCACCCGGTGGAAGGCCTGCACCGGGTCCGCGCCGAAGCCGGCGGCCGGGCCGCGCTCGGGAACGGAGGTCTGGTCCGGCAGACCGGGCGCGGTCGGGGCGACCTCCCGGCCGTCGCGGATCGCGACGACCGCGAAACGGCGCGGTTCGTCCTCGCCCGCCTTCAGCAGCTCGCGCATCATGGCGCGATAACGCTCCTCGAAGATGTTCAGCGGGAGGACGAGTCCCGGGAACAGCACCGAGTTCAGCGGGAAGAGTGGCAGGCGAACGGTGGTCACCAGGCACAGGGTAGTGGCCGCGGCCCCCGGGAGGTGCCCCCGGGACCAGGGCCGGGCGCCCCGGCCCGGCCGGCCCGCCGGGGGCAACCCCGGCCGTCACCCCCGCCTCAGCAGGCGCGACGCGCCCGCCGCCACCGTCGTGGCCAGGATCCAGCCCACGACGACCAGCCCCGCCACGCCCCACTGCCAGCCGCCCGTCAGCCTCCACTGGTCCTGCTGGCCGAGGTCGATCACCGGAAGCAGCAGGTCCAGGGCGTACAGCGAGGGGTTCCAGGCCGGATGCTCCTCCGCCTTGATCGGAGCGGGCTCGCCGTGCAGGTGGAAGAGCACGGCCCCCGCCGCCCACAGGACCGTCATCCACAGCGCCGCCCGCCCCGGGCGGTAGCCGTAGACCACCGTCCAGTCCTGGAGGTGGCCCCAGGCGCGCAGCGCCGGGGGCAGCGTCGCGCGCCGCCGCCGCTGCTTGGCGAGCAGCACCTCGCGGGCGTCCGCGTCCTCTCCCGAGGCGCGCAGCACGGCGGCCAGCCGCTCGTACGGTTCGGGGGAGTACTCGGGCGTCGCCGCCTCGACCCACTCCAGCCGGCGGGCCAGCGGGAAATGCCCCCGGGGCGCGAGGCTCTCGTAACCGAAGCCTTCCATGGAGACCCGGCCCGGGCCGGGCCAGCTCGTGGAGGTGTCCACGAGCTTGACCACCCGCGCCCCCGACAGCACCACCCGCCCCAGCTCCGGCCGCTCGCCCACGAACCGCAGCTCGGGGGTGTGGATCCGGCGCAGCGAGACCTCCTGGTCGTCCGTGAGGGTGAACCTCGCCCCGTAGAAGTCGATCGCGTCGCCGAAGCGGCCGTCGTCCAGGCGCAGGCCGCCCCGGCACTCGAAGCGCTGCGCCCGGTGGCCCCGGGCCGGGGTCCTGCCGAAGCCGTACGGGGGAGTGGAGGAGTCCGACTCGCCCTGCGCGTAGTCCAGGGAGATCGAGGTCAGGTACAGGGTGCGCTCGACGGTGAGCTGCGGGGCGTTGAGCGCGCGCCGCCCGTACGGGTTGCGCAGGCGGGCCCCGCGCAGGTTCATCGACACGCCGACCTTGGCGCCGCGCAGGCTCACCTCCCCGTACGTCTGGAGCAGCTCCCCCTGGAAGTCCTGCGCGACCGACAGCCCGTCGGCGGCCACGGCGCGCCCCTTGCTGTCGCGCTGTACCACCGCCTCGCTGATCAGCAGGTCCGTGCCGATCTGCGCGTCGGTCAGCCGGATGCCCCGCGCCACCCGGCAGCGCGGCAGGTGCAGGTCGCCCTCGGTGTGCAGGCGGGCCGCGTCCAGGCGGGGTATCGCGCAGTTCACCAGCCTCAGGGTCCCGAAGCGGGTCTCGGAGAGCTGGATCTCGCCGTCGAAGCGGCAGGACTGGAGCTCCACGTACGGGGAGACCGTGCCCCCGGAGAGGTCGAGTCGGCCGGTGATCCGCACGCCGCGCAGCTTCAGCGAGGCCACCCGGCCCGGCACCGGCCCCGGCCCGTGGAGCAGCAGCAGCGCCACCACCCCGGCGCGGACGCTGCGCTCGGGGCCCCAGACCGCGTCGGCGTGCGGATCGTCCCGGTCCGCGGCGCGGGTGCTGAGATCACAGACGCTTCCGGTGCGGTACGCGCTCCACATGCGGCGTTCCGTATCGGTGAGATCGGCCGGTTCCTCGCCCGCGCGTGCTTCGGCCATCGCGGCCCCCCTCCGCCGTCACGATGGATGCCACCGCGTGTACGACGAACGCTAAAGGGCCCGTGTGACATCCGGGAACGTCCGGGGCGTGTATCAGCCAGTGATACAGGCGAACGGTCGCGCGAGACGGTCTGAGAGAATTGGCAGGTGATCTCTCGTATCGACCTGCGCGGTGACGCCCTCCCCGAGGGTGGCGCCCTGCGCGATCTGCTGCCCCGTGCCGAGTTCGACGTGGAAGCCGCCCTGGAGAAGGTGCGGCCCATCTGCGAGGACGTCCATCATCGTGGGACGGCGGCGCTGATCGAGTACGCGCAGAAGTTCGACGGGGTCAAGCTGGAGCAGGTCAGGGTGCCCGCGGAGGCCCTCAAGACCGCCCTCGACGAGCTCGACCCCGCCGTCCGCGCCGCCCTCGAGGAGTCGATCCGGCGCGCCCGGATCGTGCACCGGAGCCAGCGCCGCTCCGACCACACCACCCAGGTGGTCCCCGGCGGAACGGTGACCGAGAAGTGGGTTCCGGTGGAGCGCGTGGGGCTGTACGCCCCGGGCGGCCGCTCGGTGTACCCGTCCTCCGTCGTGATGAACGTCGTACCCGCCCAGGAGGCGGGCGTCGGATCCATCGCGCTGGCGTCCCCGCCGCAGAAGGAGTTCGACGGCCTGCCGCACCCGACGATCCTCGCCGCGTGCGCGCTGCTCGGCGTCGACGAGGTGTACGCGGCCGGCGGGGCACAGGCCGTCGCGATGTTCGCGTACGGCACCGAGGAGTGCCTCCCGGCGAACATGGTGACGGGCCCCGGCAACATCTGGGTGGCCGCCGCCAAGCGCTACTTCACCGGCAAGATCGGCATCGACACCGAGGCCGGTCCCACCGAGATCGCGGTCCTCGCGGACTCCACGGCCGACCCGGTCCACGTCGCCGCGGACCTGATCAGCCAGGCCGAGCACGACCCGCTGGCCGCCGCCGTACTGGTGACGGACTGCGAGGAGCTCGCCCTCGCCGTCGAGAAGGAGCTGGAGCCGCAGGTCGCGGCGTCCAAGCACGTCGACGACCGGATCAAGCCCGCGCTGGCGGGCCGCCAGTCCGCGATCGTGCTGGTCGACACCCTGGAGGACGGCCTCAAGGTCGTCGACGCGTACGGCGCCGAACACCTGGAGATCCAGACGGCCGACGCGGCCGCCTGGGCCGCCCGCGTGCGCAACGCCGGCGCGATCTTCGTCGGGCCGTGGTCCCCGGTCTCGCTCGGCGACTACTGCGCCGGCTCCAACCACGTGCTGCCCACCGGCGGGTGCGCCTGCCACTCCTCGGGCCTGTCCGTGCAGTCCTTCCTGCGCGGCATCCACATCGTCGACTACACGCGCGACGCCCTCGCCGAGGTCACCCACCACGTGGTGACGCTGGCCGAGGCCGAGGACCTGCCCGCGCACGGCGCCGCCCTCAAGGCGCGCTTCGGATGGAAGGTCCCCACCGCATGAGCTCCGCCGACGGCATCGGCATCGACGACCTCCCCATCCGGGACGAGCTGCGCGGCAAGACCCCGTACGGCGCCCCGCAGCTGGACGTGTCCGTCCAGCTGAACACCAACGAGAACCCGTACGGGCTCCCCGAAGAACTCGTCGCGCGCATCGCCGAGCGGGTCGCCGAGGCCGCCCGCACCCTCAACCGCTACCCCGACCGCGACGCGGTCGAGCTGCGCACCGCGCTGGCCGCCTACCTCACCCGCACCGGCAAGCACCCGGTCGCGCGGGAGAACGTATGGGCCGCCAACGGGTCCAACGAGGTCCTCCAGCAGCTGCTGCAGACCTTCGGCGGTCCCGGGCGCACGGCGATCGGCTTCGAGCCGTCGTACTCGATGCACGCGCTCATCGCGCGCGGCACCGGCACGGAGTGGATCTCCGGTCCGCGCCGCGAGGACTTCACCCTGGACGTGGAGGCCGCCGAGCAGGCGATCGCCGCCCACAAGCCCAACGTCGTCTTCATCACCTCGCCCAACAACCCCACGGGCACCGCGGTCCGGGCGGAGACGGTCCTGGCCCTCTACGAGGCCGCGCAGGCGGCCGGCCCCTCCCTGGTCGTCGTGGACGAGGCCTACGTGGAGTTCAGCCACCGGGAATCGCTGCTGCCGCTGATCGAGGGCCGCCCGAACCTGGTGGTCTCACGGACCATGTCGAAGGCCTTCGGCGCCGCCGGCCTGCGCCTGGGCTACCTGGCCGCGCACCCGGCCGTGGTCGACGCCGTGCAGCTCGTACGCCTGCCGTACCACCTGTCGGCCGTCACCCAGGCGACCGCGCTGGCCGCCCTGGAGTACACGGACACCCTGCTCGGCTACGTCGAGCAGCTCAAGGCCGAACGAGACCGGCTGGTCGCCGAGCTGCGGGGCATCGGCTTCGAGGTCACCGAGTCCGATTCGAACTTCGTGCAGTTCGGCAGGTTCGCGGACTCCCACACCGCCTGGCAGAAGATCCTCGACCGGGGCGTCCTGGTCCGGGACAACGGCGTACCGGGCTGGCTGCGGGTCACCGCGGGCACTCCGGCCGAGAACGACGCGTTCCTGGAAGCGGTTCGCGCACTGAAGAAGGAGCAGCACGCATGAGCCGCATCGGACGGGTCGAACGGACCACGAAGGAGACCTCGGTCCTCGTCGAGATAAACCTCGACGGCACGGGCAAGGTCGACGTCTCGACGGGCGTGGGCTTCTACGACCACATGCTCGACCAGCTCGGCCGCCACGGACTCTTCGACCTCACGGTCAAGACCGAGGGCGACCTGCACATCGACAGCCACCACACCATCGAGGACAGCGCCCTCGCGCTCGGCGCCGCCTTCAAGCAGGCCCTCGGCGACAAGGTGGGCATCTACCGCTTCGGCAACTGCACCGTCCCGCTCGACGAGTCCCTCGCCCAGGTGACCGTCGACCTGTCCGGCCGCCCCTACCTCGTGCACACCGAGCCCGAGAACATGGCGCCGATGATCGGCGCGTACGACACGACGATGACCCGGCACATCTTCGAGTCGTTCGTCGCGCAGGCCCAGATCGCCCTGCACGTCCACGTGCCGTACGGCCGCAACGCCCACCACATCGTGGAGTGCCAGTTCAAGGCGCTGGCCCGGGCCCTGCGCTACGCCGCCGAGTTCGACCCGCGCGCGGCCGGGATCCTCCCTTCCACGAAGGGCGCCCTCTAGCGTGAACGGGCTCAACACGATCCTGATCGTCCTCGGCCTCTTCCTGGCCGGCGGCGTCTACTCCTTCCAAAAGCAGCAGATGCCCAAGTCGGTCATCATCCTGCTCGCCATCTGCTCCGCGATGTGCCTCGTCGCCGGGGTCCTCCGGATCCAGGGAATCTGGGAATGAGCGCCATGACCCCCACCAAGAAGGTCGTCGTCTTCGACTACGGCTTCGGCAACGTCCGCTCCGCCGAGCGCGCCCTCGCGCGCGCAGGGGCGGACGTGGAGATCACCCGCGACTACGACAAGGCCATGGACGCCGACGGACTCCTCGTCCCCGGTGTCGGCGCCTTCTCGGCCTGCATGAAGGGCCTCAAGGACGCCCGCGGCGACTGGATCATCGGCCGCCGGCTCTCCGGCGGCCGTCCGGTCATGGGCATCTGCGTCGGCATGCAGATCCTCTTCGAGCGCGGCATCGAGCACGGCGTGGAGACCGAGGGACTCGACGAGTGGCCCGGCACGGTCGGCCCGCTCAAGGCGCCCATCGTCCCCCACATGGGCTGGAACACAGTCGAGGCACCGGCCGACAGCCAGGCCTTCGCCGGCCTGGACGACGACGCCCGGTTCTACTTCGTGCACTCCTACGCGGCCCACGACTGGTCGCTGGAAGTCACCAACCCGCTCATCCGCGCCCCCAAGGTCACCTGGGCCACGCACGGCGAGCGGTTCGTCGCGGCAGTGGAGAACGGCGCCCTGTGGGCCACCCAGTTCCACCCGGAGAAGTCCGGGGACGCCGGCGCCCAGCTCCTCACCAACTGGATCGAGACCCTGTGATGACGACCCCGAAGAAGCTCGAGCTGCTTCCCGCGGTAGACGTGCGGGACGGCCAGGCCGTCCGCCTCGTCCACGGCGTGTCCGGCAGCGAGACCTCCTACGGCTCCCCGCTCCAGGCCGCCCTCGCCTGGCAGGCCGCCGGCGCCGAGTGGCTGCACCTGGTCGACCTCGACGCCGCCTTCGGCACCGGTGACAACCGCGCGCTCGTCGCCGAGATCACCGGCGCCATGGACATCAAGGTCGAGCTGTCCGGCGGCATCCGCGACGACGCCACGCTCGCCGCGGCCCTCGCCACCGGCTGCACCCGCGTCAACCTGGGCACGGCCGCCCTGGAGACCCCCGAGTGGGCCGCCAAGGCCATCGCCGAGCACGGTGACAAGATCGCGGTCGGCCTCGACGTACGGGGCACCACCCTCAAGGGCCGCGGCTGGACCAGCGAGGGCGGGGACCTCTACGAGACCCTCGCGCGCCTGGACTCCGAGGGCTGCGCCCGCTACGTCGTGACCGACATCGGCAAGGACGGCACCCTCACCGGCCCCAACCTGGAGCTGCTGAAGAACGTCTGCGCCGCCACCGACCGGCCCGTCGTCGCCTCCGGCGGCATCTCCTGCCTCGACGACCTGCGCGCGCTGGCCGGGCTGGTCGGGGCCGGCGTCGAGGGCGCGATCGTAGGCAAGGCCCTGTACGCCAAGGCGTTCACGCTCGAAGAAGCCCTGAAGGTGGTCTCCGCATGAGTTCCGAGACGAGTTCCGCTATCGGCGCCCCGACGGGCTCCGACGTCCGGCGCATCTCCTCCGGCGGCGCGTACGAGGACGTCCTCGGCTACTCGCGCGCCGTGCAGCTCCCCAACGGGCTGGTCCTGGTGTCCGGCTGCACCGGAGCCGACGCGGGCGGCCCGTACGACCAGACGATCAAGGCCTTCGGGGTGGCCTTCAAGGCGCTGGAGCAGGCCGGACTCGGACCCGAGCACGTGGTCCGCACCCGGCTGTACCTCACGCACGCCCGGGACGTCGACGAGGTCGGCCGGGCCCACAAGGAGCTCTTCGACAAGGTCCGCCCCGCCTCGACGCTGCTCATCGTCAACGGGTTCGTCGACCCGAGCATGGTCGTCGAGGTCGAGGTCGAGGCCTTCGGTCCCGTCGCGGGAGGCACCGCATGACCCTCGCCGTACGGGTGATCCCCTGCCTGGACGTCGACAACGGCCGGGTCGTCAAGGGCGTCAACTTCCAGAACCTGCGCGACGCCGGAGACCCGGTCGAGATGGCCAAGCTCTACGACGCCGAAGGCGCCGACGAGCTGACCTTCCTCGACATCACCGCGTCCTCCGGGAACCGGGAGACCACCTACGACGTGGTGCGCCGCACCGCCGAGCAGGTCTTCATCCCGCTGACCGTCGGCGGCGGCGTGCGAACCGCCGACGACGTGGACAAGCTGCTGCGGGCCGGGGCCGACAAGGTCGGCGTGAACACCGCCGCCATCCAGCGGCCCGAACTCATCCGGGAGATCGCGGAGCGCTTCGGCCGGCAGGTGCTCGTCCTGTCCGTGGACGCGCGCCGCACGGCGTCCGGCTCGTTCGAGGTGACCACCCACGGCGGTCGGCGCAGCGCCGGCATCGACGCCGTCGAGTGGGCCCACCGGGCGGCCGAACTGGGCGCCGGGGAAATCCTGTTGAACTCGATGGACGCGGACGGTACCAAGGACGGCTACGACACCGAGATGATCGCTGCCGTGCGCGAGCACGTCACGGTCCCGGTGATCGCCTCGGGCGGCGCGGGCACCCTCGCGCACTTCCCGCCGGCGATCGCGGCGGGCGCCGACGCGGTGCTCGCGGCGTCCGTGTTCCACTTCGGCGACCTGCGCATCGGGCAGGTCAAGGACGCGCTGCGCGAGGCGGGCCACCCGGTCCGCTGAGGTTCCACCTGGGGGCGGGTTGAACGGGAGAGACAAGGGCGGGGGCGGGCACGGGGGCGACCGCGGGGGCGGCACCGTCTGGCGGGACGCCAACGTGCTGCGCTGGCTGGCCGCCTACGGGTCGTCGCTCATCGGTGACGGGGTCTACTTCCTCGCCCTCGGCTGGACCGCGGCCCAGAGCGTCGGCCCGCCCGAGGTCGGCCTCGTCATGGCCGTCGGCGCGGTGCCGCGCGCCCTGCTCATGCTGGGCGGCGGGGTCGTCGCCGACCGCTTCGGCCCGCGGCGGGTCGTCATCTCGTCCGACGCCGTGCGCTGCGCGGTGGTCCTGGCACTCGCCCTGCTGGCGGCCCTCACCTCCCCGGGCCTGTGGGCGCTGGTCCTGGTCGCCCTGGTGTTCGGTGTCGTGGACGCGCTGTTCATGCCGGCCGTGGGGGCGCTGCCGCCACGGATCGCGGCTCCGGAGCAGCTGGTACGGGTCCAGGGGCTGCGCAGCCTGGCCGAACGCGTCGGCCACACGGCCGGCCCGCCGGTGGCGGGCCTGGCGATGGGACTCGGCGGTCCGGCGGCGGCCTTCGGGGTGGCCTCGGCGCTGTTCGGCCTGTCGCTGGCACTGCTGGTGGCGGTACGGATCTCCCCGCCCGGGGCCCCCGGCGGTGCGGCGGGAGCCGGGGCCTCCCGGGGCTCCGGCCCCACCGGGACGCCCTGGCAGCAGCTGCGCTCGGGGCTCGGGTACATCCGACGGCACGGACTGATAGGACCCCTGGTCCTGTCCGGGGCGCTGAGCCAGCTGGGCACGTCCGCGCCGATGACGCTCGGGCTGATCCTCGTCGCGGGGGACCGGGGCTGGGGTCCGGGCGGGGTCGGCTGGATCGTCGGCGGGATGGGCCTGGGCGCGGCGGCGAGCGCGCTGCTGCTGACCCTGATCCCCCGCTTCCCCCGGGCCGGGGCGGTCCAGAACCTCACCCTGATCGTCGGCTCCGCGGGCATCGGCGGGCTGGCCCTGGCGCCGAGCCTGCCCGTCGCGGTCGCGCTGGCCGTGCTGACGGGTCTGGTCTGCGGGATCTGCGGCGGCCTGGCCGTCGCTCTCATCCAGACGGCCACGGACCCCTCGTACCTGGGCCGGGTCAGCTCGGTGATGGCCTTCACGGCGGTCGGGCTCGCGCCGCTGGCGTATCCGGTGTTCGGCTTCGCGGCGGGGCTGTGGGGGGTCACCCCGGTCTTCCTGGCGGGCGCGGCGGTGAGCATGGCGGGCGCGATCGTGGGGACGTCGGCCCCCGCGGTCCGCCGTGCGGAGCTTGCCTTCGCGTGACGCGCCAGGGGCAGCCGGACCCGCGGGGGCCGGCGTCCCCCGGCGCCTTCCGCCGTCAGATGCCCAGGCGGGCGACCGTGAGCTTGGCGACGGCCTCCTTCGGGCCGTCCAGTTCCACCGCGGCAGCGGCCTGGCGGCCGAAGCAGAACAACGTCAGCTCCCCCGGTTCGCCGGTCACCGTCACCACCGGAGCGCCCTTGTGGGCCACGACCGTCTGGCCGTTCGGACGGCGCAGGACCAGGCCCACGGGGGAACGGCGGCCCGTCAGGCGGGCCAGCTTCTCCAGGCGGGCCCACAGGGAGTCGGCGAAGACCGGGTCCAGCGTCCGCGGGGACCAGTCCGGCTGCGCGCGCCGGATGTCCTCGGAGTGCACGAAGAACTCCACCGCGTTCGTCAGTTCGTCGATCGGCTTCACCGAGTACAGCGACATCCTCGGCGGCCCGGTGCGGATCAGCTGGACGAGCTCCTCGTACGGCTTGGCCCCGTACTCCTCCATCGCCTTGTCCAGGCGGGTCTTCAGGACGTTCAGCAGCAGCCCGCCCGCCGCGTCCGGGCGGCGCTCCCGGACCACCACGTGCGCGGCGAGCTCGCGCGTCCGCCAGCCTTCGCACAGCGTCGGCGCCTCCGGTCCGGCCGACTCCAACAGATCGGCCAGCAGCAGTCGTTCACGCTTCGCATGGGTAGACATGGCGGCCAGCCTACGGCTGGAAGCCGCCCCGCGCCTGCCCATCAGGCGGACAGTGGCCCTTGATCGTCCCCCCGGCGCGGCACAATGGCGTCCATGAGTACGTCCTCCCTCGATCCCGCCATCGCCGCCCGCCTCAAGCGCTCCGCGGACGGTCTGGTCCCGGCCATCGCCCAGCAGTACGACACCGGTGAGGTGCTCATGCTCGGCTGGATGGACGACGAGGCCCTGCACCGCACCCTGACCACCGGCCGTTGCACATACTGGTCGCGCAGCCGCCAGGAGTACTGGGTGAAGGGTGACACTTCCGGCCACTTCCAGCACGTGAAGTCCGTCGCGCTGGACTGCGACGCCGACACCGTGCTCGTTCGGGTGGACCAGGTCGGGGCGGCCTGCCACACCGGTGCCCGTACGTGTTTCGATGCCGACGTCCTGCCCCTGGCCGGCTCCGCCGGCCCCACCGCCGAAGCCGAATAGGTAAGGTGCCACGCAATGGATCTTGAGACGTTCCGCAAGCTCGCGGCCGACCGCCGCGTCATCCCGGTGAGCCGCAAGCTGCTGGCGGACGGGGACACGCCCGTCGGGCTCTACCGCAAGCTGGCCGCCGAACGTCCCGGGACGTTTCTGCTGGAGTCCGCGGAGAACGGCCGCTCCTGGTCGCGCTACTCCTTCGTCGGCGTCCGCAGCGCCTCGACCCTGACCGTCCGGGACGGCCAGGCGCACTGGATCGGCACCCCGCCCGTCGGCGTCCCCACCTGCGGCGACCCCCTCGAAGCCCTGCGCCAGACCGTGGAGGCCCTGCACACGCCCCGCGACCTGGCCTCCGGCATGCCGCCCTTCACCGGAGGCATGGTCGGCTACCTCGGCTACGACATCGTGCGCCGCCTGGAGCGCATCGGCGAGCACACCGAGGACGACCTGCGGCTGCCCGAGCTGACGATGCTCCTCACCTCCGACCTGGCGGTCCTGGACCACTGGGACGGCACGGTCCTCCTCATCGCCAACGCGATCAACCACAACGACCTCGCCGCCGGCGTGGACGAGGCCTACGCGGACGCCGTCACCCGTCTCGACGCGATGGAGGCCGACCTCGCGCGGCCCGCCCCGTACGCCCCGATGCCGCTGCCCGCCTCCGAGATGCCGAGTTTCGAGGACGGCACGGTCTCGGTCCTCTGGGGCGGAGAGAAGTACCAGGCCGCCGTCGAGGACGTGAAGGAGCGGATCCGGGCCGGCGAGGCCTTCCAGGTGGTGCCCTCGCAGCGGTTCGAGACCCCCTGCCGGGCCTCCGCGCTCGACGTCTACCGGGTGCTGCGGGCCACCAACCCGTCGCCGTACATGTACCTCTTCCGCTTCGAGAACGGCTTCGACGTGGTCGGGTCCAGCCCCGAGGCCCTGGTCAAGGTCGAGGACGGCCGGGCCATGGTCCACCCCATCGCCGGAACCCGGCACCGCGGCGCCACCCCGCAGCAGGACCACGAGCTCGCCGAGGAGCTGCTGGCCGACCCCAAGGAACGCGCCGAGCACCTCATGCTCGTCGACCTGGGCCGCAACGACCTGGGCCGGGTCTGCGAGCCGGGCTCCGTCGAGGTCGTCGACTTCATGAACATCGAGCGCTACTCGCACGTCATGCACATCGTCTCGACCGTGACCGGCCGCGTCGCCGAGGGCAAGACCGCCTTCGACGTCCTCACCGCCTGCTTCCCGGCCGGCACCCTGTCCGGCGCGCCCAAGCCGCGCGCCATGCAGATCATCGAGGAGCTGGAGCCCACCCGCCGCGGCCTGTACGGGGGCTGCGTCGGCTACCTCGACTTCGCCGGGGACTCCGACACCGCCATCGCCATCCGCACCGCGCTGCTGCGCGACGGGAAGGCGTACGTCCAGGCGGGCGCCGGGGTCGTCGCGGACTCGGTGCCCGAACTGGAGGACGCCGAGTGCCGCAACAAGGCCGCCGCGGTGCTGCGCGCGGTGGGAGCGGCGAACCGCCTCCACGGCGCCTGAGCCCGTAGGGGATAGTGGGGTACGTGAGTGCCGTACCCCCACCCCGAACCGACCGCGCCGACGACGCCCCCGAGCCCGAGGCCGGGAGAGAACAGGGCGGCGGCCGCCGCAGCGTGGCCGTCGCCCTGCTGCTCGGCACGCTCGGCGCCACCGTCGTCCTGCTCGCCTCCGGCCGCGTGTGGGCCCGGGGCGTCGCCGCCGTCGGCGGCGGCTCGCTGCCGCTGAGCGCCGACGGCCGGGCCGTCACCGGCCTGCCGGCCGCGCTGGCCATCGTGGGCCTCGCCGCCCTGGTGGCCGTCTTCGCCGTGCGCGGCAAGAGCCGGCTGCTGGTGTCGGCGCTGCTCGCGCTGAGCGGCCTGGGCGCCGCGGTGGCCGCGCTGGCCCGCTCCGACGGCCGCCGGGCCCTGGACGCGGAGGCGGCCCGTACGACGGCGGACACCGCGGCGCGCGTGGCCGGTCTGACACAGACGGCCTGGCCCTACGTGACGGCCGCCGCCGCGGCCCTGATCCTGGTGGCGGGGCTGCTGGCCCTGCGGTTCGGCCACGCCTGGCCCGCCATGGGTGGCCGCTACGAGCGTGACGGCAGCCCGAGGCCCCGCAAGGCGCCCGTGGTGGACCCCGACCGGCCCGAGGACCTGTGGAAGGCCCTGGACCGGGGCGAGGACCCGACCGGCCGGGACAAGGCCCCCTAGGGCCCGACCTGGCCCGCCGGGAGCCCCACCGCGGCGGCCGGGCGGACCCCGTTACCACCGCTGCCGACTGGTGCGGGACAATGACCACCGAGCGTTCGACACAGCACGTGCGACGTGCGACAGAGCAACGAGGAGCAACTCATGGCGGGCACTAGCCACGGACACACCCCGGCCGCCTGGACCGGTGTCATCATCGCCTTCATCGGTTTCTGCGTCTCCGGCGCCTTCATGGTGCTGGCGAACCCGCTGGGCTTCTGGGCCGGCCTCGTCATCGTCGCGCTCGGCGGTGTCGTGGGCATGGCGATGAAGGCGGCGGGCATGGGCGGGCCGAAGGCCACGCGCACCGACCTCGCCGAGGTCATCGCCGCCAACCGCATCGCCGCCAAGGTCTGAGTCGGACCGAAGGCACCGAAAGGCGCGGCCCGTCGGGCTGCGCCTTTTGTCATGAGCGGAGAGAATCAGCGGGTGGACGCCTCACGCACTCCCGAACTCGCGCCGTCCGCGCCGTCACCGGCGCCCGCGGAGCCCGCCGTACCCGCGGCGCCACCCCGGGGCGGTCCCCCCGCCGTGCCCGCCTCCCGGGCCCGGCGCCTCGCGGCCCCGGCGCTCACACTGGCCGCGGCCGCCGCGGCGCTCGCGTACGTGGGCACCGTGGACCCGAACGAGCCCGGCCACTACCCGGTCTGCCCGCTGTTCCGCCTGACCGGGGTCCTGTGCCCCGGATGCGGCGGGCTGCGCAGCGCACACGCGTTCGCCCAAGGCGATCTCGCGACAGCTTTCGGGGCAAATGCCCTGGCGGTCGTCGGCTACTTCGTCTTCGCGGGCTTCATGGCCCTGTGGCTGGTTCGCGCCTATCGCGGCGGACCGGCCCCGAGGCTCGTCGTGAGGCCGCCGTACTGGTGGGGAATCGGTGCGGCGGCGCTCGTCTTCGCGGTTGTCCGGAACCTGCCCGCAGGGTCCTTCCTGGCGCCCTGACCTGCGGGTGAGGGTCAGATTCCGGATGTCCACTTGATGGGACGCCGTCCCTCCCGTGCGGAGGGCGAGGCCTCCTGCGGATACCATTTGAAGTGCTGACCTTGCAGTTGTACGTGTCTGCAAGGCGGCCGACCGCCATCGACCCGGAAGGGGGCCGCTCGCGTGAGTGTGCTCGACGAGATCATCGAAGGGGTCCGCGAAGACCTTGCCGAACGGCAGGCGCGCGTCAGCCTCGACGAGCTCAAGGAGCGTGCCGCCAAGGCGCCCCAGGCCAAGGACGGCGTCGCTGCCCTGCGCGGCGACAGCGTCAAGGTGATCTGCGAGGTCAAGCGCTCCAGCCCGTCGAAGGGCGCGCTGGCCGCCATCGCCGATCCGGCCGGGCTCGCCGCCGACTACGAGGCGGGCGGTGCGGCGATCATCTCCGTCCTCACCGAACAGCGCCGTTTCGGCGGCTCGCTGGCCGACCTGGAGGCCGTCCGCGCCCGCGTGGACATCCCGATCCTGCGCAAGGACTTCATCGTCACGGCGTACCAGCTGTGGGAGGCCCGCGCCTACGGCGCCGACCTCGTGCTGCTGATCGTCGCGGCCCTGGAGCAGGAGGCCCTCGTCTCCCTCATCGAGCGGGCCGAGTCCATCGGCCTCACCCCGCTCGTCGAGGTCCACGACGAGGAGGAGATCGAGCGTGCGGTAGCGGCAGGCGCCAAGATCATCGGCGTCAACGCCCGCAACCTGAAGGACCTCAAGGTCGACCGCTCCACCTTCGAGCGGATCGTCGGCGAGATCCCGGCCCACATCGTCAAGGTCGCCGAATCCGGCGTCCGCGGGCCGCACGACCTGATCGCCTACGCCAACGAGGGCGCGGACGCCGTCCTCGTCGGGGAGTCCCTGGTGACCGGCCGCGACCCGAAGGCGGCCGTGGCCGACCTCGTCGCCGCCGGCGCCCACCCCGCCCTGCGCCACGGGCGGAGCTGACCCACCCGTGACCGACGACCGCCCCAGCGTCCGCACCCGGCCCGGCTCCCGCCTGGCCGCGGTGCCGACGGTGCACGCGCCCCTGGCGCGCGGCTGCCGCCCCCGCGGCTGCCGCGCCCCGGCCCGGCGCGTCCACGGGCGGCGGGTCCGGTACGTGATCGGCTCCGAGCCCGGTCAGGTCAACGGCATGCGATGGCGACCCGGAGCCGCGTCGTAACGAGGCAGCCCCGGACGGTGCAGTGCGCACCGCTCCGCCGGCGTCCCCTTGCGGTCCCGCGCCCGAGCCGCCGGCTCCGGCGCGGACCGCCCCGTCCCGTACGTTCTGCACGCCCCAGCGGGGTGTGCGCGCCCGGGGCGGGCGGCGCAATACGGTGAAGACATCCGCGTCGCATCCGTAGGAGTACCTGGGCATGTCCAGCGCCAGCAGTTTCTTCATCCCGGACCCCGAGGGTCACACCCCCAACGCCGAGGGCTACTTCGGCGACTTCGGCGGCAAGTTCATCCCGGAGGCGCTCGTCGCCGCCGTGGACGAGGTCGCCGTCGAGTACGAGAAGGCCAAGGGCGACCCGGCCTTCGCGGCCGAGCTCAACGACCTGATGGTCAACTACACCGGCCGCCCCAGCTCCCTCACCGAGGTGCCCCGGTTCGCCGAGCACGCCGGCGGCGCACGGATCTTCCTCAAGCGCGAGGACCTGAACCACACCGGCTCACACAAGATCAACAACGTGCTGGGCCAGGCGCTGCTCACCAAGCGCATGGGCAAGACCCGCGTCATCGCCGAGACCGGAGCCGGCCAGCACGGCGTGGCCACCGCCACCGCCTGCGCCCTCTTCGGCCTCGAGTGCGTCATCTACATGGGCGAGGTCGACACCCGGCGCCAGGCCCTCAACGTGGCCCGCATGCGCATGCTGGGCGCCGAGGTCATCGCCGTGAAGTCGGGCTCCCGCACCCTCAAGGACGCCATCAACGAGGCGTTCCGCGACTGGGTCGCCAACGTGGACCGCACCCACTACCTCTTCGGCACGGTCGCCGGCCCCCACCCCTTCCCCGCCATGGTCCGCGACTTCCACCGGGTCATCGGGGTCGAGGCCCGCCGCCAGATCCTGGAGCGGGCCGGGCGCCTGCCCGACGCCGTCGCGGCCTGCGTCGGCGGCGGCTCCAACGCCATCGGCCTCTTCCACGCCTTCATCCCGGACTCCGACGTCCGCCTGGTCGGCTTCGAGCCCGCCGGGCACGGCGTGGAGAGCGGCGAGCACGCGGCCACCCTGACCGTCGGCGAGCCCGGGATCCTGCACGGCTCCCGCTCCTACGTCCTGCAGGACGAGGAGGGCCAGATCACCGAGCCGTACTCGATCTCGGCCGGCCTGGACTACCCGGGCATCGGCCCGGAGCACTCCTACCTCAAGGACGCGGGCCGCGCCGAGTACCGCGCGGTCACCGACGACCAGGCGATGCAGGCGCTGCGGCTGCTCTCGCGCACCGAGGGCATCATCCCGGCGATCGAGTCGGCGCACGCCCTCGCGGGCGCGCTGGACCTCGGCAAGGAGCTCGGCAAGGACGGGCTGCTCGTCGTCAACCTGTCCGGCCGCGGCGACAAGGACATGGACACCGCCGCCCGCTACTTCGACCTGTACGACACCTCGGGGGAGACCAAGTGAGCGGCAACATCGAACTCCTCTCGGCCACCCTGGCGAAGGCGAAGTCCGAGGACCGCGCGGCCCTCGTCGCCTACCTCCCGGCCGGCTTCCCGACGGTGGACGGTGCCATCGAAGCCGTCAAGGCCGTCATCGCCGGCGGCGCGGACGTGGTCGAGATCGGCCTCCCGCACAGCGACCCCGTCCTGGACGGCGCGATCATCCAGACCGCCGACGACATCGCCCTGCGCGGCGGGGTCAAGATCGCGGACACGATCCGGACCGTCCGCGAGGCGCACGAGGCCACCGGCGCCCCGATCCTGGTCATGACCTACTGGAACCCGATCGACCGCTACGGCGTCGAGCGGTTCACGGCCGAGCTCGCCGCGGCCGGCGGCGCGGGCTGCATCCTGCCCGACCTGCCGGTCCAGGAGTCCGCGCTGTGGCGGGAGCACGCGGCCGAGCACGGTCTCGCGACCGTCTTCGTCGTGGCCCCCAGCAGCAAGGACGAGCGCCTCGCCACCATCACGGCGGCCGGCTCCGGATTCGTCTACGCGGCTTCGCTCATGGGCGTCACCGGCACCCGGGAGTCGGTCGGCGACCAGGCCGCCGAGCTGGTGCGCCGCACCCGCGCCACCAGCGAACTCCCGGTCTGCGTCGGCCTCGGCGTCTCCAACGCCGCCCAGGCCAAGGAGGTCGCCGGCTTCGCCGACGGGGTGATCGTCGGCTCGGCCTTCGTGAAGCTGCTGCTGGACGCGCCCGACCAGGCGGCCGGGCTGGCCGCCGTGCGGGCGCTGGCGGGCGAGCTCGCGCAAGGCGTCCGCCGGAGCTGACGCGCGTCCGATCGCGGCGCGTTCGAGCACGGACACGGACCCCTGAGCGGGTTCTGTAGCCCGATCGGGTGGAAGTGGGGGCGGGGAGGCACGAGAGTGCCTCCCCGCTTCGTTTGGCCGAACGTGAGCGACATGAACGACGGTGCGAACCGCGATGCGACGAAACGATCGGCCCGCGAACGACTCCAGCTGGAGCGCGAGAGGCAGAAGGCCAAGGACAAGCGCCGGCGGACCCTCATCGTGTCGGCGGCGGTGGTCGGCGTACTCGGCCTGGCGGCCGTCGTCGGCCTGATCGCGGCGAACACGGGCAAGGGCGGCTCGTCCGCCAAGGGCGGCCCGCTGGTCGCCCCGTCGGGGGCCACCGGCACCGACGCGCTCGCCATCCGGACGGGCAAGGGCGAGGCCCCCTCCACCCTGACCGTGTGGGAGGACTTCCGCTGCCCGGCCTGCAAGTCCTTCGAGACCAACTACCGGGACACCGTCCACGAGCTGGAGGGCAAGGGGCTCCTCAAGGTCGATTACCACCTGGTCACCCTGATCGACGGGAACATGGGCGGCAGCGGCTCCCTGAGGAGCGCGAACGCGGCGGCCTGCGCGCAGGACGCCGGCAAGTTCTCCCCGTACCACGACCTGCTCTTCGAGAACCAGCCCGAGGAGACGAACGACGCCTACGCGAAGAACGCGAAGCTGCTGGAGCTGGCCGGCAAGGTCGACGGGCTGGACACCCCGGCGTTCCGCGCGTGCGTCGAGGACGGCACGCACGACAGCTGGGTGAAGAAGTCGCAGGAGGCCTTCCGCACCGGGAAGTTCCGCGGGACCCCGACCGTGCTGCTCGACGGCAAGGACATCTTCGGCGACCAGGCCAACCCGCTGACCCCGCAGAAGCTGAAGGAGAAGGTGGAGGCCGCGGGCAAGACCCCCGGCGGCGCGAAAACCTCCGCGTCCCCGTCCCCGTCCGCCTCTTCGGCGCCGCCCTTGTCGGGCTCGACGAAGGCCTCGTCCGGCCGCTCGGCCTCTTCCGCGGCCCCGTCCTCCTCCGCACCGGCGCGCTCGGCCGGGCGTACGTCCACGGGCTCGGCGGGCTCCGCCGATCGCTCCCCGGCGCACTCCGGGATGCCCATGGACCACTGAGGGCCGTCTCGATTCGGCAGCAGCTTGCCGGACGGGTTGCCCTCCCCACCGTCCGGCAAGGTAGCGTCGGGTCTTGCCATGAACCTTGCCTTCATTCCCAGTCCGTCGACGGGCGTGCTCCATCTCGGACCGATCCCGCTGCGCGGCTACGCGTTCTGCATCATCATCGGCGTCTTCGTCGCCGTCTGGCTCGGCAACAAGCGCTGGGTAGCCCGCGGCGGTAAGCCGGGCACGGTCGCGGACATCGCCGTGTGGGCGGTGCCGTTCGGCCTGGTCGGCGGTCGCCTCTACCACGTGATCACCGACTACCAGCTCTACTTCGGCGAAGGCCGGAACTGGGTCGACGCCCTCAAGATCTGGGAGGGCGGCCTCGGCATCTGGGGCGCGATCGCGCTGGGCGCGGTCGGCGCCTGGATCGGCTGCCGGCTGCGCGGCATCCCGCTGCCGGCCTGGGCGGACGCCCTGGCCCCCGGCATCGCGCTGGCCCAGGCCTGCGGGCGCTGGGGCAACTGGTTCAACCAGGAGCTCTACGGCCGCGCCACCGACCTGCCGTGGGCGGTGGAGATCACCGAAGGCCCGAACCGGGCCGCGGGCACCTACCACCCGACCTTCCTCTACGAATCGCTCTGGTGCGTCGGTGTCGCCCTGCTCGTCATCTGGGCCGACCGCCGCTTCAGGCTCGGACACGGCCGGGCGTTCGCGCTGTACGTCGCCGCGTACTGCCTGGGCCGTGTCTGGACCGAGTACCTGCGGGTCGACGAGGCCCACCTCATCCTGGGCCTGAGGCTCAACGTGTGGACCTCGATCGTGGTCTTCGTGCTGGCCGTGGTCTACCTGGTCCTGTCGGCGAAGCTGCGGCCGGGCCGCGAGGAGGTCGTCGAGCCGGACACCGACGCCGTGGCCGGAGCCGAGGACGGGGACGCCCCGGCCGAGGACGCCGCAGCCGAGGCCAAGGACGGCCTGGCGAAGGACGGCCTGGCCAAGGACGGCCTGGCGAAGGACGGCCTGGCCAAGGACGGCCTGGCGAAGGACGGCCTGGCCAAGGACGGCGAGTCCAAGGGCGGCCGGTCCGGGGACGGAGCCGAACACGAGCCGGAGGACGCCGAAGCCGGGGACGGTGGCGCCGAAGCCGACGGCAAGGACAAGGCCGGAGCCACCGAGGCCAAGAAGCTCTGACTGGGTTTCCGGTCCCGACGGGAGGGGCGCCGCGCACCGCGCGGCGCCCCTCCCGAGTCCCGTCCGCGCGGCCCCCCCGCCACCGAACCCGGCCTCCCCCACGCGCCATATCAGGCTCGTTGGGGGGGCGGGCGGCCGCGGGTGGGGCGCCCCCCCCCGGGGCCCCGCCCCTCCCGTTTCCCGTCCGCGCGGCCCGCGCACCCGCTCAGGACGGTACGGGAGCGTCCCGGCGGGACAGGGCGACGACCCGTTCCGCGCCTGCCAGCATCGCCGGGTCGACGAAACGGCCGTCGGGGAGGGCCACCGCGCCCGGGGTGCGGCGGGCCGCGGCCAGGATCTCCTCGGCCGCCGCGACCTCCGCCGGGCCCGGCAGATAGGCCCGCTCGATCACCGGGAGCTGGCGCGGATGGATCGCCGCGCGCCCCAGGAAGCCCAGCGAGCGGCCCCGTGCGCAGGAGGCGGCCAGCGCCTCCACGTCCCGGATATCGGGGAACACCGACTGGGCCGGAGGCGCGAGCCCGGCCGCGCGGGCCGCGACCACCACCCGCGAGCGCGGCCAGTCCAGGCCCGCCTCCGAGGTGACACCGAGATCGGCCCGCAGGTCCGCCTCGCCCAGGGACAGCCCGCGCAGGGCGGGGTGCGCGCGGGCGATCTCGTAGGCCCGTTCCACACCGATCGCCGATTCCAGCAGGGCGTACAGGGCCACCCCGGCGACGCGTTCGGCGGTGGCGGCGATCTGCCCGGGCGCGGAGATCTTCGGGAGCCGCAGTCCGGCGAGGCCCCGGAGCCCGGCGAGGGCGCTGAGGTCGGCGCCGCCCCAGGGGGAGTCCAGGGCGTTGACGCGGACGTGGACCGGTACCGGATGCCCGGTGCCGAGCAGTTCGACGGTGGCGCGACGGGCGTACTCCTTGCGGGAGGCCGACACCGCGTCCTCCAGGTCCACGATGACGGCGTCGGCTCCGGCGCGCAGGGCCTTGGCGACCACTTCCGGGCGGTCGCCGGGGACGTAGAGCCAGGTCAGGATCACAAGGCTCCCTCGGTGCGGAGAGCGGCGATCTCGACGGCGGACAGGCCGAGTTCGCTGAGGACGTCGTCGGTGTCCGCGCCGTGCGGGCGGCCCGCCCAGCGGATGGAGCCGGGGGTCCCGGAGAGCCGGAAGAGGACGTTCTGCATGCGGATCGGGCCGAGTTCCGGATCCTCGACCTCGGTGAGCGTGTCCAGGGCCGCGTACTGCGGATCGGCCATCACGTCCCGTACGTCGTAGACCAGCGCGACGGCCGCCTCTGCGTCCTCGAACGCCGCCATCACCTCGTCCGCCTTGTGCCGGGCGATCCAGCCGCCGACCGCGTCGTCGAGGACGTCCGCGTGGGCGGCCCGCCCGGACCCCTCCGCGAACCAGGGCTCGCGGATCAGCTCGGGCCGGCCCACGAGCCGCATCACGCGCTCGGCGATCGACTGCGCGGAGGCGGAGACCGCCAGCCAGCGCCCGTCCGCGCTGCGGTAGGTGTTGCGCGGGGCGTTGTTGGTGGAACGGTTCCCGGTGCGCTGCTGCACGTAGCCGAGCTGGTCGTACCAGAGCGGGTGCGGTCCCAGGACCGTCAGGATCGGCTCGATGATCGCGAGGTCCACCACCTGCCCGTGCCCGGTGCGGTCACGGCCGGCGAGCGCCGTCATCACGGCGTACGCGGTGGTCAGCGCGGCGATCGAGTCCGCGAGCCCGAACGGCGGCAGCGTCGGCGGCCCGTCCGGGTCCCCGGTGATCGCCGCGAAGCCGCTCATCGCCTCCGCGAGGGTGCCGAAGCCGGGCCGGTGGGCGTACGGGCCCTCCTGGCCGAAGGCCGTCACGCGGGTCAGGACCAGCCGGGGGTTGGCGGCGGACAGCTCGGGCCAGCCGAGGCCCCAGCGCTCCAGGGTGCCGGGGCGGAAGTTCTCGATGACGACGTCGGCGGTGGCGGCCAGCCGCAGCAGCGTGTCCCGGCCGCCGGGGGTGGACAGGTCGAGGGTCATCGTCCGCTTGTTGCGGCCCAGCAGCTTCCACCAGAGGCCGACGCCGTCCTTGGCGGGGCCGTGGCCGCGGGAGGGGTCGGGGCGGAGCGGGTGCTCGATCTTGACGACCTCGGCGCCGAAGTCGCCGAGGAGGGTGGCGGCGAGCGGGCCGGCGAAGAGGGTGGCGAGGTCGAGGACGCGGAGCCCTCGCAGCGGAGCGGGGCCCTTCACGCCTGGGCCTCCCGCTCCAGGAGATCCGACGGCTCCGCGGACTCCGCCGGCTCCGCGAGGTCCTCGAAAGCGGCGTCGGTCTCCGCGCGGGTCGGCATCGAGTCCTGCGCGCCGGGGCGCTGCACGGACAGCGCGGCCGCCGCCGAGGCCCAGCGCAGGGACTCCGGCACCGGCCGGCCCTCGCCCAGCGCCACGGCGAGCGCGCCGACGAAGGTGTCCCCGGCGGCCGTGGTGTCCACGGCCCGCGCGCGGGCGGCCGGCACGGCCAGCGGCTCCCGGCCGCGGGCGGCGTACAGGGACCCGGCCGCACCGAGGGTGACGACCACCTCGGGCACGAGGTGCAGCAGCGCTTCGGTCGCCCGGCGGTGGTCGGTGAGCCCGGTGAGAGCGGCCGCCTCGTGCTCGTTGGCCACCAACAGGTCGGTCACGGCCAGGAGTTCGGGAGGCAGCGGCTGGACCGGGGCCGGGGTGAGGATCGTACGGACGCCCTGGGCGCGGGCGGCGAGGGCGCCGGCGAGCACGGCCTCCAGGGGGAGTTCGAGCTGGAGGAGGAGGGAGTCGGCGGCGCCGATGCGGGAGGCGTCGCCCGCCTCCAGGCCGGTGACGCGGGCGTTGGCGCCGGGGATGACGACGATGCTGTTGCCGCCCTCGTCGTCCACGGTGATGTGCGCGGTGCCGCTGGCGCCCTCGACGGTGCGCAGGGCCGCGGTCTCCACCCCGGCCGCGGCGAGCGCGGAGCGCAGCCGTACGCCGAACTCGTCGGTCCCGACCGCGCCGATCATCACCACCTCCGCGCCGGCGCGGGCGGCGGCGACGGCCTGGTTGGCCCCCTTGCCGCCGGGGACCGTGCGGAAGGCGCGGCCGGTGACGGTCTCCCCGAGCCGGGGAGCCTTGGTGACATAGGCGACGAGGTCCATGTTGGTACTGCCGAGCACGGCGATGGCCGTCATGAGCGTGCTGCCTCCTGTGCGGTGAGGTGGGCGAGGGTGTCGAAGCCGGTGCCGTCGAAGCCGGTGACGGTGGTGGCGAGGCGGTTCTTCAGCGGGGCGGTCCACCGGTGCGCGATGTTCCCGGGGTCCCCGGCGAGCAGTCCGGCGAGGGCGCCGGCGGTCGCGCCGTTGGAGTCGGTGTCCCAACCGCCGGACACCGCGCGGCAGATGGAGTGGGTGAAGTCGCCGTCGGCATGGGTGAGGGCGGCGGCGGTCAGGGCGGTGTTGGGGACGGCGTGGACCCAGTGGTAGTGGCCGAAGCGGGCGTGCAGCCGGTCCACGACGGTATCGAAATCGATCTCCCGGGCGGCCGTCCGGATCCCGAAGCGGACGGCTTCGGCGAGGCGCGAGCCGGGCGGTACGACGGCCAGCCCGGCCCGCAGCGCGGTGTGCACGTCGGCCCGGCCGGTGGCCGCGGCGGCGGTGGCGGCGGCGACGAACAGGGCCGCGTAGACGCCGTTGCCGGTGTGGGTGAGGGCGGCGTCCCGGTACGCCTGGGCCGCGGCGCCGGCCGGGTCGCCCGGGTTGGTCCAGCCGTGCACGTCGGCGCGGATGAGGGCGCCGATCCACTCGCGGAAGGGGTTGTGGTGCGTGGCGGTGAGCGGCGGCTCCAGCCCTTGGAGCAGATTGCGGTACGCGACCCGCTCGGCGGTGAAGGTGCGGCCGGCGGGGAGCTCGTCGAGCCAGAGCCGGCCCACGTCGGCGGTGGTGAACCGCTTGCCGTGGCGCTGGAGGAGGAGCAGGCCGAGCAGGGGGTAGTTGAGGTCGTCGTCCTCGGGGGCGCCGTCGATGTTCTCGGCGAGGGAGGTGGGGGCGGAGCGGCGGTTCCAGGGGTGGGCCGCGAGGAGCTCCGCGGGGACCCCCTCGGCGGTGAACCAGTCGTCCAGCGGCCAGTTCCCGGCGGCCCGGGCCAGCGCCCGGATCCCGTCGAGCGGCAGCTTCTCGACGGGCTTGCCGAGCACGCACCCGACGGCGCGGCCCACCCAGGCCGCCTCCAGCCTGCGGCGCAGCGGGTCGTCGACCTCGGGGGCGGTGGCGTGCGGGCCGGTGGCGCCGCCGGGCCGGGAGGCGGTGGCCGCGGCCCGGGGCGGGTACGGGGTTCCGGGAGCGGCGGTCCGCGGGCCGACCGCGGGGGCGGGGGAGGGTTCCCCCACCCCAGCCCTTCCCGGAACCAGGGGCAAGCCCCAGGACGCCGGGCCGCCCGAGCCCGCTGCCGGGGTCGTGCCCGTACGGGCGGCTGCGGCCGGTCGTGTCGGCCGGGTGTTCCAGGTGGCGGTGATGGCGGGCCATGAGTCCGGTTCCGTGGCCGCCTCGGGGCGGGGGAGGGCCGCGAGGGCCGTCAGGACGTCGGCCGCCAAGGCGCGCAGTTCCGGCGGGGCCGGCGCGGGGGAGGCACCCGCCCGGGCCGGGGCGGTGTGGCCGCCCGCCGCGAGCCAGACGCGCAGCAGCGGCCGGACCGCCTCGCCGCGGCCGTCCTCGGCAGCCTGCCGGAACTCGTGGCCGACCAGGTCCTCCGGCTGGACCCAGGTCAGCCGGACGCGGTCGCCGTCGGCGGCCGGCGGCCCGGCGACACCGCCGGCCGGGCCCGCGCAGGCGGCCGTCACCGGGGAGCCGTCAGGGCGGCGAAGGCCGACTCGTGGGCCCGGCGGCGGGAGCGGTCACGGGCGAAGACCTCCCGGGCCACCGCGGCAAGCGCCGCGGCCGGGGCGTGCAGGTCGAGGCGGCTGGCCTCCGCGACCTGCTTGGACCAGGCCGGCGGGATGGCGGCCTCGCCGGACAGGGCGCCGGCGACCGCCCCCGCCATGGTGGCGATGGAGTCGCAGTCCCGGCCGTAGTTGACCGCCCCGAGCACGGAACCCTCGTACGCCCCGTCGGCGATGAGCAGCATGCCCAGCGCGATCGGCAGCTCCTCGATCGAGTGCAGGCGAGACGGCCGGCGCGCGCCCAGGGACGGCTTGCGGTAGTCGGGGCCCACCGAGTCGTACGGGGCGACCGCCGCGCGCAGCGGCGTCAGGGCCGACTCGAAGTCCCGGTGGCCTGCGGCGACCTCGCAGACCGCCGCGATGGCCGAACGGGTGCCGTCCTTGGCCAGGGACAGGGCGGTGTCGACGACCGTGGCGGCCGTGGCGCCCGGCACGCAGGCCGCCGCCACCGCCGCCGCGAAGACGCCCGCCGCCTCCCGGCCGTACGAGGACTGGTGCGCGCCGGTGACGTCCAGCGCCTCCGCGTACGCCGCGGCCGGGTTGCCCGCGTTGACGAGGCCGACCGGAGCCATGTACATCGCGGCGCCGCAGTTGACGATGTTGCCGCTGCCCGCCTCGCGCGGGTCCACGTGCCCGTAGTGCAGCCGGGCCACGATCCACTTCTCGGCGAGGAAGATCCGCTGGAGGGGGAGGGCGTCCGCTTCCAGTTCGGGGATCCAGCGGGGGGTGGTCATGAGGTCGGGGACGAGGTGGTCGCAGACCGCGTAGGCGTCCAGATGGTCCCGGACCGCCTCGTAGACCCGTACCAGGGCGTGCGTCATGAGGGTGTCGTCGGTGACGTGGCCGTCGCCCTTGTGGTAGGGGGCGATCGGCCGGGCCGTGCGCCAGTCCTCGTGCCACGGTCCTACGATGCCGCGCACGCGGCCGCCGTGGCGATCCACGATCTGTTCCGGGGTCCAGCCCTCCACCGGGCCGCCCAGCGCGTCGCCGACGGCGGCTCCGACGAGTGCGCCGGTGATCCTGTCGTCCAGGGTGAGAGTGGGGTCGATCGTCATGGTCGGGCCGTTCCTCGGGGCTGGGGCTGGGGCTGGGGCTTCGGGGAGGTGAGTTCCGTACGGGTGAGCAGCGCGGCGAGTTCGACGAGATCGGTGCCCGCCAGGCGGGGGAGGGCGCAACCGGAGAGGGTGCGGCAGGCCTCGCGCCAGGCGTCGGGGAGCGAGTCGCCGCCGCCGAGCGCGCCGGTCAGCGCGCCGGCCAGGGCGGGGGCGGAGTCCGCGACGCGCGACAGGCAGGCGGCGGCCGGGACGGCCTCGCCCACCCGGCCGCGGGCGGCGGTGGCGAGGGCGAGGGCCACGGGGACGGTCTCGGCGGCGGCGATGCCGTAGCTGTAGACGTGGTCGACGATCTGGTGCTCCAGGAGCGGGACGATGGCGAAGGCGCCGCCGTCCGGTTCCGCGCGGGCGAGCTCGACGGCGTGCCGGGCGTTGCGGCCGATCTCGGTGGCCTCCGGCAGCTGTTCGAGGGCGGCGTCGACGGCGGCGTCGGTGCCCGCGCCGGCGAGGGCGGTGGCGATGGCGGCGGCCATGGCGCGGGCGCCGTGCACCCCGTCGCCGTCCTGGGTGTACCGGGCGTCGAACTCGGCGAGGTCGGCGGCGGCGTGGGGGTCGCCGGGGTGGACGACGGCGAGCACGCAGGCGCGGATGCAGGCGGCGTCGTCGAAGTAGTGCGGGTTGTCGTGGCCGGTGGCGGGCGGGCGCAGGCCGGCGGCGAGGTTGCCGAGGCCGGCGCGGACGGAGATCCGGGCGCGCAGGGGCAGGACGGCGGACTCGACCTCGGGCGCGCGCTCCGCGGCCGCCGCGACCTCGCTGGCCAGGGCGTTCCAGGCGAGGTCGATGGCGGCGCGCATCCTCCTGGACCGGGAGAGGTCGCTGAGCAGGACCCCGGCGGCGCTGAGGACGGACTCGGCGGCGAAGGCGGCCCATTCGGCGTCGTCGCTCGGGCCGAGCCGCAGGGGTTCGGGGGGCTGGTTGAGGGCGATGGGGACGGGGAGGGTGGTGGTGGCGTTCTGCTCGGCGAAGGTGTCGAGCTCGCGGGTGAGCCGGCGGGTCCACTCGGGCATCCGGCTGGCGCGGTGCCGCGCGGCGGGCCACCCGGCGGCGTCGCCGGCGGCGAGTCCGAGGAGCAGCCCCTCGATCCGCCGGTTCTCCGCGGGGCGCTGCCGCGGTTCGGGCGCCGCTTCGGCGTCGGTGTGCGCGGCCGCGCTCACGGGTCGTCGGCCGGGTGCGGTCGTCGCCGGGGCGGTACGGGTCTGCGTGCGCGGGTCGGCGCCGCCTTGCGCGGCGGGGGCGGGGGCGGGGGCGGTCGCCGGCGGGGGCGGTGTCTGCGCGTACCCGCCCCTTCCCGAAACCGGGGGCGGGCCCCCGGATCCCCGGGCCGGCACGGCGGGGGCCGACGGCCCCGCCGCCCCCGCGAGGGCAGCGGGGCCGTCGGCCGCGGGGCCCTCCGGCCCCGGGTGCCGGGCCGGGGCGGACGGGGCGTGGGCCGCCTCGGGTGACGGGTCTGCGGTCGGGGTCGGCTCGGTGGGGGTCGCGCGGGGCGTGTTGGTCGGGGTGAGGGTCATCGGGGGGTCTCGGCTTCCGGGGTGAGGAGGTCCGCGATGTCCAGCACGTGGTAACCGCGCATCGACGGGAGGCAGGAGCCGCGCACCGGGCCGATCGCCGATGCCCAGGCGGCCGGGATGGCGGGGGCGCCGGACATCGCTCCGGCGAGCGCGCCCGCCACCGCCGCCGTGGTGTCCGCGTCCCGGCCCATGTTGACCGCGGTCAGGACCGAGGACGTGAAGTCGCCCCCGCACGCGGCGAACGCGCCGAACGCCAGGCCCACCGCCTCCGGGGCCAGGTCCGTCCACGGATAGCCGCCGATGACCACCGCCGAGCGCACGGCCCGTTCGCCGCGCGGTGCGGCCGTCACCGCCCGGCGCAGGGAGCGCGCCGTCCAGGAGTCCGACGGGATGACCGACAGGGCCGCGGAGACCACCGAGGCCGGGGAGCCTCCGGCCATTGCCGCCGCGACGCCCGCCGCGACCGCCTGGCCGCCGTAGATGCCCTCGCCGTCGTGGCTGACGCAGCCGTCGATGGCGACCAGCCGCGCCGCCTCCGCCGGCCGGCCCGCCGCGAAGACGCCGAAGGGGGCAGCCCGCATGGCCAGACCGTCCGACCAGGCGTGGCGGTGCTGGGCCGAGATGGGGGCCGCCAGGCCCCGGCGCAGGTTTTCCAGGGTGCCGCGTTCCGAGAAGCCCGCGCCGCGGAACGGGCCCTCGTCCAGGTCCGCGATCCAGTGGTGCCACGCGCGTTCGACGTGCGCGACGGTGAGCGCCGATCCGTGGCGGGCCAGCAGCAGGCCCGAGAAGATCGCGTACTCGGTGTCGTCCGTACCCGCCGGGTCGTCCGAGACGAAGCCCTCGATCCGGCCCCACTTCGCCCGGATCTGCGACGGCTTCATGTTCTCCGCGGGAGCGCCGAGCGCGTCACCCACCGCGAGTCCGAGAAGAGCGCCCCGGGCCCGTTCGAGGAGGACCTGCGGATTGCATGCAATCAGCTCCATGGCGCGCCTCTCCACTTGATGGGACCCATATTGAGCCCTTGGGGGATTTGTGCCATGGCATGTGGTTTGTCGCTCGTCGCGAAACACCCCGCCCGCTCCGCCGTCACCCGGTCGCCGATCCCCAAAACCCCAGGTAAGTACGGCCTTCCTTGCTGGCGGGCGCCGAAATTCGTGCGTAGTTTCGAGGTGTTCAGGGGGAGTGGGTGCCTGCGCGTCGCGCGTGGCGTACTTCTGCGTACCCACTCGTACAAAAGGGGAGAAGGCCGGCATGTCCATCATCGATGTCCAAGCACCGCTGCACACCGCACACCGCGACAACCACACCCACCGCGACGTCAACGGCGGATGGCTGCGCCCGGCGGTCTTCGGTGCGATGGACGGGCTCGTCTCCAACCTCGCGCTGATGACCGGTGTGGCCGGCGGCGCGGTCGCCCCGCACGTCATCGTGGTCACGGGCCTGGCCGGCCTCGCCGCCGGTGCCTTCTCCATGGCGGCCGGCGAATACACCTCGGTCGCCTCGCAGCGCGAGCTCGTCCTCGCGGAACTCGACATAGAGCGTCAGCAGTTGCGCAAGCACCCGGTCGACGAGATGGAGGAGCTGGCCGAGCTGTACGTCTCGCGCGGCGTCGAGCCGGCGCTGGCCCGCGAGGTGGCCGTGCAGCTCTCCCGCGACCCGGAGCAGGCGCTGGAGATCCACGCCCGCGAGGAGCTCGGGATCGACCCCGACGACCTGCCGTCGCCGATGGTCGCCGCCGTGTCCTCCTTCGGAGCCTTCGCGCTGGGCGCGCTGGTCCCCGTACTGCCGTACCTGCTCGGTGCCGCCACCCTGTGGCCCGCGGTGCTGCTGGCGCTGGCGGGGCTCTTCGCCTGCGGCGCGGTCGTCTCCCGGGTCACGGCCCGGTCCTGGTGGTACAGCGGGCTGCGCCAGCTGGTCCTGGGTGGCGCGGCCGCGGGTGTGACGTACATCCTGGGAACCTGGATCGGCGGAGCCGTAGGCTGACCGCGCAGGGAGTGAGACACTATGCAGTAGGCAACATAAGTAGTCGGTTACTCGGCGGTTTCGATCCCATGTCCGCCGGGCATCAACAGCAGGGCGCCGGCAATGAGGCCCGCCCACCCCGGGACCTTCGTCCCGTGCCCCGATCGCCGGGCACCCTACGGAAGTCCCTTCTTGTCTGCTTCGAGCAGTGTCCGCATGCTGGAATGGCATATCCGCTTCTCGGGATAGTCGTCATCATGTAATCTGCACGAAATTTCGCAGAGGGCCAACGTCGTCCCTCGGCTATGCACATATGCCACGACGACGACGGGAGAGCCGATGCGTTCCGCATCCACGCACTCCGCGACCGGCCTCAGCAACACCGCCTGGTCGCCCATGGACGGTCGCCCCGCCCAGCAGGGCATGTACGACCCGCGCAACGAGCACGACGCCTGTGGCGTCGGCTTCGTGGCCAACCTCACCGGCGAGGCCAGCCACACGCTGGTCGAGCAGGCGCTGACCGTATTGCGGAACCTCGAGCACCGAGGCGCCACCGGCTCCGAGCCCGACTCGGGCGACGGCGCCGGCATCCTCTCCCAGGTCCCGGACGCGTTCCTGCGCGAGGTGACCGGTTTCGACCTTCCCGCCGCCGGCGCCTACGCCGTCGGCATCGCCTTCCTCCCCGCCGACGGCACCGCACAGGCCGTCGCCGTGGAGCAGATCGAGGCCATCGCCGCCCAGGAGAACCTCACGGTCCTCGGCTGGCGCGAGGTACCGGTCACCCCGGACCTGCTCGGCAACGGCGCCCGCGCCACCATGCCGGCCTTCTCGCAGCTCTTCGTCACCGGCGGAGCGGCGAGCGGCATCGAGCTGGACCGCAAGGCCTTCGTCCTGCGCAAGCGCGCCGAGCGCGAGACCGGGGTCTACTTCCCGTCGCTCTCCGCCCGCACCATCGTCTACAAGGGCATGCTGACCACCGGCCAGCTCGAGCCCTTCTTCCCGGACCTCTCCGACCGCCGCTTCGCCTCCGCGATCGCCCTGGTCCACTCCCGGTTCTCGACGAACACCTTCCCGTCGTGGCCGCTCGCCCACCCGTACCGCTTCGTCGCGCACAACGGCGAGATCAACACGGTCAAGGGCAACCGGAACTGGATGCGGGCCCGCGAGTCCCAGCTGGCCTCCGGCCTCTTCGGCGAGGGCGCGCTGGAGCGGATCTTCCCGATCTGCACCCCGGACGCCTCCGACTCCGCCTCCTTCGACGAGGTCTTGGAGCTGCTCCACCTCGGCGGCCGCTCCCTGCCGCACAGCGTGCTGATGATGATCCCGGAGGCGTGGGAGAACCACACCTCCATGGCTCCGGCCCGCCGCGCGTTCTACAAGTACCACTCCACGCAGATGGAGCCGTGGGACGGCCCCGCCTGCGTCACCTTCACCGACGGCACCCAGGTCGGCGCGGTCCTCGACCGCAACGGCCTGCGCCCCGGCCGCTACTGGGTCACCGACGACGACTTCGTCGTGCTCTCCTCCGAGGTCGGCGTCCTGGACATCGACCCGGCCAAGGTCGTCCGCAAGGGCCGCCTGCAGCCCGGCAAGATGTTCCTCGTCGACACCGCCCAGAAGCGGATCATCGAAGACGACGAGATCAAGGACGCGCTGGCCGCCGAGCACCCCTACGCCGAATGGCTGGAAACCGGCGAGATCGAGCTGACGGATCTGCCCGAGCGCGAGCACATCGTCCACACCCACGCCTCGGTCACCCGCCGCCAGCAGACCTTCGGCTACACCGAGGAAGAGCTCCGGGTCATCCTCGCGCCGATGGCCCGCACCGCGGGCGAACCGCTCGGCTCCATGGGCACGGACTCCCCGATCGCGGCCCTGTCCGAGCGCCCCCGGCTGCTCTTCGACTACTTCACGCAGCTCTTCGCGCAGGTCACCAACCCGCCGCTGGACGCCATCCGCGAGGAGCTCGTCACCTCGCTGCTCTCCTCGCTCGGCCCGCAGGGCAACCTGCTGGAGCCGACCTCCGCGTCCTGCCGCAGCGTCACGCTGCCGTTCCCGGTGATCGACAACGACGAGCTCGCCAAGCTGATACACGTCAACGCCGACGGCGACATGCCGGGCATGAAGGCCGCCACCCTCTCGGGCCTGTACCGGGTCTCGGGCGGCGGCGAGGCGCTGGCCGCCCGCCTCGAGGAGATCCGCGGCGAGGTCGACGCGGCCATCGAGAACGGCGCGCACCTGATCGTCCTCTCGGACCGTCACTCCGACGCCGAGCACGCGCCGATCCCGTCGCTGTTGCTCACCTCCGCCGTGCACCACCACCTCATCGCCACCAAGCAGCGCACCCAGGTGGGCCTGCTGGTCGAGGCCGGCGACGTCCGCGAGGTCCACCACGTCGCGCTGCTCATCGGCTACGGCGCCGCCGCGGTCAACCCGTACCTCGCCATGGAGTCCGTCGAGGACCTGCTGCGCGCCGGTACCTTCCTGTCCGGCCTGGAGCCGGAGCAGGCCATCAAGAACCTGATCTACGCGCTCGGCAAGGGCGTCCTGAAGGTCATGTCCAAGATGGGCATCTCCACCGTCGCCTCCTACCGCGGCGCCCAGGTCTTCGAGGCCGTCGGCCTGAACGAGGAGTTCGTCCAGGCGTACTTCGAGGGCACCGCCACCAAGATCGGCGGCGCCGGCCTGGACGTCATCGCCCAGGAGGTGGCCGCGCGCCACGCCAAGGCGTACCCGGCCTCCGGCATCGCGGCCACGCACCGCGCGCTGGAGATCGGCGGTGAGTACCAGTGGCGCCGCGAGGGCGAGCCGCACCTGTTCGACCCGGACACGGTCTTCCGCCTCCAGCACGCCACCCGCAACCGCCGGTACGACATCTTCAAGCAGTACACCGACCGGGTGAACGAGCAGTCCGAGCGCCTCATGACGCTGCGCGGCCTCTTCGGCTTCAAGAGCGAGGACCGCCCGTCGATCTCCCTCGACGAGGTCGAGTCGGTCGCCGACATCGTCAAGCGCTTCTCCACCGGCGCCATGTCGTACGGCTCCATCTCCAAGGAGGCGCACGAGACCCTCGCCGTCGCCATGAACCAGCTGGGCGCCAAGTCCAACACCGGCGAGGGCGGCGAGGACCCGGACCGCCTGTACGACCCGGCGCGACGCTCCTCCATCAAGCAGGTCGCCTCCGGCCGCTTCGGTGTCACGAGCGAATACCTGGTCAACGCGGACGACATCCAGATCAAGATGGCGCAGGGCGCCAAGCCCGGCGAGGGCGGCCAGCTGCCCGGCCACAAGGTCTACCCGTGGGTCGCCAAGACCCGTCACTCCACCCCGGGTGTCGGTCTGATCTCCCCGCCGCCGCACCACGACATCTACTCCATCGAGGACCTGGCTCAGCTGATCCACGACCTCAAGAACGCCAACCCGGCGGCCCGCATCCACGTGAAGCTGGTCTCCGAGGTCGGTGTCGGCACGGTCGCCGCGGGTGTCTCCAAGGCCCACGCGGACGTCGTCCTCATCTCCGGCCACGACGGCGGTACGGGCGCCTCCCCGCTGACGTCCCTGAAGCACGCGGGCGGCCCCTGGGAGCTCGGCCTCGCCGAGACCCAGCAGACGCTGCTGCTCAACGGTCTGCGCGACCGCATCGTGGTCCAGACGGACGGCCAGCTCAAGACCGGCCGCGACGTCGTCATCGCCGCGCTGCTCGGCGCCGAGGAGTTCGGTTTCGCGACCGCGCCGCTCGTCGTCTCCGGCTGCGTCATGATGCGCGTCTGCCACCTGGACACCTGCCCGGTCGGCATCGCCACCCAGAACCCGGTCCTGCGCGAGCGCTTCTCCGGCAAGCCCGAGTTCGTCGTCAACTTCTTCGAGTTCATCGCGGAGGAGGTGCGCGAGATCCTCGCCGAGCTGGGCTTCCGCACGATCGAGGAGGCCGTCGGCCACGCCGAGCTCCTCGACACGAGCAAGGCCGTCACGCACTGGAAGGCGCAGGGTCTCGACCTGGAGCCGCTCTTCTACGTGCCGGAGCTGCCCGACGGCGCGGTCCGCCACGCCCTGGTCGAGCAGGACCACGGCCTGGAGAAGGCACTCGACAACGAGCTCATCGAACTCGCCGCCGAGGCGCTGAACGCCGACTCCGCGCAGACGGCCCAGCCCGTCCGCGCCCAGGTCGCGATCCGCAACATCAACCGGACGGTCGGCACCATGCTCGGCCACGAGGTCACGAAGAGGTTCGGCGGCGCGGGCCTGCCCGACGACACCATCGACCTGACCTTCACCGGCTCCGCCGGCCAGTCCTTCGGAGCCTTCCTGCCGAGGGGGGTCACCCTCCGCCTGGAAGGCGACGCCAACGACTACGTCGGCAAGGGCCTCTCCGGCGGCCGTGTCATCGTCCGTCCGGACCGCGGCGCCGACCACCTGGCCGAGTACTCGACCATCGCGGGCAACACGATCGGCTACGGCGCCACCGGCGGCGAGCTCTTCCTGCGCGGCCGCACCGGCGAGCGCTTCTGCGTCCGCAACTCCGGCGCCCTGGTCGTCTCGGAAGGCGTGGGCGACCACGGCTGCGAGTACATGACCGGCGGCACGGCGGTCGTCCTCGGCGAGACGGGCCGCAACTTCGCGGCCGGCATGTCGGGCGGCGTCGCGTACGTCATCGACCTCGACGCGGACAACGTCAACGTCGGCAACGCCGGCGCGGTCGAAACCCCCTCCGACGCCGACAAGCAGTGGCTGCACGACGTGGTGCGCCGCCACGAGGAGGAGACCGGCTCGACCGTGGCCGCGAGGCTCCTGGCTGACTGGACCGCCGCGGCGGACCGCTTCAGCAAGATCATCCCGACCACCTACAAGGCAGTGCTCGCCGCCAAGGACGCCGCTGAGCTGGCCGGACTCTCCGAGTCCGAGACCACTGAGAAGATGATGGAGGCGGCGACCAATGGCTGACCCGAAGGGCTTCCTCACCACCCCGCGCGAGACCGCCTGCACCCGTCCGGTGGCCGAACGGCTGAAGGACTGGAACGAGGTCTACGTTCCGGGCTCGCTGCTCCCGATCATCAGCAAGCAGGCCGGCCGCTGCATGGACTGCGGCATCCCGTTCTGCCACAACGGGTGCCCGCTCGGAAACCTGATCCCCGAGTGGAACGACTTCGCGTACCGCGAGGACTGGACCGCCGCCTCCGAGCGCCTGCACGCGACGAACAACTTCCCGGAGTTCACCGGGCGGCTGTGCCCGGCGCCGTGCGAGTCCGCCTGTGTGCTGGGCATCAACCAGCCGGCCGTCACGATCAAGAACGTCGAAGTCTCGATCATCGACAAGGCGTGGGACAACGGCGACGTCACCCCGCAGCCGCCGGAGCGCCTGTCCGGCAAGACGGCCGCGGTCATCGGCTCCGGCCCGGCGGGTCTCGCCGCGGCCCAGCAGCTGACCCGGGCCGGGCACACCGTCGTGGTGTACGAGCGCGCCGACCGCGTCGGCGGCCTGCTGCGCTACGGCATCCCCGAGTTCAAGATGGAGAAGGTGCACATCAACCGCCGCATCGAGCAGATGCGCGCGGAGGGCACCAAGTTCCGTACCGGCGTCGAGGTCGGCCGCGACGTCACGGCCACCGGCCTGCGCAAGCGGTTCGACGCGGTGGTCATCGCGGCGGGCGCCACGGTCTCCCGCGACCTCCCGGTCCCGGGCCGCGAACTCAAGGGCATCCACTTCGCGATGGAGTACCTCCCCCTCGCGAACAAGGTCCAGGAGGGCGACTTCATGGCGCCCCCCATCACGGCCGAGGGCAAGCACGTGGTCGTCATCGGCGGCGGGGACACCGGCGCCGACTGCGTGGGCACCGCCCACCGCCAGGGCGCGGCCTCGGTCACGCAGCTGGAGATCATGCCGAAGCCCGGCGAGGACCGCAACGCCAACCAGCCCTGGCCGACGTTCCCCATGCTGTACAAGGTCACCTCGGCCCACGAGGAGGGCGGCGAGCGGATCTACTCCGTCTCCACCACCCACTTCGCGGGCGACGAGGACGGCAACGTCCAGGAACTCCACCTGGTCGAGGTCGAGTTCGTCGACGGCAAGCTCACCCAGAAGCCCGGCACCGAGCGCGTCCTCCCCGCGCAGCTGGTCACCCTGGCGATGGGCTTCACCGGCACGGACCAGGAGAACGGCCTGGTCGCGCAGTTCGGCCTGGCGATGGACGCGCGCGGCAACATCGAGCGCGACGCCTCGTACGCGACCAACGTCGACGGCGTCTTCGTCGCCGGCGACGCCGGTCGCGGCCAGTCGCTGATCGTCTGGGCCATCGCGGAAGGCCGCTCGGCCGCCCGCGGCGTGGACCGCTTCCTGACCGGCACCAGCGCCCTCCCGTACCCGGTCAAGCCGACGGACCGCTCGATCACGGTGTAACACGCGGTACCGGTAGTACCCCTCCTCCGGGAGGACCCCTCATACGGTCCGCACAACGAAGTGCGGCACTCCGACACCGCGCCCGCCACGTCCCCGACCAGGGGTGGCGGGCGCGGTGGCGTTTGGGGGCGTGAGGCGCGTCCGGTGCTCCTTCGGGCGGTGCCGGACGGGTGCCGAACTGCGCCGGGGGCGGGAGCGGGATATCAAGGGGGGTGAAGGCGGGCGCGCGAGGCTCTGCGGTCGCCACCCCACGCTGAGGAGTACGTCTCGTGGAGTTCGAGGTCAATGGCACCCGGTACGCGGTGGACGTGGAGGACGACCCGGCCGCCGTCGAGGTGGTGCGCGACCGGTTGGGCCTGACGGGCACCAAACTGGTCTGCGCGGGCGGGGTGTGCGGGGCCTGCACCATCCAGGTCGACGGTGAGCCCCGGGTGTCGTGCCTGACGCCGGCGGCCCGGCTGGCCGGTCGGCGGGTGACGACGGTGGAGGGCCTGTCCGGCCACCCGGTGGGACGGGCCTTCGCCGGCGAGGACGCCCTCCAGTGCGGCTACTGCACCCCCGGGTTCGTGGTCGAGGCGGCGGCGTTCTTCGAACGCTGGCGGGCCGCGCACGGCCGCACCCGGCCGGGGCGGGACCAGATGGCCGACGCGCTGGCGGGCCACCTGTGCCGCTGCGGAGCGTACGAGGGGATCTTCAGCGCGGTGGCCGCCGCCTGCGCGGGCGACTACGACACGGCGCCGGCCGGCGGGGAGGCGGTCCCGCGCGCAGAGGCCCCCGAGAAGATCGACGGATCGGCCAGGTACACCACCGACCAGCGGGCCGAGGGGCTGCTGGAAGGGGTGATCATCCGCTCGCCGCACGCGCACGCGCACGTACGGTCGCTGGAGGCCGGAGACCTCCCTCTGGTGCCGCTGCTGCCTCCCGACGGCGTGGTGCGGTACGTCGGCCAGCCGGTGGCCGCAGTCGCGGCGCCCGACCGGGCCTCCGCGCGGGCGGCCGCGGCGCGGGTCAGGGTGGACTACGAGGTACTGCCGGCCGCCCTCGACGCGAACCGCGCCCGGGCCGGCGAGGGCCCGCTGGTCTACGAGGACAAGGAGGCGCGCAAGCGGGCGCCCGGGTCCGGCGAGACCCCCCAGCTGGTGCCCGCCCGCTGGCGCGGCAACCTGCGGGGCCCCTCCGCCATGAGCAAGCGGCCCGCCACGGCCGTGCGCCGCATCACCGAGGCCCGCGGCAGCAGCCCCGAGCGGGTGGTCGAGGGCGTGTTCACGACCGCCGCGCAGACCCATACCCCGCTCGAACCGCACGCCTGCCTGGCCCGGTGGGTCGACGGCACCCTCCACCTCGAGGTCTCCACGCAGTCGGTCAAGCAGGTGGCCGAGCTCGCCGCCGAACGCTTCGGCGTGCCCGTCGACCGGGTGGTGGCGCGGGCCGTCCACGTGGGCGGCGGCTTCGGCTGCAAGATGGGGCTGACCTCCGACATCGTCGCCGCGGCGGAGCTGGCCCGGCTGCACGGCGCCCCGGTGCGGGTGGTGCTGGACCGGGACGAGGAGCTCATCGACGGCGGATACCGGCCCGGCACCCGGATCCGGCTGGCGATGGCCGCGGACGCCGCGGGCGATCTGAGCGCGCTGGCCATGGACGTGGACACCGACGGCGGGGTCGCGGTGGGCGGCACCGTGGCGGCGCTGGCCCGGTTCATGTACGGCAAGGCCCCGCGCCGGCTCCGCGACTTCGACACGCTCACCCACCGGCCTCCGGGCGCCCCGTTCCGCGGCCCGGGCGGACCCACGATGTGCTGGGCCCTGGAGCAGGCCGTCGACGAGATGGCCCACCGGCTCGGCCGGGACCCCATCGCACTGCGCCGCCGCTGGGACGGCAACCCCAAGCGGCACGCCCTGTACGACCGGGCCGCCGCCCTTCCGGTCTGGTCCGGCCCCCGTGGCGGCACCGGGCGGTTCCGCCGCGGCGTCGGCGTCGCGGCGGCCAACTGGCTGTACTTCCTCGATCCCGTCACCGAGGTCGAGCTCACCGTCGAGGACGGGGTCGTCGTCGCCCGCTGCGCCGTGCAGGACATGGGCACGGGCTCGCGCACCGTGCTGCGCCGGGCCGTCGCCGAAGGACTCGGCGTGCCGGAAGGCCGGGTGCGCGCCGAGGTCGGCCGAAGTGATGCCGTTCACGGCCCCACCTCCGGCGGCAGCCGCACCACGCCCTCCCTCGCGCCCGCCGCCGCGGACGCCGCCGACCGGCTGCGCGACGCGCTCGGCGGCGGTGACGTGGCCGCCCGGCTCGACGGGGCGCACGGCGTACGGGTGACGGGCCGGCGCCCCCGCGACCGCCGGGGCTTCGTGACCCCCTTCAACCTGACCATGGGGGGCGTGGCGATCGGCCGCGGCTTCACCGGATCGGTGCAGGTCGCCGAGGTCGAGGTGGACACGCGGCTCGGCCGGATCCGCCCGCTGCGCGTGTGGAGCGGTATCGCCGCGGGCCGCATCCACGAGGACCGCCTCGCCCGGAGCCAGTGCGAGGGCGCCGTCGTCCAGGGCGTCGGCTACGCCCTGTTCGAGGAGCGGCGCGTCGACCCGGCCACGGGTCGGGTGCTGACCGACAACCTGGAGGACTACCGCATCCCGGGCATCGGCGACACCCCCGAGATCACCATCCACTTCCACCAGGAGGGCTTCGAACACGTCCCCGGCGGCGGTGTCGGCCTCGGCGAGATCGCCACCCTGCCCACCGCGGCCTGCCTGGCCAACGCGGTACACGACGCGACCGGTTGGCGACCCTACGACATGCCCATCCGACCCGACCGGCTCCTGGAAGGACTGGGTACGTGAGCACCGAGACCACTCTCACCGACCTCTCGGCCGCCGTCCTGGCCCGCGGCGGCGAGCTGCGCGCCGGGGGCACCGACACCACCGCCCGACAGCGCAGCGGCGTCTCCCCGGGGCCGTTCACCGACCTCGACGCCGCCGGCGACCTGCGTGGCCGCACACCGCTGCCCGGTGGCGGGTTGCGGATCGGCGCCCTGACCACGCTCGCCGCGCTGGCCTCCGATCCGGTGGTGCGCGCCGGCTGGCCGGCCCTGGCGGTGTCGGCCGGGACCGCGGCGACCCCGCAGATCCGCACCGTCGGCACCCTGGGCGGCAACCTGCTCCAGCGCAACCGCTGTTGGTACTTCCGCAATCCACACTTCAGCTGCCTCCAGAAGGGCGGCGCCGGCTGCCCCGCGCGCGAGGGCGACCACCACTTCGGCGTGGTCAGCGGCGACGGCCCCTGCGTCACCCCGCACCCGTCGACCCTCGCGATGGCCCTGCTCACCTACGACGCCGAGGCCGAGATCCACGGGGAACCGCCGCGCACCGTGGCCGCCTTGTACGGGGACGGCGACCGGCTCCACCACGCCGATCACCTGCTGGCGCCGGACCGCATCCTCACCGCGATCCTGTTGCCGCCGTCCCTGCCGGGCGAACGCGCCGCCTGCCACCGGGCCACCAGCCGGGCCCACGCCGAATGGCCCCTGGTCGAGGCCACCGCCCGGCTCGCCCTGGACGGGTCCACCGTCACGCACGCCGCCGTCGCGGCGGGCGGGGTGGCGCGGGTTCCGCTGCGGCTGACGGAGGTCGAGGCCGCCCTGATCGGCCGGGAGGCCACCCCCGCGGCCCTCGCCGCGGCGGCCGCGACGGTACTCGCCCGCTGCCGGCCGCTGCCGCAGACCGCCTACAAGGCCACGCTGTTGCGCGACACGGTCCTGGAGGTCCTGGAACAGGCCGCCGCCCCGCTCGCTGACGGTTAGGTCGCCGGCCGACGCCGACCCGGGCCGCCGACGTCGTCGAGCGGCCCGGCGTTCTGGAAAACGGCCTCGGCACCGCCGCCGTGGTCGGAGGTGACCAGCAGCCGCGGATCGCCGAGCTCACCGCCCGCCTCGACGGGGCCGAGGTCGATTCGCTCGTCAGGGTGACGCCCGCCGAAGGGGCTGCGGGAGTCCCTGCTCCCGCTCGTCGCGCCGCTCGGTGCGCACGACCGGCCCGCCGTGGCCCGGCTGGACTCCCCGCGTGATCCGCGGGTCCTGGCCGCACTGGTACGGGCGTCGCGGCGACCGCGCCGCGGCGCGCGTTCCGCCCCGGGCCGGGGCGCTGCCCGAGCGCGCCCGCACGGTGGTGGCCGCGCCGGGTCGGGGACGGCCGCTGGGCCGGACGGGCCAGTCGCGGGGCTTCTCCCCTCCGAGGAGGCGCCCCGCCGTCTGGTAACAGTGGGTCACATGCTGCCCTCTCAGATGATGTTGAGCTGCTTGCTGGGCGCCGCCCTGCTCGCCCCCGTCCCCCTCGGAACCGGCGAAGCCCCCGCCGGCGACGGCGGGACCGGCGGAGCCCGCGCCCACGACGGCCCTACGGTCGACTACCGCGGGCTGCGGCTCACCGTCCCCGCCGGCTGGCGGGTCGTCGACCTCGACCGGAACCCGGAAGCCTGCCTGCGGCTCGACCTCCCCACCCTCTACCTCGGGCACGCCGGCACCCAGGGCGAATGCGCGGCCGCCCGCGCGGCCGCCCCGCGCGCCGACACCCTGCACCTGGAACCCCTCGACGGGGCCCCGCCGCGCGCCGACATCCCGACCGTCGGCGGGGACGGGGGCGACCCCCTGCCCAAGGTCCGCGGAGACAGCAACGAGATCCGCTACGCCCTGCGCCGCGCCGGGCTGATGGCCACCGTCTCCTACGGGACCACGCCCGAGTCGGTACGGGGGGTACTCGCCCGGGCCCGCGCGCTCGCACCGCCCGCGGCCCCGGGCCCCGGCCCGGCCGCCGTCCAGCCGGCCGTCGCCGTCGGCGGGGGTCCCCGCAGCGCCGTCCAGGAGCCCTTCACCGGCGAGGGCTTCGACGCCTGTACCGCCCCCACCCAGAAGGCCATGAACGCATGGCGGGCCGATTCCCCCTTCGGTGCGGTCGGCGTGTACATCGGCGGGCGCGCCCGCGCCTGCGCCCAGCCGCAGCTCACCGCCGAGTGGGTGAGCCGGCAGACCGGGGCGGGCTGGCACCTGATGCCGATCTGGGTCGGCCCCCAGCCCTGGCACAGCGCGTCCACCGGCCTGTCCACCGACCCCTCCGAGGCCAACGAGCAGGGCATGGCCGCCGCCGACGGCGCCGCCCAGGCGGCCGGGTCCCTGGGGCTGGCCGAGGGCACGGTCCTCTACAACGACCTGGAGAACTACACGGACCGGGCCACCTGGGACGCCCCGGTCGTCGCCTACCTCACCGCCTGGACGGTCCGCCTGCACGAGCTGGGCTACCGGGCGGCCGCCTACGTCGCGGCCAGCTCCGGGGCCAAGGCGCTGAGCGCCCACTACGCCCAGGCCCCCGACGCCATGCCCGACGTGCTGTGGGTGGCCCGCTGGAACGGTGCGGCGTCCGTCACCGACGCAGACCTCGGACTGCCCGCGGGGACCCGCCAGTGGGCCGGGGCGCGCCGGGCCCACCAGTTCCGGGGGGACCACGACGCCACGTACGGCGACGTGACGATCAACATCGACCGGAACTGGGTGGACGTCGGCGTCCAGACTCCCAAGAAGGGCCGCCCGGCCCTCGGCTAGTACGGTCCCCGGGGCGGCCGGTTCCCCCGTCAGCCCGTCAGCCCGTCAGCCGCCGGCTCCTCGCGGACCGGCTCGTCGTCATCGCCCCGGCGCTGGGTGCGCAGGCCGTGCTCCGGGGTCCACGAGCGCACGACGAGGTCGTTGCCCTCGACGCCGACGTGGACGACCTCCGTCAGGTCGGAGCGGAAGAGGTCGAAGGGGTGCGGGGACTCGGTCTCCTCCGCGTACCGGTGGAGCTCGGGCTGTTCCACGATCTCCACGGCGCGCCCGGAGATCCGTACGTCGCCGTCGGGCATGGTCTCGCCCTCGCCCGGATTCGTGTGCAGGGAGAAGCGCGGGTCGCGCCGCAGGTCCTTGCCCTTCATCGAGCCCGGCATCATGCCCAGCCACAGTTCACCGCCGCGGATGTCGACATTCAGCCCGGTCGCGCGGGGCGAGCCGTCTTTGCGCAGGGTCGCGAGGACGTGGTGCGGGAACTGTGCGAAGCGAGCCTTGACGGCCGCCGCGAAGTCCGGCTCCGCCTTCTCGAACGCGGCCCAGTTGTTCGTCGTCATGCGTCCATCAAAGCGCGAGGTGGCGACGGGCGTCGCTCAGGCGCGCACGATGCCCGCCGCCCGGGCGTCGGCCAGCCACGCCGGGAACTCCCCGACCAGCCGGTCGTAGAGCTCCGCGTCCGCGACGGTCCGGGGGTCGAGACCGGCGTGGAAGTAGCCGGCGTTGTCCACGGCCCGTTTGGCCGGGACGGGCAGTTCGTCGAGCCGTCGCAGGAAGTCGAACTGTGAGCTGCGCGTGTTCCCGAAGCCGACGAACTGCCAGAAGAGCGGCAGCCGCGCCGCCTTGCACAGGTACCTCTCGGCGGCGAGCTTGTTGACGGGCCCGCCGTCGGTCTGGAAGACGACGAGCGCGGGCGCGGCCGTGCCCGAATCCAGGTAGTGGTCGATCACCGCGTCCATCGCCGCGTGGTAGGCCGTCTTGCCCATGTGGCCGAGCCCGGCGGCAATCGCGGCGACCCGCCCCTCGTGGCCCGCGAGGGAGATCTCCTCCACCGCGTCGACCTCCGTGGAGAAGAACACGACCGGCACGCGGGCGTTGTCGTCCAGGTGCGCCGAGAGCCCCAGCACCCTGTCCGCGAGGGCCTGCACGCTGCCGTCCTCGTAGTACGGGCGCATCGACCCGGAGTGGTCCAGGACCAGGTAGACCGCAGCGCGACCGCCCGCCATGCCGTGTTTGCGCAGCGAGTGCCCGGCCTCCTTGTAGAGGTTCACCAGAGCCGGCGCGCTCTCCTCGATCTTGCGGAGGTCTACCGCACTGCCCGTCCCCGTCATGGGCCCGAGGGTACGGCAGCACCCGCCGGCCCGACCGCCCCGCCGACCCGCCGGGAGAGCGCCGCTGCTCTCCTTCCGCCGGCCTAGGGGCGGCGCTTGCCGGAGGCGCCGGCCCCGGCGTCCGGGTCCCGGTCCGCGGCCAGTGCCTCGATGTCGTCGAGCATGGCGGCCGCGAGCTCGCGCTCGGAGGTGTAGTAGCGCTCCGCCCACTTGAGGGTGAGCGCCGGGTACGCCCATGAGGCCTCGTCCTGGGCCGCGTCCGCGTCGGCCACCGCGCGCCGGCGCATCTCCTCCGCGAACTCCTGGTGCTGTACGAGGACTTCGCGCATCTGCTCCGGCTCCAGCAGGTGGCCGAGCCACAGCCGCAGCATCGGCCCGTGCTTGAGGACCGGCGGGTCGACGGGCGCTTCGCGCGCCCATTGCCGTACGGCCGCCATGCCTTCGCCGGTGATCCGGTACACCCGCTTGTCGCGGGTGCCGGTCTCCTGGGCGACCATCCGCGAGGAGGCGTAGCCAACCTTCTCCAGCCGCTTGAGCTCGCTGTAGATCTGGCTGAAGGACGGGCTCCAGTAGAAGAAGCGCAGCGACCGGTCCGACCACTTCTTCAGGTCGTAGCCGGAGAGCTCCTCTCCGAAGGACAGCAGCCCGAGCACCGCCCAGCCGGTCGCGGGGAGCGCGCGCTCGTTCGTCTCGTCTGCCGCCTGGTTCGCCACGCAGCGCAGTCTACGACCGGTCTCCGAGGCGGCCTTCCCCTGAAAAGGCATGCCTGCTAGAAGTATTCCTGTTCGAAGCACATCGCCCATCGCGTGCCGTGCTCCTACACGGCTTGGAGGATCTCCGTGGAGTTCTCGATGACCTTCGAGGCCCGGTCCGTCGGCCCGACCCCCCGACGGGAGCGCTGAGCCGTGTCCGCCGCCCTCGACGGCAAGGTCGTCGTCATCACCGGCGCCGGACGCGGTCAGGGCGCCGCCGAGGCGCGGATGTGCGCGCGGGCCGGCGCGCGGGTCGTGGTCACCGACATCCGGGAGGAGGAGGGCCGCGCGGTCGCCGCCCCGCTCGGCGACCGGGGGCTCTACGTCCGGCACGACGTGGCCGACGCCGACAGCTGGGCGGAGGTGGTCCGCGAGGCCGTGCGCGCCTTCGGCACCGTCTCGGCCCTCGTCAACAACGCGGCGGTATGGCGCACGGCGCACGTCGAGCGGCAGGGCCTCGAAGACTTCGAGACCCTGCTGCGGGTCAACCTGCTCGGCCCCTTCCTCGGCATCCAGGCGCTGGCCCCGCTGCTGCGCGCCGGCGGAGGCGGCTCGATCGTCAACGTCTCCTCGACCGCCGGACTGACCGGCATCCCGGGCCACGCGGCCTACGGGTCGAGCAAGTTCGCGCTGCGCGGGCTGACGAAGTCGGCGGCGCTGGACCTGGCCGGGGACCGGATCAGGATCAACTCGGTGCATCCGGGGGCGATCGACACCCCGATGGTCAGCGGGGCGGTCGCCGGGCGGGACTGGTCGCACGTGCCGCTGGGGCGGATCGGGCGGCCCGAGGAGGTCGCGGAGCTGGTCCTCTTCCTCTGCTCGGACGCGTCCTCGTACATCACGGGGGCGGAGTTCACCGTCGACGGAGGGCTGACGGCGCGATGAGTCCGGAGCTCGCGGTCCGGCGCCGGACGCGGTCGGGCGCGGTGGTGCGGCGCGGAGCGAGGGGGCTGGGCGGCCGGATTCGAACCGGCGTCCTCCTCCATGTCGTGTAGGCGCACTGCCTCTGTGCTACGACCCAGCCCTTGATCGGGATCTTAAGGGCCGTCCCCGCGGCCGCGCACGCGAATATCACCGGCATGATGTGTTCATGTCGATATCGGTTCCGGGTGTGCTGGTGCGCAACTCCCTCGCCCTTTCCGCGGAGTTCGCCGCCGTGCTGCTCATGCGGGGCTCCCAGCCGCACTGGCTGCCGGTCATGCTGGCGCTCTTCGCCCTGGTGTCAGGGCTGCCGAACGGCACCGATGCCGGCTTCGTACACCGGACCCTGCTCGCGGTCGGCGCGGTGCTCATCGCGCTGTGCGGCGCCAACGCCTGGGACGGCCACGCGCTGCGCGCTTCCGGCAGGGTCGAGCGGGTCGTCGAGGCCGGGCCGGACCTGCGGACGGATTCCGGCCGCGACCTGGGGCCGCTCCCGACGGGCATGCCGCCGGGAGGACCGGCCGGACGGCCGGTCCTCGTGGACCCGCACGGACCGGCATGGACCTGGGGGCGGGAGCGGCCCTCGGAGCCGGTGTACTGGGAGGCGCTGACCGGCGGCCTGGTCCTGGCCCAGACGGTCTCCCTCACCCGGCTGTCCAGGCGCTGGCGGGGCTGAGTCCCCACCCCGCCGGCGCGCGGGACCGCGGGGGCCGGGGAGCGGCCCCCGGTAAAGGACCCGGGCCCGCCGGCTACAGCCGCTCGATGATGGTGACGTTCGCCTGTCCGCCGCCCTCGCACATGGTCTGCAGCCCGAAGCGGCCGCCGGTGCGTTCCAGTTCGTGCAGCAGCGTCGTCATCAACTTGACGCCCGTCGCCCCCAGGGGGTGGCCCAGCGCGATCGCGCCGCCATTGGCGTTGACCCGCTCCGGGTCGGCGCCGGTCTCCTTCAGCCAGGCCAGGACCACCGGGGCGAAGGCCTCGTTGATCTCGACCAGGTCGATGTCCGAGAGGGACATGCCGGTCTTCTTCAGGGCGTAGGCCGTGGCCGGGATGGGCGCCGAGAGCATGCGGATCGGGTCCTCGCCGCGCACCGACAGGTGGTGGATGCGGGCGCGCGGGCGCAGGCCGTGCTCCCGAACCGCCCGCTCGGAGGCCAGCAGCATCGCCGCCGCGCCGTCCGAGACCTGCGAGGAGACCGCCGCGGTGATCGTGCCGCCCTCCATGACCGGCTTCAGGCGCGCCATCTTCTCCAGGGTGGTGTCCCGGCGCGGACCCTCGTCCACCGCCACGGAGCCGTACGGCACGGTCTCCCGCTCGAAGCGGCCCTCGTCGATGGCCCGCAGCGCCCGCTCGTGGGAGCGCAGGGCGAAGCGCTCCATGTCCTCGCGCGTGATGCCCCACTTCTCGGCGATCAGCTGTGCGCCGTAGAACTGGTTGATCGGGGAGTCCCCGTACCGGTCCCGCCAGCCCGCCGAACCGAGGTACGGGCCCTCGGTGAAGCCCAGCGGCTCCCCGGCCTGCCGCGAGGCGAAGGCGATCGGGACCATCGACATGTTCTGGGTGCCGCCCGCGACCACCAGGTCCTGGGTGCCGGACATGACGCCCTGCGCCGCGAAGTGCACCGCCTGCTGCGACGATCCGCACTGGCGGTCGATGGTGACGCCCGGGACCTCCTCGGGGAGTCCGGCCGCCAGCCAGGCGGTCCGCGCGATGTCGCCCGCCTGCGGTCCCACCGTGTCGAGGCAGCCGAACACCACGTCCTCCACGGCCGCCGGGTCGATCCCGGACCGTTCGACGAGGGCTTTGAGGACGTGCGCCCCCAGGTCGGCCGGGTGGACCTCGGACAGGCCTCCCTTGCGCCGGCCCACGGGGGTGCGCACCGCTTCGACTATGTAGGCCTCGGGCATCAGAACTCCTCAGGTGTTCACGCGCGGGTGGCGATGCCGTCCAGCACCATCGAGAGGTACTGGCGGGCGATCTCCTCGGGACTGTGCTGGCCGCCCGGCCGGTACCAGGACGCCGCCACCCACACCGTGTCGCGTACGAAGCGGTAGGTGAGGCGGATGTCCAGGTCGGCCCGGAAGACCTCGGCGGCGACCCCGCGCTCCAGCGTCCCGAGCCATGCCTTCTCGAACTTGACCTGCGAGTCGGAGAGGTAGTGGAAGCGCGGCTGGGCCGACAGGTGCCGGGATTCCTTCTGGTAGATCGCGACGGCGGCGCGGTGCCGGTCGATCTCCCGGAACGATTCGGTGACGAGGGCCTCGATGGTCTGGCGGGGTCCGAGACCGGCGGCGAGGACGGTGTCGTACCCCTCCCACAGCTCGGTCAGGAAGGCGGAGAGGATCTCGTCGAGCATCGATTCCTTGGAATCGAAGTGGTAGTAGAGGCTGCCGGCGAGCATGCCGGCGGCGTCGGCGATCTTGCGGACGGTGGTGGCGTTGTAGCCCTGAGCGGCGAAGACCTCGGCGGCGATGTCGAGGAGTTCGCGGCGGCGCTCGGGCGACGCCGTCATCTGGGGCTTCTTCTGGAGTGTCGGCTTCTTCGTTGGCACGTTCCCATTCTGGTCATACGCCGGGACCGGCTTACGCGTGCTGACTGCTGACCGACACGGTCTCGCCCGTCATGTACGACGAGTAGCCGCTGGCCAGGAAGACGATGACGTTGGCGACCTCCCACGGCTCGGCGTAGCGGCCGAAGGCCTCCCGGGAGGTGAGTTCGGTGAGCAGCTCCTCGCTGGTGACCTTCACCAGGTGGGGGTGCATGGCCAGGCTCGGCGCGACCGCGTTGATCCGTACGCCGAACTCCGCCGCCTCCAGGGCCGCGCAGCGGGTCAGTGCCATCACTGCCGCCTTGGCGGCGGCGTAGTGGGCCTGCCCCGTCTGCGCGCGCCAGCCGACGACCGAGGAGTTGTTGACGATGACCCCCCGTCCGGTGCCGGCCGCCCGCATCGAGCGCATCGCGGCGCGCGTGCAGCGGAAGGTGCCGTTCAGGGTCACGTCGAGGACCCGCGACCACTGCTCGTCGGTCATGTCCACGAGGTGCGCCGTCCCGCCGAGACCCGCGTTGTTGACGACGACGTCGAGGCCGCCGTGGGTCCGTTCGGCGAGCGCGAAGAGGGCCTGGACCTGCTCCTCGTCGGTGACGTCGCAGGGCAGGGAGGCGACGCGGTCCGCGCCGAACTCCGCGGCCAGCGCGTCCTGGCTCTCCTTCAGTCGCCGGGCGTGGGCGTCGCTGATGAGGACGCGGGCGCCCTCCTCCAGGAACCGGCGGGCGGTGGCCCCGCCGATACCGGCTCCGGCGGCGGCGGTGACGACGGCCGTCCGGCCGGCCAGCAGCCCGTGTCCGGACACGTACTCGGGTGCGTTCACGCCGGTACCCCCTTCGGCCCACTTCGAAGCCCCGTGCGGAACTCCTCGACGCTGCTCATGGCCGTACGTTAACCTACCAAACACTTGTTAGGGAAGGTTGTCCTCTGAAGGGGGGAAGCCGGATGCCCGTGAAGGGCCCCGCCATCAAGGAGGCGAACACCTGATGGACCTGAACCACTCCCCGGACGTACGGGCCTTCCGCGCCGAGGCGCGCGCCTGGCTGGCCGCCCACGTACCCGCCACCTCCCTGCCCTCCCTGGAGACGGAGGAGGGCTTCACCGCGCACCGGGCGTGGGAGGCGCTCCTGCACGCCGATCGCTGGTCGGTGGTCTCCTGGCCCGAGGAGCACGGCGGCCGGGGCGTCGGCATCGAGCACTGGCTGGTCTTCGAGGAGGAGTACTGGGCCGCGGGCGCGCCCGGCAGGGTCTCCCAGAACGGCATCAACCTGCTCGCCCCCACCCTCTTCGACCACGCGACGGACGAGCAGCGCGCCCGCGTCCTGCCCTCCATGGCGAGCGGGGAGACCATCTGGGCCCAGGCCTGGTCCGAACCGGAATCCGGCTCCGACCTCGCCTCCCTCCGGTCCAGGGCCGTCCGCACCGACGGCGGCTGGCTGCTCTCCGGACAGAAGACCTGGTCCTCCCGCGCCGCCTTCGCCGACCGCGCCTTCGGCATCTTCCGCACCGACCCGCACGCCCCCAAGCCGCACCAGGGACTCACGTACCTGATGTTCGACCTGCGGGCCCCCGGCGTCACCGTGCGGCCCATCGGCCGGCTCGACGGCAAGCCCGCCTTCGCGGAGCTCTTCCTCGACGAGGTCTTCGTCCCGGACGCGGACGTGATCGGCGAGCCCGGGCAGGGCTGGCGCATCGCCATGTCGACCACCGGCAACGAACGCGGACTCACCCTGCGCGCCCCGGGCCGCTTCCTCGCCGCCGCCGACCGCCTCGTCGAGCTGTGGCACGGCGCCGGCGACCCGGCGGACACCGCGCTGCGCGACCGGGTCGCCGACGCGGTGGTCGGCGCCCGCGCCTACCAGCTGTTCACCTGGGCCAACGCCTCCCGCTTCGCCGCCGGCGAGACGATCGGCGCCGAGTCCAGCCTGAACAAGGTGTTCTGGTCCCAATACGACATCGCCGTGCACGAGACGGCCCTGGACCTGCTCGGCCCCGAGGCGGAGCTCGCGGACGGCGCCTGGGCCGAACCGTGGGTCTTCTCCCTCGCCGGACCCATCTACGCGGGCACCAACGAGATCCAGCGCGACATCATCGCCGAGCGGCTGCTCGGCCTCCCGAAGGGCCGCCGCTGATGCGCTTCCTGCCGACCGAGGAGCAGACGGACTTCGCCCGCACCCTGCACCGCCTGCTCGGCGCCTCGGACGTCCCCGCGGCGGTACGGGCCTGGGGCGCGGGCGACCACGCTCCGGGCCGGGCGCTGTGGACGCGCCTCGCCCAAAGCGGCCTGTTCGCGCTCGCGGTGGACGAGGCCTACGGCGGAGCCGGCCCGCTCCCTCTGGAACTGGCCCTCGGGTTCGTCGAGTTGGGCCGGGCCGGGATGCCGGGCCCGGTCGTGGAGACGGCGACCGCCGCCGTGCTCCTGGCCCGGCTCGGGGACGAGACGCTCGCCAAGCGGTTCCTGCCCGCCCTTGCGGAGGGGGAGTCCTCGGCCACGCTGACCCTGCCGGACGGGGGGCCGTACGCCCTGGACGGGGACGCGGCCACGCACCTCTTCACGGTGTCGCCGGCCGGGGAGCTGCGCCTGTCCGCCGCCGTCGCGCCGCCGCGCACCTCCATCGACCCCGCCCGGCGCCTGACCCTGCCGGACGGTGGCGGCGAGCTGCTGGCGGCCGGCCCGGCCGTCACCGCGGCCGCGCGGGACGCCGGGCACTGGGCGCGGCTGCTGACCGCGGCCCAGTGCCTGGGTACCGGCGAGGCACTGCTCGCACGCACGGTGGACTACGCGAAGCAGCGCACCCAGTTCGGCACCGCGATCGGCGGGTTCCAGGCGGTCAAGCACCGGCTCGCCGACACCCTCATCGGCCTGGAGTTCGCCCGGCCGCTGCTGTGGGCGGCCGCACTGTCCCTCGCCCCGGACGAGGTCGCGGCGGCGAAGCTGACCGCGGGCGAGGCGGCGTACGCGGCGGCCATGACGGCGCTCCAGCTGCACGGCGCGGTCGGCTACACCGAGGAGCTCGACCTCTCGCTGTGGCTGCGCAAGGCCCGCCCGCTGCGCGACGCGTGGGGGACGCCCTCGCAGTGCCGGGCGGCGGTGCTCCAGCGACGCGGGCTCTAGGTGAAGGAGGCGGCCCGGACGCCCGGTGCGCCCCGGGCTACGCCGTCCGGATGAATCCGTACACCGGGGAGCAGGAGGTCCGCCCGGACGTCGCGGGCGCCGCCCGGGAGGGGCTGCGGATCATCGTCGACTCAAGCGGGACAAGGGTTCCGGGGTTCCGGCAGGCCCTCGCCGAGGGGGCGGGCGGACCGCGCTCCGGACCCGCGAAAGACGGAGGTCACACGCTCGCCGCGACACACCCCGACCGACGTGTGCTAGCTTAGAGCTCGTTGCAGTTGTGGTACCCATGAACTTTATGTGCGCCTGACGGGAATGCTCCGACAGGCGCTTTTATTGTTTTGCCGGAATCTCCGGATGGGGCCCTTTGCCGCCTATTCAGGAGATTCAAAAATGGCACTTGGCACCGTGAAGTGGTTCAACTCGGAAAAGGGCTTCGGCTTCATCGAGCAGGACGGTGGCGGCCCGGACGTCTTCGCCCACTACTCGAACATCGCCACCCAGGGCTTCCGTGAGCTCAACGAGGGCCAGCGCGTGTCCTTCGACGTCACCCAGGGCCAGAAGGGCCCGCAGGCCGAGAACATCCTGCCTGCCTGACGCATTCAGCACGCCGGGGTCCGCACCGAGTAGGTGCGGGCCCCGGCTTGTCTGCTGTTTCGACCCGTTTGCAGCATTTGTATGCAGTACCTGCCGGTTTCAGGAGGGCTTTCTCGCATGACCAGCTCCAGCTCCGCACGACCCAGCCGCCGCCCCACCCGGGGCCGAGGTGCGGCCCAGGGACGTCCGAAGGCTGGTGCGGGACGGCAGAAGTCCGCCCCCGTAGCCAGGCCCCAAGAATTCACCATGCCCGACCCGCTGACCCCGGCCCTGGAGCCGGTGGCCGCGTTCGAGGACATGGACATGCCCGAGGCGCTGCTGAAGACCCTCGCCGCCCAGGGCGTCACCGAGCCGTTCCCGATCCAGGCCGCGACCCTGCCGAACTCGCTGGCCGGCCGCGACCTGCTCGGCCGCGGCCGCACCGGCTCCGGCAAGACGCTGGCCTTCGGCCTGGCGCTGCTGGCCCGCACCAGCGGCCGCCGCGCGCAGCCGAAGCAGCCGCTCGCGCTGGTCCTCGTACCGACCCGCGAGCTCGCGCAGCAGGTCACCGACGCGCTGGCCCCGTACGCCACGTCCGTCAACCTGCGCATCGCGACCGTCGTCGGCGGCATGTCGATCAACCGGCAGTCCGGCGCCCTGCGCCGCGGCGCCGAGGTGCTCGTCGCCACCCCGGGCCGCCTCAAGGACCTCATCGACCGCGGTGACGCCGACCTCTCGCAGGTCGCCATCACGGTCCTCGACGAGGCCGACCAGATGACCGACATGGGCTTCATGCCGCAGGTCACCGCGCTGCTCAAGCAGGTCGAGCCCGAGGGCCAGACCATGCTGTTCTCGGCGACCCTCGACAAGAACATCGACAAACTCGTCAAGATGTTCCTGCACGACCCGGTCGGCCACTCCGTCGACCCGTCGGCCGGTGCGGTCACCACCATGGAGCACCACGTCCTGTACGTCATGGACGAGACCGACAAGAAGGCCGTGGCGACGCGTATAGCCGCCCGCGACGGCCGGGTGATCATGTTCGTCGACACCAAGCGCGGGGTCGACCGCATGGTCAAGAAGCTCCTCGCGGACGGCGTCCGCGCCTCCGGCCTGCACGGCGGGCGCTCGCAGCCCCAGCGCAACCGGACCCTGGACTGGTTCAAGACGGGCGAGGTCACCGCGTTGGTCGCCACCAACGTCGCCGCCCGCGGCATCCACATCGACGACCTGGACCTCGTCGTCAACGTGGACCCGCCGGTCGACCACAAGGACTACCTGCACCGCGGCGGCCGTACCGCCCGCGCGGGCGAGTCCGGCAGTGTCGTCACCCTGGTCCTGCCGGACCAGAAGCGCGACATGACCCGCCTGATGTCGGACGCCGGGATCTCCCCGCGCACCGCTCAGATCAAGTCCTCCGACGAGGAACTGGCACGCATCACCGGCGCCAAGGAGCCCTCGGGCATCCCGATCGTGCTGGACGTGCCGCAGCCGACTCCGCCGCGCCAGCGCTCCGCCGGCCAGGGCGGCTCGGGCTCGGGCTCCGGCGCGCGCCGCCGTTCGGGCGGTCCGCGTACGGGCTCCGGTACGGGCGCCGCTCCGGCCGCCGGTGGCGGTGGCCGCGGCCGTCGTGCCGGCGCCGGCGGCGCTGCCGCCGGTCAGTCCGCGGCCTCCGGGTCCGGGCAGCCGCGCCGCGCCCAGGCCGGTCAGGGCGGAGCCGCGGGCGGCTCCGGCGAGCGCGGCCGACGCACCGGAGGCGGTACCTCCGGTGGCGCCGCCGCAGCTTCGGCCCGCAGCCGGGTCGGTGGCGCGGGCCAGGCCCGACGCCGTTCCGCCTGATCAGTGACGAAGTAGGCACCACTGCGCCGGGCAGCGCGATCCACGCGCCGCCCGGCGCTTTCGTGTGTCCGGGCGGTCAGCGGACCATCTTGGCCTGGAGCTTCGCGAGGGTCTTCAGGTCCAGGCCGAGCCCTTCGGTGAGGTAGCCGTAGAAGCTGCCGTAGTCGGCCTCCAGCTGCGCGGTCGCCGCGTCCAGGTAGTCCTGGCGGACCTCCTGGAGCGGGATCAGCAGGTCGGGGTTCTGCATCCGCCCGGACTGCTTGAGACCCGCCCGCACCTGGGCGTCGTACGCCGCGCGGAAGGTGTTCGAGGCCAGGTAGTCGCTCTCGGCGGCGCCCTCGGGGACGGCCAGGGCGCGCAGCAGGACGTAGCTCATCCAGCCCGTCCGGTCCTTGCCGGAGGTGCAGTGGTAGAGCATCGGGCCCTGCCTGCCGTCGGCGGCCTCGCGGACGGTGGCCGCGAACTGCGCACGGTTCTCGGGGCTGGTCACGAACGTCTCGTAGATGTCGCGCATGTACGCCTCGGCGCGGCCGCCGCCGAGCATCTGCTCCTGCTTGACCGGGTCTCCGCTGGCTATCGCGCCGACCAGGGTCCCGTACAGCCCGAGGTCGCTGACCGGCCGGGCGGTGGCGGCCAGGCCGGCGGGCAGCTTGTCGGCGCCGTCGTACTGGACCTCCATCGGGATGCGGAAGTCGACGACCTTCGTGAGGCCGAGCCCGGAGACCGAGGTGAGGTCCGCCGCGGTCAGCTTGCCCAGCGCGTCGGAGCGGTAGACCAGACCCTGGCGGACCGTGCCGCCGGTCCAGGTGCGGTACCCGCCGAGGTCGCGGACGTTCACCGCGCCCTGGAGGGGGATCTGGCGGATCGTCTGCGACTGCCACCGCTGGTGGTGGAGCGAGGCGGTGGCACCGCCCGCCGGCGCGGCGTGCGCGGCGGCGGGCAGGGTCCCGATGGCGAGGGCGGAGGCGAGCAGCGCGGTCGCCAGACGGATTCGTGCACGGCTCATCTGGGGCAACTCCCGTAACGGAGAAGGGGGATCACCCTGGTGGTGGCAGGGTGCCGAGCGGGTGCGGGGGGAGGAAGTGTGCGGGGTCGGGGCGGGAGGAGCCCAGACCGTGCAGGACTTCCAGCACGGTCTGCGCCTCGGCCATGACGCGGGTGACGAGCTCCGCACACGACGGAAGATCGTCGATCACGCCTGCGACCTGGCCCGATGCCATGACACCGAGGTCCGTACGGCCCTCGACCATGGAAGCCCTGAGGAGCATGGGGGTGTTCGCGGCGAGCAGCACCTGGCTCCAGGACAGGTCCTTGCCGTGTTTCATCGCGAGGCCGTCCCGCACCATCCGCGCCCAGGACAGGCCCGAGAGCTTCTTGAAGCCGGCCGCGTGCCGCACCGCCCTGGCCAGAGCCCTCGCCCGGCCCGCCCGCTCCAGGGAAGCGACCAGCTCGCTCCGGAGCATCCGGTGGGGCAGGCCGTCGACGGCCGTCGTGACGGTGACGTCCTTGACGCCGGCCTTCAGGTACTCGGCCTTGACCGCGTCCGGGACCGTCGAGTCGGAGGTCAGCAGGAACCGGGTGCCCATGGCGATGCCGGCGGCCCCGTAGGCCAGCGCCGCGACCAGCCCCCGCCCGTCGCTGAAGCCGCCCGCCGCGATCACCGGGATGTCGACCGCGTCCACCACCTGCGGCAGGAGCACCGTCGTGGCCACGTCGCCGGTGTGCCCGCCGCCCTCGCCGCCCTGCACGATCACCGCGTCCGCACCCCACGCCGCGACCTTCTCGGCGTGCCGGCGGGCCCCGATCGAGGGGATCACGACGACACCCGCGTCCCTCAGCCGCGCGATCAGCTCCTTCGACGGGGCCAGCGCGAACGACGCCACCCGGACGCCCTCGTCGATGATCAGCTGGGCGCGCTCGGCCGCGTCCCCGGCGTCCGCCCGGAGATTGACCCCGAAGGGGGCGTCCGTACGGGACTTGACCTCGCGCACCGCGGCCCGCAGCTGGTCCATCGTCATCGTCGCCGAGGCCAGGATGCCGAGCGCGCCCGCGCCCGCCGCCGCCGACACCAGGCGCGGACCCGCCACCCAGCCCATGCCCGTCTGCACGATCGGGTACCTGACCCCGACCAACTTGGTGAACGCCGTCTCCATCGGATCAGGCCCGCACTTCCCGGTCGCGCAGCCCCCCGGGGTCGATGACCTCCCGGATCAGCCGCAGCTCCTCGGCGCCCGGCTCCCGGGTGTACGGGGTCCCGTCCGCGACGGCCAGCTCGAAGCCGGTGGCCGCCCGGACCTGGTCCACCGTGACGCCCGGGTGCACGGAGACCAGGCGCATCGAGTGGTCCGGACCGGTGAAGTCGAAGACGCCGAGGTCGCTGACGACCCGGGGGAGGCGGTGGTAGCGGGTCACCCCGGCCGCCCCGGCACGGTCGTAGCCCACGCCGCTCACCATGTCGACGCGCTCGACGAACACCCGGGTCGAGTGCTTGGGGATCCAGTAACTCACCGGATTGTTCAGGGTGTTCACCGGAGCGCCGCGCACCCCGAGGAGCTGGCGGGCCGGCCGCTCCCAGTCGCCGATGCAGGAGATGTTCTGGTTGCCGTACCGGTCGATCTGGCTGGCGCCCATCATCACGTGCCGGTGCCCGCCGGTGACCATGGTCAGGTGGCGGCGGTACGGAAGCCAGCCCTCGGCCGTCCCGTCGAGGCCGACCAGCATGGCTTCGCCGTCGGTCAGCAGCAGGTCGGGGGAGAAGGTCCGCTTCGCCAGCCGGGCTCCGAAGGAGGGCACCAGGCCCATCGGGCTGGCCAGCACCTCGCCGTTGTCCCGCCAGGCCTCGGCGCAGGCGATCACGCAGTACTCCGCCCGGCTCACGGTGGTCGTCGTACCGCTCACTGCTGCTCCTCGTGCCAGGCCTGGACGGCCGACTGGTAGGCGTGCTCGCTGCCGCCGGAGAGGAATCGCGCGGCGAACTCGGGCCAGGGGGTGGTCGCGTACAGCTTCTGGAAGGCCTCGTCCCGGTCGTAGTCGGGGGCGCAGGAGGTGAAGTGGGCGCCGTTCGGCGTCTCCACGACGCCCGTGACCGAGTGGCGGCTGACCAGCAGGGACTGCGGGGGCCCCGCCTTGGAGAGCTCGGCGGTCTCGACGAGCTGCTCGCAGCTGACGTACGCGGCGTCGGCGGCCTCGCAGAACAGGTCGTCGAAGTACGGGTCCGGGCCCAGGTACTGGGCATTGCCGTGCCGGTCGGCGCGGTTCAGGTGGACCAGGGCGGCGTCCACGCGCAGGGCGGGAACGGCGACGAACTCCTCGCCGTCGGCGTAGGGGGAGGTGACGGTGCGCAGCTCGGGGTTGACGCGCATGACGTCCGAGCCGAGGCCGGCGCGGACGGGGAGGAAGGGCAGCCGGTTGGCGGCGGCGTGCAGACCCCACATGAACATGGCCTCGTCGAGCTCGGTGAGGGAGAAGGCTCCGCTCTCGCGGGCGGCCCGGTAGTGCGGCTCCAGCGGGATGGAATCGAGGGTGACGAACGGCGTGACCAGCTTGGCGATCTTCCCGGCGGCCGCGAGCAGGCCGACGTCGGGGCCGCCGTACGAGACCACGGTGAGACCGGTGACCTCGGAGCGCAGCAGCGCGCGCACCAGGGCCATGGGCTTGCGCCGCGCACCCCAGCCGCCGATGCCGATCGTCATCCCGCTGCGCAGCCGCCCGACCACCTCGTCGGCGGTCATCGTCTTGTCGCTCTGGCCGGTCATGCCGGTCCCTCCTTGCCGAAGGTGTCGCGGACCCGGTCGGCGACACCGCTGAGATTGGCCTCGAAGGTGAAGCCCTGTTCGAAGCGGTAGCTGCGGCGCACGTCCACCGGGTCGATGCCGTTGATGGCCGCCTTGGCGAGCCGGATGAGGTAGCCGTCCTTCTCTGCGATCTCGGCGGCCAGCTCCAGGGCGGCCGCGCGCAGTTCCCCGCGCGGGACCACCTTCCAGACCGAGCCGTGCGCGTGCAGTTCGGCGGCGGACGCGGTGCGCGAGGTGTAGTACAGGGTGCGCATCATGTGCTGCGGGACGAGCCGGGCCAGGTGGGTGGCGGCCCCGAGGGCGCCCCGGTCCAGCTCCGGCAGGCCGAAGGTCGCGTCGTCGGAGGCGACGATCGCGTCGGCGTTGCCGACGAGGCCGATGCCGCCGCCGAGGCAGAAACCGTTCACGGCCGCCACGACGGGCACCTCGCACTCGTACACGGCGGCGAAGGCCTCGTAGCAGCCCCGGTTGGCGCCGACGAGTGAGCCGTGGCCGGTGTCGCGCTGCATCTCCTTGATGTCGACCCCGGCGTTGAAGCCGCGGCCCTCGGCGGCGAGGACCACGCACCGCACCCCGGGGTCGCGGCCGGCCGTGCGCAGGGCGTCCGCGAGGTCGAACCAGCCCTGCACGGGGAGGGCGTTGACGGGTGGGAAGTCGACTGTGATGAGCGCGATGCCCTTGTCGGGGCTTGAGGTGGAGACACCCATGAGCGGATCAGCTACCTTTCCACCAAACATTTGTTAGGTGAGGAAGGTAGCAGCCGATGGAGCTCAACGGGAGGGTCGTCGTCGTCACCGGCGGAACCCGCGGCGTCGGCGCCGGGATCGCGCGGTCGTTCCTCACGGCGGGCGCCGAGGTCGTCGTCTGCGCGCGCCGACCACCGCCGGAACCAGTGCGGGCGCAGGGTCGTTCGGCGTCGTACGACGCCCTCGACCTGCGGGACCCGGCCGCCGTCCAGGACTTCTTCGGATCGGTCGCCCGGCGCTACGGGCGCCTCGACTGCCTGGTCAACAACGCCGGCGGGACCCCGTACCGGCTGCTCGGCGAAGGCGGGGCGCAACACCACGCGAGGGTGCTGGAACTGAACCTGACCGCCCCGATGGCCGCCTCGCTCGCGGCCTACCCGTGGCTGCGCCGGGCGCGCGGCTCGGTCGTCATGATCGGCAGCGTCAGCGGGACCAGGCCCTCGCCCGGTACGGCGGCGTACGGGGCGGCGAAGGCCGGACTGGAGAACCTCGCCCGCTCCATGGCCGTCGAATGGGCCCCCGACGTACGGGTCAACTCACTGGTCCTGGGCATGGTGCGGACCGAGCTGTCACACCTGCACTACGGCGACGAGACCGGCATCGCGGCGGTCGGCGCGACCGTCCCGCTCGGGCGGCTCGCCGAACCCTCGGACGTGGGCGACGCGGCGGTCTTCCTGGCCTCCGACCGTGCGGGCTACGTCAGCGGCGCGAGCCTCCTCGTGCACGGGGGCGGCGAGCGCCCGGCGTTCTTGGATGCGGCAACTGTGAACAAGGAGAGCTGACATGGGACTTGCCGAAGGCCGTGTGGTCATCGTGACGGGCGCGGGACGGGGACTGGGCCGGGCCCACGCGCTGGCCTTCGCCGCGGAAGGCGCGCGCGTGGTGGTGAACGACCTCGGGGTCGGCCTGGACGGCCTGCCGGGGCCTGACGGCCCGGCGGCGCTCGTGGTCGCCGAGATCCGCGAACTGGGCGGGGAAGCGGTCGCGCACGGCGGGGACATCGCGACGGCGCGGGGCGCGGCCTCGCTGGTCGAGACGGCCGTCTCGACCTTCGGGCGCCTGGACACGCTGGTCAACAACGCGGGGTTCCTGCGCGACCGGATGCTCGTGAACCTCGACGAGGACGACTGGGACGCCGTGATGCGGGTGCACCTCAAGGGGCACTTCCTGCCACTGAAGCACGCGGCGGCGTACTGGCGGGCGGAGGCGAAGGAAGGCCGCCACGTGGCCGCGCGGGTCGTGAACACGTCCTCCGGTGCGGGCCTGCTCGGCTCCGTGGGCCAGGGCAACTACAGCGCGGCCAAGGCCGGGATCCTCGGGCTGACGCTCGTCTCGGCGGCGGAGATGGGCCGTTACGGGGTCCAGGTGAACGCCATCGCCCCGGCCGCGCGGACCCGGATGACGGAAGGGACCTTCGCGGACACCATGGCCGCCCCCGAAGCCGGGGCCTTCGACGCGATGGCTCCGGAGAACGTGTCACCGCTGGTGGTGTGGCTGGGCTCCGACGCGTCGGCCGGGGTCACGGGCCGTGTCTTCGAGACGGAGGGCGGGCGCATCACGGTGATGGAGGGCTGGCGGCCCGGTCCCACGGCGGACCGCGGCGCGCGCTGGACGCCGTGGGAGGCGGGGGAGGCGGCGCTGAAACTCCTCGCGCGGTCCGAGCGGCCGCAGCCGGTGTACGGGGCGCGGTGACGGGAGGGGCCCGCTACCGGCCGCGCGGCCGCTCCGCTTCGGGGGCCTTTCGCGACGGCCCTTCACGGTGACCGGGAGAACGGCCCCGCCGGCTCCGGAGAGGAGAGCCGCACGGCCCTGCGGCACGGATCCTCGTTCCCGCGAGGAGCGCATGCGCTCTCGGACACGCCACAAGCGGAAGGACCCGGTCCCGGCCCCCTGGCGAGGGGTCGGGCCCGGGTCCTTCCTTCGTGCGATGGAGTACCACTACCCACTACATCCACTCGCTGAACCGCAGCCACCCCATCATGTTGTCCATCTCCCGCCAGGCAACGGGCGCCTGCAGATCGCGAGTTGGCCCGGCGGGGGCGTCAACGCGATCGCGCGGTCGCCTTCCGCGGTCGCCTTCGAAGCTGGGACAGCCGGGCGGAGGCGTCGGCGGAGGGGTGTGTTCCGGCCGCAAGGGCCGGGCACACCGCCCCTATGAGCGAAGCCTCGGCCTTCCTGATAGTCCTGACCCTGACCGTGCTCGGCTGGGGAACCGTCTTTCTGGCGGCCAACCGGCAGTCCGCGTCGAGGCCCAGGCCGCGTGGCGGCAGTGACAGCGGTGGCGGCGACGGTGGCTGCGGCGGGGGAGACAACTGCGGCAGCGGCAGTGGCGGCGGCTGCGGAGACTGAGCACCCGCGGGGGGACTCCCGGCGCTCGCGGCACGCCCGGTGCTCCCGGCCCGCCCGGGCTGCCCGGTGCTCCCAGGCCGGCCGGTGCTCCCGGCCCGCCCGGTGCTCCCGGCCCGCCCGGGCTGCCCGGTGCTCCCAGGCCGGCCGGCGCTCAGGTGTCGCAGTCCAGCACCGTGTGACACAGCCCGCAGCGGGCCCGGAGCGGCCCCCGGTCGGCCGGCAGCCGCAGCCGCTGCTCGCACACCGGGCACGGAAAGCTCACCCGCGGCCCGTCGGCGTGCACCTCGAACCGGTACGCCGCCCCGCGCCCCGGCGGGGCCGGAGCCGCTCTGCGGTCCCGGGCGTAGCGCCACCGCTCCGCCCTGCCCGCGGCCGCCAGGGGAGCCCGGCGCAGGTCCCGTCGGGCCATGGCGCGGCCGCGCACGTACGCCTCGTACGCCTGCGGGCTGGTGAACCACGCGGAGAGGTCCTCACCTCCGATGAACCGCTCGCGTTTGGCCAGGACGAAGCCGAACTCCTCCGGGGTGAGGTAGCCGAGCTTCTGGTGGGTGAGGTCGTCCTCGCGGTAGGCGTCGAGCAGCAGCCAGCCCGCCCCGAGGTAGGCGGCGGCGGTGTCGGTGAGGATCTCGTCGCCCGCGGTGGTGGGGAAGCGCAGGCCCAGGCGGTGCAGCAGGACGTGCGTGACCTCGTGGGCGAGGGCGGCCGCCAGATCGCGGCGGTGCGTGCGGAAGCGGTCGTTGACCTCGACGAAGTACTCCGGTCCGGCGGCCAGTTCGACACTGGCCGCGTCCCGCATGGCGCGGAAACCCACCACGATGCGCGCGTCGGGCAGCCGCAGCGCCCGGACCATCGCGGAGGCCACCCGGTGCGCGCCGAGGTACAGGTCGTCGGCGTCGCCGAAGGCCGCGTCGGCGGGGGCGAAGGGCGTGCCGTAGGCGCGGATCCCGTCATCGGAGAGCCGGCGGAACAGTGCGTTCACGGCCTCGCGGACCGTCTCCAGATGCGGAAATCCGTGCTGGACCGGACTGCTGTGCCGACTGTTGTCCGTCATGAGGCGTCTCCTGCCGGAAGTTGTCCGAAAACGCGTTCTTGATGGCGCCCGTGGCTGCGTTGTGTCATGTCCCCGTCATGCACCCGATGACGCGCACGGCCCAACCCCCCACGAAAGGCAGTGTGTCGACAGTGTCCACCCTCGTCAGTGCCCTCAAGCGCACCCTCGCCGTCGGCGCGGTGGCCCTCGCCGCCGTCAGCCTCCAGCCCGGCTCCGCCACCGCGTCCCAGGCCCCCGTCGTCGGCGGAACCCGCGCCGCCCAGGGCGAGTTCCCCTTCATGGTCCGCCTCTCCATGGGCTGCGGCGGCGCCCTCTACAGCCAGCAGATCGTCCTCACCGCCGCCCACTGCGTCAGCGGCTCCGGCAACAACACCTCCATCACCGTCACCGCCGGAGTCGTCGACCTCAACAGCGCCAGCGCCATCAAGGTCAAGTCCACCAAGGTCCTCCAGGCCCCCGGCTACAACGGCACGGGCAAGGACTGGGCCCTCATCAAGCTCGCCAAGCCCATCAACCTGCCCACCCTCAAGATCGCCGACACCAAGGCCTACGACAACGGAACCTTCACCGTCGCCGGCTGGGGCGCCACCCGCGAAGGCGGCGGCCAGCAGCGCTACCTGCGCAAGGCCACCGTCCCGTTCGTCTCCGACGCCTCCTGCCAGGCCTCCTACGGCAGCTCCCTGGTGCCCGCCGAGGAGATCTGCGCAGGGTTCGACCAAGGAGGCGTCGACACCTGCCAGGGCGACTCCGGCGGCCCCATGTTCCGCCGCGACAGCGCGAACGCCTGGATCCAGGTCGGCATAGTCAGCTGGGGCGAGGGCTGCGCCCGGCCCGACTACCCCGGCGTCTACACCGAGGTCTCCACCTTCGCCGCAGCGATCAAGAACGCGGCCGCCACCCTCTGACAGCCCGCACTCCCCCTCGCTGCGTCTGCGTCCCTCGTCCTTTCGGCCCCTGTGCGGCGCGCACGGGCCGAAAGGACGAGGCGCTGTGCCCCGAATGCACGCGAGGCCCACCGGAGCCCCGCGAGTCGTCGGCGGCATCGTTCCGGCCCCGCGGCACGCTCCGGGCGCTCGGCCGCGCGGTTGCGGGCCGGGGCGGCCGAAGGTCCCATGGGAAGAACCGACCGGGTGGGAACCGACCGGGTGGGAACCCACCGGGTGGGAACGCACCGGGTGGGAACGCACCGGTTGGGAGGACCGGGACGGCCGGGGCCGCCGGAAACAGCGGGACGGCCGGGAAAGCCGGGACCGCCGGGACGACACAGGCAGCGGGCGACAGTGGGGCAGGCAGCGCATGGCGATCAGAGTGGTCATCGCGGACGACCAGGAGATGGTCAGGACCGGTTTCCGGATGATCCTCGAGAGCCAGCCGGACATCGAGGTCGTCGCGGACGTCGTCGACGGCGAAGCCGCCCTCGCGGCAGTCGCCGCACACCGGCCCGACGTCCTGCTCCTCGACATCCGCATGCCCAGACTCGACGGGCTCGAAGTCACCCGCAGGCTCGCCGGCAGCGACGGCCCCCGCATCGTCATCGTCACCACCTTCGACCTCGACGAGTACGTCCACGCGGCACTCCACGGCGGAGCGTCCGGCTTCCTCCTCAAAGACGCGAGTCCGGCCATGCTGGTTGAAGCGGTCCGGGCCGCGGCCGTCGGGGACTCCCTCGTCTCACCCGCCATCACCGTCCGGCTGCTGCGGGAAATGGCCCGCCGCATCCCGGCCGCCCAAGCGGCCCGCCGCCCGGCGGAGCCGCTGACCGACCGGGAGCGCGAGGTCGTACGCTGCCTCGCGCGCGGCCTGACCAACGCCGAGATCGCGGGCGAGCTCTTCGTCTCCCTCTCCACGGTCAAGACCCACCTGGCCAACGTCCAGGCCAAACTGGACGCCCGCAACCGCGTCGAAATCGCCGCATGGGCCTGGGAAAGCGGCCTGGCGGGCACCCCGGCGTGAGGGGACCCTGTCCCGGTGCGCGCTCGGCGCCGGGGGAGCGGCCGGGCGGGCGGCCTGGCGTGAGGGGACCCTGTCCCGGTGCGCGCTCGGCGCCGGGCGGGCGCCCCGGCGCCCTTCGTCTCCTGCGCGGAGGGGCCGGCGGAGCCGGTGCGGCAACCGCGCGGGTGCCGGGCACGGCCACCGGCACAACCGGTGGAGCCAACCGTCCGGGGCGCCGTACGGCCAGGCGGTCCCCGTGAGTCCGCTGGGGCGATGGGCCCGCCGTCACCCCCGCGCCGCGACCTGGATCAGCATCATCCTCTCCGTCGCCCTCCTCGCCCTCGTCACCTTCGAGGGCGTCGTCCTCGCCCGTCAGCCCAGCGTCCCGCACGCCGCCGTCTGGGTGTCCGGCATGCTCGTCTGCCTCAGCGCCGCGCCCTGGCCCGGGATCCCGCTCCTCGTACGGGCCTGGTTCGCCGCCACCGTCAGCTGGACCGTCACGATCCTGCTGCTCTTCAGCAACCACCCCATCGTCGTCTGGGGCGGGGGCGAGGCCGTCGCCCTCCTCTTCTTCCTCAGCCAGGTCCTGCTGCGCGCCCCCGTCCGTACCGCCGCCGTACTCGGCCCCCTGCTCGGCCTCGGCTGCATGGCCGTGCCCGTCCGGGACACGGACCCGGGCCGGTTCACGCTGCTCTTCTCCGTGCTCGCCGTCGTCGTCGGGGCGTACTCCCTGCTGCTGCGCATGCAGTCCGTCGAGCGCCTGCGCGAGCTGAGCGCCGTACGCAGCGCCGAGCGCCTGGAGCTGGCGCGCGAGCTGCACGACCTTGTCGCCCACCACGTGACCGGGATCGTCGTCGAGGCGCGGGCCGCCCGCTACACCAAGGTCTCCGCCGAACGCGCCGGCGAGATCTTCGGCCGCATCGAGAGCTCCGGTGCCGAGGCGCTCGGCTCCATGCGACGCCTGGTCAAGATCCTCCGCGAGGGCGCACAGGGCGCACAGGGCGCACAGGGCACACAGGGCGCGCGGGGCGCCGAGGAGGGCGGCGCCGGGCCGGGCGCGGGCACCGCCCCCGTCGCCGGCCTCCGCGAGATCCGCGGGCTCGCGGAACGGTTCGCCATGACCGGCCCGCCCGTCGTCCTCTACATCGAGGACGGCCTGGAGACCCGGCTCCCCGCCGACGTCGCCGCCACCGCCCACCGCATCGTTCTCGAAGCCCTCACCAACATCGGCAAGCACGCCGCGACCGCCACCGCCGTCCGGATCGGCTTGCGCACCGTCCCGCCCGGCCTGGAAGTCCGCGTCGCCGATGACGGCGGCCGCTCGGCCAGGCTCTCCGAGAACGCCCGCGGCGGCGGCTACGGCCTCGTCGGCATGGCCGAACGGGCAGAAGCCCTCGGCGGCTCCCTCACCGCCGGCCCCGCCCCCGAAGGCGGCTGGCTGGTCACGGCGATCCTGCCGCTGTAGGCCGAGCCCACTCCCCGGCAGCCGGGTGCCGCCCCGGCACCGCACCCGGCCTCCCCGGTACCGCACACGAGCCGACGGGGCACAGAGCTGCGGCCCGTCGCGTCCGACCCCGAACCCGGCCCGCGCGTCCGACCCGGCACCCGGCTCGTCGCGTCCACCCCGCCCCGCACCCGGCCGGCCGCACCCGACCCCGTACCCGAATCCGGCCCGTCGCGTCCGACCCGGTACCCAGCTCGTCGCGTCCACCCCGGCCAGCCGCACCCGGCCCGCCGCACCCGACCCGCCGCACCCAACCCCGTACCCGGCCCGCCGCGCCCGGCCCCGTACCCCGGCCTGGGCACCCGGTACGGCGTCTGCCGCCCGAGGAGGTACTCGGCTCGGTCCGGGCCGATCCGCACAGATCGGCCCGGACCGGACACGGCGCCGCGCGGCACGGACGCGCCGCCGTCTCACTGGCCGACTGGCCGAGGAACCACTCCCGTGCGCCCCGTATTCTCGGGAACCATGAACACCAGCGACATCGACGAGAGCGTCACCGCCGAGCTGGCCCGTCTGAGGGACAGCATCGACAACATCGACGCGGCCGTGGTGCACATGCTCGCCGAGCGCTTCAAGTGCACCCAGCAGGTCGGCCACCTCAAGGCCCGCCACCAGCTGCCCGCTGCCGACCCGGGCCGCGAGGCCAGCCAGATCGCCCGGCTGCGCCAGCTCGCCGAGAACGCCAAGCTCGACCCGGCCTTCGCCGAGAAGCTCCTGAACTTCATCATCGCCGAGGTCATCCGCCACCACGAGACGATCGCAGCGGGCGAGGAGTAGCCGCCCTGGGGCCCGGCACCGTCATCCGGCAGCATGGGCCCCATGTCCGCACTGACGCGCAACGAAGCGCAGCTCCGAGCCAAGCTCCTCGACGTCCGGCACTACGAGGTCGCCCTCGACCTCACCACCGGCGACGAGACGTTCGAATCCAGCACCGTCATCCGGTTCGCCGCCCGCACCGCCGGAGACACCTTCGTCGAGCTGAAACCGGAGGAGCTGCGCTCCGTCGAGCTCGACGGACACCCCCTGGACCCGGCCGGCCTCACCGACGGCCGCCTCCCGCTCACCGGCCTCACCGAAGGCCCCCACGAGCTGCGCGTCGAAGCCCGCATGCGCTACTCGCGCACCGGCGAGGGCCTCCACCGCTTCACCGACCCCGCGGACGGGGAGACGTACGTCTACACGCAGATGTTCATGGACGACGTCCAGCGCGTCTTCCCGGCCTTCGACCAGCCCGACCTCAAGGCCGTCTTCGAATTCACCGTCACCGCTCCCGCGGGCTGGACGGTCCTGGCCAACGGCATCACCACGCGCGTCGGCTCGCGCGACCGTGACGGCGGCCGTGACCGTGACGGTGACCACGGCACCGACGACCAAGGCGCCGGAGCCGGAGCCGGCGCCGGAGCCGGGGACGGCATCTGGAAGTCCGCGCCCACCCCCGTCATCTCCACCTACCTCGCCGCCGTCGCCGCAGGCCCCTGGCACAGCGTCCGCACCGAACACGCCGGCCTCCCCTTCGGCATCCACTGCCGCCGCTCGCTGGCCCCCCACCTCGACGCGGACGCCCGGGAAATCCTCGACCTCACCACAGCCTGCTACGACCGGTACCACGAGAAGTTCACCGAGCCCTACCCCTTCGACTCCTACGACCAGGCCTTCGTGCCCGAGTTCAACGCCGGCGCCATGGAGAACCCCGGCCTCGTCACCTTCCGCGACGAGTACGTCTTCCGCTCCGCCGTCACCGACGCCGAACGCCAACGGCGGGCCGTGACCATCGCGCACGAGATGGCACACATGTGGTTCGGCGACCTCGTCACCCTCAGCTGGTGGGACGACATCTGGCTGAACGAGTCCTTCGCCGAGTACATGGGCTACCAGACCCTCATCGAAGCCACCCGCTTCACCGAGACCTGGACCGGATTCGGGATGGAGCGCAAGCCCTGGGGCTACGACGCCGACCAACGCCCCTCCACCCACCCCGTCGCCCCGGACGCCGCAGCCGTCCCCGACACCGCCTCCGCGCTCCTCAACTTCGACGGCATCTCCTACGCCAAGGGCGCCTCCGCGCTGCGCCAACTCGTCGCCTGGCTCGGCGAGAAGGACTTCCTGGCCGGCATCAACACCCACTTCGCCCGCCACAAGTTCGCCAACGCCTCCCTCGCCGACTTCGTGGACTCCCTCGCCGCCCACACCGACCGGGACGTCCACGCCTGGGCCGAGATCTGGCTGCGCACCACCGGCATCGACACCCTCAGCCCGCGCGTCGAGGAGAGCCGCGGAGGCTGGACACTCACCGTCGACCGCACCGGCAGCCGCCCCCACCACATCGCGGCCGGCCTCTACGACCACGGCCCCGACGGAGTCCTCGAACCACGCGAAGTCCTCGCCCTCGACGTCCCCTCCGACGAGGTCGTCTCGGTCGACGGCCCGCGTCCCGCCCTCCTCGTCCTCAACGACGGCGACCTCACCTACGCCAAGGTCCGCCTCGACGGAACCTCCCTGGAAACCGCCCTGCGCGGCATTTCGCGCATCCCCGACCCGCTCACCCGCGCCGTCGTCTGGAACTCCCTGCGCGACATGGTCCGCGACGGGGAACTGGGGGCCGCCGACTACCTGGCGACCGCCGAGGCCCACCTGCCCGAGGAAACGGAGCTGGACATCGTCCAGAACGTACTGGGCTTCGCGCGCACCCACATCGCCACCCGCTACCTCACCCCCGAACACCGCACCGGTGCCCTCGCCACGCTCACCTCGATCGCCCGCGCCCTGCTGCGGCGCACCGAGGACGGCTCCGACCCCGGCCTGCGGCTGGTCGCGGTCCGCGCCCTCATCGACAGCGCGACCCGGCCCGAGATCCCCGCCGCCTGGCTCGCCGAAGGCACCGTACCCGGAGGCCCCGAACTCGACCCCGAGCTGCGCTGGCGCATCCTCTCCCGCCTGTCGGTCCTCGGAGCGGTCGGCGAAGCCGAGATCGACGGCGCCCTCGCGGCCGACCCCAGCGCCACCGGCCAGGAAGGCGCCGCCCGCTGCCGTGCCGCCCTCCCGACGGCCGAGGCCAAGGCCGCCGCCTGGGACCGGCTGTTCCACGACGACACCCTGTCCAACTACCTCTTCACCGCCACCGCCCAGGGCTTCTGGCAGCCCGAGCAAGCCGATCTGGTACGGGCGTACGTGCCGCGCTACTACCCCGAGGCCGTCGCCCTCGGTGCCCGCCGCGGCCCGGCCATCGCCGACGCCGCGGGCCGCTGGTGCTTCCCCGACCACGAGATCACGGAAGCCAACCTCGAAGCCGGCCGGGCCTGCCTGGCCGACCCGGACATCACCCCGCTCCTGCGCCGCAAGCTCGTGGACCAGTTGGACGACCTGGCCCGCGCCCTCCGGACCCACCCCTAACCCCAGGGGCCCTGCCCTCCACGAGAACCCGGCAGGGCCCCGCCCCACCCCACCACCCACCGCCGCCGCCCCTCCCCGGGACGTCCCGCCTCTCCCCGCCGGCCTCCGGCCGGCCGCCCCTCGAGGTCCCGCCTTTCCCCGCCGGTCGGCCGCCCCTCGACGTCCCGCCTTTCCCCGCCGGTCGGCCGCCCCTCGACGTCCCGCCTTTCCCCGCCGGTCGGCCGCCACCCTCGACGTCCGCCCCGGCCCTCCCTCCGGCCACCGGCCGGCCGTCGTCCCCGGCTTCCCCACCCGGCCCTACGGGCCGTCATGCCGCCGACTCTCCGCGTCCACCTCCGCCCCGGCCGCCGGCGGCCCCGCCTCGCCGTGTCCGCCTCCGCTCCAGCCGCCCGGGGTCCCGGCTTTGACGCCGGTCCGGTGGATTCGGTCCCGGGCGGGATCCCGGCCCCGGGCCTGGTGGGCCGCCCTGCGCGCCGGGCGGGGCCGGGCCGGCCCTTCAGCGCCCGGTCAGGGCACCCGCGGCGGGAAATCACCCACGCCACAAACCCGGGCGGTTACCCCATTCGGGTCGGATCGTTGTACCGCTCGGGTGCCCCACCCCATCACCGCGGCAACGCCCGCCGCCGATCCGTTCCCGTGAGGACAACCGCATGACAGCGTCCCCCGGCACAGGCACAGGCACAGGCACAGGCACAGCTCCGCTCGCCGGCGGCATCCACGGGGCCGAGGCCCTGCGGCCGCTCCTCGACACCGTCCTCGACGCACTGCGCACCGGAGCCCGCGCACGCGGCGGACCGCTCCCGGCCGGCGGGCCCGACGCCGTGACCGCCCGAGTCGAGGCCGCGCTGGGCGACGTACTCCCCGAACACGGGCACGGGGACCACGAAGCGCTGCGGACCCTCGTGCACACCCTCGCCGCCGGCGCCGCGGACCCCGCCGATCCGCTGTGCGCCGCCCACCTGCACTGCCCGCCGCTCGCCGTCGCGGTCGCCGCGGACCTCGCCGCCGGCGCCCTCAACCCCTCCCTCGACTCCTGGGACCAGGCCCCCGCCGCCTCCACGATCGAAGCGCTCCTCACCCGCGCCCTCGCCGCCGAGTTCCACGACACCCCCCATCCCGACGCCGTCCTCACCACCGGCGGCACCGAAGCCAACCAACTCGCCCTCCTCCTCGCCCGCGAACGCCACGGCCCGCGCCTCACCGTCCTGCACGGCGCCAACGCCCACCACTCCGTCCCGCGCGCCGCCTGGCTCCTCGGCCTGCCGCCCGCCCGCGCCCTCCCCACCCCCACCGGGACCCTGGCACCCGCCACCCTCGCCGAGGCCCTCGCCGCCACCACCGGCCCCGTCCTCGTCGCCGCCACGGCCGGCACCACCGACGCCGGCCTCATCGACCCCCTCGGCCCCCTCGCGGACCTCTGCGACCAGTACGGCGCCGACCTGCACGTCGACGCCGCGTACGGCGGCCTCCTGGCCCTCAGCCCCCGCCACCGCCACAAACTCGCCGGCCTCGACCGCGCCCGCTCGATCACCCTCGACCTGCACAAACTCGGCTGGCAGCCCGTCGCCGCCGGCATCCTCACCGTCCCCGACACCGCTCTGCTGGCACCCCTGTCCCACCGGGCCGACTACCTCAACGCCCAGGACGACACCGACGCGGGCCTACCCGACCTCCTCGGCCGCTCCCTGCGCACCACCCGCCGCGCCGACGTCCTCAAGATCGCGGCAACCCTGCGCTCCCTGGGCCGCGACGGCATCACCCAGCTCATCGACCGCACTTGCGCGCTCGCCGGGCAACTCGCCCGGCTCCTCGAAGCACACCCCGCCTTCGAACTCCACGCCGCGCCCACCATCAGCACCGTCCTGTTCCGGCCCACCCACGCCGACGACAAGCGGATCGCCGCCCTGCGACGCACCCTCCTCCTCGGCGGCAGCGCCGTACTGGGCCGGGCCAGCGCCGACGGCCGCCTGTGGCTCAAAGCCACCTTGCTCAACCCCCACACCACGGCGGGGGACCTGGATGTCCTCGTGAACCTTCTGGAAGGCAGCACCCACCGATGACCGCCCTGCTCGATGCACCCCACGACCTCGTCGGAATCGGCATCGGACCCTTCAACCTCTCCCTCGCCGCCCTTGCCCACGGGCTGCCCCACCTAGGCGCCGGGGAACTCGCCACCGCCTTCTACGACCAGCGCCGCGACTTCCGCTGGCATCCCGGACTCCTCCTCGACGGAGCGACGCTCCAAGTCCCCTTCCTCGCCGACCTCGTCACCCTCGCCGATCCGGTCAGCCCCTGGTCCTTCCTCAACTACCTCAAGCACAAGGAACGGCTCTTCCCCTTCTACTTCGCCGAGCGCTTCCACATCCAGCGCGCCGAATACGACGCCTACTGCCGCTGGGTCGCCGGCCGCCTGCCCGGACTCCACTTCGGCCACCAGGTCGATGCCGTCCGCTGGAACCCCGAACGCGGCCTCTTCGAAGTCGACTACACCCAGCTCGACGCCGGCGGCGAAGCCGAAGCCCTCGGGCGCACCTACACGCGCAACCTCGCCCTCGGCATCGGGACCGCCCCCTACATCCCCGAACCGCTGCGCCCCCTCGCCGAAGCGCCCGCCGTCCCGGTGATCCACTCCGCCGACTACCTCGACAACCGGCAGCGCGTCCTCGGGGCCGAACACGTCACCGTCATCGGATCGGGCCAGTCCGGGGCCGAGGTCTTCCTCGACTTGCTCCGCTCCCGCCCCGCCGGCCGCGAACGCCTCACCTGGCTCGCCCGCACCCCCTCCTTCGCCCCCATGGAGTACTCCAAGCTCGGCCTGGAGCACTTCACCCCCGACTACACCCGCTACTTCCACGCCCTGCCCGAACCGGTCCGCGACCGGCTCGTCCCCGCCCAGTGGCAGCTCCACAAGGGCATCGACGCCGCCACCATCGCCGCCATCCACGAGGAGCTCTACCGCCGCACCCTCGACGGAGGCTGGCCCGACGCCGTCCTCACCCCCGGAGTCAGCGTCCGCACCGCCGGCCGCGTCGCCACCACCAAGGTCGAACTGCACCTCGAACACGTGGAACAAGGCACCCGCTCCCGCCTCACCACCGACGCCGTCGTCCTGGCCACCGGCTACCGCGAACGCTCCCTCGCCAGCCTCCTCGCCGGCCTCGACCCCTACTTGCGCAAGGACTCCTCCGGCCGCCCCCGCATCGACGACCGCTACCGGATGATCCTCGACCCCAGCGTCACCGGCAGCGTCTTCGTCCAGAACGGCGAGCGCCACACCCACGGCGTCGGAGCCCCCGACCTCGGCCTCGCCGCCTGGCGCAGCGCCGCCATCCTGAACACCCTCACGGGCAAGGAGCCCTACCCGCAGCCCACCCGCACCGCCTTCACCACCTTCGGACTCGAACAGCGGGAGCACACACGCCCCCAACCCGCCGGAGAACTGCTCCCGCTGGTCGAGCACCCGTAGGAAGAAACGTTTAGAACAGGGGTATCCCGGCCCGGGTCAGTCGCCAGTCCACGGACGCGAACTGGGCCGGATCCACCGTCCCCTTCGCCTTCACCCACTGGATGATCGTGTTCCGGATCTCTTCCGAATTCGCCCACAGCTGCTTGGCCTGTGCCACGTGCGGGAAGTTGCCGCCGCCCGAAGCCCGGTAGTTGTTCACCGCCAGAACGAACTGCGCCGCCGGATCCACCGGCTGGCCCTGGAACGACAGCCCCGTGATCCGCGAACCGGCCGGCTCCGAGACGTCGATGTCATAGGTCAGCCCGTACACCGCGTCGTAGTTGTAGTCCGGCGTGCCCTCCGCGTTCGTCAGCTTCGCCGGATCCACGACCTCACCGGGTGCCGTCCGCACGTAGTACTTCGCGGAATACTCCAGATACGCCTTCAGCTGCGCTCCGGTCAGCAGCCGCGCCTCCAGCGTGTTCTCGAAGGGGTACAGACCCGCCGCGTCCTTGATCGTCACCTGCCCGGCCGGGATCGCCGCCGTCCGGGAGAAGCACGAGGCCTGCGACAGCACCGGAAGCGCCGCCCACTCCGTACCCGCCAGCGCGCCCTTCACCGTTTCAGCCTGCACGTGGTTGATCAGATCGATGATCGCCACGTCCTTGACCGGACCGTCCGCCGAGGACATCGCCTGCGTGGACGTACCGATCACCTGGTTCACGTAGGCCACGACCTTGGTGTGCTCGTCCGACAGCAGCCCCACTATCTTCGGGTCCTCCACCGCCGTGTTCGAGTTCAGCACCCGGGCCGACACCTTCGCCACCGACCAGCAGCCCTTCGCCCAGGTCAGCTCGAAGTCGAACAGCGTCAGCCGCTGGCCCCACTTCAACGGCTCCGACAGCACCACGTCCTTGCCGGTCGCCTTGTTCTTCACCCGGTACTCCGGGATCTCCGTGTGCGCGTGACCCACCAGGATCGCGTCGATCCCCGGCACCTGCTCCGCCACCAGACCCGCCGCGTTCTCGATGTGCGGAAGCTGGTCCCCGTAACTCGACGTACCGCTCGACCCCGAGTGCGCCGACACGATCACCACGTCCGCACCCAACGACCGAAGCCGCGGAACGTACTTCGCCGCCTGCTCCTCAAGGCCCGGGAACGTCATCTTCCCCTGCACGTTCGCCTTGTCCCAGATCGCGATCCCCGGGTTCGTCAGCCCGAGCACCGCCACCTTCACGTCCCGCCCGTGCGGAGTCCGCAGCCGGTGCATGCTGTACGGCGGGAACGCCGGCCGCAGCGTCTTCGCGTCCAGCGCGTTCGCCCCCAGCAGCGGGAAGTCGCACTGCTCCTCGAATTTCCGCAGCACCGGAATGCCGTAATTGAACTCGTGGTTCCCCAGAGCCGCCGCGTCATAGCCGATCGCGTTCATCGCCTGCGCCATCGGATGCACCGGACCGCGCCGCGCGGTGATGGGATCCACCTTCGCGTAGTAGTACGACAGCTGCGTGCCCTGGATGGTGTCACCAGCGTCGATCAGCAGCGTGTTGCCCCGCCCCTTCTGCTCCCGCACCTCATTGACCAGCGTGGAGATCTTCGCCAGACCGACGTCGTTGTGCGCCTTGTCGTCGAACTCCTTGTCCGTGAAGTAGTCCCAGTTGAAGACGTTCCCGTGCAGGTCCGTCGTCCCCATCACCGTGAACGCGTACGTCTTCGGCCGCGCGGCCGAAGCGGCCCCGACGGCCTTGTCGGCCGCGGCGGCCGGGGTGCCCGAGGCCCCCGCCAACGCCACAGCGGCGCCGGTAGCAGCCGAAGTGCCCAGAAAAGTCCTACGGTCCAATGCCATGCCATCTCCCCTTGTGAGCGCGAACAACGCGCGTAGATTCTGACCCAGCAGTAACAAGCCGCAACACCCCCACAAGGTTTCGATCCGATGACCACACCCGTACGACCGGCAGTGCGACAGTGAAGCCATGACCCAGGACGCATCGCACCAGCCCTACGGAACCCCCGAAGTCCCCCGCGTCGCAGTCCGCGGCGAAGCCCGCCTCGAAGTCGATCCGGAGATCGCCCGGATCGGCATCACCGTCAGCGCCCGCGGCACCGACCGGCGCACCGCCCTCGAAGACCTCACCCGCCGCAACAACGCCGTCCTCGACCTCGTCAAGAGCTACGGCGACCCCGTCGAGAAGCTCGAGACCGGCGCCTTCTCCATCACCCCCGAACTCACCCGCCACGGCCGCGGCGAACGCGTCCGCGCCTACCACGGACGCGTACACCTCACCGCCGAACTCAATGACTTCACCACCCTGGGTGAACTCACCACCCGCCTCGCCGACCTCGAACTCACCCAAGTCGACGGCCCCTGGTGGGCCCTGCGCCCCACCTCGCCCGCCCACGGGGAAGCCCGCCGCCAAGCCGTACTCGAAGCCGTCCAGCGGGCCCGCGAATATGCCACCGCCCTCGGCGCGAACCTCGCCGCCCTCGTCGAACTCGCCGACCTCGGAGCCGAGAACGCCGTGCCCTTCCAGGCGACCGGCAGCGGCATGCGCACCATGGCCTTCAGCGTCACGGAAGACGCCGGGGCCCCCGCCCTCGACCTCGAACCCCAGCGTCAGACCGTCTACGCACAGGTGAACGCACGCTTCACGATGACCCCTCCCCAGTTGTGAAATCCTGAGAAAACGGTGCCCCGGGGGTGCTCATCAGAGCATCCCCATGCACATTCAACAATTGTCAACAACCTTTTGCTCAAAGGTTGTTGAGTGGACACCCGGAACCAATTTCCTACTCCCTGGTAGGGGCATACGCTCGCCCCATGCGCCGAGCGAAAATCGTATGTACCCTGGGCCCCGCCACCGACTCATACGACCAGATCAAAGCCCTGGTCGAAGCCGGAATGGACATCGCCCGCTTCAACCTCAGCCACGGCACCTACGCCGAACACGAGGAGCGTTACCAGCGCGTACGCAAAGCCTCCGACGAAACCGGCCGCAGCGTCGGCGTCCTCGCAGACCTTCAAGGCCCGAAGATCCGCCTGGGCCGCTTCCGCGAAGGACCCGTACTCCTTGAACGCGGCGACGAATTCACCATCACCGTCGAAGACCACGAAGGCGACCGCCACACCTGCGGCACCACCTACAAAGGCCTCGCCGCCGACGTCACTGCCGGCGAACGCATCCTCGTAGACGACGGCCGCGTCACCCTCCAAGTCACCGCGGTCGACGGACCCCGCGTCCACACCCTCGTCCTCGAAGGCGGCATGGTCTCCGACCACAAGGGACTCAACCTCCCCGGTGTCGCAGTCTCGGTACCCGCCCTCTCCGAAAAGGACATCGAAGACCTCCGCTGGGCCCTGCGCACCGGCGCCGACGTCATCGCCCTCTCCTTCGTCCGCAGCGGCCGCGACATCGAAGACGTCCACCGCGTCATGGACGAGGAAGGCCGCCGCCTCCCCGTCATCGCCAAGGTCGAAAAGCCCCAGGCGGTCGAGAACATCGACGACATCGTCGCCGCCTTCGACGGCATCATGGTCGCCCGCGGCGACCTCGGCGTCGAAATGCCCCTGGAGCACGTCCCCATCGTCCAGAAGCGAGCCGTCAAACTCGCCAAGCGCAACGCCAAACCCGTCATCGTCGCCACCCAAATGCTCGACTCGATGATCGACAACTCCCGGCCCACCCGCGCCGAAGCATCCGACGTCGCCAACGCCGTCATCGACGGCACCGACGCCGTCATGCTCTCCGGAGAGACCAGCGTCGGCAAATACCCCGTCGAAACCGTCCGCACCATGGCCCGCATCGTCGAAGCCGCCGAAGAAGACATCCTCGCCAAGGGCCTCCCCCCACTCACCGACCGCAACAAGCCCCGCACCCAAGGAGGAGCAGTAGCCCGAGCAGCCGCCGAAATGGGTGACTTCCTCGGCGCCAAATTCCTCGTCGCCTTCACCCAGAGCGGAGACACCGTCCGCAGGCTCTCCCGCTACCGCTCACCCATCCCCCTCCTCGCCTTCACCCCCGACGCCTCCACCCGGTCCCAGCTCAACCTCACCTGGGGCGTGGAAACCTTCCTCGGCCCCCACGTCGACTCCACCGACGCCATGGTCGCCCAAGTCGAAGAAGAGCTCCTGCGCATCGGCCGCTGCGTACCCGGCGACGTCGTCGTCATCACCGCCGGCTCGCCCCCCGGTGTCACCGGATCCACCAATTTGGTCCGCGTCCACCACATCGGCGACGCGGTCCGCTGACACCGCCCGCAGGCCTACGGCACCCCACGTATGAGACGCACCGCGTCGGGCAACTCCAACCGGCTCCCACCCGAACTCGGGAAGCGCCCGCCCGACGCGGTCACCCGCGCCCCAGCGCCCCGCACCAACCGCCCAACCTGCTCACCGGCCTTCTCCCCGGTCACCGGGCCATCCGCCGCCCGCGGCGCCAGGGATTCCCGCGCCGCCTCGCGGATCCTGCGCCAGTCGAACTCCGGCGTGAAGAACGGTGCCAACGCCGCACACCCCACCCCGCCCGACAGTGACGCGGCGAACACCACCCCCGCGAACGCCCCCTCGGTCTCCGTGTCGTGTCGCCGCTGCGGCAACCGCGGCACGCGCGCTCCGCCGGGCCGTGACCCACCAGCACCGTCCCGCCCGCGGGTACTTCCTCCGCACCCGCCGCGCTCTCCGCCTCCCAGGCCGGCAGCCACGCATCGGCCTCCGGAGCGAACGGCTCGGGGAAGTTCGGGATCCGCACCTCATGCCCCTCGGCGGCGAACTCCTCACCCACCGCTGAATACCAATGCTCCCCGCCGTTCCCCCCGTACCCATCCCCGTACTCGTAACCATCCCCGTACTCGTACTCGTACTCGCACCCGTGCGCGATCGCGATGTCGCCCATGACTCCGCCCCCTGATCCAGTCGTCGGCCCATCCATCCGGTCTTCAATCGAAACGCTACGCAGCGTTTCGATAAACGCTAGGGCTTATCGTGATGGCGTGTCAATCACTCCTTCGGGCACCCCGCGCACCGGCGGCCGCCTCCGCAACGAAGACGCCCACCACTCCGTCCTCGAAGCCGCCGCGGCCCTCCTCGTCGAGACGGGCTACGGCGCCCTCACCATCGAAGGCGTCGCCAAGCGGGCCAACGTGGCCAAGAGCACCGTCTACCGCTGGTGGAAGTCCAAGCCCGCCCTCGTCATGGACGCCTACACCCACGGCACCGCCCCCCGCGCCCCCGAACCCGGCACAGGCACCCTCGCCGGCGACCTCACCGCCTTCGTCGCCGACCTCTACCGCATCGGCCACGACCCCGTCCGCACCAGTGCCCTCACCGGCCTCATGGCAGAAGCCCAGCTCGACCCCGCCTTCGCCGAACCCTTCCGCGCCTGGGCCGCCGACCGCCGCGAGACCGTCGCGACCCTGCTGACCCGGGCCGTCACCCGCGAGGAACTCCCCGCCGACACCGACATCGCCCACGCCGTCGACCTCGTCTTCGGCCCCTTCTGGTACCGCCTCCTCGTCGCGCACGCCCCCCTGGACCCCGCGGACGCCCCCGCGCACGTGGCCACCGTCCTCCAAGGCCTCACGAGCCGCATGTGAGGGACGTGCACGGCCCGCGCGCGAACCTGCCTTCCGCGGGAGCGGTGCGGTGACCTGCCCTAGTACTTCGGGCCGATGTGCTCGTCCATCAGCGCGACCGACGCCCTGCGGGCGACGGAGACGTTGCAGGTGTTCGCCTGTTTCCACTCGACGCCGAGCCGGTCCAGCGTGCTGGTCAGGAGCGCGGTGATATCCGCAGACCTGTTGGTGAAGAAGTACCGGGGGTACTCGTAGCGCTTGCGCTCCCCGCGGATCACCCGGGTGGTCCAGTTGATGGTCCGGCATCCGTCGGAGTGGATGAGTCCCCGGACGAAGTCCCAGGGGTGGGCTGCGACCATCTCCCGCTGCCAGTCCTCGAGGGTGATGCGGCGGTCGTGTTTCCTGCCGGGCCCGTGCTGGGGGAATAGGCAAGTCCAGTGCCGTCCGTAGCTCGTCACGGCGACACAGCCCTGGCGTTGTGACAAGTAGACCCTGGCGCCGGGTCGTACGGCGGTGATCGCTGCGCGGCACTGATCTATGAGCCCGGGCCACGCGTCGGCGCAAGCGATCCGGAGCTGGTACCCACCACGGGGCTGCGGGCTGATGCATCCGTCGCCGAGATAGAGGCCCAGCAGGTACGCGTACGAGGACGTGTCGGTGGGCGCTGCGCACGGCGTGGCCAGATCGCGCAGGCGAGGAAGGGGATCCACCCGGGTCAGCCATGCCCGGATCGCGGACCGGGAAATGCCGGTCTCCTTGCTGACGGAGTTCATGCTGCGTCCGTCACGGAGCAGCGACAGCGTCTGGAGGCGGGTGGCCGTGTCGTACATGCGGTCGACGCTGACGTACGCAATTCGCTCACTTTGCGCATTGCGGAGGGCTTCGCTGAAACGAGTGAAGGTCACGCGATATCGCGTGACCTTGGAAAAGAAGGAAAAGTGCCCCGGGTCGGACTCGAACCGACACTGAATGGGTTTTGAATCCATCGCCTGCTGCCAATTGGGCTACCGGGGCCCCGCGAATCGAAGGTTAACTGCGACCCGCTGCGTGTCCACCATACCGTAGCTAGGTAGGCTCGGGGGAGCTTGATATGCCCCGCAAAGAGGAGCCCCCCGTGACCGCCGAGCACGAGTCGACGCCCATGCCCGACGCCGACCAGTCGCATGTTCCGCCGCTGACGACGCGCGTCGTCATCGCCGAGGACGAGGCGCTCATCCGTCTCGACCTCAAGGAGATGCTCGAGGAGGAGGGCTACGCCGTCGTCGGTGAGGCCGGTGACGGGCAGACCGCCGTCGAGCTGGCCCGGGAGCACCGCCCCGACCTGGTGATCCTCGACGTGAAGATGCCCGTCCTGGACGGGATCTCCGCCGCCGAGAAGATCGCGGAGGAGTCCATCGCGCCCGTGCTGATGCTCACCGCGTTCTCGCAGCGCGACCTCGTCGAGCGGGCCCGCGACGCCGGGGCCATGGCGTACCTGGTGAAGCCGTTCAGCAAGAGCGACGTCGTGCCCGCCATCGAGATGGCCGTCTCCCGCTTCGCCGAGCTCCGCGCGCTGGAGAAGGAGGTCGCCGACCTCTCGCTGCGCCTGGAGACCCGCAAGCTCGTGGACCGGGCCAAGAGCATCCTGCAGACCCAGTACGGGCTTTCCGAGCCGGCGGCCTTCCGCTGGATCCAGAAGACCTCCATGGACCGCCGGATGTCCATGCAGCAGGTCGCCGAGGCGGTCATCGAGGACGCCGAGGAGAAGAAGGCCGCCGCCGGCAAGGGCGAGTAGGACCTTCTGTAGAAGCGCGGAAAGAGTGAGGCCCGCCCCCGGATCCAGGATCCGGGGGCGGGCCTCACTCGTACGGGTAGGGCTCAGTCCTCGCCGAGGTACGCCTTGCGGACGTCCTCGTTCACGAGGAGCTCGCGGCCCGGGCCCGACAGGACGACCTTGCCGATCTCCATCACGTGGCCCTGGTCGGCCAACGAGAGCGCGGCCTGGGCGTTCTGCTCGACCAGCAGGATGGTGGTGCCCTGGGACTTGAGCTCGGCGATGGTCGCCATGATCTTCTGCATCATGATCGGCGAGAGGCCCATCGACGGCTCGTCGAGCATGAGCAGCTTCGGCCGGGACATGAGCGCGCGGCCCATGGCCAGCATCTGCTGCTCGCCGCCCGAGAGGGTGCCGGCGGCCTGCTTGCGACGCTCGCCCAGGATCGGGAAGAGGTCGTAGGCACGCTGGACGTCCTTCTGGATGCCGTCCTTGTCCTTGCGGAGGAAGGCGCCGAGGAGGAGGTTGTCCTCGATGGTCATGCGCGGGAAGATGTGCCGCCCCTCGGGGGAGTGGGCGAGTCCGAGCGCGACGATGTCGTGCGCGGGAGTCTTCTTCAGTGACTTGCCCTGGAACTTGATCTGGCCGCCGCGCGGTTTGATCAGGCCCGAGAGGGTGCGCAGGGTCGTCGTCTTGCCGGCGCCGTTGGTGCCGATGAGGGTGACGATCTGACCGGCGTCCACGCTGAACGAGATGCCCTTGACGGCTTCGATCTTGCCGTAGGCGACACGGAGGTCTTCGACCTCGAGGAGTGCGGTCACCGGTCTTCTCCGTCCGTGCTGGTGGTGCTGTGTGCCTCCGCCGCTTCGACCTCCGCGATCTCTTCGGCGCCGGGGGCGCCTTCGAAGGGCTCGCCGAGGTAGGCGGCGATGACGCGCTCGTCGCCCTGGACCTCGGCGGCGGTGCCTTCGATGAGCTTCTCGCCCTGGACCAGGCAGGCGACGCGGTCGCAGAGGTTGAAGATGAAGCGCATGTCGTGCTCGATGACGAGGACGGCGATGCCCTGGTCCCGGATGGCGAAGATGAGCTCTTCGGTCGCCCGGGTCTCCTGCGGGTTCATGCCGGCGGTGGGCTCGTCCAGGAGGATGAGGCCGGGGTCGCTGGCCAGCGCGCGCGCGATCTCGAGCTTGCGCTGTTCGCCGTAGGGGAGGTTGCGGGCGAGGTGTTCGGCCTTGTGCGCGAGGCCGATGAACTCCAGGAGTTCCATGGCCTTCTCGCGGCTCGCCGCTTCTTCCCGGCCGAAGCTGGGGAGGCGCAGGAGGGAGGCCCAGAGGCCGACCTTGGTGCGGGTGTGGCGTCCGACGAGGACGTTTTCCAGGACCGTCATGTTGTTGAAGAGACGGATGTTCTGGAAGGTGCGGGCGACACCGGCCGCGGTGACCTTGTACGACTTGGGCGGCAGGACCTTGTCCTTGTACCGGACTTCACCCTCGGTGGGGATGTAGAGGCCGGTGAGGCAGTTGAAGAAGGTGGTCTTGCCGGCGCCGTTGGGGCCGATGAGTCCGACGATCTCGCCGCTGCGCACGGTGAGGTCGACGTTCTTGACGGCGGTGAGGCCGCCGAAGCGCATCGTGACGCCGCGTGCGTCGAGGACGGTCTCCGCCGCGGTGGCGGCGGCGGGGGTTTCGGTGGTGGTGGTCGTCATGGGTCAGACCCCTGCCTTGCCGAGGACCGTGGGCGCGTGCATGGACTCGTGGAGTTCCAGCTGGTTGCGCTTGTTGGGGATGAGGCCTTCGGGGCGCAGTCGCATCAGGACGATGAGGGCGAAGCCGAAGACGAGGAGCTGGTATTCGCCGAGGAACTGGAGCTTGTTGGGGATCAGGAAGAGCAGCGATCCGCCGACGAGGGGTCCGGAGATGGTGCCCATGCCGCCGAGGACCACCGCGGCGAGCAGGAACGCGGAGTTCGGGGGCACGGCGTTGGCGAAGGTGTACTGGTCGGGGGTGACCGTGTACTGGACGTGTGCCTGGACGGCTCCGGCGAGACCGGCGAGGGTGGCGCCGAGGGCGAAGGCGATGAGCTTGACGCGGAAGCCGTTGATGCCCATGGCTTCGGCGGCGGTCTCGTCCTCGCGGATGGCGACCCAGGCGCGGCCGATGCGGGACTCCGCGCTGCGGCGGAAGACGAGGATCACGATGAGGGTGATCAGCAGCATCAGCAGGAAGTAGTTCGCGAACCGGCCGATGGTGAATCCGGCGATGGTGTGCGAGGCGCCGAAGTCGAATCCGAAGAGGTTGACGTTCGGGATGTTCGCGATGCCGTTGGGGCCGTTGGTGATGTCGGGCCCGGAGACGCCGTCGAGGTTGTTCATGGAGATGCGGAAGATCTCACCGAAGCCGAGCGTCACGATGGCGAGGTAGTCGCCGCGCAGACGCAGGGTGGGTGCACCGATGAGGACGCCGAAGACCATGGAGGCGGCCGCGCCGATGAGGAGTGCGGCCCAGAAGGGGAAGTGCACGCCGAAGGGCGAGTTGGGCGAGCCGGAGACCAGGGCCGCGGTGTAGGCGCCGACGCCGAGGAAGGCGACGTAACCGAGGTCGAGGAGGCCGGTGAGGCCGACGACGATGTTCAGGCCGAGTGCGACGGTGGCGAAGATCAGGATGTTGACGCCGAGGTTCGCGTACTGGTCGTCGGTCTGGGTGAGGGGGAAGGCGGCCGCGGCTGCGAAGGCGCCGACGAGGGCGACGTTGCGGTGGCGGTTGGTGAGGGTGGTGACGCGGGCGAGGAGGCCCGCCTTGTTGAGCGCGGCGGCACCGAACCCGGCAGTGATCAGGAAGCCGACGAAGAGCTCCTGGTACGGGGTGGTGATGCCGTAGGTGAAGACGGTGAGCGCGAGGCCGAGGACGGCCGCGATCAGGAGGATCTCCGCCCAGGCCGGCAGGGTGCGGGCCGGGGTGATGGGGCCGGAGGTGAAGGCGGCCTTGAAGGTCGTCCAGCGGTTGCCGGCTTCGTGCTTGAACTTCTCCCAGCCGGTGTCGTCGGGGTCGGGGCCTTCGAGTGCGGGGCGCTCGAAGGGGAGCGCGAAGGCGCCGACGACGGCGAGGAGGCTGACCAGGGCGGCGAAGCCGGCTCCGGGTTCGAGGTCGACGACGGCGCCGAGTTCGGCGACGATCGAGACGACGGTGTACCAGGTGGTGACGAACGCGGCGAGCGCGGCGAGCTTGATCGCGGCGTCGGCGCCGGCGGGGGTGAGCCAGCGCAGGCCCTTGGTCCCGTAGGAGGCGAGGCCGAAGAGGGCCGTGAGGGCGCCGCCGATGAGGACGAGCCACTGGAGGCCGCCGGGGTAGCCGTAGACGGTGAGGTCTCCGGGGTAGGCGGTGGTCCAGGTCCAGGCGAGGAACGCCGAGACGACGGTGAGGCCTCCGCCTGCGGTGGCGAGTGCGCGGGCCGTCTTCTCGGAGAGGGCGATGAAGCCCGTGGCCGGTGCGGTGGTGGTCTTCGCGGTGTCCGCGGTGATGGTCGTCATGGATGTCACACCCTGTCCGCCACGCGCTGGCCCAGCAGGCCTTGTGGCCGGAAGAGGAGCACGAGGATGAGAAGTACGAACGCCCAGGTGTTACCCCAGGACTGGCCGCCGAGCTGTTCGAAGCCGGGGATGTCGGCGACGTAGACGGTGGTCAGGGTTTCGGCGAGGCCGAGGACGAGGCCGCCGACCATGGCGCCGTAGATGTTGCCGATGCCGCCGAGGACGGCGGCCGTGAAGGCCTTGAGGCCGAGCAGGAAGCCCATCTTGAACTGGACCTCGCCGTACTTGAGGCCGTAGGCGACGGCTCCGATGGCGGCGAAGACGGCTCCGAGCGCGAACGCGGTGGTGATGATGCGGTCGGTGTTGATGCCCATGAGCTTGGCGGTGTCGGGGTCCTGGGCGGTCGCCTGCATGCCGCGGCCGGTGCGGGTCTTCTTGACGAAGAACCCGAGGAAGGCCATGGAGATGGGGGCTGCGATCAGGAGGAAGACGTCACCGGTCTGGATGGTGATGCTGCCGAGGTGGAAGGGACCGCCGGGGATCTCGGGGAAGATCAACGAGGCTTCCGCGCCGGGGTACCAGGCCCAAACCGCCTGCTGGAGGGCGATGGAGAGCCCGATGGCGGTGATGAGCGGGGCGAGCCGGGGGGCGCTGCGCAGGGGTCGGTAGGCGAAGCGTTCGGCGCCTACGGCGATCAGGGTGGCGACGATGACCGCGCCTATGATCATGAGCGGGAGGGCTATCCACATGGTGGTGCCCCCGGGGAGCATCAGCCAGACGGTGAGGGCTCCGAATCCGCCGGTCATGAAGATTTCGCCATGCGCGAAGTTGATGAGCTGGACGATGCCGTAGACCATCGTGTAGCCAATGGCGACGAGCCCGTACATGGATCCCAGTAGCAGGCCGTTGACCAGCTGTTGCGGCAGTTCGTGCACCGCAGGTCCTCCGAGTCTTTCGACGGATGTGACACCGCGCGGGGCGCTTTTTGTGCGCGCCCCGCGCGGCAGGTGTGGTGGTGCTCCGTTGGCCGGCCGTTCGAGCGGACTACCGGCCAACGGATGGTGAAAGGCGGAGGTCAGCCCCCGAGGGTGCCGGACTCGACGGACTTCCAGTCGGTGCCCTCGACCTTGTAGACGGTGAGCTGCTTGTTGGTGGCGTCACCGAACTCGTCGAAGGAGACCTTGCCGGTCACACCGTCGAAGGACACGCCCTGGACGGCGGCGAGGACCTTGGCGCGGGCGTCGGCGGGGAGCTTGCCGTCGTTGCCGTCGACCGCGGCCTTGACGGCCTCGATGATGGCCCAGGCGGAGTCGTAGGAGTAGCCGCCGTAGGCGGAGAAGGGCTCCTTGTATCCGGCCTTGGTGTAGTTGGCGACGAAGTCCTTGGCGGAGGGCAGGCTCTCGACGGGGGCGCCGACCGAGGTGGCCAGGTCGCCCGCGGCGCCGGCGCCGGCGAGCTCGACGTACTTCTTGTCGTAGATGCCGTCACCGCCGATGAGCGGGATGTTGGTGCCGGAAGCCTTGATCTGCTTGCTGAGCGGGCCGGCCGCGGGGTACTCGCCACCGTAGTAGACGACGTCGGCGCCGGAGCTCCTGACCTCGGTCACGATCGCGGAGAAGTCCTTGCTCTCCGGGTCGATGTGGCCCTCGCCGACGACCTGGCCGCCGAGCTTGGTGAACTCGCCCTTGAAGGTGCCGGCGAGACCCGCGCCGTAGGTCTTCTTGTCATCAATGATGAAGACCTTCTTCTTGGCCGCCTTGTTGAAGAGGTACTGCGCCGCGAACGGACCCTGGACGGCGTCCGTGGTGGCGGTGCGGAAGTAGCTCTTGTAGGTGCGGACCTTCTCGCCGGCCGCCCACTTCGGCCCCTGGGTGAGGGAGGGGCTGGTGTTGGCGGGGGATATCTGGGCGAGCTTGGCGTCGTCGAAGACCTTCTGCATGGACTCCGAGACGGAGGAGTTCAGCGGGCCGACGACACCGAGGACGTCCTTGTCGGCGACGAGCTTGGTGGCGTTCTGCTGGCCGGAGGAGGCCTGGGCCTGGTCGTCGAGCGCCTGGATCTTGAAGGTGACGCCCTTGACGTACTTCTTCTCGTTGGCCTGCTTGGCCGCGAGGTCGGCGGAGTTCTTGATGCCGAGGCCGAGCGCCGAGAGGTCGCCGGTCAGGGGGGCGTCTACGCCGATGACGACCGTGGTGTCGCCACCGTCGCCGGTGCCGCCGGCCTTGTCGTCACGCGAACCGCAGGCGGTGAGAGTGAGGGCGCCCGCGGCGAGCGCGGCGGTCACGGCAATGAGAGAACGCTGACGCACGATCAGTCCTTTCCTGGCACTGCGTCCCCCGTGGGACGCACCGTGTCGAACGCGGGGAACCGAACTGAAGGAAATCCGGCTGGTCGCGGTGACTGGCCGTGACTCTAGGCGGGTCTTAGGACGTTATGGAGGGCTGAGGCCAATGATGTGACTCTCTTGTTATGCCACGGCGTAATACATAGCGGATCTCTGGGGGTGGAACGGGGGAATTCCGGCCGGTTCGTCTTGTCCGCATGCTGAGACGCGTGAGGACCATCGAGCGGTTTGAGTCCTGTCCCGCCAGGACTCTGGGCCCTTTTGGTCATGACGGCGGCGGGGCGCTCGCGTCTCGCGTTGCGGGACAGGCCCTGGTCAGAGCGGTGGAAAGATCCCCGGCATAACGGTCACCGGGGATGTAGCTGTGCTCTTCTTTCTGGAATCCATTACTCAGGGTTACTTCAAGGAAGGGAAGTCCGGAATTCCGTGCTACATGCACGCAGTCGGCCGCGCGAATCCGCACGACGAGGTCGCGCCCCTCGCCCGCCGCGACCGTGGCCGGAAGCGATGGCTCGATCTCGACGGTCAGGGCCCGCGAGGGCTGCGACAGCCGCTCCAGCGTGATGGTCGGCCCGGACGCGGCGCGCACACGCACGGTGAACACGAAGGACCCGTCGGCGGGGGCCGGCTCGACCGGAGCGACGTACGTCAGGGAGAAGACCTGCGAGGGCGCGGGCGGCGCGTACGGGACGGGCCGCGGCCGGGCGGCGTGGAGCGCGGCGCCGCCGGCCGCCAGAGCGGAGGCACAGGTCAGGGCCCCGAGGGTCAGGACGGCTCGCCGGTGGCCCGCGTAGAGCTCGCGGGCCCACCGGGGGCCCGGAGGCGTGCGGGGGCCGGGGCGCGGACTCTCGTGGGCCTCGGTGCCCTCTCCGGGCTCGACCGGGCCGATGCCCCCGCTCACTGCCAGGGACCGCCGGTCGGGACGCCCGAGCGGTAGCGCTCCGCGCAGCGGCGCTCCGCCTCCCGGGCGGTGAACTCGCGGGCGGCGGCCGGTCCCTGGGCGCGCTGCTCGGCGCGGGCGCCGGCCAGGACGGCGAGCAGGATCTCGTTCTGGCCGCCGGACAGGCCCATGGCCTGGTAGTCGAGGTGGACGGCGTCGCGGCCCTCGCCGGCGTCGAGGATCACGCCGGCCCAGTGGGTGATCAGGTCGGCGCACAGCCGCTGGGGCGGGGTCGGCTCCGGGGCCCCGGCCGGCCCGGGGCGCGCGGCCCCGGCCGAAGGGGTGCCGCAGGCGCAGCCGAGCGGTGCGGCGGCCAGCAGTGCCGCCGTCGCCGCCGCGGCCAAGGCGCGCCGCGGCGCCGGTCCGGATCCCATGTCGGGAACGCTAGACCGGCGCTGCTGCGAGGGCAACGGCTAGTTGTTGCCGTCCTGTTGCGGGTTCACGTCGCGCAGCAGGCAGGTGAGGCGGGCGGTGCAGACCCGGCGGTCCTGCTCGTCGGTGATGACGACCTCGTAGGTGGCGGTGGTGCGGCCGCGGTGCACGGGGGTGGCGACCCCGGTGACCAGGCCGGAACGCGCACCGCGGTGGTGGGTGCAGTTCAGGTCGACGCCGACGGCGACCTTGGTGATGCCGCCGTGCATCATCGCGCCGACCGAGCCGAGGGTCTCGGCGAGCACGGCGGAGGCCCCGCCGTGCAGGAGGCCGTAGGGCTGGGTGTTGCCCTCGACCGGCATGGTGGCGACCACGCGCTCGGCGGAGGCCTCCAGGATCTGGATGTCCATCCGCTTGCCGAGGTCGCCCGCCGAGAACAGCGAGGGCAGGTCGATGCCCAGGGCCGTGTACTCGTCGAGGACCTCTTGCGGGAACTTCACCGCGTGCTGCTCGCCCATGGGCCGACTCCGTTCGTCAACGCTCGTTAACCATCTTGTCCTCAGGTCGTTCTATCAGGCGGTCTCGAAGCGCACGACGACGGACTTGCTCGCCGGGGTATTGCTGGTGTCCGCGGTGGAGTCGAGCGGCACCAGCACGTTGGTCTCGGGGTAGTAGGCGGCGGCGCAGCCGCGGGCCGTCGGGTAGTGCACGACGCGGAATCCGGGGGCGCGCCGCTCGACACCGTCGCGCCACTCGCCGACCAGGTCGGTGTACGAGCCGTCGGCGAGCCCGAGCTCGGCGGCGTCCTCGGGGTTGACCATGACGATGCGGCGGCCGCCGGTGATGCCGCGGTAGCGGTCGTCGAGGCCGTAGATCGTGGTGTTGTACTGGTCGTGGCTGCGCAGGGTCTGCAGGAGCAGCCGGCCCGCCGGGACGTGCGGGTACTCCACGGGCGCGGCCGTGAAGTTGGCCTTGCCGGTCGCCGTGGCGAAGCGGCGCTCGTCGCGCGGGCCGTGGGGGAGCTGGAAGCCGCCGGGACGGGCGACGCGGGCGTTGAAGTCCTCGAAGCCGGGGACGACGCGGGAGATCCGGTCGCGGATGGCGGCGTAGTCGCGCTCGAACTCCTCCCACGGGGTCTTCGAGGCCTCGCCGAGGACGGCGCGGGCCATGCGGGCCACGATCGCGGGCTCGGAGAGCAGGTGCGGGGAGGCGGGGGCGAGGTTGCCGCGCGAGGCGTGGACCATGCCCATGGAGTCCTCGACGGTCACGAACTGCTTGCCGGCGGCCTGGACGTCCTTGTCGGTGCGGCCGAGGGTGGGCAGGATCAGGGCGCGCCGGCCGGTGACCGCGTGGGAGCGGTTGAGCTTGGTGGACACGTGCACGGTCAGGGAGGCGCGGCGGACCGCGGCCTCGGTGACCTCTGTGTCGGGGGTGGCGCCGACGAAGTTGCCGCCCATGGCGAAGAGCACCTTGGCCTCGCCGTCGCGCAGGGCCTGGATGGAGCGGACGACGTCGAAGCCGTGCTCGCGGGGCGAGGTGATGCCGAATTCCTTGTCGAGGGCGTCGAGGAACGCGGGCGCGGGGCGCTCGAAGATCCCCATGGTGCGGTCGCCCTGCACGTTGGAGTGGCCGCGCACGGGGCAGACGCCGGCCCCGGGGCGGCCGATGTTCCCGCGCAGCAGCAGGAGGTTGACGACTTCGCGGATGGTGGCGACGGAGTGCTTGTGCTGGGTCAGGCCCATGGCCCAGCAGACGATGGTGCGCTTCGAGGCCAGGACCATGGCCAGGGCGCGCTCGATGTCGGGGCGGGTCAGACCGGTCGCGGTGAGCGTCTCGGCCCAGTCGGTTTCCTTGGCGGCGGCCGCGAACTCCTCGTACCCGTGGGTGTGTTCGCGGATGAACTCCTCGTCGGTGGCGCCGTCGGCCTCGAGGACGAGCTTGTTCAGGAGGCGGAAGAGGGCCTGGTCGCCGCCGATGCGGATCTGGAGGAAGAGGTCGTTCAGAGCGGTGCCCTTGAGCATGCCGAAGGGGCTCTGCGGGTTCTTGAAGCGCTCCATGCCGGCCTCGGGCAGCGGATTCACCGAGATGATCTTCGCGCCGGCGGACTTGGCCTGCTCCAGCGCGGTCAGCATGCGCGGGTGGTTGGTGCCCGGGTTCTGTCCGGCCACGATGATCAGGTCGGCCTGGTGGAGGTCCTCGAGGGAGACGCTGCCCTTGCCGATGCCGATCGTCTCGTTCAGCGCGGAGCCCGACGACTCGTGGCACATGTTCGAGCAGTCGGGAAGGTTGTTCGTGCCGAATTCGCGGACGAAGAGCTGGAAGAGGAAGGCGGCCTCGTTGCTCGTGCGGCCCGAGGTGTAGAAGAGGGCCTCGTCGGGGGAGGCGAGCGCCTCGAGCTCCTCCGCGATGATCGCGAAGGCCCGCTCCCAGGTCACCGGCTCGTAGCGGTCGGCGCCCTCGGGCAGGTACATCGGCTCGGTGATCCGCCCCTGCTGGCCCAGCCAGTAGCCGGACCGGGCGGCGAGATCGGCCAGCGGGTGCGCGGCGAAGAACTCCGGGGTGACCCGGCGCAGCGTCGCCTCCTCCGCGACGGCCTTGGCGCCGTTCTCGCAGAATTCGGCGGTGTGCCGCTTCTCGCCCTCGGGCCAGGCGCAGCCGGGGCAGTCGAAGCCGTCCTTCTGGTTGACCTTGAGGAGGGTCCGGGCCGTGCGGGCCAGCCCCATCTGCCGCTGCGCGACCTTCAAGGTGTGGCCGATGGCGGGCAGGCCCGCGGCCGCGTGCTTGGGGGGCGTCACCTGCGGTGCGTCCTGTACGGGATCCCCTGCGGGCGGCTTGGCGGCCATGTCGCTCCCCTTCGAGCAGTCGTACGGTCCTGCGTGGCAGCGGCGGTGCTGCGTGGAAACGCGGGTACACCTCGATCCTGTCACGGACCGCCGAGATGGCCGACGCCGGAATTGTCAGTGCGGCGGCCTAGGATCGGGGGCGTGGCAGATTCAGCATCGAAGAAGACCGACCAGCCGACCGCAGCGGACCGCCCCCGCCTGATGCTCATGGACGGGCACTCCCTGGCGTACCGGGCGTTCTTCGCGCTGCCCGCGGAGAACTTCACGACCGCGACGGGGCAGCCGACCAACGCCATCTACGGGTTCGCCTCGATGCTGGCGAACACGCTGCGCGACGAGGCGCCCACGCACTTCGCCGTGGCGTTCGACGTCTCCCGCAAGACGTGGCGGTCGGTGGAGTTCCCCGAGTACAAGGCGAACCGCTCCAAGACCCCCGACGAGTTCAAGGGGCAGGTCGAGCTGATCGGCGAGCTCCTCGACGCGATGAGCGTGCCGCGCTTCGCGGTCGACGGCTTCGAGGCCGACGACGTGATCGCGACGCTGGCCACGCAGGCCGAGGCCCTCGGCTTCGACGTGCTGATCGTCACCGGTGACCGGGACTCCTTCCAGCTGGTCTCCGAGCACACCACCGTGCTCTACCCGACCAAGGGCGTCTCCGAGCTGACCCGGTTCACCCCCGAGAAGGTCGAGGAGAAGTACGGCCTCACGCCCCGGCAGTACCCGGACTTCGCGGCACTGCGCGGCGACCCGTCCGACAACCTCCCCGGCATCCCGGGCGTCGGCGAGAAGACCGCGGCCAAGTGGATCACCCAGTTCGGGTCGTTCAAGGAGCTCGTCGAGCGCGCCGAGGAGGTCAAGGGCAAGGCGGGACAGAACTTCCGCGACCACCTGGAGTCCGTGAAGCTCAACCGCGTCCTGACCGAGATGGTCAAGGACGTCGCCCTCGCCAAGACCCCCGCCGACCTGGCCCGCGCCCCCTACGACCGGACCGCCGTCACCGGTGTCCTGGACGTACTGGAGATCCGCAACGCCTCGCTGCGCGAGCGCCTGCTCGCCGTCGACCCGGGCGCCGCCGAGGAAGCGGCCCCGGCCCCGGTGGCGGCCGCCGTACCGCTCGACGCCTCCGTGCTGGCCGCCGGAGAGCTCGCGCCGTGGCTGGAGACCCACGCCGGCGCACCGCTCGGCATCTCCACCGTCGACAGCTGGGCGCTCGGCACCGGCAACGTCTCCGAGATCGCGCTGGCCTCCGCGGGCGGCCCGGCCGCCTGGTTCGACCCGTCCGAGCTGGACGAGGCCGACGAGCGGGCCTTCGCCGCCTGGGCCGCCGACGCCGCCAGGCCCAAGGTCGTGCACAACGCCAAGGGCCTGATGCGGGTCTTCCCCGAGCACGGCTGGACCCTGGCCGGGGTCGCCATGGACACCGCGCTCGCCGCCTACCTCGTCAAGCCCGGCCGGCGCTCCTTCGCGCTGGACGTGCTGTCCATGGAGTACCTGCACCGCGAGCTGGCACCCGCCGCCGTGGACGGGCAGCTCGCCTTCGGCGCCGACGACACCGCCGAGGCGGAGGCCCTGATGGCGCAGGCCCGCGCCGTCCTGGACCTCGGGGACGCCTTCACGGTCAAGCTGACCGAGGTGGGCGCCGCCGAACTGCTGCACGACATGGAGCTGCCCACCTCCGAGCTGCTGGCCCGGATGGAGCGGGCGGGCATCGCCGCCGACCGCAGCCACCTCGAGGCGATGGAGCAGCAGTTCGCCGCGGCGGTCCAGCAGGCGGTGAAGGAGGCGCACGCGGCGGTGGGCCACGAGTTCAACCTCGGCTCGCCCAAGCAGCTCCAGGAGGTGTTCTTCGGCGAGCTGGACCTGCCGAAGACGAAGAAGACCAAGACCGGCTACACCACGGACGCGGACGCGCTGGCCTGGCTGGCCACGCAGACCGACCACGAACTGCCGGTGATCATGCTCCGCCACCGGGAGCAGGCCAAGCTGCGGGTGACCGTCGAGGGCCTGGTCAAGACCCTCGCCGCCGACGGCCGGGTGCACACCAGCTTCAGCCAGACCGTCGCCGCCACCGGACGCCTGTCCTCCACCGACCCCAACCTGCAGAACGTGCCGGTGCGCACCGACGAGGGCCGGGCCATCCGTCGCGGCTTCGTCGTCGGCGAGGGATTCGAGTCCCTCATGACCGCCGACTACAGCCAGATCGAGCTGCGCGTCATGGCCCACCTCTCGGAGGACGAGGGCCTGATCGAGGCGTTCCTGTCGGGCGAGGACCTGCACACCACCGTCGCCTCCCAGGTGTTCGGCGTGGAGCGGTCGCAGGTCGACGCCGAGATGCGCCGCAAGATCAAGGCCATGTCGTACGGGCTCGCTTACGGGCTCTCCGCCTTCGGCCTCGCCCAGCAGCTGGGTGTCGAGCCCGGCGAGGCCCGGGGCCTGATGGAGACGTTCTTCGAGCGGTTCGGCGGGGTCCGGGACTACCTGGGCCGCGTGGTCGAGGAAGCCCGCGCGACCGGCTACACGGCGACGGTCTTCGGCCGCCGCCGCTACCTCCCCGACCTCAACAGCGACAACCGCCAGCGCCGCGAGGCCGCCGAGCGGATGGCGCTGAACGCGCCGATCCAGGGCACCGCGGCCGACATCGTCAAGGTCGCGATGCTGCGCGTCGACAAGGCGATCACGGGGGCCGGGCTGAAGTCGCGGATCCTGCTCCAGGTCCACGACGAAATCGTGCTGGAGATCTCCCCCGGGGAGCGGGAGAAGGTGGAGGAGCTGGTGCGCCGCGAGATGGGCGCCGCCGTCGACCTCCGGGCCCCGCTGGACGTGTCCGTGGGCGTCGGCCCCGACTGGGAGTCCGCCGCGCACTGAGCCCCGTAGGCCGCACGGTCCGGGCAGCGCCCGTCCCCGCCTAACCGGCCGGGACGGGCGTTCGCGTTTCCTCGTCCGAGTCGGAGCCACTGCCCGAGCCCGAGTCCGAGCCCGAGTCCGAGCGGCTGCGGCCCCGCCGGTGGCGCAGACGCACCAGGGCTCCGTACAGCAGGAGGGCCACGGCGAGGCCGCCGCCCGCGCCGAAGCAGATCGTCGGGATGATGTCGAGCGGTGTGCGGATGCGGTCGAAGAAGGTGAAGAAGCGCAGCACGCGCAGCGTGACCCCGACCGCCACGCACCCGAGGACCAGCGCGAGCGCGCCCCACACCTCGGCCCGGCCGAGCACCGGCACGGACGCGGGGGCCGGGGAGACGGGCAGCCGGCGCAGCGCGGTGACCGTGAACCAGAGCAGGGCGCAGGCCGCGAGCGCCGAAGTGCCGTATTGCAGGTAGGAGTAGAGGGGCAGGCCGAAGGCGAGCGGCCGGCCCAACTCCGGGAGCGTGCGCGTCCCGTAGCGGTCGATGTGCGTGAAGCTGTCCCACACCACGTGCGTGAGCGAGCCGGCGACCGCCGAGAGGTAGAACCAGAGGGCCAGTGCGGGCAGTCGGCGCCCGCGCCACTCCTCGCCCCGCACGAAGGTGTGCACCCGGCCCCGCCAACGGCGCGGCAGGAGCGCGACCAGCGGTTCGCGCAGCAGCAGCCAGCACGCCGCGAGGGCGGCGGTCAGCACCGCGTCGGCGGTCACGACGCCGGGCAGGGAGTGCGTGAAGGTGCCGTACGGCCTGAGGCCCGAGACGACGGTGTCCGCGAAGTAGAAGGTGTCCGGAGCGAACGACCCGAGGATCAGGGCCGAGGCGACGAGGGGGCCCCGCGCACGCCCGGTCCGGCGGATGCCCGGGAGTACGGCGGCCGCGTGGCTGAGCGTGAACGGCATGACACCTCGGCTCGAATGGACTGTTGGATCAGCGCGTCCAGTATGAGCGAGCCGTGCGAAGCGCGGGTGCGCCGGCAACCCCGTCCCGGACGCGGACCGCGTGATCGGTGGCGCAAACGGTTCTCATCTGTCACCCGCATTGCTACGGTGCCCCCGCCCTGACGCCCCATCAGATTCCGGAGGTCCCCGCATGCGCGCAATCGTCGCCGCCGCCAGCGGTCTCGTCCTCGCGGTGCTCCTCGTCCTCGCCATCACGGCGATGGGGGCTCCGGAAGGCAAGACCTCACCGAAGCCCCTGCTCACCACCGCGCCCGCCGCGCCCGGAAAGTAGAGGAGGGACCGGCCGTGCGACGCAGAGCAAGCCTTGTCCTGCTGGCCCTAGCCGTGTTCTGCGCGGCCCTCGCGCCGCTGCTGCGCTGGTACGCGTACCCCAGGCTCGCGAAGATCCCGCCGAACCAGTACCAGGAGGTGGTCCTGGAGGCGAAGGACGCGACCCTCCTCGACTACACGACGGGCATGGAGCCCAAGAAGGTCGACAAGGTCACCATCGTCCAGACCCTGAAGGGCAACGTCGAGGCGTCGAAGGAGATCGAGGCGAGCGCCGGCAAGGACGTGGTCGTCTGGGACACGCTCACCCACATCATGGGCCCGGACGGGAAGATGGTCTCCCAGATCCCGGAGCGCTACATCTTCGACGCGCACTCCCAGGACCCGGTGCACGCCACCGGCGAGGCGGTCGACGGGGACGCGGTCCGGCGCGAGGGCATCGAGTTCAAGTGGCCGTTCTTCACCGAGCCGCGCGACTACCTGTACTTCGACGCGCAGACCCGCAGCTCCTCGCCCATCCACTACGTCGGGCCGCGCACGTTCAAGGGCATGGACGTCTACTACTACGAGCAGACCATCCCCTGGACGAAGGTCTCGCTGCCGAAGAAGATGCCGATCGAGGGCATCGACCCGGCCACCTTCGAGCAGACCACCGGAACCAGCCTCTGGTACTCCACCAAGGCGATGTTCTGGGTCGACCCGGTGACCGGGGCGCCCGTCAACGCCGAGCAGGAGATCAAGCAGGAGATGCGCGGCGGCATCGCGTCAGGCGGCCCCGACGGCAAGCTCACCGTCTTCGCGGGGCACGTGAAGATGCGCGAGGACTACAGCGACCACACGGTCGCACTGGTCAAGTCGAACCGGACCAAGGTGCTCGCCCTGCACACCTACGCGCCGATCGGCCTCGCGGCCGGAGGGCTCGCGCTCCTCGGGTCCGCGCTGTGGCTGGAGGCGCGCGGCCGCCGCCCCGGGGTTGACGGCGACCCGTTCACCGCTTGAGCCGGGCGTTGGTGTGCCGGGTGGGCTCGGCGGTCGCGGGGTCCTGCGGCCACGGGTGCTTGGGGTAGCGGCCGCGCAGCTCGGCGCGGACGGCGAGGTAGCCGCCCCGCCAGAAGGACGCCAGGTCGGCGGTGACGGCGGCGGGCCGCCCGGCCGGCGACAGGAGGTGGACGAGTACGGGCACCCCCGCGACCCGGGGGGTCTCGGCCAGCCCGAACAGCTCCTGCAGCTTCACGGCGAGTACGGGCTGACCGTGCTCGGCGGCGTAGTCGACGCGGATCCGGGAGCCGCTCGGCACCTCGATCCGCTCCGGAGCCAGCTCGTCGAGCCGGCCGGCCTCGCCGGTGGCCCACGGCAGCAGCCGGTTCAGCGCCTGCCCGGCGTCGATCCGCGCGAGGTCGGCGCGGCGGCGGGCCCGCGACAGCTCGGGTTCCAGCCAGTCGTCGGCGCGGGACAGCAGGTCCCCGTCGTCCGCGACGTCGGGCCAGGGCGCGCCGAGCGTGCGGTGCAGGAAGCCGAGCCGCGCGCGCAGCGCCCGCGCGTCCGGGGTCCAGCGCAGCAGGCCGAGGCCGTCGGTGCGCAGCCCGTCGAGGAGGGCGGCCCGCACGAGGGCCCGGTCGGGGTCGCGCAGCGGCCGCGCGGCGAGCTCGACGGCGCCGAGGCGTTCCACCGAGCGGGCGACGAGGTCCCCGTCCTCCCAGTGCACCTCTTCGCCCGAACGCAGCAGGTGGCCGGCGGCGGCCAGGGCGGTGTCCTCGTCGATGAGGGCCCCGAGCCGGACGCGGGCGGACGCCGAATGCGGGGGTCGGTCGGCCACGGCCACGGCCAGCCAGGGCGCGCTGCGCAGCGGTGACCCGTCGGGGAGCTCGGCGGCGGTTCCGTTGGCCATGAGGAAGGCCCCCGCGCCCTTGGCCTTGGCGACCCGCTCGGGGAACGCGAGTGCTGCGACCAGCCCGGCGGCGGCGTCGTCGGGTGCGGCGCCGCTGCTGGGGCGCAGCCCCGGACCCCGCTCCTCGAACGCCGGAGGTGGATTTTGGCTGATGCCGCCCGCACGGTCCCTCTCCGTGGCGGCGCGCTCCAAGCGCTTGGTCTCCGCCCGCCAGCGGGACGCGTACGGGTCGCCTCCCGCGCGGGCCCGGCGCCAGGCGGCGGCCAGGTCGTCCCCGTACTCCCGGGGCGGCTCCTCGCTCAGCAGCGCGACCACTTCCGCGGCCCGTCGGGCTCCGAGCGCGGCGGAGCCGTCGAGCAGCGCCCGGGCGAGGCGCGGGTGCAGGCCGAGGCGGGCCATCCGCACCCCGCGCGGGGTGGGCTGCCCCGCCGGGGACACCGCGCCCACGGCCAGCAGTACGTCGCGTGCCGCCGCCATCGCTCCGGCCGGCGGCGGGTCGAGCAGGGCGAGCCCGGTCGCGTCGGGGTCGCCCCAGCAGGCGGCCTGGAGCGCGAACTGCGCCAGGTCCGCGATCCGGATCTCGGGGGACGGGTAGGCGGGCAGCCGCCCGTCCTCCGCTTCGGCCCAGCAGCGGTACACCGTGCCCGGTGCCTCCCGCCCGGCCCGTCCCGCGCGCTGCCGCCCGGCCGCGCGGGACGCCCGTACGGTCGCGAGCGCGCCCAGGCCCCGCGCGTGGTCGACCCGGGGTTCGCGGGCCAGTCCCGAGTCCACGACGATCCTCACGCCGGGCACGGTCAGGCTGGACTCGGCGACGGCGGTGGAGAGGATGACCCGTCGGTGGGGCGAGGGGGACAGCGCCGCGTCCTGGACGGCGGCCGGGGCGCGGCCGTGTATCTGCAGGACCTCCGCGCCGGCCGCGCCGAGCTGTCCGGCGACCCGGGCGATCTCGCCGACGCCGGGGAGGAAGCACAGGACGTCGCCGGAACGTTCCGTCAGGGCCCGCCGGACCACCGAGGCCACGTGTGCCAGCTGCGCCGGGTCCACGCGCATGCCGTGCGGCGGCCGCACCGGCCGGGCCGGCGGTGCCCACACGGTCTCCACCGGGTAGGAGACGCCGGCGGCCTCCACCACCGGGGCGCCCCCGAGGACCCGGGCCCAGCCCGCGGCGTCGGTGGTCGCCGAAGCCGCGACGAGCCGCAGCTCGGGGCGCAGGGTCTCGCGTACGTCCAGGAGGAAGGCGGCGACCGTGTCGGCGTCCAGGTGGCGCTCGTGGCACTCGTCGAGGACCACCAGGTCGGTCCCGGACAGCTCCTGGTCCCGCTGGAGCCGTTGGAGCAGCACACCGGTGGTGACCACCTCGACCACCGTGCCGGGGCCGACGGCCCGCTCGCCGCGCACCGTGAAGCCCACGGAGGCGCCGACCTGCTCGCCGAGCAGCCAGGCCATCCGGCGGGCCGCCGCGCGGGCGGCGATCCGGCGGGGTTCGGCGACGACGACACGGCGGCGCGGTCCGCCCCCGGTCAGCCCCGCCAGCACCAGCGGCACCAGCGTGGTCTTCCCGGTCCCGGGCGGTGCGCACAGCACGGCGGTGCCGTGGGCGTCCAGCGCCGAGACGAGCGCGGGCACGGCTTCCCGGACGGGAAGGGAGTCGAGGTCGGCCGTACGGATCACGGTCTCAGTCCCGCTCGCACACGAAGATCGCCGTACCGGGGATGAGGTTGCCGCGCAGGGGGGACCAGCCGCCCCACTCCTGGCTGTTCCACTCGGGCCATTCGGGCTCGACCAGGTCGACGAGGCGGAAGCCGCCCGCGACCACGTCGCGTACCCGGTCGCCCAGGGTGCGGTGGTGCTCCACGTACACGGCGCGCCCCTGCTCGTCCTGCTCGACGTAGGGGGTGCGGTCGAAGTAGGAGGCGGAGACGGACAGCCCTTCGGGGCCGGGCTCGTCGGGGAAGGCCCAGCGGATCGGGTGGGTGACGGAGAAGACCCAGCGGCCGCCGGGGCGCAGGACGCGGCGCACCTCGCGCATCACGTTCACGGGGTCGGCCACGAAGGGGACGGCGCCGTAGGCGGAGCACGCGAGGTCGAAGGAACCGTCGCGGAAGGGGAGCCGTCCGGCGTCGGCCTCGACGAGGGGGACGTCCTCGCCGATGCGCAGGGCGTGCTGGAGCTGGCGGTGGGAGAGGTCCAGGGCGACGGGGCGGGCCCCCCGCGCGGCCAGCCAGCGCGAGCACTGGGCGGCGCCGGCGCCGATCTCCAGGACGTCCTTGTCCTTGAGGGAGGCGGCGGGGCCGAGGAGGGCCGCTTCCGCCTCGTCCAGGCCCTCGGGGCCCCACACGAACCGGTCGTCGCCGAGGAACGCTCCGTGCTCGCTCTGGTACTCGTCGGCGTTGCGGTCCCACCAGCCGCGGCTCGCCCGGCTGCTCTCCGCTTCCCCGGCGTCACGCCGCGTGGCCTCGGAGTCGTCCTCGGCGGCCGGGCCGGCTCCGTACGCTTCTTCGGGGGCGTAGTCCTCTTGGTTCATGGGGCCCGTCGTCGTAGTCTGCGAATATTCTGCGGAACGCATGCGGAAGGGGTCATCGACCTCTGCCCGCCCGCTAATTGTGCCGGTTGTGCGGCGATCCGCCCGAGGTGTGCGCCTTCGCGCATTGACCCTGTCCGGCTGCCCCCGTATGCTACAAGTTGCGCTGCGAGCCTGTGCTCCTCAGACCTAGCAGGCTGCGCTTGTATCTGTTGATGACCCCTCGGTTTTCGAGGCCCCCACCCCGCTCTCGCGGAACTGGGGCTTCCTTGGCTGTCCGGCTTCTTCGGCAGATGCCGATAAGGGCTCCCGGCGTAGCAGTACCTACGACTTTCTGTCCGTAACCGGAGCCCTTACCCACATGACGAGCAGCACCGAGACCACCGCCACCACTCCGCAGGTTGCGGTCAACGACATCGGTGACGAGGCAGCGTTCCTCGCCGCGATCGACGAGACGATCAAGTACTTCAACGACGGCGACATCGTCGACGGCGTCATCGTGAAGGTGGACCGGGACGAGGTTCTCCTCGACATCGGTTACAAGACCGAGGGCGTCATCCCGAGCCGCGAGCTCTCGATCAAGCACGATGTCGACCCGAACGAGGTCGTCAAGGTCGGCGACGAGATCGAGGCCCTGGTTCTCCAGAAGGAGGACAAGGAAGGCCGTCTCATCCTGTCCAAGAAGCGCGCGCAGTACGAGCGCGCCTGGGGCACGATCGAGAAGATCAAGGAAGAAGACGGCATCGTCACCGGTACCGTCATCGAGGTCGTCAAGGGTGGTCTCATCCTCGACATCGGCCTCCGCGGCTTCCTGCCGGCCTCCCTCGTCGAGATGCGTCGCGTCCGCGACCTCCAGCCCTACGTGGGCAAGGAGCTCGAGGCGAAGATCATCGAGCTGGACAAGAACCGCAACAACGTGGTCCTGTCCCGCCGCGCCTGGCTCGAGCAGACCCAGTCCGAGGTTCGCCAGACGTTCCTCACCACCCTGCAGAAGGGTCAGGTCCGCTCCGGCGTCGTTTCCTCGATCGTCAACTTCGGTGCCTTCGTGGACCTGGGTGGCGTCGACGGTCTCGTCCACGTCTCCGAGCTGTCCTGGAAGCACATCGACCACCCGTCCGAGGTTGTCGAGGTCGGCCAGGAAGTCACCGTCGAGGTCCTCGACGTCGACATGGACCGCGAGCGCGTCTCCCTGTCGCTGAAGGCGACGCAGGAAGACCCGTGGCAGCAGTTCGCCCGGACGCACCAGATCGGTCAGGTCGTCCCGGGTAAGGTCACCAAGCTGGTTCCGTTCGGTGCGTTCGTCCGCGTGGACGAGGGCATCGAGGGTCTGGTCCACATCTCCGAGCTGGCCGAGCGCCACGTGGAGATCCCGGAGCAGGTCGTCCAGGTCAACGACGAGATCTTCGTCAAGGTCATCGACATCGACCTCGAGCGTCGCCGGATCTCGCTGTCGCTGAAGCAGGCCAACGAGTCCTTCGGTGCCGACCCGGCGTCGGTCGAGTTCGACCCGACCCTGTACGGCATGGCCGCGTCTTACGACGACCAGGGCAACTACATCTACCCCGAGGGCTTCGACCCCGAGACCAACGACTGGCTCGAGGGCTTCGACAAGCAGCGCGAGGCCTGGGAGACCCAGTACGCCGAGGCGCAGCAGCGCTTCGAGCAGCACCAGGCGCAGGTCATCAAGAGCCGCGAGGCCGACGAGGCCGCCGCTGCCGAGGGTGCGGCCGCTCCGGCCGCCGGTGGCAGCAGCAGCGCTGGTGCGGGCATCTCGGGTGGTTCGTACTCCTCCGAGGGTGCGGACGAGACCTCCGGCGCCCTGGCGTCGGACGAGGCCCTGGCCGCGCTCCGCGAGAAGCTGGCCGGCGGCCAGAGCTGATCGCAGCAGCGCGACGCGCCGCCCGCTCGCGTGCGGTGTGAGCTGAGCTGATGTTCAACGGCGAGGCCCGTCCCCTTCGGGGGGCGGGCCTCGCCGCGTTGTACGGGCGGGACCGGGCAGGTTCATACGGGGCCGGGCCGGTCGCGAAGATCGCGCGGTTCGCACGGGTCGCGGTGAATACCGCCAACTGGGGAATGGTCACGGCTCCTTGGACGTTCTTCGCAGAGAACGAGGCGAGGAGGAGTGGTGACGGTGCTTGATCCACAAGGTTTGTACGAATGGGACGCCAAGGGCCTGGCGGTGGCCGACCTGGCGCTCGCCCAGGACTCGGCCGGCCTGGTCATGCTCTACCACTTCGAGGGGTACATCGACGCCGGCGAGGCCGGTGAGCAGATCGTCGAGCGGCTGCTCGACACGCTGCCCCACCAGGTCGTGGCCCGTTTCGACGCGGACCGGCTGGTCGACTACCGGGCACGCCGCCCGCTGCTGACCTTCCAGCGCGACCACTGGGCGGAGTTCGAGGAGCCCCTCCTGGAGGTCCGCCTGGTCCAGGACGCCACGGGCGCGCCCTTCCTGCTGCTGTCCGGCCCCGAGCCGGACGTGGAGTGGGAACGCTTCGCCGTCGCCGTCCGGCAGATCGTCGAGCGCCTCGGCGTCCGGCTCTCCGTCAACTTCCACGGCATCCCCATGGGCGTCCCGCACACCCGGCCCGTCGGGATCACCCCGCACGGCAACCGGACCGACCTCATGCCGGGCCACCGCAGCCCGTTCGACGAGGCGCAGGTGCCGGGCAGCGCCGAGTCGCTGGTGGAGTTCCGCCTCGGCCAGGCCGGGCACGACGTGCTGGGCGTCGCCGCCCACGTACCGCACTACGTGGCGCGCTCGCCGTACCCGGACGCCGCGCTGACGGTCCTGGAGGCGATCACGGCCGCGACCGGCCTGGTCCTGCCCGCGGTCGCGCACGCGCTGCGCACCGAGGCGCACCGCACCCAGACGGAGATCGACCGGCAGATCCGCGAAGGCGACGAGGAGCTGGTCAGCCTCGTCCAGGGACTGGAGCACCAGTACGACGCGGCGGCCGGCGCCGAGACCCGGGGCAACATGATCGCCGAGCCCGCCGAGATCCCGTCGGCGGACGAGATCGGGCGCGAGTTCGAGCGGTTCCTCGCGGAGCGCGAGGGCGAGGGCTGAGCCCTCGGGCCCCGTCCCCGGCAGGGGGCTGTACGGGGCCCGGGGCGCGGAGGTTAGTCTGCCGGGCATGTTGAAAGTTGGCCTGACAGGCGGAATCGGCGCCGGCAAGAGCGAGGTCTCGCGGCTGCTGGCGGGGTACGGGGCGGTCGTCGTGGACGCCGACCGGATCGCCCGCGAGGTCGTGGAGCCGGGCACGCCCGGGCTCGCGGCCGTCGTGGCGGCCTTCGGGGAATCCGTGCTGACCCCCGCGGGCGAGCTGGACCGGCCGAAGCTGGGATCGGTCGTGTTCGCCGACCCGGCCGAGCTGCGGATCCTCAACGGGATCGTGCACCCGCTCGTCGGGGCCAGGTCCGCCGAGCTGGAAGCCGCCGCGGGACCCGACGCCATCGTGGTGCACGACGTACCGCTGCTGGCCGAGAACGGGCTCGCGCCGCTGTACGACCTGGTCGTCGTCGTGGACGCCGCCCCCGAAACCCAGCTGGCCCGGCTCACCGCGCTGCGCGGCATGGACGAAGGGGAGGCGCGGGCCCGGATGGCCGCGCAGGCCACGCGGGAGCAGCGGCTCGCCGTGGCCACGCTCGTGATCGACAACGACGGGCCGCTGGAGGCGCTGGAGCCGCAGGTGCGCAAGGTGTGGGACGACCTCACGGCGCGGGCGCGATAGCGGAGGGGCCGTGGGGCGTTGAACGCTCCCCGAGCGGGAAGGACAAGACCGTGTCCGACACCACGCCGCAGCTCCCGTCGCCCCCGCCGTCCTCGTCGCCGTCTCCCGCGACACACGTCATCGACTACCGGGCCGCCGAGCGGCTGCTCGCCGCGCGCGACCCGCGCGGTGCGGTGAAACTGCTCGACTCGGTGATAGCCGCCCACCCGGAGAACACCGCGGCCCGGCTGCTGCGCGCCCGGGCCTTTTTCGCCGCCGCCCAACTCAGGCCGGCGGAGCTGGAGTTCGAGCTGGTGCTGGAGCGGGAGCCGGACAACGCCTTCGCCCACTTCGCGCTGGCCCGGACCCACGAGCGCTCCGGCCGTCCCGAGCAGGCCCGCAAGCACTTCAGGCTGGCGGCCGCGCTCGATCCCCGGCCGGACTACCTGGCGGCCGCCCGCTTCGAGGAGTAGCCCCGTCCGGGAGCCCTTGTGAAGCCCCTCGGCCCGCCGCTGCCTGCTACCGCCCGCGCGGGGGTTCGTACGGTGGGATGTCCCGGCCGGGCTGGTAGTGCGGGCCCTGGTGGATGTGGCGCACGACGACGGCCAGGTCCACCGCGGCGATCACGGCGACGGCGGCGCACGCCGCCGCCCAGCCGGGGCGGGCGGCCAACGCGAACGCCGCCGCCCCGCCGCCGGCCCAGATCAGCCCCCACAAGCTCAGCCAGAACCGCAGCCGCAGTGCACTGCGGGCGGTCACCGGTTCGCTGCCTGTTCGCATGGACACCGCCTCGACGTGGTCGTTGCGCTTCGCCCGGCCTCCTTCCATGGTCCCACCGGGGGCGCGCCGCGTCAGGCGCGCGCCGTCTCAGGGGCTGAGCTTGTTCACGGCCGTGGTCGTCGTCTTCTTGAAGGCCGGGACGGGCGCGTCGGAGAGGTTCCCCATCTGCCCCCACTTCACGACCGTCACGGTGGCGCCGTCGCGGCCGATCCCGTAGAGGTGCGCGCCGGGCTCGGATTCCGGGGCCGAGGTGTGTACCCCGTAGACGTGCGCGCCCTCCTCGACGGTGAGCTTCCCGTAGTCCTGCCAGGAGGCCGTCCCGCCCGGGGTCGTCCGCAGCCAGTCGGCCGCGCAGGCGGCCACCTTCCGCTCCAGGGAGGCGGCGAGCGCGGCGGCGGCGCCGGTGGAGGAGGCGCGGACGGAGACCTGGACCGCGCCCGTGTCGAACTCGGTGCCGAACGTGCGGTGCCAGCTCCCGGCCGCCGGGAGCGCGCCGTCCAGGCAGAACGGCGGGGACTCGGGCAGCCCCTTGGTGACCTTGCCGGCGAACCAGGGCGAGCCCGGGTGCGGGGGCAGGTCGGCGCCGCCGATGAACCCGGGCGCGGTGGCGGCCGCGGCCGTGGTGGAAGAGGTGAGGGCGAGGGCGGCGGCCGCAGCCACTGTCGCGAGGACTGCGGTGGCCCGGGTGGTGCGTCGGAACATGGTCGGTTCTCCCCGTATCGGCTGTCGGTGCGGTGGTGTCCGCGAAGAGCCTCTACCCGGCTTGGGGCGTCGGGCGACGGTTTGTGGATGAACCGGGACACTGGAACGGCCGTACGTGCCGTCACCTGGGGGAACACCCCCTGCATGGAACGGGGTCGCGGGACGTCGCGGGACGGGGGACATCGTGGGTGAGGCGGAGCGACCGGCCGAGGCGGAGGCGTTCGCACGGCTGATGCGGGACCTGAAGGACCGGTCCGGGCTGAGCTACGGGGTGCTCGCGAGGCGGCTCCACACGAGCACCTCGACCCTGCACCGCTACTGCAATGGAGACGCGGTGCCCGTGGAGTTCGCGGCGGTGGACCGCTTCGCGCGGGCCTGCGGGGCCACGCGGGGGGAGGCACTGGACCTGCACCGGGCGTGGCTGCTCGCGGACGCCAGGCGAAGGGCCGCGGCACGGGGTGAGCCGGAGGGGCTGGTGGGGCCGCCGACACGGGAGGCGCCGGTTGTGATGGTGGCGCCGGTTGTGCGGGAGGTGCCGGTGTTACGGGAGGGGCGGGTGGCTCGGGAGGCGCCGCCCGTGGCGGCGGGCGCGCCGGTGGTGGCCGCCGCGCCGGTGGTCCCGGCCGGACCCGCCGGACCGGTTGAACCCGCCGGACCGGTTGAACCCGCCGGACCCGCCGGACCCGCCGGGCCGACGTTGCCCGGCCGGCGGCCCGGGCGCCGGTTCCTGGCCGCGGTGGCGGTCGCCGCCGGGGCGGCGGCGCTCGCGGCGGTAGCCGTGGCTCTGACGGTGACTGGTCAGACGGACCGGCCGGGCCCGGACCCGCGGCCCGCGCAGGCCGGGCCGACCGCGACAGCCACCGCGGCCGCGACCGCTCCAGGCTCCGGGGCCCCGCCGACGGTGCAGGCGCCGCCGCTGCGCGCGGCCGTACGGTCGCACGTGTGGGCGTCCGGCTGCGACCACGCGTACCTCGCCGAACCGGGCCCCTCGGCAGTGCCCCCGCCGCCGGTGGAGGCGGACGCCCCCGGATGGGCGGCGGCCCGCGGGGCCGTGCACGCGGGGACGCAGATCGTCGAGGTGACCCTGCACGGCACGGGGCCGGATCCCGTGGTCCTTCAGGACCTCCAGGTACGGGTGGCCGCGCGGCGGGCCCCGCTGCCGTGGAACGTGTACCGGATGTCGCAGGGCTGCGGCGGGGCGCTCACCCCGGCCGGCTTCGCGGTCGACCTGGACGCCCCCCGCCCGCTGGCCAGGGCCGTGGCCGGAAACGACGCGGGGGAGGCCATCGGGGCTCCCGCCTTCCCGCTCCGGGTCTCGGCCGCCGAGCCGGCCGTCCTGCGCGTGGAGACGACCACCACCGGCTGCGACTGCGACTGGTACCTGGACCTGCGATGGACCTCCTCCACGGGTTCCGGCACCCTCCGCGTCGACGAGGACGGCCGCCCGTGGCGTGTTTCCGCGGCCGGCCCGGACCGGCCGGACTACGGCTTCGCGTACGAACAGGGCCGCTGGGGCCGCTGAACACCCGGTCCGCGCCCAGCCGGCCGCGCGGTGCTGCCGGCCCCGGGACTAGGACGAAAGCGCAGGCCAGCGGGATTGTCAGTGGCCGCGCCTAGACTCGGCGGCAGACGGGATCCGTCCGACCGGCCGACGGCGAGAGGGGGACACGATGACGCGGCAAGCACCGGCGAGGCCGTCCGCGCTGCTCCGCCATGCCGCCGTGTTCCTGCCCGCCGCCGTCCCCCGCGAGAGCCGCATCGCCTTCTGGGCCCCGGACGGCGACCTACTGCCCACCGGAGACGGGAGCGGAGACGGAGAGGGGGGCGGCCGTGGTGGCACCCCGGCCCCGCTCACGGTCGTCCGCCCGCACGGCGAGGGGATCCGCAGCCGGACCGTACCCGCCGTCACCCTCACGGTGACCGCCGCCCTGCCCCTGCTCGTCCGCGCGGTCCGCAGCCCCGCCGCGCATCCGGCGACCCGCGCCTGGGGGACCGCCGCCGTCCAGGCGCTCACCCTCGTGGCCCGGGGCCGCCTGCTGCCCGGCCTGACCCCCGAGGGGATCGACGCCTGGCGGGCCGGGCCACTCGACGCCGAGGACATCGGGCACCTGCGCGCGGTCGCCGCCGCGCTGCCCCACGAGGGGTACGCCACGCCCCTCGCCGGGCGCCGCCCGCTCCAGCTGCCCGAACCGGCGGCGCTGGTCCGGGCGTTCCTCGACGCCGTCGCCGACAGCCTGCCCCGCACCCCGGCCGCGCCCTTCGCCGCGGGCCGGCCGTTCGCCGCCCGGGAGCCGCAGCACGTCCCCGACATGGGGGACTGGGTGGCGCAGGTCGCCTCCGGCGCGGACACCGGAGTCGGGATCTCACTGCGGCTCGACCTGTCCGCCTTCCGCCTCTTCGACGAGGCCGAGGGCGAGGCGGGACACGGGGAAGACATGCGCCGCGCCGGGGCCGCCGTCGTCCAGGTGCACAGCCTCGCCGACCCGACCCTGGTCACGGACGCCTCCGTGCTCTGGGCGGGCGCCGCCGCAGCCGGCTTCGGACCCCGAGCCCGGATCGACGCCGTGCTCGCGCTGCGCCGGGCGGCCCGGGTCTGGCCGCCGCTGCTGCGCCTGCTGGACCAGCCCGTACCCGATGTCCTGGCCCTTTCCGATCCCGAGCTCGAAGACCTCCTCGGCCGCGCCGCGACCGGGCTGGCGGCGGCCGGAGTCCCCGTCCACTGGCCGCGCGAGCTGGCCCGTACGCTGTCGGCGACCGCCGTCGTACGGTCCACCGCGCCGGGCTCCGCCACCGACGGCACCGCCTTCTTCGACGCCGATCACCTCTTCGCCTTCTCCTGGGAGCTGGCGCTCGGCGGCGACCGGCTCACTCCCGGGGAGATGGACGCACTCGCGCAGGCCCACCGGCCCGTCGTGCGGCTGCGCGACCAGTGGGTGCGGGTCGATCCGGAGCTCGTGCGCAAGGCGCGCAAGCGCGAGCTGGGTCTGCTGGATCCGGTGGACGCGCTGGCCGCCGTCCTGTCGGGGACGACCGAGGTCGAGGGGGAGCCGGTGGCGGCGGTCCCCGTCGGGGCGCTCGCCGCGCTGCGGGACCGGCTGACCGGGGAGCTCGCCCCGCTGCCCCAGCCCGCCGGGCTCAAGGCCACCCTGCGCGACTACCAGGCGCGTGGACTGGCCTGGCTGGACCTGATGACCTCGCTCGGCCTCGGAGGCTGCCTCGCCGACGACATGGGGCTGGGCAAGACGGTCACGCTGATCGCCCTCCACCTGCACCGCGCCCGTCCCGAGCCGACGCTGGTGGTCTGCCCCGCCTCACTGCTCGGCAACTGGCAGCGGGAGATCGAGAGGTTCGCCCCCGGCACGCCCGTGCGCCGCTTCCACGGGGCCGGCCGCAGCCTCGAAGGTCTCGACGGGGGCTTCGTCCTCACCACCTACGGGACGATGCGCGCGGGAGCGGCCCGGCTGGCCGAACAGCCCTGGGGCATGGTCGTCGCCGATGAGGCCCAGCACGTCAAGAACCCGCACTCGGCGACGGCGAAGGCACTGCGCACCATCCCGGCGCCCGCACGGGTGGCGCTGACCGGCACCCCCGTGGAGAACAACCTCTCCGAACTGTGGGCGCTCCTCGACTGGACCACACCGGGACTGCTCGGCCCGCTCACCGCGTTCCGGGCCCGCCACGCCCGGCCCGTGGAGCACCAGACGGAGGAGGACGGCGGCAACGAGGCGGCGGTCGCCCGGCTGGCCGCGCTGGTCCGCCCGTTCCTGCTGCGGCGCAAGAAGTCCGATCCCGGGATCGCGCCCGAGCTGCCGCCCAAGACGGAGACCGACCACCCGGTGTCGCTCACCCGCGAACAGGCCTCGCTCTACCAGGCGGCGGTCGACGAGGCGATGGCCGTGATCAGTGAGAGCGAGGGCATCGAGCGCCGCGGCATGATCATGAAGCTCCTCGCCTCGCTCAAGCAGATCTGCAACCACCCGGCGCAGTATCTGAAGGAGCTCAGCCTGAATGAGTACAGCCTGAAAGAACACAGCCTGAGCCCGAAAGAGCACACCCGGAGGGAGGGTCCTCCCCGGATCGCGCACCGCTCCGGGAAGCTGGCCCTGCTGGACGAGCTGCTCGACACGATCCTGGCCGAGGGCGGCTCGGTGCTGGTCTTCACCCAGTACGTGACGATGGCCCGCATCATCGAACGGCACCTGACGGCGCGCGGCATCTCCCACCAACTGCTGCACGGCGGTACCCCCGTGGCCCGTCGCGAGGAGCTCGTGGACCGTTTCCAGGCCGGCGAGGTCCCCGTCTTCCTGCTCTCCCTCAAGGCCGCGGGCACCGGTCTCAACCTCACCCGGGCGGCCCACGTCATCCACTACGACCGCTGGTGGAACCCGGCCGTCGAGGAACAGGCCACCGACCGGGCCTACCGCATCGGCCAGACCCAGCCCGTCCAGGTGCACCGCATCATCGCGGAGGGCACCGTGGAGGACCGGATCGCCGAGATGCTGGAGGCGAAGCGGGCGCTGGCCGATGCCGTGCTCGGCTCCGGCGAGGCGGCGCTGACCGAGCTGACCGACCGCGAGCTGGCCGACCTCGTCTCCCTGCGCAGGCCCGCGTGATCACCGCACGCGACGACCGCCGCCGCACCTTCGAGGCCGTGCCGCCCGGGGTGGAGGCCGTCAGCTGGTGGGGCCGGGCCTGGGTGTCGGCCCTCGAGGCGGCGGGCGACGGAGCCCGTCTGGCCCGGGGGCGGACGTATGCCGCCGAGGGGCACGTCGACGCCGTCACCGTCACGCCGGGCCGGATCGTGGCCTACGTACGGGGCAGCCGACCACGCCCGTACCGTACCGAGCTGTCCCTGCGCGTCTTCGCGGACGCCGAGTGGCGCGAGCTCCTGGAGGCCGTCGCGGCCGATCCGACGGCGCTCGCGGCGCTGCTGGAGCGGGAGGTGCCGCAGTCCCTGGCGCAGACCGTCCTGCCCGGCGCGGGCGAGCTCGGGGCGCACTGCTCCTGCCCGGACGTCGGTCGCCCGCCGTGCAAGCACGCCGCGGCCCTCTGCTACCGCGCGGCCCGGCTCCTGGACGGCGACCCCTTCGTCCTGCTGCTCCTGCGGGGGCGCGGCGAGCGGGAGCTGCTGGAGGAGCTCACCCGCCGCAACGCCGCCCACGCGGCGCGCGAACAGCCCGACACGGCCCCTGACTTTCCCGGTGTGCCGGCCCGCGAGGCGCTCGGCCGCGCCGTCCTGCCGCCTCTGCCCGCCGCGCTCGCGGCGCCCGCAGCCGTCGGTGTGCCGCCCGCCTATCCGTCCGACCCCGCCGCCCCGGACCCGCTGGCCCTGGACCAGCTCGCCGCGGACGCCGCCGCCCGCGCCCTGGCCCTGCTGACCACCGGCGAGGATCCCATGGCCGGGCTGACCCGCTGGCAGGACGCCGTCCGGCTCGCCTCGGCGCATCCCACGGCCGGGCTCACCGGCGCGGCCCGCGCCCTCTACCGGGAGCTGGCGCACGCCACGGGCCGCAGTACGACCGACCTAGCCCGGGGCGCGGCCGCCTGGAGGCAGGGCGCCCTGCCCGCGCTGCTCGCCCTCGAAGAGCCGTGGGACCCGCCGGCGGGCCCCTTCGACCGGGCCCGCCCGGCGCTCATAGCCGCCGCCCAGGGCACGTTCCGCCCCGACCGCAACCGCCTCACGGGCTCCTCCCGCCAGCTCCGACTCGGCCGTGACGCCCTCTGGTACGCCTACGAGAACCGCCTGGGCGACGACGACTGGTGGCCCACGGGCAGCCCCTCCCCGGACCCGGTCACCGCCCTTCTGCGCTGAGCCCGGCCGCGGGGGCAGGGCCGGCAGGCGGGCGCCGTGCGCCGGTTACAGGCGCACCCGCAGGCCGCGCCGGGCGCTGCGGGAATCCGGCGCGCGGCAGGACAGCCATACCGCGGGCCACATCCGGCGGCCGGTGTATCCGCGCAGACCCGCGAGGCGGGACCGGAAGGGATTGACGGAGCCGTCCACGCCGAGGAGGAGCAGCGGGCGAGTCATGAAGTAGGGATTACCCAGTACACGATGGAGTGAAATGCCTACCGGCTCTATAACCCGAACGGGTCCAGCGCGTTGTCTCCGGTGCGGGTGGAACACCCGTGGACTCCTCGGAAGGCAGGAAAGCTGATGCGTCACAGTCGTCGGAATGGCTTGATCGCGGCGGTGGTCGCGGGGGGTGGACTGGCGGTCGCGGGAGTGGGCGGCCTCGCCCACGCCGACGCGGACGCGGCCGGGCGGGCCGAGCGTTCGCCGGGGCTGCTGTCGGGGAACCTCGTGCAGCTGCCGGTGAACACGCCGCTGAACGTGTGCGGGAACACCGTGAGCGTGGTCGGCGTGCTCAACTCGGCCGCCGGGAACCGGTGCGCCAACGAGGCCCCGGACGGCGGTCGTCCCGGTGAGCCGGGGCCGCGGCCCTCCCATCCGTCGTCCCGGTCCTCGAAACAGGGCGCCGGAAACGGTGCGGGGAACGGCGGGGGAGCGGTGGCACACGGGAGCGGAAAGGATTCGCCGGGGCTGTTGTCCGGCAACGGGCTCCAACTCCCGGTCGACATCCCCCTGAACATCAGCGGGAACGCGGTGAGCGTGGTCGGCGTGGGCAACTCCTCCACCGGCAACACCTCCGTCAACGGCGGAACCCCCGGCGGCTCCGAGCCCGTACAGCCGCCCGTCACGGTGCGCCCCGTCACCCCGCCTCCTCCTCCGTCGCGAGGCCTGTCGCAAGACCCGTCGCGAGGTCCGTCGCTCGCCCACACCGGGGCCGACGGCGTCGGCTACCTGCTCCCCGGCGGCGGAGCGCTGCTGCTCGGCGGCGTGCTGCTCTACCGCCGCTTCCGGCTCAACTAGCGGCCCGGGAAACGCCGGACGGCAGGGACCGCGCCGCGTCGGCCGTCCGCCAGCCGTCCAGGACCGCGTCGATGCGCGGCCGCAGCCGGGCCCGGGCGGCGAAGCGGGGGACCCCCGCCATCAGCAGGGCGTCGTACTCGGTGTCGAGGTGACGCACGGCCGCCCGTACCGCGGCCGACACCGCCGGCTCGTCGAGGGCCCGGCCGGCCGCGCTGCGCCCCACCCGGCCGCTGCCGCGCACCGATGCGTGCGCGGCGATGGCCCCCGCCCGCTCGGCGGGGCACCCGGGGAACAGCCGCAGGATCTCGGCGGCGAAGGCCGCCGTGAACCGGGTGTCCTCGGCCGCGCGGCGCAGCCGGTCGCGCTCCCGGCGCCGCGCCCGCGCCTCGGCGTCCGCGAGGCAGGCGCGCTCCGCGCGGGCGAGGGCGGCGTCCTCGACGAAGAGCCCCAGGCGTTCGTAGCGGCGGCGGCGTTTGTGGAAGCGGAGGACCACGGCGGAGAGCGAACTGGCCTCGTGGGCACGACGGGTGAGTGCCGTGTCGCCGCGCGGCAGGTACACGAGGTGTCCGAGGTCTGCGCAGTCGAGGCAGCGGGGCACGCCGGCCTCGCGGACGAGGTGCCGTAGCGGTCCCCGCCTGCACTGCGCGCAGTGGATCTGCTTCGTCGACTCGAAAACGACCAGGCTCATGTCGATGTGATACCGCTGTCTTGGCCGTATATCACCTTGTACGAATGGGTAGTTGCCCTTTCACAGAGTCTTCCCCGGCATCGTGATGTCCTCCTACCTTGAGCAGGGTGGGCCGAGGCGGGCCCATCGAGGAGGAAGACATGGCTGGAAGGCAGGCGACGGCGCGGCGCCCCCAGGCGACGGCACGGCGCCCCAAGACGGAGGCCGCCTCCGATCTCGTGGCGAGAGAGATCACCATAGAGCCGGGCGGATGCACCGGCTGGCACTACCACCGCGTCCCGCTGATAGCGGTGGTCAAGTCCGGCACGCTGACCCGGATCCTGCACGACGGCACGGTCGAGGTACACCACGTCGGAGCCGGTTTCGTCGAACCGGCCGGCATCCGGCACGTCCACCTCGGACGCAACTTCGGCAAGCAGCCCGTCGTGCTCCACGTGACCGCCGCCCTCGCCGAGGGCGACCCCTTCGCGCTGCCCGCCGAGGCACCGCCCGGGGCCACGCCGTGCGCCTGCCCCCCGCGTACCGGGTGAGCCGGCCCGCCGCGCGGAACACGACGGGGCCCGTCCATCGCGCACCGGGTCAGACCAGACGGCGTATCTCCCCGCGCACGCGGTAGAAGCCGCCGGACGCCGCGTGCAGTCCGTCCACGACGTACCGGGCACCGGCCTCCCGTATGCCGCGCGGGAACTGCACGTTCCAGGAGGGCTCGAAACCGCCCGACACCACCTGGACCCGCATCCGGCCGCCCTGCTGGACGCATTCCACGACCACGCCGCCCGCGGGCACCGAGGCCACCGACACCGTCGCCACCGCTGCGGGCGTCGCCGCCGGGGTGTAAACGGGCAGGGCTGCCGCCGACTTCACATCGACGGCCGTCGGCACCGACCCCTCCCGGGCCGAGGCGATCGCCGCCTCGCTCGCGTCCACGCACACCAGCGACCCGTCGGTGGTCACCAGGTACAGCCGCTCGTCCAGGTACTGCATGGACAGCGCCGCCCCGCTGCCGGTTCCCAGTTTCCACAGCCGTCGACCGTCGGCGTCGAAGCAGTACACCGAGGACGCGAGGTCACCGGCGAAGACGTGCCGCCCGTCCGGCGACGTCGCGCACGAGTACACGGCCGCGTCGCACCGGTACGAGGCCTGCACCGCGCCCGTCGCCTTCGACAGCCGCTGCACGGTGTTGCGGCCGGTCCCCGCGTACACCGAGTCGTCCTCCTGCCACCCGAACAGCACCGAGCCGTTGGTCGGCGTGTGCCACAACTGCCGCCCGCCGTCCGGGGCGTAGGCCGTCACGCCCTTGCTGTGGCCGTGGTAGACGCCCCGCTCGTCCGCCCGCACCATCCAGGCGTTGGAGCCCTCGGAGCGCCGGGACCACTGGAACTCGTCCTCGTGGTCGATCACGGTCAGCCCGCCGTCGCGGTCGGACACGTTCAGTACGCCCTCGTGGATGTCGAGCCAGAAGATGTCCACATCGGCCGCGATGTCGTACGCCCCGAACGGCACCTTCGACGACAGGTCGTACACCGTGCCGTCGTCACAGCCCGCGTATATCCAGAACTCGTCCGCCACCAGGCATTTCACCCCGTCCGGCAGCGAATAGCGGGCCAGCACCTCACCGCCGTGGCTCAGCGTGTAGACGTCGCCGGCCTGGTTGCCGACCCAGCAGCGGTCCTCGTCCACATGGATCCCGAAGGCCGACGAACCCGTACGGAACCGCCACAGGACCGGGGCGGCCGTGCGCGCCGTCGAAGGCGTGGCCGTCACCTGTCGGCGCGTCACCGACCGGGCCGCGCGGACGCCGCGTACCGCCGGGGCGTAGCCCTTGCGGACCTTCTCCCCGACCTTCTTCGCGGCGGCCGCGCGGGCCTTCTCGACCGTGGGGAACGAGGAGTTCTGCAGCTGCCCGTCCGCACCGATGCGCCCGTACCGCACCGAGACGGCGGTGCCGTCGACGGTCACCTCGTAGAACTTGTGGGCACCGCCGTCGTCCTGCGACAGCTCCAGATACGTCGTCTCCCGAGCCATGACAGACCCCTCCCCAAGGCCGGGCCGCCGGCCCTGTGCGCCGGTGATCCCTCGTGAAAAACGTTAGGTGCCACCACTGACAATGGGCTCGTGCAGCTGGAAGCGATCACATGGCAGCGGATGGCCGAGCGGCTCGCCGGTCACCTCGACGACGGACCGCCCGACGACGAAGGGGCGGCCGCCTGGCGGCGGGTGGGCATCGACGGTGCGCCCGCCGCCCTCACGGGCGTGCTCGCCGGCGAACTCGCCGACGCGCTGCGTCCGCGCGGCCGCCCGGTCCTGGTGGTGGCGGCCGAGGACTTCCTGCGACCGGCCTCCCTGCGCTTCGAGTTCGGGCGCGAGGACGTGGACTCCTACCTCGGCTCCTGGTACGACACGGCCGCGCTCTGGCGCGAGGTCTTCGGTCCGACCGACCCGGGCGGCACCGGCCGGGTGCTGCCGGACCTCTGGGACCCCGTGACCGACCGGGCGACCCGCAGCGCCTATGCCGAACTCCCGCCGGGCGGCGTGCTGATCGTGCACGGCCCGCTACTCCTGGGCCACTGGTTCCCCTTCGACCTCAGCGTCCACATCAGCCTCTCCCGCGGGGCGCTCGCCCGCCGGACCGAGGAGTCCGCCCGCTGGACCCTGCCCGCCTTCGAGCGCTACGAGGCCGAGACCGGCCCGGCGGACCTGGCCGACGTGCTGGTCCGGGCCGACGACCCCCGCCACCCCGCCTGGACGGGCCTGCGCGAACGCCGACACGGCTGACACAGGGACCTCGCACCCCAGGCCCGTCACGGAGGTCCGCGCACCGCAACAAGGGGATCCCGGCACGGTGACGAACGGTTCCGGCCATCGCCCTGGCCGATACCGAGCGCTACGTTGACGGCACGCTTCGACGGCGGCCACCCGGTGGCGCCTTGGCAGAGGGAGACGGCAATGCGCGGACAGGGCGTACGGGTTCGGGCCGGGAGACGGACGCGCGGCCGGGCGGCGCTGGCCGCGCTCGCCCTGTGCGGGACGCTGGCCCTCACCGGCTGCGGCGGCGACGAGGACACCGGGGCGGGAGCCGCCGGTGCGAGCCCCACCACCGGCGCGCCTGCCACGGCCACGCCCTCCGCCACGCCCTCGGCCGCTCCGGCCCCCTCGAAGCCCGCGCAGGAGCCGACCCCCGCCGCCACCCCGACGGGCAGGGCCAAGACGCCCGCGCCCGGTTCCACCTGCGACCACAAGATGCCGATCTCGCCCGACGAGATCGCCGTCAACCGCTACACCCCCGAAGGAGGCGCGCACAGCCTCGTCGTCAAGCACGGCAACTGGGGCTGCGCCGCGCCGGGCGCGGACGCCGCCCCCTTCGAGACGGTCGGCAAGGAGACCTTCCTCAACATCGCCGAGGACGCCAAGATCACGGCCGTCACCCCGGTCGTCGCGAGCACGGTGAGCCGGCCGATCACGCTCCAGCAGCTCACCGACTGGCTGATCGCCCATCCCGACCAGGGTCGCGTCTTCCGCTACCACCTGGACGGCGCGGGCGTCATCGACTCGCTCGACCAGCAGTACACCTCGTAAGGAACGCCTCGGTCCACGACCGTACGGTCCCCCTACGGCCGCCCGCCCAGCCGGGTCACCGCCAGCGCCGCCGCCCGGCACCCGGCCCCGGCGGCCCGCGCCGTACCCGCGCCGGCCAGCCGGGCGGCGAGGAACCCGCCGGTGAAGGCGTCCCCCGCACCCGTGGAGTCCACCGCCTCGGCCGTCTGCGCGGCCACCTCGGCCGTCACCCGGCCGTCTTCGGCGACCAGCGCTCCGGCCGCGCCCAGGGTGACCACCACCAGCGGAACCCGCCGGCTCAGCTCCGCCGCGGCCCGGGCCACCCCGGCGGGGCCGGCCTCCCTCGTCAGACCCGCCAGCAGCAGGGCCTCGTCCTCGTTCGGCAGGAGCACGCCGACCCCCGCCGCGCCGACCCCCGCCACGGCGGCCAGGAAGCGCTCCGGGCCCAGCGCGGCCAGGAAGCCGGCCGAAGCCGGATCCACGCTCACCGGCACCCCCCGCGCGCCCGCGTCCCGCAGCGCCACCCGGGCCAGTTCCCGGCTGGCCCCGGCGAAGAACAGGTAGCCGGACAGGTGGAGATGAGCGGCCCCGTCCAGCAGCGCGGGATCCCAGTCGGCGGGGCAGAGGCGCAGCGCGGCCCCGCTGTCGGTCAGGAAGGTGCGCTCCGCGTCCTTGCCGACCAGCGCGACCACGGTCCCGGTCGGCTCGGCCGGATCGATCACCAGCCGGGGGCGCACCCCCGCGTCGAGCAGCGCCCGTTCGTGCCACCGGGCCGATTCGGCGCCGACCCGCGCGAGGAGGCGTACCTCCGCGGCGCCCGAGCGGGCCGCCCAGCAGGCCGCGTTGGCTCCGGCGCCGCCCGGCAGGGTCCGGATCCGGGCCGGGGTGTCGGTGGCCGGAGCCAGTGGCCGCGCATGGATCGCCACGACGTCCGTCACCACGTCCCCGATGACCAGCAGGGCCCCCGGGGCGGACGCCGCGTCGCTGCCGGGCGCCGGGGTCACGGCCGCGCCGCCCAGGCCCGCGCGATCCGGGCCCCGAGGCGCACGTTGCCCCGTACCGCCGCGAGGTTCGCCTCCAGCGAGGCGCCGCCCGTCGCACGCACCAGGAACCCCAGCAGGAACGGTGTCACCGCCTGACCCGTGATCCCGCGCTCGCGGCACTGCGACAGCGCCTCGGCCAGTACCCGGTCGTGCAGCTCCGGATCCAACTGCTCCCCTTCCGGGACCGGATTGGCGACCAGCAGTGCCGACCGCGGCCCGCCGAGCGCGTCCTGGGCGGCCATCACCGCCGCAACCTGCTCCGGGCGGTCCACGGTCCACTCCACCGGCTCGCCGGAATCGGCCAGGTAGAACCCGGGGAAACGATCCGTCCCGTACCCCAGCACCCCCACCCCCAGGGTCTCCAGCCGCTGCAACGTCGCCGGCACGTCCAGGATCGACTTCACCCCCGCGCACACCACCGTGATCCGCGTCCGCGCCAGCAGCGACAGGTCCGCCGACTCGTCCTGCGAGCGCGTCCACTCCCGGTGCACGCCGCCCAGCCCGCCCGTGGCGAAGACCCGCAGGCCCGCACGCGCGGCCAGGAAGGCCGTCGCGGACACCGTCGTCGCGCCCGTCGCGCCCGTGGCGAGGGCGGGGGCCAGATCCCGGTGGCCGAGCTTGCGCACTCCCTCGCCACCCGCGATCCGCTCCAGCCGCGCCTTGTCGAGACCGGCGTACGCCACCCCGTCGACGACCGCGATCGTCGCCGGAACCGCCCCCTCCGACCGGACCAGCTCCTCCAGTTCCCCGCCCACCGCCAGATTGCGCGGGCGGGGCAGGCCGTGCGCGAGGATCGTCGACTCCAGGGCCACGACGGGCTGCCCGCGGGCGAGCGCCTCGCGTACCTCGTCCGACAGGACGGGGACCGCGGTGGTGGCGCCGGCCGCGGTGGCGGGGACGGTGGGCTCCGATGCTGTGTGCTGAGACATGTCCCCATCCCTGGCACGGGACCCGGCGCCCCAAACGCGCCCCCGACGCACCGGTGCGATCCTGTCCGAGTAGCGTTCCGCCATGAGCGCTCCGGATGCCCGGGACCCCCGCCGCGATCCGCGCGGCTTCTACGACGAACTCGCCGGCCGCTACGACCTCCTGTACGCCGACTGGCAGGCGAGCACCACCCGCCAGGGCCGCTCCCTGGACGCCCTGCTCGGCGCCGCCCTCGGCCCGGCGCCGCTCCGGATCCTCGACAGCGCCTGCGGCATCGGCACCCAGGCCCTGGGCCTCGCCACCCTCGGCCACCGCGTCACAGGCAGCGACCTCAGCCCCGTCTCCGTCGCCCGCGCGGCCCGCGAGGCACGGGCGCGGGGGGTCGCCCTGCCGGTCCTGGCCGCCGACATGCGGGCACTGCCCTTCCCCGACGGCTCCTTCGACGCGGTGGTCTGCGCCGACAACGCCCTGCCGCACCTGCTGACGGCCGCCCACGTACGGACCGCGCTGGCCGAAATGCTGCGGGTGCTGCGCCCCGGCGGACTGCTGCTCCTGTCCACCCGCCCGTACGGGGAACTGCGCCGGACCCGGCCGCAGAGCGACGCCCCGCACGTGCGCACCGGTCCGGACGGGCGGACGATCACCTTCCAGCTGTGGCACTGGCACGCCGACGGGGCCCGCTACGACCTGGAGTTCTTCCAGCTACTGCCCGCCGGGGACACCTGGACGGCCAAGGTGTCGGGCACCACGTACTGGGCCCTGCCGGAGGAGGAGACGGCCGCCTTCGCCGCGGAGGCGGGTTTCGTCGACGCCGTGTGGCACGCGCCGTCGGACACCGGTTTCCACCAGCCGGTCCTCATCGCCCGGCGCCGCTCGACAGGGTGACGGGTGGGGCGGGCGCGCGCTGGACGCTGTGGCCACCCCGGGGGGAGGGAAGCCCGGAATAGGCTGACGACCCATGAGCACCAGTGACCACAGCGCCGCCCCCGCCTCCGCCCCCGCCTCCTTCGCCGTCTCGGTCGTGGACCTCCCCGACTCCGAGCTGGAGCCGGAGGCCCTCGACCCCGCGCAGATCGTCTCCGGCGAGCCCGTCGTGACGGGCAAGGTGCTGTGGGAGGCGGCCGACGGCTCCCAGGTGCGCGGGATCTGGCAGATCACCCCGGGCGCGGTCACGGACACCGAGGCGGACGAGCTGTTCGTCGTGGTCGCCGGTCGCGCCACCATCGAGGTGGAGGGCGGCGCGACGCTGGAAGTCGGACCGGGATCCGCATGTGTCCTGCGAGAGGGCGACAAGACCGTCTGGACCGTCCACGAGACGCTCCGCAAGGCCTACCACATCAGCTACTGAGCCCCAGCGCGGTCCTGTGATCCCCGGCGGGCCATCCACCGGGGGCCACGGGACGGGCCTCAGCCCGCGGCCTTGAGCGGATGGCGGCGCCAGGTGAAGAGCGCGAGCGCCGCCATCGGCAGGAGCAGCGAGGCACCGACCGCGTTGAGCCAGCCGTAGCCCGCCTGGGACATGATCAGGCCGGCGGCCGCACCGCCCACACCGGCGGCCGTGTTCATCGTGAGGTCCCCCAGGCCCTGTACGGCGGCGCGCGCGGGCTGCGGCACCGAGTCGGTCAGCAGCGCCGAGCCGGACACCATGCCCGCGGACCAGCCGAGGCCGAGCAGGAAGAGACCGGCGGCGCTCTGGGCGTGGCTCCCGCCGGCGGTGCCCGCGAGGAGCGCGGCGACCGACAGCAGCCCGGCCGCCAGGCCGATCACCGACAGCCGGCCGATCCGGTCCGCGAGCCAGCCCATCACGGGCGAGAAGCCGAACATGCCGGCGATGTGCCCGCTGATGACCAGTCCGATGAGCTGGAGCCCGGCGCCGTGGTGGCCCAGGTCGACCGGGGTCATCACCATGATCGAGACCATCGCGGTGTGCGACACCGCGATGGTGACCAGCGCGAGACGGGCCCTGGGGGAGGCCTTGACGGCCGCGAACCCGGCGCGCAGCGAGCGCCCGGCGCGGGTCTGCTCCTCGGGCGCGGCGAGCGCCCGGGCCGTCAGCAGCGGGTCCGGGCGCAGGAGTACGGAGATCAGCCCGGCGGTGAGCAGGAAGACGGCGCCGGCCCACACGAAGGGGCCCGCCGTCTGGGGTATGGAGGTCCCGGCGAAGCTGCGGCTGGCCGGGGCGGACAGGTTGGGGCCGAGCACCGCGCCGATGGTGGAGGCCCAGACCACCACGGAGATCGCCCGGGCCCGGTGGTCGGGCTCCGCCAGGTCGGCCGCGGCGAAGCGGGCCTGGAGGTTGGCGGAGGAGGCGGCTCCGAAAGCCGCCATGCCGAGCATCAGGAGCGGGAAGCTCTTGACCGAGGCGGCCAGGACGACGAGGGCCGCGCCGGCCGCGCCGATCAGGTAGGCGAGGACCAGGCCGGGCCGACGGCCGCGGGCGGTCATCAGTGCGGCGAGCGGCAGGGAGAAGGCGGCGGTGCCGATCACGGAGGCGGTGGAGGCGAAGCCGGACAGCGACTCCGTGCCGCTGACCTCGGTGGCCAGCACCGGGGCCAGCGCGATGCTGATGGGCACGCCGATGCCGCCCAGGATCTGGCCGGCGATCAGCACTCCGGAGGTCCGGCGCCGCAGCCGGGGCAGGTCGGCGCGGTCGATCGGCGGAGCGAACCGGTCGGTGTCCGGTGCGGCGCTCACGCGGTGCCCCCTCGGCGTGGGTGGGGCGGGAGCGCGGGGCCGGATCCGGCGGCGGCGGGAGTAGTCACCGCCGCAGTTTCCCACCCCTTACCGTCTCGCGGAACAGGGTTACCGTGGGCGAGTGGCCGGCCCGCCGTGGGGCCGAGTCCCGCGGCACCGCGCACAGCCCGACCGCCCCACGCGGAGCCGTACGCCCACGCACAGCCCGACCGCCCCACGCGGAGCCGTACGTCCCGGCGTGCTCAGAACAGCGGCTGCGGGAGCACACCCTCCAGGGCGAGCAGGAAGCGCTTGGTCTCCACGCCGCCGCCGAACCCGCCGATGCCCCCGTCGTTCTCGACGACCCGGTGGCAGGCCACCACCAGCGGCAGCGGATTGGAGCCCATGGCGTGCCCGACGGCCTGGGCCGCGCCCGGCCTGCCGGTCCGGGCGGCCAGCTCCCCGTACCCGACGACCGCTCCGTAGGGCACGGAACGGTCCAGTTCCCGCAGGGCCTCGCGGTTGAAGCCGGAACTGAGCCGCCAGTCCAGCGGCAGCTCGAAGCGGCGCAGGTCACCGGCGAAGTACGCGGCCAGCTGGCGCACCGGCTCGGCCAGCAGGACCTCGTCGCCCGGGGAGGGACGCCAGGCGTCGGCGCCGAGCCGGGAGACCAGCGCGCCGATCATCGCGTCGGCCCGCTCCGGCCCGGCGTGGAACTCGACCCGGACCAGGCCCTGCGGGGTCGCGGCCAGGAGCAGGGGGCCTATGTCGCTCGGGACGACGGTCCATTCGAGGTGCGGCCCGCGGGGCCGCTCGGTGCTGTCCACCCCTTCACGGTACGGCCCCCGCCGACACGGCCGCCGCTCAGTACCCGCCCACGGCCTCCCGTACGACGTCGGGCTTGTTGGTGATGATCCCGTCCACGCCCATGTCCCGGACCTTCCGGGCGGTCTCCGCGTCGTCGACGATCCAGGTGTCCACTTCCATGGCCTTGCCGTGGGCGCCGAGCAGGCCGTGCACCGCGGCCACCCAGTCGCCGTCGATGGTGGTGTACCAGGGGTTGATGCGGTCGGCGAACCGCGCGTACCGCGGCAGGTCGGCGACGGCCGGCGTGCCGAGGAAGGCCGTCACCAGGTCGGGGCGCAGCTCGTGCACGGCGCGGACGCAGTCGGCGCTGAAGCTCTGCACCACCAGGCGCCGGCTCACGTGGGACTCGTCCAGCCAGCCGGTCTCCTCCAGCACGCGCAGGGTCTGCTCCTCGATCCCGGGGTAGAGCTCAGGCTTCTTGATCTCCAGGAGCAGCCGCTGCCGGTTGCGCTGGACCCGGTCCATGTACTGCCGCAGGGTCGGCACCCGGGCGCCCGCGAACTCCTGGCCGAACCAGCTGCCCGCGTCCAGCAGGGCGATCTCCGCGGTGGTGAAGTCCTTGACCCGCCAGGGCTTGCGGTCCGGGAACACCTGCTCGACGTCGGTCGTGCGGGCCAGGGTGTCGTCGTGGATCACCACGAGCTCGCCGTCCGCGGTGCGCTGTACGTCGTTCTCCACCCAGTCGAAGCCCATCCGCCTGGCCAGGTCGACCGCCTCGAGGGTGTTCTCCGGGGCGTAGGCGGAAGCCCCCCGGTGGGCGTACACGATCGGGTTGGAGAGCCAGTCCGGACCGGGAGCCGCCGAGGCGGCCGTCGCGCCGAACACGGTCAGGGTGAGTCCCAGGAAGGCGGTGGCGGCCGCGGCGGCGGGTCGGACGTACATGCGCGTTCTCCTCGGGTCGTGAGCCTGCTCCCGTTCTCAAACGGGCGCGCAGCGGCATTCGTTGCGGCGGTGCACTTTCGGCGATGCGTTCTCGACGCCCTTTCAGGTGAGGAGCCGCGTACGGCGATCATGGGGTTGAAGATCGCGGGGGCGCCACCGAACTACGACAAACGGACCAGACCCGCACGGCCCCGCCGGGCCCCGGAAACGTCGGCTGTCAGTGGGGGGTCGTACGGTTGACCCATGCGGCCCGTATCGAAGATCGAACGCACGGTGGCGCCTTTCGAGGTCGTCAGCTCCTACCAGCCCAGCGGCGACCAGCCGACAGCCATCGCTGAGCTGGAGAAGCGCATCCGCGCAGGTGAGAAGGATGTCGTGCTCCTCGGCGCGACCGGCACCGGCAAGTCGGCGACCACCGCCTGGATGATCGAGAAGCTCCAGCGGCCCACGCTGGTGATGGCACCCAACAAGACGCTCGCGGCCCAGCTGGCGAACGAGTTCCGCGAGCTCCTGCCGAACAACGCCGTCGAGTACTTCGTCTCGTACTACGACTACTACCAGCCCGAGGCGTACGTACCGCAGTCGGACACGTACATCGAGAAGGACTCCTCGATCAACGAGGAGGTGGAGCGGCTGCGCCACTCCGCGACCAATTCCCTCCTCACCCGGCGCGACGTCATCGTCGTCGCGTCCGTGTCCTGCATCTACGGCCTCGGCACCCCGCAGGAGTACGTCGACCGGATGGTCCCCCTCAAGGTCGGCGAGGAGATGGACCGGGACCAGCTGCTGCGCCGCTTCGTCGACATCCAGTACACGCGCAACGACGTGGCCTTCAGCCGGGGCACCTTCCGCGTGCGCGGCGACACCATCGAGATCTTCCCGGTCTACGAGGAACTGGCCGTCCGCATCGAGATGTTCGGCGACGAGATCGAGGCCCTGTCCACCCTGCACCCGCTGACCGGCGAGGTGATCAGCGAGGACCGCGAGCTGTACGTCTTCCCCGCCAGCCACTACGTCGCCGGCCCCGAGCGCATGGAGAAGGCGGTCCGCGGCATCGAGGCCGAGCTCGCCGAACGCCTCGCCGAGCTGGAGAAGCAGGGCAAGATGCTGGAGGCCCAGCGGCTGCGCATGCGCACCACGTACGACCTGGAGATGATGCGCCAGATCGGGTCCTGCTCCGGCATCGAGAACTACTCGCTGCACATGGACGACCGCGAGCGCGGCTCCGCGCCCAACACCCTCATCGACTACTTCCCCGAGGACTTCCTCCTCGTCATCGACGAGTCGCACGTCACGGTGCCGCAGATCGGCGCGATGTACGAGGGCGACGCCTCCCGCAAGCGGACCCTGGTCGACCACGGCTTCCGGCTCCCGTCCGCCCTGGACAACCGGCCGCTGAAGTGGGAAGAGTTCCAGGAGCGGATCGGCCAGACCGTCTACCTCTCGGCCACCCCGGGGAAGTACGAGCTCTCGCGCGGCGACGGCTTCGTCGAGCAGATCATCCGCCCCACCGGCCTCATCGACCCGGAAGTCGTGGTCAAGCCCACCGAGGGCCAGATCGACGACCTGGTGCACGAGATCCGGCAGCGGGTGGAGAAGGACGAGCGGGTCCTGGTCACCACCCTCACCAAGAAGATGGCCGAGGACCTCACCGACTACTTCCTGGAGCTCGGGATCCAGGTCCGCTACCTGCACAGCGACGTCGACACCCTGCGCCGGATCGAGCTGCTGCGCGAGCTGCGGGCCGGCGAGTACGACGTCCTCGTCGGCATCAACCTGCTGCGCGAGGGCCTCGACCTGCCCGAGGTGTCGCTCGTGGCGATCCTCGACGCCGACAAGCAGGGCTTCCTGCGCTCGGGGACCTCGCTGATCCAGACCATCGGCCGCGCCGCCCGCAACGTCTCCGGCCAGGTCCACATGTACGCGGACAGCATCACGCCGGCGATGGCCCAGGCGATCGACGAGACCAACCGCCGCCGCGAGAAGCAGGTCGCCTACAACACCGCCCACGGGATCGACCCGCAGCCGCTGCGTAAGAAGATCAACGACATCGTGGCGACCATCGCCCGCGAGGAGCTCGACACCGAGCAGCTGCTCGGCACCGGGTACCGCCAGACGAAGGACGGCAAGGCCCTCAAGGCGCCGGTCCCGGCGCTGGGCGGCAAGGCCGGGGCGAAGGGCGCCAAGGGCGCCAAGGGGGTGAAGGGCGCCGAGGTCCTGACCGACCGGCCCGCCGCCGAACTGGCCGCGCTCATCGAGCAGATGACCGAGCGGATGCGCGGCGCCGCCGCCGAGCTGCAGTTCGAGGTCGCGGCCCGGATCCGGGACGAGGTGGGCGAACTGAAGAAGGAGCTCCGACAGATGAAGGAAGCGGGCCTCGCCTGACCCGGGGCCGGTCAGTAGGGTTGGGACCCAGCCGCAGGTACACGCTGCGCACCCCCATCGGGGGAGGGCTATGGAGAGGGGACAGCGCGTGACGGTCAACATGACCAAGGGTCAGGCCATCAGTCTGCAGAAGGCGGACGGGGGCACGCTGACCGCGGTCCGCATGGGCCTCGGCTGGCAGGCGGCCAAGCGCCGCGGTCTGTTCGGTTCGCGGACCCGGGAGATCGACCTCGACGCCTCGGCGGTGCTCTTCGCCGACAAGCAGCCCGTCGACGTCGTGTTCTTCCGGCACCTGCAGAGCGACGACGGCTCGGTCCGGCACACCGGCGACAACCTCGTCGGCGGCGTCGGCCAGGGCGGGGACGACGAGTCGATCCTCGTCGACCTGCAGCGCGTGCCGGTGCACATCGACCAGATCGTCTTCACGGTGAACTCGTTCACCGGCCAGACGTTCCAGGAGGTGCAGAACGCCTTCTGCCGCATCGTCGACGAGACCAACGGCCAGGAGCTGGCCCGCTACACCCTCGACGGCGGCGGCCAGTACACCGCGCAGATCATGGCGAAGGTGTCGCGTGCCGGCGCCGGCTGGCAGATGACGGCCCTCGGCAACCCGGCCAACGGCCGTACGTTCCAGGACCTGATGCCGGCGATCCTGCCGCACCTGTAAGCAGCACGAGGACACCAAGCGGTACAGCGCGACCTACGAGATCGCACGGCGCAAGAACGGGTACGGGGGAGGGGCTGCACGATGACGGCCGAACTGGTCCGGGGGCAGAACCACCCCCTGTCCCGGAGCAGGGTGGAGATCAGGGTCTCGGCGGGCACACCGGTGCTCGCCCTGGCCCAGGTCGCCGATGACGAGGGCCGGCTCGCCGGCCCCGAGTCGCTGGCCCATCCCGGCGCCCGGACCCTGCCGGGGCTGGAAGTGCCCGGGACGGTCTCGGGACAGCACAGCGTCCTGGTCGACCTCGACGCGGTCGGACCGGCCGTGCACCGGGTCGGCCTGGTGCTGGTCCTGCCGCCCGGCGGCCCGGCCCGCTTCGGCGCGGTCCCGGCCTCCTACGTGTCCGTGGGCGACCCGGCGGGCGCCGAGCTCGCCGGGTACACACTGACCGGCCTGGAGTCCGAGACCGCCGTCGTGGCCCTGGAGCTCTACCGGCGCCAGGGAGCCTGGAAGGTCCGCGCCGTCGGCCAGGGCTACGCCGGCGGGCTCGGCGCGCTCCTGACCGACGCCGGACTGCCGGCCCCGGCGGCCGCCGAGCTGGCCGCCGCCGCCCTGGGGCAGACCCCGGCCGGGGACATCACCCTGGCGGCCATGCCCGGCGGGCCCGCTCCCACCGTGCCGCGCGGCCTGCGGGCACCGGAGCCCGCTCCCTCCCCCGCCCCGCAGGACGCTCCGCCCGCCCCGGCCCCGCCGGAGCCGGTCTCCGGATCCCCTTACGCCGGTACGCCCGGCGGGGACACCGCCGGCGGACCGCCCACCGTCAGCTACGCCCACCCGCGCCGCCGCACCAGCACGGAGCCCCCCGAGCCCGCGCCGCGCCCCGCCGCGCCGACCCCGCCCGGCGAGCAGCCGCGCCCCGTCGCCGGGGACGCGAGCGGCTGGTCCATGGAGGAGCGGCTCTACAACCAGGTCTGGGGCATGTTCGAGGACCTGGCGCGCTCGGTGGCCGCCTACCGGGGTGCCGTCGAGTTCGCCGACTCCCGGATGGACCGCGAGCTCGACGAGGCCCTGTCCGACCCCCGCCACCGCCTCGGCGGCTCCGGGAACGCCGCGCGCGACGCCGCCCGGGCCCGCCGCGACGAACTGGTCGCGCGGGCGCAGGAAGTCCTCGACCGGGACCTCGTCGTGCTCACCGCCGAGTCCGAAGTCGTCGAGCCCGCGCTGCCGGCCGCGTACGCCCGCTGGGACAACCCGGTCTGGCACGCGCACGCAGCGCCCTCCGAGAGCCCCCTGGCGCTGCGCCTCGGCGACCTCCATCTGCCCGAGCGGCCGGACCTGCGCGTTCCCATGCTGGTCCGGGTCCCGCTGGAGCGCGGCCTGTGGATCGACAACGGCCGCACCGGCTCCGAGGCAGCCATGGCCATGGACACCGACCGGCTGCGGCGGGCCGCCATGGACATGGCCGTCGCGCACGCCGCGCGGCTGCTCGCCGCCCATCCCGCCGACCGGTTCGCCGTGCACGTCATCGACGCGGCCGGCGCCGCCTCGGCCTCGCTGGCTCCGCTGGTGCGCGCCGGGGTGCTGGCCGGGCCGCCCGCCGCCGGGGCCGCCGGGGTCACCGAGACCCTGGAGCGGCTGACCCGGCGGGTGGACCTCGTACAGATGGCGGTGCGGGCCGGGGCTCCGGAGGACCTGCCGCCCGATGTGGACACCTCCGACCAGCTGCTCCTCGTACACGACTTCCCGCACGGGTTCGACGATCGGGCCGTCACCCGCCTGCGCTACCTCGCCGACGAGGGGCCGGCGGTCGGCGTGCACCTGCTGATGGTCGCGGACCGTGACGAGGCCTCGGCCTACGGGCCGTTGCTGGATCCGCTGTGGCGCTCGCTCATGCGGCTGTCGCCCGTGCCCGACAACCATCTCGCCGATCCGTGGGTCCAGCACGCCTGGACCTTCGAGCCGGACCTTCCGCCGCAGGGAAGCCGGGTCCTCGATCAGGCTCTGGAGCGGGTAGCGGCGGCCCGGCGGGCCGCCGGGTAGCGGCCGGCGGCGACCCGCCGCCGGGCATCGGATGACCGTCTACTGACCAGTCCTTGGTTTTCCCTTTACCTTGAGCGCATGTGGCCGCTACCCTTGTCGTGCGGAGGGGAGTATTCCTGCTTTCCTGCTACGGCGTGCCCGTCAATACGGACCGTAACCGGTCCCGGGGCGCCGGCCCGTGGCCTCCTGGCCCTCCGGGTGGAAGAGACCTCCGGCAGCGATGACGCTGACAAAGTGCTGAGCCATCTGCCGGAGGCGTGTAGACAGTGGACGTTTCGTTGACCCTCTGGGTGCTGACCATTCTTGGTCTGGGCATCCTCATCGGCGCCGATTTCTTCATCGGCCGCAAGCCACACGACGTTTCCATGAAGGAAGCGGGCATCTGGACGGTCGTCTGGATCGCCCTCGCCGCGCTCTTCGGTCTCGGCCTGATGGTCTTCGGGCACGGCCAGGCCTCGCAGGAGTTCTTCGCCGGCTTCATCACCGAGAAGTCCCTGAGCGTGGACAACCTCTTCGTCTTCGTCCTGATCATGGCGAAGTTCGCGGTCCCCTCCCACCTCCAGCAGCGCGTGCTGCTGGTGGGCGTGCTGATCGCCCTCGTCCTGCGGGCGATCTTCATCGCCGCCGGCGCGGCGATCATCGCCAACTTCTCGTGGGTCTTCTACATCTTCGGCGCCTTCCTCATCTACACCGCGTGGAAGCTGATCCAGGAGGCCCGCAAGGACGAGGAGGAAGAGGAGTTCGAGGAGAACCGCCTCCTGAAGTCCATCGAGAAGAAGTTCGGCGTCGCCGACCGCTACCACGGCACGAAGCTCTTCGTCCTGAACAACGGCAAGCGCGTCATGACCCCGCTGATGGTCGTCATGCTCGCCATCGGCACCACCGACGTGCTGTTCGCCCTGGACTCCATCCCCGCGATCTTCGGCCTCACCCAGGACCCGTACATCGTCTTCACCGCCAACGCCTTCGCCCTGATGGGTCTGCGCCAGCTGTACTTCCTCATCGGCGGCCTGCTCAAGAAGCTGGTCCACCTCAGCTACGGCCTCTCCGTCATCCTGGGCTTCATCGGCATCAAGCTCGTGCTGCACGCCCTGCACGAGTCCGGCCTGCACGTCCCGCAGATCTCCATCCCGGTCTCCCTGGGCGTCATCTGCGCGGTCCTGGTGATCACCACGATCACCAGCCTGATCGCCTCGAAGAAGCAGGCGGCAGCCGAGGCCGCCGCCACGGAGCCCGACAGCGTCGACGCCTGAACGCGCCGGAAGGTCCTGCGGGGCTAGACGGGGGCGGCCGCTTCGGCCGCCCCCGTTTCCGATCCCGCCGGGGCGCCCGCCCGCTGCCGCACGATCACCGGGTTCGTCTCCGGCAGCAGGGCGAAGCACGCCAGCGAGACCGTGGCGATCGCCGTCAGGTACACGGCGACCGCCCACGGGGGGCCGGGTCCGTCCGCCAGTGCCGTCGCCGCGATCGGGGTCAGCGCGCCGCCCAGTACCCCGCCGAGGTTGTAGCCGACGGCCGCGCCCGTGCAGCGGATCCGCGGCGCGTACAGCTCGGGCAGGTAGGCGCCCACCACCGCGAACATCGTCACCATGCCGAGCAGGGCGCCGAGCAGCCCCAGCGTCATCAGCAGCGGGTCCGCCGTGCGCAGCAGCGCGACGAACGGGAACATCCACAGCGCGCAGGCCGCGCAGCCGGCGAGGCACAGCGGGCGCCGGCCGTAGCGGTCGCCGAGCACCGCGACCGCCGGGGTGGCCATGCCCTTGAGTGCCACGGCCGCCATGACGCACGACAGCATCACCGTGCGGTGCACCCCGAGGTGCTCGGTGGCGTAGGCGAGGGACCAGGTGGTGGCCGCGTAGAAGACGGCGTACCCCACGGCGAGTGCCCCGCCGGTGAGCAGGAGCAGCCGCCAGTGGTCGCGCACGACCTCGGCCAGCGGGGCGTCCGCCCGCCGGTCCGCCTCGGCGAGCGCGCGGAACTGCGGGGTCTCCTCGACCGAGCGGCGCAGCCACAGCCCGGCCAGGGCCAGCAGCCCCGCCGCCCAGAACGGCACCCGCCAGCCCCAGGCGGCGAACTGTCCGTCGGTGAGCGTGCCCGACAGGGTCAGCATCAGGCCGTTGGCCAGGAGGAACCCGACCGCCGGGCCCATCTGCGGGAAGCTCGACCACAGCCCGCGCCGGCCCTCGGGGGCGTGCTCGGCGGTCAGCAGCACCGCGCCTCCCCATTCGCCGCCGAGGCCGAAGCCCTGGAGGAAGCGCAGTACGACCAGCAGGATCGGCGCGGCCAGGCCGATGGAGGCGTACGAGGGCACGCAGCCGACCGCCACGGTGGCGAGACCGGTGAGCAGAAGGGAGCCGAGCAGCACGGGGCGGCGGCCGTGGCGGTCCCCGATGTGGCCGAAGACGGCGGAGCCCAGGGGGCGGGCGAGGAAGCCGACTCCGAAGGTGCCGAAGGCGGCGAGGGTGGCGGCCGGCGGCGAGAAGGAGGGGAAGAAGAGCGGGCCGAGCACCAGGGCGGCGGCGGTGCCGTAGACGAAGAAGTCGTAGAACTCGATGGCGGTGCCGGCGAGGGAGGCCGAGGCGAGCCGGAGCATCGAGGGGCGCGGAACCGCGGCGTCGGGATCAGCGGGGGCGGGTTCCGCGGTGGGGGGCACGGGGACGTGATCCGCGGGGGTGGCCTCGGTGGCCGGGGAGGGGTCTTGTTGCATGGTGCAGCAATTACCCCGCCCCGTGCCCTCAGGACGTGCGTTCGGCCATCATCGACCGGAAGGAGTGCAGTCCGGTACCAGGTTGACGGATTCGGTGTCCGCTACCAGCCGCGCTCGCGCCATTCGGCCAGGTGCGGCCGCTCGGCGCCGAGCGTGGTGTCGTTGCCGTGGCCCGGGTAGACCCACGTCTCGTCCGGCAGCCGCGCGAAGAGCTTGGCCTCGACGTCGTCGACGAGGCGGACGAAGGCCTCCGGGTCGCCCCAGGTGTTGCCGACGCCGCCCGGGAAGAGGCAGTCGCCGGTGAACACGTGCGGGTGGCCGTGCGGGTCGTCGTAGACCAGCGCGATCGAGCCGGGGGTGTGGCCGACCAGGTGGCGGGCGGTCAGCGTGATGCGTCCGACGGTGATCGTGTCCCCGTCCGCGACGAGCACGTCGGTCGCCACGGGGATGCCCTCGGCGTCGTGGGCGCCGGCGTACGTCCGCGCGCCGGTCGCCTCGACCACCGCCTGGAGGGCGCCCCAGTGGTCGCCGTGCCGGTGCGTCGTGACCACGGACGCGATGCCGCTGTCGCCGATCAGGCTCAGCAGCGTCTCCGGCTCCGCGGCCGCGTCGATCAGCAGCTGCTCGTCGGTGGCCCGGCAGCGCAGCAGGTAGGCGTTGTTGTTCATCCCGCCCACCGCGACCTTGGAAATCATCAGGTCCGAGAGTTCGTGCACGTCGGCCGGACCGCCGACCTTGACCGCTCCGCTGTACGTCATATCGGCATCCTAGGTCGTCCCGTTCGGATCTCGTCGGTCGAGCCGTGGGCCCGGCGGGATCCGACAGGACCTGGGGGACGACCCTCAGAGCGGAGGGAGCTCGGGCAGGCCGTCGCCGGCCAGGACGGCGAGGTGGGCGCCTTGGAGTCCGCGCCCGGCCAGCCAGCCGAGCAGTTCGTCCTTGGGCCCCTCCAAGACCACCGGGGTGCCCTCCGTGCCGCCGGTGTGCCAGACCTGGCCGGCCACGGCCGCCCGCAGCGTCACCGGCGGCACGTCCGGACGGCCCGACCAGCGCTCGGCGAGGAAGTCGATCTCCCGGTCGGTGAACTCCTCGGGGAGGTCCGAGAGCCCGTAGCCGATGTTCAGGTCGACGTGGTGCAGCTCGACCTCGATCAGGCGCCGGAAGGGGACGCGGGCGGCGACATCGGTGACCCCGTTGCGCAGCGCCACGACGCGGGTCCAGTCCTGCGGGCGCCCGGCCACCTCCTCCCAGCGGGCGGCGGAATTCCGCACGTCCTCCAGCTGTTCCACCAGGGGCCGGCCGAAGTCGCGCTCGATGTCCGCCTCACGGCTGGCGCCGCTCTCGTACATGGGGCGGCCTTCGAAGACGTTCACCAGGGCGTCCGCGTTGCGGGCGAGGTGGGCCAGGATGTGGCCGCGGGTCCAGCCGGGGAGATGTGACTCTTCGGCCAGGGCGGCGTTGTCCAGCTTCGCGACCGCGGTCAGCAGCCGGTCCGTGGCCTCACGTACAGATCGCAGGTCGTGCACATGATCAATCATGCGGACGAGCCTAGTCCTTCGAGGGTCCTCGCCACACGATCGGGTGAAGCAGTCGGCGTAGTGCCGGAAATCGAATGCACGTGCTATACGCTCGAAGTCCACGGAGTCCACTCTCCAAGTCCAGCGCAGAGGCGCCCCCCAATACCCTGGGACGGGGGCCCGTGCCCCCGCTCTCTCAAGAAAGGTGCGGACCGGCGTGACCGACCGTCTCATCGTTCGTGGCGCTCGCGAGCACAACCTCAAGAACGTCTCGCTCGACCTGCCCCGCGACTCCCTCATCGTCTTCACCGGACTCTCCGGGTCGGGCAAGTCCTCCCTGGCCTTCGACACGATCTTCGCCGAGGGCCAGCGCCGCTACGTCGAGTCGCTCTCGTCGTACGCCCGCCAGTTCCTCGGGCAGATGGACAAGCCCGACGTCGACTTCATCGAGGGCCTCTCCCCGGCCGTCTCGATCGACCAGAAGTCCACGTCGCGCAACCCGCGCTCGACCGTGGGCACCATCACCGAGGTCTACGACTACCTCCGCCTGCTCTTCGCCCGCATCGGCAAGCCCCACTGCCCCGAGTGCCGCCGCCCGATCTCGCGGCAGTCGCCGCAGGCGATCGTCGACAAGGTGCTCGCACTGCCCGAGGGAAGCCGCTTCCAGGTGCTCTCGCCGCTGGTGCGCGAGCGCAAGGGCGAGTTCGTCGACCTCTTCTCCGACCTCCAGACCAAGGGCTACAGCCGGGCCCGGGTGGACGGGGAGACGATCCAGCTCTCCGAGCCGCCCACGCTGAAGAAGCAGGAGAAGCACACCATCGAGGTGGTCATCGACCGCCTCACGGTCAAGGAGGGCGCCAAGCGCCGACTGACCGACTCCGTCGAGACCGCCCTCGGGCTGTCGGGCGGCATGGTGATCCTGGACTTCGTCGACCTCGCCGAGGACGACCCCGAGCGTGAGCGGATGTACTCCGAGCACCTCTACTGCCCGTACGACGACCTGTCCTTCGAGGAGCTGGAGCCGCGCTCCTTCTCCTTCAACTCCCCCTTCGGCGCCTGCCCCGAGTGCACCGGTATCGGTACGCGCATGGAGGTGGACCCGGAGCTGATCGTCCCGGACGAGGACAAGTCCCTGGACGAGGGCGCGGTCTCCCCGTGGTCCCTCGGCCACACCAAGGACTACTTCCAGCGGCTGATCGGCGCCCTCGCCGGGGAGCTGGGCTTCCGCACCGACATCGCGTGGGCCGGGCTGCCGCTGCGGGCGAAGAAGGCCCTGCTGTACGGCCACAAGACGCAGATCGAGGTCCGCTACCGCAACCGGTACGGGCGCGAGCGGGCCTACACCACGGCTTTCGAAGGCGCGGTGCCGTTCGTCAAGCGGCGCCACTCGGAGTCCGAGAGCGACGCCAGCCGCGAGCGCTTCGAGGGCTACATGCGCGAAGTGCCCTGCCCCACCTGTGAGGGCACCCGCCTGAAGCCGATCGTGCTCGCGGTGACGGTGATGGACCGCTCCATCGCCGAGGTCGCCGCGATGTCGATCAGCGAGTGCGCGGACTTCCTCGGGCGTCTGAAGCTCGACGCCCGCGACAAGAAGATCGCCGAGCGGGTCCTCAAGGAGGTCAACGAGAGGCTCCGCTTCCTCGTCGACGTCGGCCTGGACTACCTCTCGCTCAACCGCGCCGCCGGCACCCTGTCGGGCGGCGAGGCCCAGCGCATCCGGCTGGCCACGCAGATCGGCTCCGGCCTCGTGGGCGTGCTGTACGTCCTGGACGAGCCGTCCATCGGTCTCCACCAGCGGGACAACCACCGTCTGATCGAGACGCTCGTACGGCTGCGGGACATGGGCAACACGCTCATCGTCGTCGAGCACGACGAGGACACCATCAAGGTCGCCGACTGGGTCGTGGACATCGGCCCGGGCGCCGGCGAGCACGGCGGCAAGGTCGTGCACAGCGGCTCGCTGAAGGACCTGCTGAAGAACAGCGAGTCGATCACCGGGCAGTACCTGTCGGGCAAGCGGGCCATCCCCCTCCCGGACGTACGCCGCCCCGTGGACCCGTCGCGCAGGCTCACGGTCCACGGCGCCAAGGAGAACAACCTCCAGGACATCGACGTGTCCTTCCCGCTGGGCGTGCTCACGGCGGTGACGGGCGTATCGGGCTCCGGCAAGTCGACGCTGGTCAACGACATCCTGTACACGCACCTGGCCCGCGAGCTCAACGGCGCGCGGTCCGTGCCGGGGCGGCACACGCGGGTGGACGGCGACGACCTCGTCGACAAGGTCGTGCACGTCGACCAGTCGCCCATCGGACGGACCCCGAGGTCCAACCCGGCGACCTACACCGGTGTCTTCGACCACGTCCGCAAGCTCTTCGCGGAGACGATGGAGGCGAAGGTGCGCGGCTACCTGCCGGGCCGCTTCTCCTTCAACGTCAAGGGCGGCCGGTGCGAGAACTGCTCCGGCGACGGCACGATCAAGATCGAGATGAACTTCCTGCCGGACGTGTACGTCCCGTGCGAGGTCTGCCACGGCGACCGGTACAACCGGGAGACGTTGGAGGTCCACTACAAGGGCAAGTCCATCGCCGAAGTCCTGAACATGCCGATCGAGGAGGCCTCGGAGTTCTTCGAGGCGGTACCGACGATCTCCCGGCACCTGCGCACGCTGAACGAGGTGGGGCTGGGGTACGTGCGGCTCGGCCAGTCGGCGCCCACGCTGTCGGGCGGTGAGGCACAGCGCGTGAAGCTGGCCTCGGAGCTGCAGAAGCGGTCGACGGGGCGCACCGTGTACGTCCTGGACGAGCCGACGACGGGCCTCCACTTCGAGGACATCTCCAAGCTGATCAAGGTGCTCTCGGGGCTGGTGGACAAGGGCAACACGGTGATCGTCATCGAGCACAACCTCGATGTCATCAAGACCGCGGACTGGGTCGTCGACATGGGCCCGGAGGGCGGGTACGGCGGCGGTCTCGTCGTCGCGGAGGGCACCCCCGAGCAGGTCGCCTCGGTGGGCGCGAGCCACACGGGCAAGTTCCTGCGGGACATCCTGGGCGCGGACCGCGTCCTGGAGGCCGGTGCCCCGGCTCCGGCCCTGCCGGCGAAGAAGGCGACGGCGCGCAAGAAGGCGGCGGCTGCTCCGGTCGCGAAGAAGGCCGCGGCCGCGAAGAAGGCCGCGCCCGCGGCCGCAGCGAAGAAGGCCGCGCGCGCCCGCAAGGCGTGATCCCGCGGGTGGCCGCGGGTCCGGTTCGGACCGGGGGAGCCGTTGTCGGGGGTTCCCCCGGCAACGGCTCCCCCGCCGGGCGCGCGCATACGCGCGCGTAGGGAGCGGGAGCGGCGCGGGCCGAAGTGTCAGAGCTCCGCCGCGTACGGCGGCTCCGCGCCCGCCCGTGAGCAGGTCAGCGCGGCCGCGCGGGCGGCGTAGGAGAGCACCTCGGGCCAGTCCACCGGAGTCGTCCCGCCTCCGCCGCCCGCTCCGTCCCCGGCGGCCGCGGTGCCCGAAAGCCGGTGCAGCAGCGCCGCGTTCACGGTGTCGCCCGCCCCGATCGTGTCCACCACGCCGACCCGGCGGGAGGGTACCGAGTACTCCTCGCCCTCCCGCGTCCACACCGTCATGCCCTCCGCTCCCCGTGTGAGCACCACCGCCGAGGGGCCCGCCGCCAGCCAGTCGCCGACCCGGCCGCCGAGCCACGCCGCGTCCTCCTGCGACAGCTTCAGCACGCGGACGTGCGGCAGCCAGGACAGGAAGCGGGCCCGGTAGGCCGCCGGGTCGGCGATCAGCGCGGGCCGGATGTTGGGGTCGAGCAGGGTCAGCAGCCCGCGCCCGGACTCCCGGCGCAGGAGGGCCTCGTAGGCGCTCGCCCCGGGCTCCAGCACCAGAGAGCAGGTGCCGAGCGCGAGGGCCCGTACCCCGGGGGGTAGCGGGGGCGGCAGCCGGAACAGCCGGTCGGCCGTGCCCTCGACGTAGAAGCCGTAGGCCGCCGAGCCGTCCGGGGCCAGAGCGGGCACCGCCAGCGTGGTGGGCTCCGGCCCGCGCTGGACCAGCGAGAGGTCCACGCCGGCCGCGCTCAGCCCCGCGAGCAGGGAGGCGCCGAAGCCGTCCGTGGAGACCCGGGAGCAGAAGGCGACCCGCGCGCCGAGCCGGCCCAGGGCGAGCGCGGTGTTGTACGGTCCGCCGCCCGGCCGGGGCAGCAGGGCGCCGGGCGGCCGCGCCACGGGCACCAGGTCGATCAGGGCCTCTCCACCGACGACGATCACGCGGGGGAAGGTATCCCATCGGGCGGCGGTATCGTCGGGGGCCCAGCCGACCAGCATCCCGGGAGAACCGCATGTCCGCCTTGCCGCCCGCCGCCCGCCGTACCGTGCTCAAGGGCGCCGCAGCGATCGTCGGGGCCGCCGGTGCGGGAGCGGCGCTCACGGCCTGTTCCACCGAGTCCGACAGCGGCTCCGGTTCCCCGGCGGTCCCCGCCGAGCCCGTCGAGCTGGGCGACGCGGCCGCTGTGCCGGTCGGCGGCGCGAAGCTGTTCCGGGAGGCGAAGGTCCTGGTGAGCTGCGCCGAGGCGGGACAGTACAAGGCCTTCAGCGCCCAGTGCACCCATGCCGGCTGCGTCCTGGACAAGATCGTCGAGGGTCAGGGCAACTGCCCCTGCCACGGCAGCCGCTTCGACGTGACCACGGGCAAGGTGCTGCGCGGCCCGGCCGGTGACCCGCTGCCCGAGGTTGCGGTGCGGGCCGAGGGCGGCAAGCTCATCGCGGGCTGACCCGGGACCGGCCCGGGCCCGCGCTCAATCCCAGTCCCAGCCGATCCCCAGCACCCCGCGCCGCACTCCCTGTTCCACCAGGTGCACGGCGCGGTGCGGTCCGCTCGGGGCCAGGTCCGCGAGCCTTACGCGCGGCGCGCCCGGCCCGCTGCGGCTGAAGCGGCGCCAGCGCACCGGCAGCGCGGCCTCGTCGAAGCGGACCTGGAGCACGTACTGCCCGCCGGTGTAGCTGAAGCCGCGCACGTACTCCTCGCTGCGGCCGCCGGTGCCGTCCTCGAAGCCGTAGCCGAAGACGTAGGTGTCCCCGGCGCGCAGCCGGGCGTCGAAGAGCAGCTCGGCGACGACCACCTCGGCTTCGGGGTGGCGGCGGATCCGCCCGATCCGGCAGTTCTCGTCGGCCCGTACCCGGACGCGCGCGGGATCGCAGCCCGGATCGCCGTGGTGGACGGCGACGTACCGGTCGACCCCGTCGCGGTGGGCCCGTACGACGTGCTGCGACTCGCGGCCCAGCAGCTGCCCGGCGGGCCCGATCCGCACCCGCTCGTGGTGGCCGACGGTGTGCAGGCCGCCGTCGGCGGGCAGTTCCATGCCGGCCAGCAGCTCCTCCACGGCCGCGCCCACGCTGAACAGGGCCCGGTAGGAGCGGGTGGGGGGCCGGGCCGTCTCGGGGCCGGCGGGTTCCGGAGCTTCCAGCAGCCGCAGCAGGGTGCCCCCGGGCAGTTCGAGGATCTCCTCCAGGGCCCGTACGGCCTTCAGGGACTCGGGGCGGCGCGGCCGCCGGGCACCCTGCTGCCAGTAGCTGAGGCTGGTCACGCCGAGCTTGATGCCGCGGGCGGCGAGCCGGTGCTGGATCCGGTGCAGGGGGAGCCCGCGGGCGGTCAGGGCGGAGCGCAGCGCGAGGTGGAAGGGCCCGGTGTGGACCACGTGCGGCAACTCCGGGGCGCTGTCCGAGAAGGTGCGCTCCGCGCGCGACGGCATGGCGGCTCCTCCTGTGAACGTTCACGCGCGGCGGTGCGGGCGGCCTCGCGTACGAGGCGCGGGCCAGGGGTGGGTCCAGGTGGACCGGTGGCGGACGTTCACACTCCGGCCCCACCGTTCACACCGCGATGTCACGCCGTATTGAAGCGTGTTGACCTGTTCCCGACAACACCCTGATGCTCCCCTCAGCGTCCGGACGCGCTCCTCCACCCCCACTCCCCACCTCGGGAGGAACGCGATGCGCAATCCCCACCGGCGGCTCCACCTCGCCGCCTTCGTCACCGCCCTGCTCCTCGCCCTGCCCACCGGTACCGCCACCGCCGTCGGTACCGCTACGGGCTCCGCCACCGCCATGACCGCCGCGACCGGTGCGACCGCGACCGCCGACGACTCCGGGGCCGCCGGGAACGCCGCCCTGGCGTACAAGCGGCTCGACATCACCATGCAGGCACAGCAGAAGACCAACTGGTGCTGGGCCGCCGCCGGCAACACCATCGCCACCTGGTTCGGCCGCGGCTACAGCCAGAACCAGTTCTGCAACGCCGCGTTCAACCGCCAGCAGGGCTACGACTGCCCCAACAACCAGGCCACCCTCGGCAACGTGCAGACCGCCCTGCGCTGGGCCGGCATCAGCTCCGGCTCCTACGTCAACGGCTGGCTCCAGTACTCCACCGTGCAGAGCGAGATCAACGCCGACCGCCCGGTCGAGACCCGCATCCAGTGGTCCAACGGCGGTGGCCACATGCACGTCGTCTACGGCTACGACACCGCCAACAGCTGGGTGTACTGGGGCGACCCGTGGCCCTCCAGCGACCGCTACAACTGGGCCTCGCACGCCTGGTACGTGAACAACAGCACCTTCTCCTGGACCCACTCGCTCTACCGGATCGGGGCGTGACCCCATGAAGACCCGTCTCGCCGCCGCGGTCGTCGCGGGGGCCGCGCTGCTCGCCCTGGCCCCCACCCAGGCGACCGCCGCCCCCGTACCGCAGCCCCGGAGCGACACCGCCGAGAACCGGGCCGCCGCCGCACTGGCGGCCACGGCCCCCGACACGCTCGCCACCTTGTCCCGCTTCTTCGCCCGCGAGGGCAAGGTCTCGCCGACCGCCGCGCAGCCCCGCGTCGAGGGCGGGACGATACCCGTCAACCACCTGTCTCCGGACTTCGTCGCCGGGAAGCCGGGCGCACCCGTGGCCCGGATGGAGTTCCTCGCCAGCAGGGCCGTCTCCTCGGACGGTCAGCAGGCCGCCCTGTGGACCGCCAGGACGGAAGCGGGCTGGCAGGTGGTGAACATCGCCACCGGCGACGACGAGTTCCGCTACGCCCGGCTCGGCGGGCAGAGGCTCCCCGGCGGGACGGTGTTCCGGGAGCCCCAGATCGACGCGTGGTACGTGGCCGACGGCGAGCGGGTCCTGCCGCTCGACCCGGACGCGGTGGCCGCGGTGGGCGAGCGGGGTACGAGCCTCGCCGCCTACCGGGCGCGGGTCGTGAAGGCGTACGGGGACAAGCTCCCCGGCACCGCCTACGCCAGGTCCGGGAAGGCCGGTGGCTTCGCCCCCACGGAAGCCACCGCCGGGTCCGCGGGCACGGGGGTACCGCCGGTCGCCGCCGGAGCCGTGGCCCTGGCGCTGGGCGCGGCCGGACTCCTGGCCGTGCGGCGCTCCCGGCGCCGGCGGGAGGCGCGGGCCTAGGCCGTCTCTGACCGGGAGGGTCCACCGGGTCGCGGCGCCCGGCACGCTTCCCGCGGGGCTCCCGCGCCTCCCACGAGCCGGCCCCGCGGGGCTCCCGCGCCTCCCCGCCCCCCGGCCCCGCGGGGCCACCCTTCCCGGCCGTCCCCGCGGCCCCCGGAACCCGCGCGGCGGGAGGGGAGCGGCTCGGTTGTCGGCGGGCGACAGTAGGGTGGCTGGCATGGCCGACCCTTCCAGCTACCGTCCCGAGCCGGGACAGGTCCCCGACTCCCCGGGGGTCTACAGATTCCGCGACGAGCACCGCCGGGTGATCTACGTCGGGAAGGCCAAGAGCCTGCGCCAACGGCTGGCCAGCTACTTCCAGGACATCGCCGGACTGCACCCCCGTACGGCCACCATGGTGACCACGGCCGCCTCCGTCGAGTGGACCGTGGTCTCCACCGAGGTCGAGGCGCTGCAGCTCGAATACTCCTGGATCAAGGAGTACGACCCCCGGTTCAACGTCAAGTACCGGGACGACAAGAGCTACCCCTCCCTCGCCGTCACCATGAACGAGGACTATCCCCGGGTCCAGGTCATGCGCGGCCCCAAGAAGAAGGGCGTGCGCTACTTCGGCCCCTACGGGCACGCCTGGGCGATCCGCGAGACCGTCGACCTGATGCTCCGGGTCTTCCCCGTCCGCACGTGCTCCGCAGGGGTGTTCAAGCGCTCCGCCCAGATCGGCCGCCCCTGCCTGCTCGGCTACATCGGCAAGTGCTCCGCGCCCTGCGTCGGCCGGGTCACGCCCGAGGAGCACCGGGAACTGGCCGAGGACTTCTGCGACTTCATGGCCGGCCGCACCGGCACCTACCTCTCCCGGCTCGAACGGGACATGCGCGACGCCGCCGAGGCGATGGAGTACGAGAAGGCCGCCCGGCTGCGCGACGACATAGGGGCCCTGCGCCGGGCCATGGAGAAGAACGCCGTCGTCCTCGCGGACGCCACCGACGCCGACCTGATCGCGGTCGCCGAGGACGAGCTCGAAGCCGCCGTACAGATCTTCCACGTGCGCGGCGGCCGTGTCCGCGGCCAGCGCGGCTGGGTCACCGACAAGGTCGAGGCCGTCGACACGGCCGGGCTCGTCGAGCACGCCCTGCAGCAGTTGTACGGGGAGGAGAAGGGCGAGGCCGTCCCCAAGGAGGTGCTGGTCCCGGCGCTCCCCGAGGACGCCGCCGCGCTCGCCCTGTGGCTCGCCGAGCGGCGCGGCTCCCTCGTCAGCCTGCGCATCCCCCAGCGCGGGGACAAGAAGGCGCTCATGGAGACCGTCCACCGCAACGCCCAGCAGTCCCTCGCCCTGCACAAGACCAAGCGCGCCGCCGACCTGACCACCCGCTCGCGGGCCCTGGAGGAGATCGCCGAGGCGCTGGAGCTGGACGGCGCGCCGCTGCGCATCGAGTGCTTCGACATCTCGCACCTCCAGGGCGACGACGTCGTGGCCTCGATGGTCGTCTTCGAGGACGGGCTGGCCCGCAAGGGGGAGTACCGGCGCTTCCAGATCAAGGGCTTCGAGGGGCAGGACGACGTCCGCTCCATGCACGAGGTGGTCTCCCGTCGCTTCCGCCGCTACCTCCAGGAGAAGCTGAAGACGGGCGAGTGGTCCCCCGAGGACGCCGACGGCGAGCAGGCCCGGACGGCCGAGGACGACGGGCGGCCCAAGCGCTTCGCCTATCCGCCGCAGCTCGTCGTGGTCGACGGCGGGCAGCCGCAGGTCGCCGCCGCCAAGCGGGCCCTGGAGGAGCTCGGTATCGACGACGTCGCCGTCTGCGGCCTGGCCAAGCGGCTGGAGGAGGTCTGGCTGCCGGGGGAGGACGACCCGGTGGTGCTGCCCCGCACCAGCGAGGGCCTGTACCTGCTCCAGCGCGTGCGCGACGAAGCCCACCGCTTCGCCATCCGGTACCAGCGCAACAAGCGGGGCAAGCGCCTGAGGTCGGGCCCGCTGGACGAGGTCGCCGGGCTGGGCGAGAGCCGCAAGCTGGCCCTGCTCAAGCACTTCGGTTCGGTGAAGAAGCTCCGGCAGGCGACAATCGACCAGATCTGCGAGGTCCCGGGCATAGGCCGCAAGACGGCCGAGACCGTGGCCGCGGCCCTCGCCCGGGCGGTGCCCGCCGGTCCCGCCGTCAACATGGCGACCGGGGAGATCATTGAGGATGAGATCCCCGCGCCCGCGGGGGCGGCATCCGAACGGGGGACCGAGCAATGACCGAGCGCGAATCCCAACACGACCGCGAATCCCAGAACGACCGCGAATCCCTGCACGACCGCGGATCAGAGCATGATTCCCGGCAGGGATCCGCATCCGAATCCGAGTACGACCGAGACGGAGCACAGGTGAGTACGGGCACGACAGTGGAGCCCGGAGATACCGCCGAGGCGGCCATCCCCGAGCTGGTGATCATCTCCGGAATGTCCGGGGCCGGCCGCAGTACGGCGGCCAAGTGCCTGGAGGACCTCGGCTGGTTCGTCGTCGACAACCTCCCGCCCGCGCTGATCACCACCATGGTGGAACTCGGTGCCCGCTCGCAGGGCAACGTGGCGCGCATCGCCGTCGTCGTCGACGTCCGCGGCCGCCAGTTCTTCGACGCGCTGCGCGAGTCCCTCGCCGACCTGGAGACCCGCGGGGTGACCCGGCGGATCGTCTTCCTGGAGTCCTCGGACGACGCGCTCGTACGCCGCTTCGAGTCGGTCCGCCGGCCGCACCCGCTGCAGGGCGACGGCCGCATCGTCGACGGCATCGCCGCCGAGCGCGACCTGCTGCGCGAGCTGCGGGGCGACGCCGACCTGGTCATCGACACCTCCAGCCTGAACGTGCACGAACTGCGCGCCAAGATGGACGCCCAGTTCGCGGGCGACGAGGAGCCCGAGCTGCGGGCCACCGTCATGTCCTTCGGCTACAAGTACGGCCTCCCCGTCGACGCCGACCTGGTAGTCGACTGCCGCTTCATCCCCAACCCCCACTGGGTCCCGGAGCTGCGCCCCTTCACCGGACTCAACGAGGAGGTCTCGGGCTACGTCTTCAGCCAGCCCGGGGCCAAGGAGTTCCTCGACCGCTACACCGAGCTGCTCCAGCTCATCGCCACCGGCTACCGCCGCGAGGGCAAGCGGTACGTGACGATCGCCGTCGGCTGCACCGGCGGCAAGCACCGCAGCGTCGCCATGTCCGAGAAGCTCGCCGCCCGTCTCGCCTCCGAGGGAGTCGAGACCGTCGTAGTCCACAGGGACATGGGGCGCGAGTGACCGGACGCACCCTGCGGCTCCGTCGCCTTCGCCGGCTCACCTCCGGCAAGGACGAGGCCGGCGGCGGCCGCACGGGGCTGCGCCGCGGAGAGGCACCCAAGGTCGTCGCGCCCAAGGTCGTGGCGCTCGGCGGCGGCCGGGGCCTCTCGGCCTCGCTGACCGCCCTGCGCCGCATCACGGGCGACCTCACCGCCGTCGTCACCGTCGCCGACGACGGCGGCTCCAGCGGGCGCCTGCGCGAGGAGCTGGGCGTACTGCCGCCGGGCGACCTCCGCAAGGCGCTGGCCGCGCTGTGCGGGGACGACGACTGGGGCCAGACCTGGGCGCGGGTCATTCAGCACCGCTTCCAGTCCAAGGGCGACCTGCACGAGCACGCCGTCGGCAATCTGCTGATCGTCGCCCTGTGGGAGCAGCTCGGCGATCCCGTCCAGGCCCTGGACCTCGTCGGCAAGCTGCTCGGCGCCCACGGCCGGGTGCTGCCGATGTCGGCGGTCCCCCTGGAGCTCCAGGCCCTGGTCAAGGGCCACGACCCGGCCCGCCCCGAGGACGTGGACACCGTACGGGGGCAGGCCACGGTGGCGCTGACGCCGGGCGAGGTGCTGTCCGTCCAGGTCCTGCCGGCCGATCCGCCGGCGGTGCCCGAAGCGGTCGCGGCGGTCCTGGACGCGGACTGGGTCGTGCTCGGTCCGGGGTCCTGGTTCTCGTCGGTGATCCCGCACCTGCTGGTGCCGGAACTGCTCGACGCGCTGGTCGAGACCAAGGCCCGGCGGGTCCTCTCGCTGAACCTCGCTCCGCAACCCGGTGAAACAGAGGGCTTCTCTCCGCAGCGTCATTTGGAGGTTTTGGCCCGACACGCCCCTAAACTCGCCCTGGACGTGGTGCTGGCCGATCAGGCCGCCGTGCCCGACCGCGAGTCCCTCGCCGATGCCGCAAAACGGTTCGGCGCTGCGGTCGAGCTGGCGCCGGTAGCCAGGCAGGACGGCTCTCCGAAGCATGATCCGGAGCTGCTCGCCGCCGCGTACGACCGTATTTTTCGGATGCATGGAAGGATCGGCCCATGGCGATGACGCCCGCGGTGAAGGATGAGATCGCCCGGCTGCCCGTCACCCGCACCTGCTGCAGGAAGGCGGAGGTCTCGGCGATCCTTCGGTTCGCGGGCGGGCTGCACCTGGTGAGCGGCCGGATCGTCATCGAGGCGGAACTGGACGCGGGGATCGCGGCCCGCCGCCTGCGCAAGGACATCCTGGAGATCTTCGGCCACTCCTCGGACCTGGTGATCATGGCTCCGGGCGGTCTGCGCCGGGGCAACCGGTACGTGGTCCGCGTGGTCGCCGGCGGCGACCAGCTGGCACGCCAGACCGGGCTCGTGGACGGCCGCGGCCGTCCGATCCGGGGTCTTCCCCCGCAGGTGGTCTCCGGGGCCACCTGCGACGCGGAGGCGGCCTGGCGCGGGGCCTTCCTGGCGCACGGCTCGCTCACGGAGCCGGGACGCTCCTCCTCCCTGGAGGTCACCTGCCCCGGTCCGGAGGCCGCGCTGGCCCTCGTCGGGGCCGCCCGCAGACTCTCCATCGCCGCCAAGGCCCGCGAGGTCCGCGGGGTGGACCGGGTCGTCGTACGGGACGGGGACGCCATCGGAGCCCTGCTGACGCGCCTCGGCGCCCACGACTCGGTGCTGGCCTGGGAGGAGCGGCGGATGCGGCGCGAGGTGCGCGCCACCGCCAACCGCCTCGCGAACTTCGACGACGCCAACCTGCGCCGTTCGGCGCGGGCCGCGGTGGCGGCCGGAGCCCGGGTGCAGCGCGCCCTGGAGATCCTCGCCGAGGAGGTGCCCGAGCACCTCGCGGCGGCAGGACGGCTGCGCATGGAGCACAAGCAGGCCTCCCTGGAGGAGCTGGGCGCGCTCGCCGACCCGCCGCTGACCAAGGACGCGGTCGCGGGACGGATCCGCCGGCTGCTGGCGATGGCGGACAAGCGGGCACAGGACCTCGGGATCCCGGGCACCGAGTCGAACCTGGACCTCAGCGACAGCGAGGAGCTGGCCGACAACATGGCCGGCTGAGGCCGGCCCCGTCCGGCCTCGGCCGGTCGGCGCAAACCGTGACTCCGGAAGGGGCCCGTGCGATCACTCGTGCGGGCCACTTTCCGTAGGCCCCATTGACATGAGCATGGGCTGGTCGTGAGCCTGTCGTCCGAAGCTTTCGTGGCAGACGACGCCCAGGGGGGCACATGAGGCACCGCGCGAGATCGATCCTCGCCGCAAGCGCACTCGTCTTCGGCACGACACTGGCCGCACTACCCGCAGCGGCCCACGCCCAGGCCGGGGCGGCGGGGAAGTCCGCCGCCGACGAGGTGCGGGTCTACGACGCCGACATCACCAAAGAACAGGTCCCGCTCGTCCTGGCAGCCGGCCAGGACGCGCACGAGCTCTCCGAACGCGCCCCCGACACCGGGACCGCCAGGGTCGAGCTCTTCCTCACCGGCGGGCAGGCCGAGGAACTGGCGGCCCAGGGCATCGAACTCGCCGAACGCAAGATCGCGCCCAAGGCCGCGGCGCGCTCCCAGGAGGCCGGCGACGGGGTGTTCCGCCCCTACAGCGGCAAGGGCGGGCTCCAGGAGGAGATCCTGCGCACGGCCCAGGAGAACCCCGGCCTCACGAAGGTCGTCTCCATCGGCAAGACCGTCCAGGGCAAGGACATCCTCGCCCTGAAGGTCACCAAGAACGCCAAGAAGAGCAAGGACGGCGACAAGCCCTCCGTGCTGTACATGTCGAACCAGCACGCCCGTGAGTGGATCACGCCCGAGATGACCCGGCGGCTGATGCACCACACCCTCGACGGCTACGGCAAGGACCCGCGCGTCACCAAGCTGGTGGACTCCACCGAACTGTGGTTCCTGCTCTCGGCCAACCCCGACGGCTACGACTACACCTTCGCCGCCGACGGCCAGCGGCTGTGGCGCAAGAACATGCGCGACAACAACGCCGACGGCAAGATCACCGCCGGCGACGGCGTCGACCTCAACCGCAACTTCGCCTACAAGTGGGGCTACGACAACGAGGGCTCCTCGCCCAACCAGTCGAGCGAGACCTACCGCGGGCCCAAGGCCTCCTCCGAGCCCGAGACCGTCGCCCTCGACAGGTTCCAGAAGCGCATCGGCTTCGCGTACGCCATCAACTACCACTCGGCCGCCGAGCTGATCCTCTACGGCGTCGGCTGGCAGGTGGCCACCCCGACCCCCGACGACATCGCCTACAAGGCGCTCGCCGGCACCCCGGAGAACTCGGCCGTCCCCGGCTACTACCCCCAGGTCTCCTCGGAGCTCTACACCACCAACGGCGAGGCCGACAGCCAGGCCGCCAACGCCAACGGCGTCATGATGTTCACGCCGGAGATGACCACCTGCCAGACGGCCTCCGCGATCGACCCGGACGACCGGTGGAAGCCCGAGGACTGCGCCTCCGGCTTCAACTTCCCGGACGACGAGAAGCTGATCCAGGCGGAGTTCGCCAAGAACATCCCCTTCGCGCTCTCCGTGGCCGAGAGCGCCGAGCGCCCGGACCAGCCGAAGTCCTCCGTGAGCCTGACCGCCGCGGACTTCACCCCCGACCCCTTCACGACCTCCTACGCGGCCCGCGGCGAGGACCAGACGGTCGCCGTCACGGCCCGCAAGGGTCTGAAGGACAAGGAGCTGAACTTCAGGATCAACGGCGGCCGCACCCACGACGAGGACCTCAAGGCCTGGAAGGGCGGTGACGTCTACGGCGGCGACGACAACAACTGGTTCGACGAGTACCGGGCCGAGGTCGACGGCGCGAGGCCCGGAGACAAGGTCGAGGTCTGGTTCACCGGCCGCGACCGCTCCGGCAAGCAGGTCTCCAGCGAGCACTTCACGTACACGGTGGCCGAGCGGCCGCGCGCCGACGTCCTGGTGATCGCGGAAGAGGGCGCACCCGCCCAGCACGCTCAGGAGTACGTCGACGCGCTGCGCGCCAACGGCAGGAGCGCGGCGGTCTGGGACGTGGCGGTCCAGGGCGCCCCCCACCACCTCGGCGTGCTCTCGCACTTCCGCACGGCCGTCCACTACACGGGGTCCAAGTCCCCGGGCGGCGACACCCAGCTCGCGGTGCGCGACTACCTGAACGAGGGCGGCAGGCTGATCGAGGCCGGTGAACTGGCCGGCGGCAACGCACAGGTCGGCCGCGCCGTGACCAACGACTTCAGCCAGTACTTCCTCGGCGCCTACGGCCGCGCGGGCGTCGCCGGCCCCACCGGTTTCACCGGCGCGGGCTCCCTCACCGGGGCCAAGGGCGGCCTCGGCGACGCGTCGGGCAACCCGCTCGACCGCCCCGGCTCCTACACGGTCACCTCGGACACCCTGCCCGCGGCGCAGTTCCCGCAGTTCAAGAGCGCGCAGGCGGGCCAGTACGCGGGAGTCACGAACCCGTACGCCCCCTACGCCGGCGGTTGGATGGCCTCGGCCACCCACGCGGACGACGACTGGAAGCGCCTCACCCGCACCATCGACCTCACCGGGGTCAGCGCGGCCGACAAGCCGCAGCTCAAGACGGCGCTCAACTGGAACACCGAGGAGGGCTACGACCACGCGGTCCTGGAGGCACACACCGTCGGCGGCGACGACTGGACCACGCTCCCCGAGGCGGGCGGCCTGACCTCCACGACCGTTCCGGAGGAGTGCGGGGCCGGATTCTTCGTCAACGACCACCCGTTCCTGCGCCGCTACCTCACTCTCGAAGCCGGTGGCTGCACCGCGCGGGGCACCAGCGGCTCCTGGAACTCCTTCACCGCCTCCTCCAACGGCTGGCAGCAGGTCTCCTTCGACCTGAGCGCCTACGCGGGCAAGAGCGTCGAGGTCTCCCTCTCCTACATCACCGACCCGGGCTCCGGCGGCCGCGGCGTCTTCGCGGACGAGGCGCGCCTGTCCACCGGCGGGACCGACCAGGCGGCCGAGGGGTTCGAGACCTCGCTCGGGGTCTGGACCGCCCAGGCCGCACCTGCCGGAAGTCCCGATGTTCCGGGCGATTGGTCCCGGTCGGGCGAGCTGTTCAAGTCCTACGCGTCCGTGACTACGCGTAACACCGTCCTCCTGGGCTTCGGCCTGGAACACGTGCCGGCGGCGGCGGACCGCGCCGTACTCGTCGGTAAGGCGCTCCGTTCGCTGAACCGCTGATCAGAGGCCCCGCATTCGCTCACTTTGGGTGACGGGGCACAAAGTCCCCGAGGTCCCGCGCTCCGCTTGGAGCGCGGGGCTCCGGGGCGAGTCCGAGCATGGTCGATGTCACTCAAAAGCTCACGGAGAGGTAGGGTCGTAAGCGGTCGGGGACATCCCATACAGCTCGCCGGCGGACAGGCCGGCGCACCAACGAGGAGATCGGTTCGTGACGATCCGCGTAGGCATCAATGGTTTTGGCCGAATTGGCCGCAACTACTTCCGTGCGCTCCTGGAGCAGGGAGCGGACATCGAGATCGTCGGTGTCAACGACCTGACTGACAACGCCACCCTGGTGCACCTTCTCAAGTACGACACGATCCTGGGCCGCCTCAAGGCCGAGGTCAGCCACACCGACGACACCATCACCGTCGCGGGCAACACCTTCAAGACCTTCGCCGAGCGCGACCCCGCGAACCTCCCCTGGGGCGAGCTGGGCGCCGACATCGTCATCGAGTCGACCGGCATCTTCACCAAGAAGGCCGACGCCGCCAAGCACATCGCGGCCGGCGCGAAGAAGGTCCTCATCTCGGCTCCGGCCAAGGACGAGGACATCACGATCGTGATGGGCGTCAACCAGGACAAGTACGACGCGGCCAACCACCACGTCATCTCCAACGCCTCCTGCACCACCAACTGCGTGGCGCCGATGGCCAAGGTCCTCCTGGAGAACTTCGGCATCGTCAAGGGCATGATGACGACGGTCCACGCCTACACGAACGACCAGCGCATCCTGGACTTCCCGCACTCGGACCTGCGCCGCGCCCGCGCCGCCGCCGAGAACATCATCCCGACCACCACGGGTGCCGCCAAGGCCACCGCGCTGGTCATCCCGGAGCTGGCCGGCAAGCTCGACGGCATCGCGATGCGCGTCCCGGTTCCCACCGGTTCCGTGACCGACCTGGTCATCGAGCTCGAGCGCGAGGTCACCAAGGACGAGGTCAACGCCGCGTTCCAGAAGGCCTCCGAGGGTCAGCTCAAGGGCATCCTGGACTACACCGAGGACGCGATCGTCTCCTCCGACATCGTGAACTGGCCGTTCTCCTGCACCTTCGACTCCTCCCTGACCATGGTCCAGGGCAAGAACGTCAAGGTCATCGGCTGGTACGACAACGAGTGGGGCTACTCCAACCGCCTCGTCGACCTGACCGTGTTCGTCGGCGGTCAGCTCTAAGCACCACAGCAGGCACCACAATGTGAGCACCGGGGCTCGTTCAGCGCGACGAAGCGCTGTACGGGCCCTGTTGCTTGCCTTGTACCTCTCACCCCGCACGGATACAGGTTCCGGCCGGGGAAAAGGAGTAGTAGAACCATGAAGACGATCGACGAACTTCTCGCCGAGGGCGTAGCCGGTAAGCGGGTCTTCGTCCGCGCCGATCTCAACGTGCCGCTCGCAGTGAACGGGGGGCTCACCGAGATTTCGGACGACGGCCGCATCCGCGCCGTCCAGCCGACCATCGCGAAGCTCGCCGAGGCCGGCGCCCGCGTGATCGTGGCCTCGCACCTGGGCCGCCCCAAGGGAGCCCCGGACCCGGCCTTCTCGCTCGCCCCCGCCGCGGCACGCCTCGGCGAGCTGCTCGGCGCGGACGTCGCGTTCGCCACCGACACCGTCGGCGCCTCCGCCAAGGAGACCGTCGCCGCCCTCACCGACGGCCGGGTCGCCGTCATCGAGAACCTGCGCTTCAACGCCGGTGAGACCTCGAAGGACGACGCCGAGCGCGGCGCCTTCGCGGACCAGCTCGCCGAGCTCGCCGACGTCTACGTCGGCGACGGCTTCGGCGCTGTCCACCGCAAGCACGCCTCGGTCTTCGACCTCCCCGCGCGCCTCCCGCACGCGGCCGGGTACCTCATCGCCACCGAGGTCGGCGTCCTGAAGAAGCTGACCGCCGAGGTCAAGCGGCCGTACGTGGTCATCCTCGGCGGCGCCAAGGTCTCCGACAAGCTCGCCGTCATCGACGAGCTGCTCGGCAAGGCCGACCGCCTCCTCATCGGCGGCGGCATGGCGTACACCTTCCTCCACGCCAAGGGCTACGAGGTCGGCATCTCCCTGCTCCAGAAGGACCAGGTCGACGTCGTCAAGGAGTACATGGCGCGCGCCGAGGCCAACGGCGTCGAGCTGGTCCTGCCCGTGGACATCCTCGCCTCGAGGGACTTCCCGGACCTGAAGACCAAGGCCCCGGCGGAGTTCATCACGGTGGACGCGGACAAGATCCCCGCGGACCAGGAGGGTCTGGACATCGGTCCCAAGACCCGCGAGCTGTACGCCTCGAAGATCGCCGACGCCGAGACCGTCTTCTGGAACGGTCCCGTGGGCGTCTTCGAGCACCCCGACTACGCCGGAGGCACCCGCGCGATCGCGCAGGCCCTCGTCGACAGCAGCGCGTTCACCGTCGTCGGCGGTGGCGACTCGGCCGCGGCCGTGCGCACGCTCGGCTTCGACGAGAACGCTTTCGGCCACATTTCGACCGGTGGCGGCGCTTCCCTCGAATACCTCGAGGGCAAGTCGCTCCCCGGCCTCGCCGCACTGGAGGTCTGACCCCTGATGACTGAGAACACCGCCGGCCGCACCCCGCTGATGGCGGGCAACTGGAAGATGAACCTCAACCACCTCGAGGCCATCGCCCACGTCCAGAAGCTCGCCTTCGCCCTCGCCGACAAGGACTACGACGCCGTCGAGGTCGCGGTCCTGCCGCCCTTCGTCGACCTGCGCTCGGTCCAGACCCTGGTCGACGGCGACAAGCTGAAGATCAAGTACGGCGCCCAGGACATCTCGGCGCACGACTCCGGCGCGTACACCGGCGAGATCTCCGGTCCGATGCTGTCGAAGCTGAAGTGCACGTTCGTGGCCGTCGGCCACAGCGAGCGCCGCCAGTACCACGGTGAGGACGACGGGATCTGCAACGCCAAGGTCAAGGCCGCCTACAAGCACGGGATCACCCCGATCCTGTGCGTCGGCGAGGGTCTGGACATCCGCAAGGCCGGCCAGCAGGTCCAGTACACGCTGAACCAGCTCGACGGCGGCCTCAAGGACGTGCCGGCCGAGCAGGTCGAGTCCATCGTGATCGCCTACGAACCCGTCTGGGCGATCGGGACCGGCGAGGTCGCCACCCCCGAGGACGCCCAGGAGGTCTGCGGCGCCATCCGCGCCCGCCTCGCGGAGCTGTACTCGCAGGAGCTTGCCGACAAGGTCCGCATCCAGTACGGCGGCTCGGTCAAGTCCGGCAACATCGCCGCGATCATGGCCCAGCCCGACGTCGACGGCGCCCTGATCGGCGGCGCGGCGCTGGACGCGGACGAGTTCGTGAAGATCGTGCGCTTCCGCGACCAGTGAGCCTCATCGTGAGTATGCGGTAGGGCGGATCCGTCGTACCCTTGCGGGGGCCGGAAGGCTGGACCACCAGCCGCCGGCCCCCGTGCTCGTTTTTTCGCAATGCGGGAAAGCCCAGAAAGCCAGAAAGTAGGAATCAGCCGTGATTATGGGGTTCTCGATCGCCCTGGTCGTCTTCAGCGCCCTGCTGATGCTGCTCGTGCTGATGCACAAGGGCAAGGGCGGCGGCCTTTCCGACATGTTCGGCGGCGGCATGCAGTCGTCGGTCGGCGGCTCCTCGGTCGCGGAGCGCAACCTCGACCGCATCACCGTGGTGATCGGTCTGCTGTGGTTCGCGTGCATCGTCGCGCTCGGTCTGCTCATGAAGTCCAGCAGCTGAAGCGTTCTGGCCATTCCGGCAGTCCGGTCGGCTCTCCCCGGCCTATCATGAGGTCCGGCGTTCACGTCTGGAATGGGTAACTCCGTTCACTGGACGCGCGTTGGGCCTTACGTAGACTTGGGCGCCCGCGACGGAATCCACTCACGTTTCGCGGCACCATCACGCAGGGAGTTACGACCGTGGCAAGTGGCAACGCGATTCGTGGCAGTCGGGTCGGAGCGGGGCCGATGGGCGAGGCCGAGCGCGGCGAGTCCGCGCCCCGCCTGCGCATCTCCTTCTGGTGCTCGAACGGGCACGAGACGCAGCCGAGCTTCGCCAGCGACGCACAGGTGCCGGACAATTGGGACTGCCCGCGCTGCGGGTTCCCCGCCGGCCAGGACCGGGACAACCCGCCGGCGCCGCCGCGCACCGAACCGTACAAGACGCACCTGGCGTACGTACGGGAGCGGCGCACCGACGCAGACGGCGAGGCGATCCTCGCCGAGGCGCTCGCCAAGCTGCGCGGCGAGATCTGACGCGTCCCCACCGACATGACTAAGGCCCGGCCCGCAGGAGTTCTTCTCCTGCGGGCCGGGCTGCTTTGTGTCGGTTGCGCCGCTTCCTATCCCTTAGGTTGGGGAACGGCGGGGCACGACAGGACGGAAGAAGTGGGTTGATGTCCGAGATGAACGCAGACAGTCGCACGAAGCTCAACCGGACCCCCGAGTGGCTGGCACTCGGCAAGCACCGGGACGAGCTGGGACAGACGCATCTGCGGGAGCTGTTCGCGGCGGATCCGGGCCGGGGCGCCGGCTACACCCTGCGGGTCGGGGACCTGCACATCGACTACTCGAAGCACCTCGTGACCGACGAGACGCTGACGCTGCTGCGGGCACTGGCGGCCGCGACGGGCGTGGCCGAGCTGCGCGAGGCCATGTTCCGCGGCGAGAAGATCAACACGACCGAGGACCGGGCGGTCCTGCACACCGCGCTGCGCGCCCCCCGGGACGCGGTCGTCGAGGTGGACGGCGAGAACGTCGTCCCCGGCGTCCACGCGGTCCTCGACAAGATGGCGGCCTTCGCCGACCGGGTCCGGTCGGGGGAGTGGACGGGCTACACCGGCAAGCGCATCAAGAGCGTCGTCAACATCGGCATCGGCGGCTCCGACCTCGGTCCGGCGATGGCGTACGACGCGCTGCGCGCCTTCACCGACCGCGAGCTGACCCTGCGCTTCGTGTCCAACGTGGACGGGGCCGACCTGCACGAGGCCGTGCGCGACCTCGACCCGGAGCAGACGCTCTTCATCGTCGCGTCGAAGACCTTCACGACGATCGAGACCATCACCAACGCGACGTCGGCGCGGCAATGGCTCCTCGCGGGCCTCGGCGGCGAGCAGGCGGCCGTGGCACGGCACTTCGTGGCGCTGTCGACCAACGCCGAGAAGGTCACCGACTTCGGCATCGACCCGGCCAACATGTTCGATTTCTGGGACTGGGTCGGCGGGCGCTACTCCTTCGACTCCGCGATCGGCCTCTCGCTGATGGTCGCGATCGGCCCCGCCGCCTTCCGGGAGCTGCTGGACGGCTTCGCGGCCATGGACCACCACTTCCGTACGGCTCCGCCGCAGGAGAACGCACCGCTGCTGCTGGGCCTGTTGGGGATCTGGTACGGCGCGTTCTTCGACGCACAGTCGCACGCGGTGCTGCCCTACAGCCACTACCTGTCCCGCTTCACCGCGTACTTGCAGCAGTTGGACATGGAGTCCAACGGCAAGTCCGTCGACCGCGAGGGCAATCCGGTGGAATGGCAGACCGGTCCTGTGGTGTGGGGCACGCCCGGCACCAACGGCCAGCACGCCTACTACCAGTTGATCCACCAGGGCACGCGGGTGATCCCCGCGGACTTCATCGGCTTCGCGCGGCCGGTGGCCGAACTGCCGCCCGCCCTGGCGGCCCAGCACGACCTGCTGATGGCGAACTTCTTCGCCCAGACGCAGGCGCTGGCCTTCGGCAAGACGGCGGACGAGGTCCGGGCGGAGGGCGCCCCGGAGTCCCTGGTCCCGCACAAGACCTTCGCGGGCAACCACCCGACGACCACGATCCTGGCGCCCGAACTCACGCCGTCGGTGCTGGGCCAGCTGATCGCGCTGTACGAGCACAAGGTGTTCGTCCAGGGCGCGGTGTGGAACATCGACTCCTTCGACCAGTGGGGCGTGGAGCTCGGCAAGGTCCTGGCCAAGCGCATCGAGCCCGCGCTCTCCGCGGGCGAAGAGGTACCCGGCCTGGACGCCTCGACGCGCGCTCTGGTGGCGACGTACCGCTCGCTGCGGGGCCGCTGACCGGCGGCCCGGTCCCGTGACGCGACGGGGCCCGCCCTCCGGCTCGGGAGGGCGGGCCCCGTCGTGTGCGGACCGGTCAGGCCGAGGCCGGGGGATACATGGCCGGGGGCAGCTTCGCGGCCGCCGCGCGGTCGAGGAGCCACAGGGTGCGGGAGCGGCCGTACGCGGCCGCGGCCGGAGCCTGTACCTCGCCCGCCCCGCCCAGCGCGATCGCCACCGCGCCGGCCTTGTCCTCGCCCGCCGCGAGGAGCCAGACCTCGCGTGCCGCCCGGATCGCCGGGAGGGTGAGCGAGACCCGGGTCGGCGGCGGCTTCGGCGCGCCGTGCACGCCGACCACCGTGCGCTCGCTCTCGCGGGCGGCCGGGTGCTCCGGGAAGAGCGAGGCCACGTGCGTGTCGGGGCCGACGCCCAGCATCAGGACGTCGAAGCGGGGGACGGGTCCGTGGTCCTCGGGGCCGGAGGCCCGGCGCAGCTCCGCCGCGTACGAGGCGGCCGCCGCGTCCACGTCGGCCCCGTACGGGCCGTCGGAGGCGGGCATGGCGTGGACCCGCGCGGGGTCCACGGGGACGGCGTCCAGCAGGGCTTCGCGGGCCTGCACGTGGTTGCGCTCGGGGTCGTCGGCGGGCAGGTACCGCTCGTCGCCCCACCACAGGTCGATCCGGGACCAGTCGATGGCGTCCCGGGCCGGGGCCGCGGCCAGCGCGGCGAGCAGGCCGTTGCCGTTGCGACCGCCGGTGAGGACCACCGACGCGGTGCCGCGGGCCGCCTGCGCGTCCACGATCTTGGTGATCAGCCGGGCGGCCGCGGCCTGGGCCATCAGCTCCTTGTCCCGGTGGACGACGACCTGAGGTGTCGTCATGCCCATGTGCTGCCGCCTTCTTGTCGGTTCTGGATCCGGAGGCGCTGCGCGGAGCCTTCCCCCACCCGACCCCACCCGACCCCTCCCGGAGCCCGGGAGGGGTCGGGCGGGGCGGGCAGAGCCCCGCGCAGCGGCCCCGTGCGTGCTACTTCGCCGCGGCCTTCTTGGCCGGCTTCGCCGGAGCGGGCTTCGCCGGAGCGGCAGGGGTCTCGGCCTCCGCCTTGGCCTTGGCCGAAGCCGGCTTCGGGGCCTCCGCCTTGGCCGCCGACGGCGCGGCCGGAGCGTGCAGCCGGGCCACGCCGAACTTCAGCGAGGACTCGTACGTGTTGTCCGGGTCCAGCCGGCGCAGCTCCTCCGCGAGCAGCTCCGCCGTGTCGCGCCGCTTGAGCGCCACCGCACGGTCGGGCTGTCCCGGCATGCACAGCGTGGCCAGCGAGCCGTCCGCCCGGTCCAGGACGATCTCGCCGTCCTTGGTCTCCAGGCGGACCGCGGTGAGCCCGGGACCCGACGAGGAGGTGCGCTTGACGGGCACCTGCAGCCGGTCCGCGAGCCACATGGCCAGCAGTTCGCAGCTCGGGTTGTCGTCCTCGCCCTCCACGGTCGCCGAGGCCACCGAGTGGGTCTGCTGGTCGAGGGCGGCAGCCAGCATGGAGCGCCACGGGGTGATCCGGGTCCAGGACAGGTCCGTGTCACCGGGGGCGTACGCCGCGGCACGGGTGCCGAGCGCCCCGATCGGTTCCTCGGTGGAGTAGGTGTCCGTGATCCGTCGCTGGCCGAGCGCCCCCAGGGGGTCGCCCGCCAGGTCCTGCGGCGCGCCCTCGGGCCACCAGACGACGACGGGCGCGTCCGGGAGGAGCAGGGGGAGGACCACCGACTGGGCGTGGTTGACCAGTTCGCCGTGCAGGCGCAGGACAACCGTTTCGCCGGTGCCGGAGGCCGTCCCGACGCGGACTTCCGCGTCGAGACGGGCGCCCTGGCGACTGCGCGGCGAGCGGCTGACCCGCTTGATGACGACGACGATCCGCGAAGGGTGCTCGCGGGACGCGTCGTTCGCCGACTTGAGCGCGTCGTACGCGTTCTCCTCGTCGGTCACGATCACCAGCGTGAGGACCATGCCGATGGCGGGCGTGCCGATGTCCCGGCGCGCCTGCACCAACGCGGAGTTGATCTTGCTGGAGTTGGTCTCCGTGAGATCGATCTTCATGGCCGGCGCCAGCTCCGTCCGTCTCGTGCGAGCATCTCGTCCGCCTCGACCGGCCCCCAGGTGCCCGACGGGTACTGCGCGGGCTTGCCGTGCGAGTCCCAGTACTTCTCGATCGGGTCGAGGATGTTCCAGGACAGCTCGACCTCCTGGTGGCGCGGGAAGAGGTTCGCGTCACCCAGCAGGACGTCGAGGATCAGCCGCTCGTACGCCTCGGGGCTCGACTCCGTGAAGGACTCGCCGTAGGCGAAGTCCATCGTGACGTCCCGGACCTCCATGGAGGTGCCCGGAACCTTGGAGCCGAAGCGCACCGTCACGCCCTCGTCCGGCTGGACCCGGATGACCAGGGCGTTCTGCCCCAGCTCCTCGGTCGCGCCCGACTCGAACGGCAGGTACGGGGCCCGCTTGAAGACGACCGCGATCTCGGTCACCCGGCGGCCCAGGCGCTTGCCGGTCCGCAGGTAGAACGGGACGCCCGCCCAGCGGCGGTTGTTGATCTCCAGGCGGATGGCCGCGTAGGTGTCGGTCTTCGACTTGGGGTCGATGCCGTCCTCTTCGAGGTACCCGACGACCTTCTCGCCGCCCTGCCAGGCCGCCGAGTACTGGCCGCGCACGGTGTGCTTGCCCAGGTCCTCCGGCAGCTCCACGGCGGTCAGCACCTTGAGCTTCTCGGCCACCAGCGCCTTGGGGTGGAAGGAGCCGGGCTCCTCCATCGCGGTGAGCGCCAGCAGCTGGAGCAGGTGGTTCTGGATGACGTCGCGGGCCGCGCCGATGCCGTCGTAGTAGCCGGCCCGGCCGCCGATGCCGATGTCCTCGGCCATGGTGATCTGCACGTGGTCGACGTACGACCGGTTCCAGATCGGCTCGAACATCGTGTTGGCGAAGCGGAGCGCCAGGATGTTCTGGACGGTCTCCTTGCCCAGGTAGTGGTCGATCCGGAAGACCTCGTTGGGCGGGAAGACGTCGTGCACGAGCTGGTTGAGCTCCTGCGCACTGGTCAGGTCGTGCCCGAAGGGCTTCTCGATCACCGCGCGCCGCCAGGAGCCCTCCTTCTGGTCGGCCAGCCCGTGCTTCTTGAGCTGGGCGACGACCTTGGGGAAGAACTTCGGCGGGACGGACAGGTAGAAGGCGAAGTTGCCTCCGGTGCCCTGCGCCTTGTCGAGCTCCTCGATCGTCGACTTCAGCGTCTCGAACGCCTGGTCGTCGTCGAAGTCGCCCTGGACGAAGCGGCAGCCCTGTACGAGCTGCTGCCAGACCTCCTCGCGGAAGGGGGTGCGCGCGTGCTCCTTGACCGCGTCGTGCACCTCCTGCGCGAAGTCCTCGTCCTGCCACTCGCGGCGGGCGAAGCCGATCAGCGAGAAGCCCGGCGGAAGCAGGCCGCGGTTGGCGAGGTCGTAGACGGCAGGCATCAGTTTCTTGCGCGACAGGTCACCCGTAACGCCGAAAATGACCAGGCCGGACGGCCCCGCGATGCGCGGGAGCCGCCGGTCCTGTGCGTCACGAAGCGGGTTCGCTCCGTTCACAGACAAAATGTTCAGGCCTCCGTGGGGGCGAGGCGCTCAAGCTCCGCCTCGGTCGACTTCAGCAGGTCGTTCCATGACGCCTCGAACTTCTCGACGCCCTCGTCTTCGAGCAGCTGCACCACATCGTCGTACGAAATGCCCAGCTTCGCGACCGCGCCGAGCTCGGCGCGCGCCTGGTCGTAGGTGCCGCGGATGGTGTCGCCGGAGACCTCGCCGTGGTCGGCGGTGGCCTCCAGAGTGCCCTCCGGCATGGTGTTGACCGTGCCGGGCGCGACCAGGTCCACCACGTACAGGGTGTCCTTGTACGCGGGGTCCTTCACGCCGGTCGAGGCCCAGAGCGGGCGCTGCTTGTTGGCGTGCGCCTTGTCCAGGGCGGCCCAGCGCTCGGTCCCGAAGACCTCTTCGTAGGCCTCGTAGGCCAGACGGGCGTTGGCGAGCGCCGACTTGCCCTTGAGGGCCTTGGCCTCGTCGGTGCCGACGGCGTCCAGGCGCTTGTCGATCTCGGAGTCCACGCGGGACACGAAGAAGGAGGCGACCGAGTGGATCTTGGAGAGGTCCAGGCCCGCGGCCTTGGCCTTCTCCAGGCCCGCCAGGTACGCGTCCATGACCTCGCGGTAGCGCTCCAGCGAGAAGATCAGCGTGACGTTGACGCTGATGCCCTTGCCGATGACCTCGGTGATCGCCGGCAGGCCGGCCTTGGTCGCCGGGATCTTGATGAGCGTGTTCGGGCGGTCCACCAGCCAGGCGAGCTGCTTGGCCTCGGCGATGGTCGCCGGGGTGTTGTGGGCGAGCCGGGGGTCGACCTCGATCGAGACGCGGCCGTCCTGGCCCTCGGTCGCGTCGTAGACCGGGCGCAGGATGTCGGCGGCGTCGCGGACGTCCGCCGTCGTGATCATGCGGATGGCCTCTTCGACGGTGACCTTGCGGGCGGCCAGGTCGGCGAGCTGCTGCTCGTACCCCTCGCCGCCGCTGATGGCCTTCTGGAAGATCGCCGGGTTGGTGGTCACACCGACCACGTGCTGCTGGTCGATGAGCTCGGCCAGGTTGCCGGACGTGATGCGCTTGCGGGACAGGTCGTCCAGCCAGATCGCGACGCCCTCGTCGGAAAGGCGCTTCAGTGCGTCTGTCATGGGGATTGCATCTCCTACTGGTCTTGGTGCGGACGTCAGCGTGCGGCGGCGGTGATCGATTCCCGGGCGGCGGCGGTCACGGCTTCGGCGGTCAGCCCGAACTCGCGGTACAGCACGGCGCCGTCGGCCGAGGCGCCGAAGTGCTCCAGCGAGACGATGCGGCCGGCGTCGCCGACGTAGCGGTGCCAGGTCAGGCCGATGCCGGCCTCGACCGCGACGCGCGCCCTGACGGACGGCGGCAGGACGCTGTCCTTGTACGCCTGGTCCTGCTCCTCGAACCACTCGACGGACGGCATCGAGACGACGCGCGCCGGGACGCCCTCGGCCTGCAGCGCCTCGCGCGCGGCGACGGCGAGCTGGACCTCGGAGCCGGTGCCGATGAGGACGACCTGCGCGTCGCCCCCCTCCGCCTCGAAGAGCACGTACCCGCCCTTGGCGGCGTCCTCGTTGCGCTCGTACGTCGGCACGCCCTGGCGGGTCAGCGCCAGACCGTGCGGGGCGCCCTTGCCGAACACCTTGGTGTGGCGCTTGAGGATCTCGCGCCAGGCGACGGCCGTCTCGTTCGCGTCGGCCGGACGGACCACGTTCAGGCCCGGGATGGCGCGCAGCGCGGCGACGTGCTCGACGGGCTGGTGGGTCGGGCCGTCCTCGCCGAGGCCGATGGAGTCGTGCGTCCACACGTAGGTGACGGGCACGTGCATCAGCGCGGAGAGGCGCACGGCGTTGCGCATGTAGTCGGAGAACACCAGGAAGGTGCCGCCGTAGATACGGGTGTGGCCGTGCAGGGCGATGCCGTTCATGGACGCGGCCATGGCGTGCTCGCGGATGCCGAAGTGGATGGTGCGGCCGTACGGGTCCGCCTCCGGCAGCGGGTTGCCCACCGGCAGGAACGAGGAGTGCTTGTCGATGGTGGTGTTGTTGGAGCCGGCCAGGTCGGCCGAGCCGCCCCACAGCTCCGGGATGACCGCGCCGAGCGCCTCGAGGACCTTGCCCGACGCGGCGCGGGTGGCGACGCCCTTGCCGGCCTCGAACACCGGGAGCTCGTCCTCCCAGCCCGCGGGCAGCTCGTTGGCGTTGATCCGGTCGAACTCGGCGGCGCGCTGCGGGTTCGCGGTGCGCCAGGCGGAGAACTCCTTCTCCCACGCGGCCTTGGCCTCGCGGCCGCGGTCGAGCGCCTTGCGGGTGTGCGCGAGGACCTCGTCGGAGACCTCGAAGGTCTGCTCCGGGTCGAAGCCGAGCACGCGCTTGGTGGCGGCGACCTCGTCGTTGCCGAGGGCCGAGCCGTGGGAGGCCTCGGTGCCCTGGGCGTGCGGGGCCGGCCAGGCGATGATCGAGCGCGCGGCGATGAAGGAGGGGCGCTCCGTCTCGGCCTTGGCGGCCTGGAGGGCCTGGAACAGGGCCTTCGGGTCGAGGTCGCCGTTCTCCTGCTGCGCGACGCGCTGGACGTGCCAGCCGTACGCCTCGTAGCGCTTGAGGGTGTCCTCGGAGACGGCCGTCTCCGTGTCGCCCTCGATGGAGATGTGGTTGTCGTCCCACAGCAGCACCAGGTTGCCGAGCTTCTGGTGGCCCGCGAGCGCGGACGCCTCGTGGGAGATGCCCTCCTGGAGGCAGCCGTCACCCGCGATCGCGTAGATCATGTGGTCGAACGGGGAGGCGCCCTGGGGGGCCTCGGGGTCGAACAGGCCGCGCTCGTAGCGGGCGGCCATGGCCATGCCCACCGCGTTGGCGATGCCCTGGCCCAGCGGGCCGGTGGTGGTCTCCACGCCCGCGGTGTGGCCGTACTCCGGGTGGCCGGGGGTCTTCGAGCCCCAGGTGCGGAAGGCCTTGAGGTCTTCCAGCTCCAGGCCGAAGCCGGCCAGGTAGAGCTGGGTGTAGAGCGTCAGGGACGAGTGCCCCGCGGAGAGCACGAAACGGTCGCGACCGACCCACTCCGGGTCCGCCGGGTCGTGCCGCATCACCCTCTGGAAGAGGGTGTACGCGGCGGGGGCCAGGCTCATCGCCGTACCGGGGTGGCCGTTACCGACCTTCTGAACCGCGTCGGCGGCCAGGATGCGGGCGGTGTCGACAGCACGCTGGTCCAGTTCGGTCCAGTCGAGCTCTGTGGTCGTCGGCTTGGTGCTCACCGTGGGTCAGGGCTCCTCTCCACATGTCTAGTCCCGGTGACGAACGGTGCACCGGCGCGTTTCCGAGCCTACCCCCGCAACGGCGTGCAGCTATTCGAGTACCCGCTGTCCGTTGCGGGAGTCTGGGCGCCGATCGGACCAACACGGGGCGACCCCCGCGCGGGGCGAGGTAAGGGCTACGTCTAGAGTGGCGTGGTACGCGCAGGCCTCACCGAACCCTTGTGTACCGCGGGGTTCGCGTCGGGGCTTGCTAGATTCTCTGTCAGGGGTGTGCGTGACGGCCGTCGAATCCCGTCCAGCGGGGGTGCTCGGGACCCCTCCCGTTCACCGGCCGTTCGGGGCCCGGGTCATGGCTTTCGTGGCTTTGACCAAGCCGCGGATCATCGAACTTCTGCTGATCACCACAGTGCCGGTGATGTTCCTCGCCGAACAGGGCGTGCCGTCGCTGCTGCTGGTCCTCGCGACCTGCTTCGGCGGCTACCTGTCCGCGGGCGGCGCCAACGCGTTGAACATGTACATCGACCGCGACATCGACGCGCTGATGGACAGGACCTCGCAACGCCCCCTGGTGACAGGCATGGTCAGCCCCCGCGAGTGCCTGGTCTTCGGTATCACGCTGGGTGTCCTGTCCACGCTGTTCTTCGGGCTGCTGATCAACTGGCTGTCGGCCGCGCTCTCGCTCGGCGCGCTCCTCTTCTACGTCGTGGTCTACACGATGCTGCTGAAGCGGCGCACCTCCCAGAACATCGTCTGGGGCGGCATCGCGGGCTGCATGCCGGTGCTCATCGGCTGGTCGGCCGTGAAGGACGAGGTCTCCTGGGCCGCGGTCATCCTCTTCCTCGTCATCTTCTTCTGGACGCCGCCGCACTACTGGCCGCTGTCGATGAAGGTGAAGGACGACTACGCGCGCGTCGGCGTGCCGATGCTGCCGGTCGTGGCCGGCAACAAGGCCGTGGCCAAGCAGATCGTCCTCTACAGCTGGGTGATGGTCGCGGTCTCGCTGCTGCTCACCCCGCTGGGGTACACCGGCTGGTTCTACACCTCCGTCGCCCTGGTGGCGGGCGGATGGTGGCTGTGGGAGGCCCACGCGCTCAACGCGCGGGCGAAGTCGGGACTGACGGGCGCGAAGCTCAAGGAGATGCGACTGTTCCACTGGTCGATCACCTATGTGTCGCTGCTTTTCGTCGCCGTCGCCGTGGATCCCTTCCTCCGCTGATTACTCGCCGGTAGCATGCCTTCCATGGCAGAAACCGAGGAGACCGCGAACACCGCGGCCAAGAAGCAGGACCGCAGGGCCGCGCGGCTGGCCAAGCAGATCGGCGCGTTCGCCAAGCAGCACGGCGGCGCCGAGGGCCAGCTCGCGCACATCGGCCAGGCCGGCACCCGGATCGTGCTCGTGGGCACGGACGGCGGCTGGGGCGACCTGGTGGCCCCGACCTTCGACACGGCGCGGCTGGCGGCCGAGAAGGCCGGCCTGACCCTTCACGAGGAGTTCGACGGCGAGTTCGCCGCGCGCGTGAAGACGGGGCCTTACGAATGGAGCCGCATGGCCGGCATGCAGCTCGGCGGAGCCGGGAAGCCCGCGGCCTGAGCGTGGCGCGGCACGCGCCGTCACCCGGCCCGTCACCCTCTCGGTCAACAGCGCGAGCAACACCTCACACCCCGCTCACCCGTTAGGACGTGTGGAAGCCCCTTCCTCACGTCCGCAACGGGATGCCCGGATGATCGAAACGCCGCCCCTGGTGGACCAGTACTGCCAGGGAGTGCTCCGCACGGAGCTGGGCCTCGCCACCTTCGAGGCCCAGCTGGTCCCATCGGCCGGCCCGCCCGCGGCCGGCACCACCCTCTTCGACACCCAGACCGGCTTCGCGCTGCGCCGCTGGTGCCCGCCGCTGCTCGGGCTGGAACCGCACTGCGCCCCCGCCCGCTACCTCGCCCGGCGACGCGAACTGGGCGCCGCCGAATCCGCCCGCAGGCTGCTGCGCGGCTCGGGGGTCGCCGCCCGGCTGGTCGACACCGGGGCGCCCGGGGACCTCACCGGGCTCAAGGAGCTGGCCCGGGCCGGCGACGGCGAGACCTTCGAGCTGGTGCGTCTGGAGCTGCTGGCCGAACAGGCCGCCGACACCTCCGGATCCGCGGCCGCCTTCCTGGCCAACCTCGCCGAGGCCCTCCACCACGCCGCCACCGGCGCCGTGGCCTTCACCTGCGGCGCCGGGCCGCACTGCGCGGACGCCCTCGCGGGCGCGCCCGAGCCGCCCGGTCCGGGCGAGGTGCACGGCGCGGCCGGGCGGTGGCTGGCCGGGCGGGCCAGGGGAGGGGCCGTACGGGACCCCGTACTCCTGCGCCACCTGCTGTGGAGCGCGCTCGCGTCCGGGCTGCCGCTCCAGCTGCACACGGGCGGGGACGCGGGGGAGCCGGGGCGGCTGACGGAGTTCGTGCGGGCGGCCGCCGGTCCGGGGACGCGGCTGGTCCTCCTCGGCGGCTACCCCTACCACCGGCAGGCCGCGCGGCTGGCGGCGCTCTTCCCCCACGTCCACGCCGACCTCGGCGCGGCCCTCGGACCGGCCGGGGGCCGGGCGGCCGAGGTGCTGGCCGAGTCCCTGGAGACCGCCCCCTTCGGGAAACTGATGTTCTCGGGCGGCGGGCGGCAGCTGCCCGAACTGCACGCGGTCGGCGCCCTCGCCTTCCGCGAGGCGCTCGGCCGGGTCCTCGGCGCATGGGTCGCCGAGGGGTCCTGGACCTGGCGGGACGCCGAACGGGTGGCGGCGATGGTCGCGGCGGGCAACGCGCGCCGCGTCTACCGGCTCGACGAGCGGAGCTGAGGCCCCGCGGTCGGGGTTACCCCCGGCTCAGACCGTGGTGAGCCGGGCGTCGCCCTGGGCCGGGATCCCGGCCTGGGCCGACGGGCGCTCCCGCAGGCTCAGCGCGACCCTGAGCACCGCGATCCACACGAGGCAGGAGCCGAGCATGTGCGCGGCGACCAGGGCCTCGGGCACCTGGGTGAGGTACTGGACGTAGCCGATGGCGCCCTGAGCGAGCAGCACGAGCAGCAGGTCCCGGGCGCGGGCCCGGGTGTCGTCGGGGGCGTCGGCCACGCGCAGCAGCAGCCACATCGCGACGGCGAGCGCGCACACCAGCCACGCGGAGACCGCGTGCACGTGGGCGGTCGTCGCCCAGTCGAACGGCATCCGCTTGATCTCGCTGCTGTCGCCGGCGTGCGGGCCGGAGCCGGTGACCACGGTGCCCGCCGCGATCAGTACGAGAGTGGACGCGAGGAGCGCCCACGAGAGCCCCCGCACCGGAGCGGGCACGCGCGGGCGGGCGGGTCCGTCGCCCTCGCGGGTGCGCTGCCAGGTGATCGTCGTCACCGCGATCAGCGAGGTGGCGAGCAGGAAGTGCCCGGCCACGCTGTAGGGGTTGAGCCCGGTCAGGACGGTGATGCCGCCCAGGACCGCGTTGCCCATCACCAGCGCGAACTGGACCCAGCCGAGCCGGGTCAGCGAGCGGCGCCACGGAACGGCGCAGCGTGCGGCGGTGATGGTCCAGCCAACGGCGGCGCACAGTACGTACGTCAGCATGCGGTTGCCGAACTCGACGGCCCCGTGGAAGCCCTGCTCCTGGGTCGCGATCAGGCTGTCGTCGGTGCACTTGGGCCAGGTGTCGCAGCCGAGACCGGATCCGGTCAGCCGCACCGCGCCGCCGGTGACGACGATGACGACGCTCATGAGCACCGCTGCGAACGCGGCCCGCTGGACGGTCCGGGGCGAGGGGGTCCAGCGGCTGGCGAGGTATGCGAGAGGGGTCAACACGGCCCTTATCGTACGCGGCGCCTTGTGCAAACTTTCACGAGGGGGTGGCGGCCTGGGCGTCGGGCCCGGCGACCATTCGGAAGCGGGCTCCGGCGGGATCGCCCTCCGCGTGCCACCAGACGCGGATCCGCCAAGAGGCGCCGTCGCCCGGGAAGTCGGGGGACGCCGCGAAGCTTCGCACCACTTCGGACGCTACGTCCTCAGCTGTCCTGTTTCGCACTTCTGCCCCGCTACGCCAAGGGTGCGGCTGCGCGTTCCACAGCCCGTCGGGGCCGCGCACCTCGATCCGCCACACCGCGAGCCAGGGGGTCACCTCCAGCATCGTGCGGACCTGGTCGGCCTCCAGTCGCAGCCGGACGGCGATCTCCTCCTCGGAGGCACCCTGGATCCGCGCGGCCACCACGGCCTGGGGCAGCAGCCGTTCGGGCAGCAGCCCGCGGGCGCGCAGGCCGGCCAGGGAGCCGAAGGCGAGGAAGCGCAGCCGCAGTTCGAGCTGGCGGCCTATGTGGTCCAGGGCCTCCTCGGCCTCCTGGGACTCCTCCGGGCCCGGAGCGGCGAGCAGCAGCCGCCTGAAGGCGCCCTCGGCGTCCACCGCCCAGGCCACGGACTCCTCGGCCAGGCCCAGCTCGGCGAGCCGGTCGCCGAGGAAGACCTTCGCCTGCGCGAGGCCCCGCTGGTTGACCGGGTCCTCCTGGTCCAGGGCCGCCCAGACCTCCACGGCGCTGCGCGTCAGGTCCCGGGCGCGCTCGCCGGCCGCCCGCTCCATGGCGCTCGGGCCGTTCTCGGCGCCGGGCCCGAGGGGGTGCTTGGGCAGCCGCTCCCCGTCACTGAGCGGCCAGGACAGCCAGACCCCCTGGTTGATCAGGCCCCGGGCGTACCACCGGGCGTACTCGGGGGCGTGCCCGGCGGCCTGCTGCGAGAACCGCAGCCCCTCCTCTATGGCGGCCAGCGCCCCGGCCCGGTCGCCGCCGGCGAAGCGGCGGGCCGCCAGGTCGCCCAGGCGCAGGCCCAGCCGGGCCGCGCACTCGGCGTCGGCGCGGGCCGGCTCGCGCAGCGCGCCGATCAGCTCGGCCAGCAGCGCGTCCGCCTCCGCCGGCTCCGCCTGAGCCGCGCCCGACCGGATCCGCGCCCACTGTTCGTCCAGCCGCAGAACGGCCTCCCGCTGCGCCATGCCCGCCCCCCGGCGTCTGTGGTGCGCTGTCGTGTGGAGGCGTCCATCCTCCTGCCGGTACAACGCTCAAGGGAAGGGATTCACTCCCAGCGGAACAGGCGCGCGGCGGCGCCCAGACCCAGTACCGCCCAGGCCGCCAGGATCGCCGCGTCGCCCCACGGCAGCGCGGCCCCGTGCTGGAGCACCTCGCGCAGTCCGTCCGAGAGCGCCGCGATCGGCAGCAGCCCGAGGACGCCCTGCGCGGCCTCCGGGAACTTCTCCATCGGCACGATCACCCCGCCGCCGACCAGCAGCAGCAGGAAGACCAGGTTGGCGGCGGCCAGCGTCGCCTCGGCCTTGAGCGTGCCCGCCATCAGCAGGCCGAGTCCGGAGAAGGCGGCCGTGCCGAGCAGGACCAGGGCGGCGACCGACAGCGGGTTGCCGTGCGGGGACCAGCCCAGCGCCAGGGCGATCGCCGTCAGCAGGGCGATCTGGAGCACCTCGGTGACCAGCACCGACAGGGTCTTGGCCGCCATCAGCGCCCAGCGCGGCAGCGGGGAGGCCCCGAGCCGCTTGAGGACCCCGTAGCGACGGTCGAAACCGGTGGCGATGGCCTGGCCGGTGAAGGCGGTGGACATGACGGCGAGCGCCAGGATGCCGGGGGCGAGGTAGTCCACGGACTTCTGCCCGCCGCCCTCCTGGAGGGGCACGCTGACGATGTCCACGGCGGAGAAGAGGGTCAGCAGCAGCGCCGGGATGATCACGGTGAGCAACAGCTGCTCGCCGTTGCGCAGGAGCATCCGCGTCTCCAGCGCGGTCTGCGCGAGGATCATGCGCGACACGGGCGCGGCCCCCGGGCGGGGGGTGAACGTACCGGCGCTCATGCGCGCAGCTCCTTACCGGTCAGTTCGAGGAAGACGTCCTCGAGGGTGTGCCTCTCCACCGAGAGGCTGTCCGGCATCACCCCGTGCTGCGCGCACCAGGAGGCGACGGTCGCCAGCAGCTGCGGGTCGACGTCGCCGACGACCCGGTAGACGCCGGGGGTGAGCTCGGCGGCCTGGGTGCCGTCGGGCAGGGCCTTGAGCAGCGAGGCGAGGTCCAGGGCGGGGCGGCCGGTGAAGCGCAGGGTGTTCTCGGCGCCGCCGCGGCACAGCTGGTCGGGGGTGCCGTGGGCGATGACCTTGCCGCAGTCGATGACGGCGACCTCGTCCGCGAGCTGCTCGGCCTCGTCCATGTGGTGGGTGGTGAGGACGACGCCGACGCCGTCCGTACGCAGTTCCCGTACGAGGTCCCAGGTCGCGCGGCGGGCCTGCGGGTCGAGGCCGGCGGTCGGCTCGTCCAGGAAGACCAGCTCGGGCCGGCCCACGACGGCCATGGCGAGGGCCAGGCGCTGCTGCTGGCCGCCGGAGAGCCGGCGGTAGGGGGTGCGGCCGCAGCCGCCGAGGCCGAGGCGGTCCACCAGGGAGGCCACGTCGAGCGGGTCGGCGTAGAGCTTCGCCATGTGGCTCAGCATCTCCACGGCGCGGGCGCCGGAGTAGACCCCGCCGGACTGGAGCATGACGCCGATGCGCGGGCGCAGGGCGTCGGCCTGGGTGACGGGGTCGAGGCCGAGGACGCGGACGGATCCGGCGTCGGGGCGGCGGTAGCCCTCGCAGGTTTCCACCGTGGTCGTCTTGCCCGCGCCGTTGGGACCGAGGACTGCGGTGACCGAGGCCCCGCGGACGGTGAGGTCCAGGCCGTCCACCGCTGTTCTGGGGCCGTACCGCTTCACCAGTCCGCGGATGTCCACGGCGGGGTCGTTGCTCATGGGGCTTGAGTCTACGGAGCCGGGAAAAGTCCCCGGGGCGGGGTCGCGGGTCCCGCCCTCCCCGGGCCGTCGGTTCGAACACGGCCTGGTGGACACGGCCCCTTCCGGCCCTCGCGACCCTGAACGGCCCAGCGGGTTCCGGTGATCTTTTTCCGCGAGGCCGCGGGAAGGCCCCCCTCTTTAGACGTCCTTTAGAGCCCCCTGCGTGAATTAGGTAACCCTTAGTGATGGAGGCCACGAGAGGTGTTCTCGGTCACGGCTTGTCGGGCACCGACTAATTACGCAACAATGGCGTTGTGAAATACGGCGAACGGATGAGCGAGGCGCCCCAGGGCGAACTCGCGACCGGGGAGCGGTCAACCCGCAACCGGGTCGCGCGGTCCATCCTGGACCACGGTCCCTCCACCGTCGCCGACCTCGCACAGCGCCTCGGCCTCACCCAGGCGGCCGTCCGCCGCCACCTCGACACGCTCGTCGCCGACGACGTGGTCGCACCCCGGGAGCAGCGCGTGTACGGCGCGCGCACCCGGGGTCGGCCCGCCAAGGTCTTCGCGCTGACCGACTGCGGCCGGGACGCCTTCGACCAGTCCTACGACTCGCTCGCCGCGGACGCCATGCGCTGGATCGCGCAGGCCGCCGGCGGGGGCGCTCAGGGAGAGGCGGCGGTGGCCGCTTTCGCAAAGGCGCGACTGGAGGCGCAGGCGGAGACGTACCGGGAAGCGGTGGAGTCGGCCGCCCCCGAAAGCAGGGCCGAGGCCCTTGCCAAGGCGTTGACCGGAGACGGGTACGCTGCTACGGCGAAGAGCGCTCCCGGTCCGCACAGCGGTGAACAGCTCTGTCAGCACCACTGCCCGGTCGCACACGTCGCCGAGCAGTTCCCGCAGCTCTGCGAGGCGGAGACCGAGGTCTTCTCCCGTCTGCTCGGGACGCATGTGCAGCGCCTTGCCACGATCGCCCACGGCGACGGGGTGTGCACGACGTTCATTCCGCGCAGCGGAAGCGGCGTCGTCGCCACAGGCGCGACACAGACCGACACATCAGTATCTGCAAGCACGGCCGGGAGGAACCCCGCATGACCACGGAGATCGCTCACCCTGAGCTCGATGGCCTGGGCACCTACGAATACGGCTGGGCCGACTCCGACGCGGCCGGTTCGGCTGCCAAGCGGGGTCTGTCCGAAGAGGTCGTCCGCGACATCTCGGCTAAGAAGTCCGAGCCGGAGTGGATGCTGAACCTCCGCCTCAAGGGCCTCAAGCTGTTCGGCAAGAAGCCCATGCCCAACTGGGGTTCCGACCTCTCCGGCATCGACTTCGACAACATCAAGTACTTCGTGCGTTCCACCGAGAAGCAGGCCGCTTCGTGGGAGGAACTGCCGGAGGACATCAAGAACACGTACGACAAGCTCGGCATCCCGGAGGCGGAGAAGCAGCGCCTCGTCGCCGGTGTCGCGGCCCAGTACGAGTCCGAGGTCGTCTACCACCAGATCCGTGAGGACCTGGAGGAGCAGGGCGTCATCTTCCTCGACACGGACACCGCGCTCAAGGAGCACCCGGAGCTCTTCCAGGAGTACTTCGGCACGGTCATCCCGGTCGGCGACAACAAGTTCGCGTCGCTGAACACCGCCGTGTGGTCGGGCGGCTCGTTCATCTACGTGCCCAAGGGCGTGAAGGTCGACATCCCGCTCCAGGCCTACTTCCGCATCAACACGGAGAACATGGGCCAGTTCGAGCGGACGCTGATCATCGTCGACGAGGACGCCTACGTCCACTACGTCGAGGGCTGCACCGCCCCGATCTACTCCTCGGACTCGCTGCACAGCGCCGTGGTCGAGATCATCGTGAAGAAGGGCGGCCGCTGCCGCTACACGACGATCCAGAACTGGTCGAACAACGTCTACAACCTGGTCACCAAGCGCGCCGTGGCGTACGAGGGCGCGACCATGGAGTGGATCGACGGCAACATCGGTTCCAAGGTCACCATGAAGTACCCGGCCGTCTACCTGATGGGCGAGCACGCCAAGGGCGAGACCCTCTCCATCGCCTTCGCGGGCGAGGGCCAGCACCAGGACGCCGGCTCCAAGATGGTCCACATGGCGCCGAACACCTCTTCCAACATCGTCTCCAAGTCGGTGGCGCGAGGCGGTGGCCGCACCTCCTACCGAGGCCTCGTCGAGATCGGCGAAGGCGCCCACGGCTCCAAGTCCAACGTGCTGTGCGACGCGCTCCTGGTCGACACCATCTCCCGCTCGGACACCTACCCCTACGTGGACGTCCGCGAGGACGACGTGTCCATGGGCCACGAGGCGACGGTCTCCAAGGTCTCCGACGACCAGCTCTTCTACCTGATGAGCCGCGGTCTGACGGAGTTCGAGGCCATGGCGATGATCGTGCGCGGCTTCGTCGAGCCGATCGCCCGCGAACTGCCGATGGAATACGCGCTGGAGCTGAACCGGCTGATCGAGCTGCAGATGGAAGGTTCGGTCGGCTAGTCCCGGCCCGCCCGACGTCCCACAGCAGATTCACTAGGAAGAGAGCAACACGACAGCCATGGCTGAGGCTCAGAACATTCCGGCGGGCTCCACCACCGCCGGCGCGATCGCGGTGGCCGCCGAGTCCACCGTCGCCACCCGGATGAGCGCGCCCCCGTCCTTCGACGTGGCGGACTTCCCCGTCCCCCACGGCCGCGAAGAGGAGTGGCGCTTCACCCCGATGGCGCGCCTGCGTGGTCTGCACGACGGCACCGCGGTCGCCAACGGCACCATGAAGGCCCAGATCGACGCGCCCGAGGGCGTCACGGTCGAGTCGGTGGAGCGCGGCGACGCGCGCATCGGCAAGGCCGGCGTCCCGGTGGACCGGATCGCCGCCCAGGCGTTCTCGTCCTTCGCCAAGGCCACGGTCGTCACCGTGCCCAAGGAGACCGTCCTGACCGAGCCCGTGCGCGTCTCGCTGCACGGCGAGGGCGGCACGACCTTCGGCCACACCGTCTTCGACGTACAGGCCTTCGCCGAGGCCGTCGTCGTCATCGACCACACCGGTGACGGCGTGCGCGCCGCCAACGTCGACTTCCTCGTCGGCGACGGCGCCAAGCTCACCGTCGTGTCCGTGCAGGACTGGGACGACACCGCCGTCCACTGCTCCCAGCACAACGCGCTCGTCGGCCGGGACGCGACCTTCAAGTCGATCGTCGTCACCTTCGGCGGCGACCTCGTCCGCCTGCACCCGCGCGTGAACTACGCGGGCCCCGGCGGCGAGGCGGAGCTCCTCGGCCTGTACTTCACGGACGCCGGCCAGCACCAGGAGCACCGCCTCCTGGTCGACCACAAGGCCCCGCACTGCAAGTCGCACGTGGTCTACAAGGGTGCGCTGCAGGGCGACGGCGCCCACGCCGTCTGGATCGGTGACGTCCTCATCGAGAAGACCGCCGAGGGCACCGACACCTACGAGATGAACCGCAACCTCGTCCTCACGGACGGCGCGCGGGTCGACTCGGTGCCGAACCTGGAGATCGAGACCGGCGAGATCGTCGGCGCCGGCCACGCCTCCGCGACCGGCCGCTTCGACGACGAGCAGCTCTTCTACCTCCAGGCCCGCGGCATCCCGGCCGACGAGGCCCGGCGCCTGGTCGTGCGCGGCTTCTTCGCCGAGCTCGTCCAGCACATCGGTGTCGACGACATCGAGGAGCGCCTGCTCACCAAGATCGAGACCGAGCTCCAGGGTTCCGTCTGATGACTTACGTCAAGGCCTGTGCGCTGAGCGAGCTGGAGGAGAACACCCCCAAGCGGGTGGAACTCGACGGCACGCCGGTGTCCATCGTCTCCGCCGAGGGGGAGGTGTTCGCGATCAACGACATCTGCTCGCACGCGAACGTCTCGCTCTCGGAGGGCGAGGTCGAAGACTGCATGATCGAGTGCTGGCTGCACGGCTCGGCCTTCGACCTGCGCACCGGCAAGCCGTCCGGTCTGCCCGCGACGCGCCCCGTACCCGTATACCCCGTCAAGATCGAAGGGGACGACGTGCTCGTCTCCCTCACCCAGGAGTCCTGAGGTATCCATGGCAACGCTTGAAATCCACGACCTGCACGTCTCCGTCGAGGCCGAGAACGGCGCCCGCGAGATCCTCAAGGGCGTCGACCTCACCGTCAAGCAGGGTGAGACGCACGCCATCATGGGTCCGAACGGCTCCGGCAAGTCCACGCTGGCGTACTCGCTGGCGGGTCACCCGAAGTACACCATCACCGGTGGCACCGTGACCCTCGACGGCGAAGACGTCCTGGAGATGTCCGTCGACGAGCGCGCCCGCGCCGGCGTCTTCCTCGCCATGCAGTACCCGGTCGAGGTCCCCGGCGTCTCGGTCTCCAACTTCCTGCGTACGTCGGCCACCGCCATCCGCGGCGAGGCGCCGAAGCTGCGTACCTGGGTGAAGGAGGTCAAGTCCGCGATGGAGCAGCTCCAGATGGACCCGGCCTTCGCCGAGCGCAACGTCAACGAGGGCTTCTCCGGCGGCGAGAAGAAGCGCCACGAGATCCTCCAGCTGGAGCTCCTGAAGCCGAAGATCGCGATCCTCGACGAGACCGACTCCGGCCTCGACGTCGACGCGCTGCGCCAGGTCTCCGAGGGCGTCAACCGCGTCCGCGCGACCGGTGAGGTCGGCACCCTGCTGATCACGCACTACACGCGGATCCTCCGCTACATCAAGCCCGACTTCGTCCACGTCTTCTCCGAAGGCCGCATCGTCGAGTCCGGCGGCGCCGAGCTCGCCGACAAGCTGGAGGCGGAAGGCTACGAGGCGTACAGCACGAAGGGTGGCGCGACCGCGTGACACAGCTGCCTGGCCTCCTCGACATCGAGGCGATCCGCAAGGACTTCCCCCTGCTGGATCGTGTGGTCCACGACGGGAAGAAGATCGTTTACCTGGACAACGCGGCGACTTCGCAGAAGCCGCGCCAGGTGCTCGACGCGCTGAACGAGTACTACGAGCAGCACAACGCCAACGTCCACCGCGGCGTGCACGTGCTCGCCGAGGAGGCCACGGCGCTGTACGAGGGCGCCCGCGACAAGGTCGCCGCCTTCATCAACGCACCGAGCCGCGACGAGGTGATCTTCACCAAGAACGCCTCGGAGTCGCTCAACCTGGTCGCGAACATGCTCGGTTGGGCGGACGAGCCCTACCGGGTCGACAACGAGACCGAGATCGCCATCACGGAGATGGAGCACCACTCCAACATCGTGCCGTGGCAGCTACTCTCGCAGCGCACCGGCGCGAAGCTGAAGTGGTTCGGCCTCACCGATGACGGCCGGCTCGACCTGTCCAACATCGAAGAGGTCATCACGGAGAAGACGAAGATCGTCTCCTTCACGCTGGTCTCCAACATCATGGGCACGGTCAACCCGGTCGAGGCGATCGTCCGGCGCGCCCAGGACGTCGGCGCCCTCGTGCTGATCGACGCCTCCCAGGCCGCCCCGCACATGCCGCTGGACGTGCAGGCGCTCGGCGCCGACTTCGTGGCCTTCACCGGCCACAAGATGTGCGGCCCGACCGGCATCGGCGTCCTGTGGGGCCGCCAGGAGCTGCTCGAGGACCTGCCTCCGTTCCTCGGCGGCGGAGAGATGATCGAGACCGTGTCGATGCACGCCTCGACCTACGCCCCCGCGCCCTACAAGTTCGAGGCGGGTACGCCCCCGATCGCCCAGGCCGTCGGCCTCGGCGCGGCCGTGGACTACCTGACCGCGATCGGCATGGACAAGATCGCCGCGCACGAGCACGCGATCACCGAGTACGCGATCAAGCGGCTCGCCGAGGTGCCCGACCTGCGGATCATCGGCCCCACCACGGCCGAGGACCGCGGGGCCGCGATCTCCTTCGTACTCGGCGACATCCACCCGCACGACGTCGGCCAGGTACTGGACGAGCAGGGCATCGCGGTCCGCGTGGGTCACCACTGCGCCCGCCCGGTCTGCCTCCGGTACGGAATTCCGGCGACGACGCGAGCGTCTTTCTATCTGTACTCCTCTCCGGCCGAGGTCGACGCACTGATCGACGGGCTGGAGCACGTACGGAACTTCTTCGGATAAGACGAAGCGACGAGGGCGACGAGGGCCAGTGAAGCTGGAATCGATGTACCAGGAACTGATCCTGGACCACTACAAGCACCCGCGCGGGCGAGGCCTGCGCGACGGCGACGCCGAGGTGCACCACGTCAACCCGACGTGCGGTGACGAGATCACCCTGCGCGTGAAGTACGACGGCGAGACGCTCACGGACGTCTCCTACGAAGGCCAGGGCTGCTCCATCAGCCAGGCCGGCGCGTCGATACTGAACGAGCTGCTCGTCGGCAAGGAGCTGGGCGAGGCGCGGAAGATCCAGGAAGTCTTCCTGGAGCTGATGCAGTCCAAGGGCAAGATCGAGCCCGACGAGGCCATGGAGGAGGTGCTGGAGGACGCGGTCGCGTTCGCCGGCGTCTCCAAGTACCCGGCCCGGGTGAAGTGTGCTCTGCTGAGCTGGATGGCGTGGAAGGACGCGACCGCCCAGGCACTGGGCGACGCCGAGAGGAAGACGGCATGACCGAGAACGCGACGCCCGAAGCGGCGTCGATCAAGCCGGCCACCGAGGAAGAGGTCCGCGAGGCCCTCTACGACGTGGTCGACCCCGAGCTGGGCATCGACGTCGTCAACCTGGGCCTGATCTACGGCATCCACGTCGACGACGCGAACATCGCCACGCTGGACATGACGCTCACCTCGGCGGCCTGCCCGCTGACGGACGTCATCGAGGACCAGGCGAAGTCGGCGACGGAGGGCATCGTCAACGAACTGCGCATCAACTGGGTCTGGATGCCGCCGTGGGGCCCCGACAAGATCACGGACGACGGCCGCGAGCAGCTTCGCGCGCTCGGCTTCAACGTCTGATCCCCGTGTGACCCGAGCTTGACGGCCGACGGCCGGACGTACAGAGGACCCCCGGCACACATGTGCCGGGGGTCCTCTGCCGTCTGGGCCGAGGCCGAGACCGGGGTCCCGGCGACGATGTGTACTGTTGTACGCATGCCCTACGTACTGCTTGCCGCCGCCATCGCCGCCGAGGTCGCGGGGACCACCGCCATGAAGTACAGCGACGGCTTCACGAAACTGTGGCCCTCGCTGCTCACGGTCGTCGGCTACGTCATCGCCTTCTCGCTGCTCGCCCAGACGCTGAAGTCCATGTCGGTCGGCACGGCGTACGCGATATGGGCCGGTGTCGGCACGGCGGCGATCGCCGGGATCGGCATGGTCTTCATGGGGGAAGCCGCCACCGCCGCGAAGATAGGCGGGATCGCGCTGGTGATCGCCGGTGTGGTCGTGCTGAACCTCGGCGGGACGACGCACTGATGGCCCGCCGCTACGACCCCGACCGCAGGCAGCGCATCATCGACGCCGCGATCCGGGTGGTCGGCGCGCGCGGCATCGCGGGGCTGAGCCACCGGAGCGTGGCGGCGGAGGCGGACGTACCCCTCGGGTCCACGACGTACCACTTCGCCACCCTGGACGACCTCCTGGTCGCCGCGCTGCGGCAGGCGAACGAGGAGTTCGCCCCGACGCTGCCCCCCGGGGCGGACCTGGCCGGGGCGCTGGCGCGGCTGCTCGGCGAGCTGCTGTCCGGGGACCGTGCGCGGGCGGAGCTGGAGTACGAGCTCTACCTGGCCGCCCTGCGCCGTCCGGCGCTGCGTCCGGTGGCGGCCCAGTGGTACGAGACCGTCGCCGCGGCCCTGTCGGACCGGGTGGACCCGGCGACGGCGCGGGCGGTGGCGGCGGTGATGGACGGGCTCAGCCTCCAGGTGCTGCTGACCGGGGCGGACTACGACGAGGCGTACGCGAGGGAGATCCTGGGGCGGGTGCTGCGGGCCTGAGGGCGAGAGCCCGGGTGGCGTGCCCGCGGCACGGTCACCGTGCCGCCGCTCGGACCGTCGCGAGCGCGGACGCCACGCTCGCCTCGATGTCCCGGATCGGGTAGAGGACCTCGCGGACCGTCCGGTCCCGGTCCACGACCAGCGTCAGCCGCTTCAGCCGGCTGACGCCTCCCGCCCGGAACGTCGGCAGCCGCAGTGCCGCCACGAGCCCGAGCTCCGCGTCCGAGAGCAGCGGGAAGCGGAGCCCCTCGGCCTCGGCGAACTCCCGCTGCTCGTCCGGTCGTTGCGTCGAGATCCCGTGCACCGCCGCGCCCGCCGCCGTGAACTGGGCCAGCTGGTCCCGGTACGTACAGGACTCGAGGGTGCAGCCCCGGGCGCCGGGGATCGCGCCCCACCCCGGCGGGTAGGACCCGGCCCGGGCGTAGGCGCCCGGGAAGCAGTACAGGACGGTGAAGGGCGTGTCCGCCACCGGATCGCGGAGCTCGCCGAAACGGTCCGGCAGCAGCAGTTCGGGCACTTGGGTGCCCCGCAGCGCGTGGACCCGTACCGCTTCCCGTGAGGCCTCTCCGGCGGTCGCCGTCATCTCTCCCTCTCCCAGGACCCAGGTGTCTCCCCAGTCCTGGAGGGCCACCAGGACCGGCAGCAGGCCCCGCCCGCGCGGAGTCAGCCGGTATTCGTGCCGCACCGGACGTTCCTGGTACGGCTCCCGTGCGAGCACACCTGCCTCGACCAGCAGTCTCAGCCGCTCGGCCAGCACCTTGCGGGACATGCCGAGCTCGCGCTGGAACGCGTCGAAGCGGTGCACGCCGCGCGCGGCGTCGCGCACGATCAGCAGCGTCCACCAGTCGCCCACGACGTCGAGGGCCTGGGCGATCGAGCAGTCCGCCTGATCGAGGGGCGTGCGCTGGGCCATGGCACTCCTTTGTCCGTTGCCCCGAGGCTGCCATGCTGACATAGTGCGTTCCCAAAGGGAACTTACTCGGGGGGCGATCGTGCTGCAGGGGTTCAAGGACGTACCGAGACCGGTATGGCTGCTTTCGGCGGGCGTGTTCGTCAACGCCGTCGCCAGCTTCACCTTCGTCTTCGTCTTCGTGTACCTGACCGGCCCCCGCGGTCTCTCCGTCACCACGGCCGGGCTGATCACCGGCCTCGGCGGCGTCGGGATGATCGCCGGCAACTTCACCGGCGGCTGGTACGGAGACCGCTACGGCCACCGCCGCGTGCTGCTCACCGCGTCCGCCCTCGCCGGCGGCGTCCTCGTCCTCCTGCCGCCCCTGCCCACCGCCGCGCTCTACGCCGCCCTGCCGCTGGCCCAGTACGCCCTCGGGGTGATCCGCTCCGCCAACTCGGCCCTCGTCGCGGTCATCGTCCCCGCAGGGGCCCGCCGCCAGGCCTTCGCTGTCGTCCGCTGCGTCTCCAACGGCGGCTTCACCCTCGGACCGCCGCTCGGGGCGCTGGTCGCGACGCGCCTCTCCTACGACTGGCTCTTCGTCGCCGACGGTGTCGGAACCCTCTGCTTCGCCCTCTGGACCGCCCGCGTCGTCCCGGCGCGCGGCGCCCCCCGTACCCCCGCCGCGGCCCCGGACGGGGGTCTGGGCCGCGGCGTGTGGGGGGAGCTGCGGGCCAGGCCCGGCGTCCTCGTCCTGCTGGGCGCGATCCTCGTCGTCGACGTCGTCTACCGCCAGCAGTACTCGACCTTCCCGCTCTTCCTCGCCGACCAAGGCCTCGACACCGGCGTCTACGGGCTCGTCATCGCCCTCAACGGAGCCGTCATCCTCGTCCTGGAACTACCCGCCGCCGTCGCCCTGCGCGCCCGCCCGCCACTGGCCGTCGTCGGCTCCGGACTGCTGCTCGTCGGCGCCGGATACGGGGCGCTGCTGCTGGGGACGGGGATCGGGGCCGCCGCCGTGATGATGGTGCTGGTGAGCCTCGGCGAGATCCTCTACAAGACCACCGCCACCGCCTACGTCGCCGACCAGGCTCCCGCCCACGCCATCGGGACGTTCCAGAGCCTGTACGCGGGGGCCTCGGTCAGCGGCGTCGTACTCGGCGCGCCGCTCGGCGGAGCGCTGTACTCCGCCGCGCCCGGCCTGCTGTGGCCGCTGTGCGCGGCGCTGGCGGCGGGGGCGGGCGGGGCGGTGCTGTGGATGTCGGCGCGGGAAGCGCGCCCGGCACCTGAGACCGGTTCGCGACGGCGGGCCGTCGCCGGTTAGGTTTCGGGCATGACTGCTACGCGTACCACCGGCGCCGTCGCCGCCGGACTTGCCACCATCACCGCCGACGGCACCGTCCTCGACACCTGGTTCCCCGCCCCCCAGCTCGTCGCCGAGCCCGGCCCGGCCGGCACCGAGCGCCTCACCGCCGAACAGGCCGTGGAGCTGCTGGGCGCCACCGCGCCGAAGGCGATCCGCCAGGACGCGGTGCGCGGCGTCGAGGTCGTAGCCGTCCGCACCGTGATCGCCTCCCTGGAGGACAAGCCGCTGGACGCGCACGACGCGTACCTGCGCCTGCACCTGCTCAGCCACCGCCTGGTCAAGCCGCACGGCCAGAACCTGGACGGCGTCTTCGGCCTGCTGGCCAACGTCGCCTGGACCTCCCTGGGCCCCGTCGCCGTCGACCAGGTCGAGACGGTCCGCCTCAACGCCCGCGCCGAGGGCCTGCACCTGCAGGTCACCTCGATCGACAAGTTCCCCCGGATGACGGACTACGTCGCCCCCAAGGGCGTGCGCATCGCCGACGCGGACCGTGTCCGCCTGGGCGCGCACCTCGCCGAGGGCACCACCGTGATGCACGAGGGCTTCGTCAACTTCAACGCCGGCACGCTGGGCACCTCCATGGTCGAGGGCCGCATCTCGGCGGGCGTCGTGGTCGGCGACGGCTCCGACATCGGCGGCGGCGCGTCCACGATGGGCACCCTGTCGGGCGGCGGCAAGCAGATCATCTCGATCGGCGAGCGCACCCTCATCGGCGCCGAGGCGGGCGTGGGCATCGCGCTGGGCGACGAGTGCGTCGTCGAGGCCGGCCTCTACGTGACCGCGGGCACCCGCGTCACGCTGCCGGACGGCCAGATCGTCAAGGCCCTGGAGCTCTCGGGCGCCAGCAACATCCTCTTCCGCCGCAACTCGGTCACCGGCGCCGTCGAGGCCCGCCCGTACAAGGCGGCCTGGGGCGGCCTGAACGAGGTCCTCCACAGCCACAACTGACCCTCCCGGGACCGGTCTTACCGGGACGGAGCACGAGAGCGCCCTCCCACCCCGACGGGGGTGGGAGGGCGCTCTCGTGCTCCGCCCCGGTCCGCGGCTCCGGCGCGGGAACGTCCTCCCCACCCGAGCGGGGGAGGGTGTTCGCCTGCGCCGCGGGGCCGCGGGGCCGCGGGGCCGCGGGGCCGTTCGGGGTCCGGTCAGTGCAGGGGGATCGTGCGGACGAGGCCGGCGAAGGCCTCCTGTTCCGCCTCGGTCAGCTCGACCGATTCCAGCGGGTGGTCGGCCGGGCCGCGCTGGGCCGGGATCACCGCGAGGCCTTCGAAGGCGGCCGGCTCCGGGTGGTGGAAAAGCCTGCCCCACAGCATGTGGCCGAGGCCGATGACCCAGACGAGAGCGGCCACGAGCAGGACGGCGAGGCCGATTTCCTGGGCGAGGGAAATGGAGGGGAACACGCGGTCCTCCCGAGGAGTGGGGTGCATGATCGGGGCGTGGGGACACTCAACACCAGAACCACCCGAATGGGTAGGGATGTGCTGAGCGTCACGCCAGGGTCGAAGGTCCCCATTTCGCCCGATAGGCGTACCGGACGGGGGTCGTACCGTCACCCGGCCCGGCGGGCCGTACCGGAGACCGCGCCGGTGCCGTACCGGGTGCGCGGGCGGGCAGGCCTACCCCAGCCGCAGCTTGAACCCCTCGTGGCTCCGGACGTAGCCGAGCCGCTCGTAGAAGCGGTGCGCGTCGCGCCGCAGCTTGTTGCTGGTCAGCTGCACCAGTCCGCAGCCGCGCTCACGGGCCCGCTCCGCCGCCAGCTCCATCAGGCGGGCACCGAGCCCCCCGCCGCGCCGGTCCGCACGGATCCGTACCGCCTCCACGAGCGCCCGCTCCCGCCCGCCCCGGCCGAGGCCCGGGATGTACGTCAGCTGCAGGCAGCCCAGGACGGCCCCGTCCTCCACGAGGACCAGTACCTCGTTGCGGGCATCGGCCTCGATCGCGGCGAAGGCCCGCTCGTGGGCCTCGGTGACCCCGGTAACCTCAGGGCCCCCCGGGACCGCGGCCGCGTCGTCGTCCTGGGCGAGGAGGGCGAGCACGGCGGGCAGGTCGTGGCGCGTCGCGGTACGGAAGATCATGCCGGGATTGTGCCAAAGGGGCCGGGCGGCGGTGCGGCCCGGCCCCTCGGCGCCGCCGCTACGGGCGGAAGCGGACGACCTGCGGGTCGTGGTCGCTGTTCTGCGCGGAGAACTCCGCGTTGATGTGCACGCTGTCGTAGCTGAACTGCTTGATGCCCGGGCTCGTCAGGATCTGGTCGAGGACCTGCGCGTTGCCCTGGTAGACGTACGAGTAGCGCTCGGCCTTCGGCAGCGACTTGATCGCCGAGTACAGCGCCCCGCCGTCCTCCAGCGCCTTCGTCGTGTCCGAGAACTCGAAGTCGTTGATGTCGCCGACGACGAGGACCGCGGCCTTCTTCTCCACCGCCAGGATGTCCTTCACGAAGCCGTTCACCGCCTGTGCCTGCAGCAGCCGCTTGGCCTCGGAGGAGCGCACCGGAGGCTGGTGCGAGGAGGCCAGCCCCTCGTCGCCGCCCTTCGAACCGAAGTGGTTGGCGATCACGAAGACCGTCTTGCCGCGGAAGACGAACTCGCCGGCCAGCGGCTTGCGGCTGTCCACCCACGCCGGGTTCGCCGGGTCGATGCGGCCGGGGGAGTGGGTCAGGGCGGCCTTGCCCTTCTCCTTCACCACGCCGGTCGCCGTCACGGCGTCGCCCGGGGCGCGCTCCGTGAAGGAGACCCGCGCCGGGTTGAAGAGGAACACCTGGCGGATGTTGCCGCCGGGCTCGCCGCCGTCCTTCTTGTCCTCCGGGTCGACGGTCCGCCACTGGTACGCGGGACCGCCCGCGGCCGCGATGGCCGCCGCGAACTTCGTCAGCGTCTGCTCGGCCGAGACGGTGCCGTCGTTCTTGGCGCCGTTGTCGTCCTGGATCTCCTCCAGGGCGAGGATGTCGGGCGAGGCGAGGTTCTCGACGACGGCCTTCGCCAGGTTGTCGAACTTCTCCTGCGGGTCGCTCGGGTCGAGGTTCTCGACGTTGTACGTCGCCACCGCGAGCTCGTGCGAGGCCTGCGTCTTGGTCTTCTCGGGGGCGAGGGTGCCCGCCGTCACCGTGCCGAGGGTCCGGGCCACCAGGGTGTAGCCGCCGAACTGGTTGAAGTCCAGCGGGCCTTCGGTGGTGCCCACCAGCTTGTCGCCGACGTTGGCCACGGGGAACGGCTGCTGCGCGAGCGGCGCGAGCTGCTGGATCTGCAGGCGGCCGGTGTTCTGGGACTCGTACGAGCCGTAGATCGTGCCGCCGCGCTTGGCGTTGTTCTCCCAGCCCTTGACCGTGACCCACAGCTCCGCATACGGGTCGGTGGCGCCGACCACGCGCGAGGTGCCGATCTTGACGTTCATGCCCTCGAGGGACTCGTAGTAGTCCAGGGCGTAGCGCGAGGGCTCCAGGGTCAGGCCGTTGATGCTGCCGGCGGCGGCCGGGTCGCCGGCCGGGGCGTACGCGCAGGGGACGGAGTACTCGTCGACGGCGGTGGCCACGGGCAGGGCGTTGCCCGAGGAGACCACGGTCACGACCGGCTTGGCGATCTGGGTGACCGACTGGTTCCCGGAGTTCAGCCCGCCGGGTATGTACTCGCCGACCGTGCCGGAGACCTTGACGGCGTCGCCGACGGCGACGGTCGGGACCGAGCTGGTGAAGACGAACACGCCCTCGCTGGTGGCGTCGTTGTCGTCGGCGTCCGGGTCCTGGATCCAGAAGCCGCGCGAGCCGTAGGCGCGGACGCCCGTGACGACGCCCTCGACATCGGTCACCTGCTTGCCGACGAGCGGGGAGGTCCGGGTGGTGCCCTGGATGTCGTGGACGCGTATCGGATCGGCGGACACGGCGCCTTCGGCCGCGTCGGCGGTACCCGCGAGCAGGCCGGTGGCCAGCGCGGTGGCGACGAGGGCCGCGACGGCGGCGGAACGGGGATGCGAGGAGCGCATGGGCAGGAACTCCGGTGTGTGGAGGAGGAGCAGATGTCTACGCGCGTCAATTTCCTTCGTGCCCGGCAAAGTTGTCAAGCCCTACAGGGAAGACGGAGTCAGGCTGTGGGATGAACCAAGGGTGATGGCAGGCCGGACGCACCCCCCGTACGTCTACGCTGGTGCGCCGTGGGACCGGCCCGCCCCGGGCTGCGGACCCCGCCCGAGCGACCCGAATGACCCGAATGACCCGCGAGGAGAACCGCCCCATGTCCGCAGGCTCGCACCCCTCACTGCCGCCGGTACTGCTGCCCTCCGACGCGGAACTGGCCCGCGACGCCCTCGCCGCCCCGCTGTTCGGCCGCGCCGTGCGCCTCGCCCGCTGGGCCGGACCGGACACCCGCGTCGACATCGGCGGCGAACTCGTCGCCGCGCAGCTCCCCGAGGCCGTCGCCCGGCTCGGCCTCGACCCCGCCGACGAGGACTCCGCCGTGTACGCGGGCCAGGCCTGGCGCGTGGCCGTCGACACCGGCCTCGTCGACGTCACCGAACCGGAGGAGGAGCCCGGGGACGGGGCCGAGGCGCAGGACGCGACCGGATGCGGTGAACAGGAGCTCTCCGGAGGGGAGTTCGGAACCGCCGAACCCGGCGAGGACCTGGCACTGGTGACCGCGGGAACCCCCGGCGACGTCCTCGACCTGTGGCTGGCCGCCCTGGACACCGTGCTCGCCGACGCGGCGGTGCCCGCCCTGGACGACCTCGTGGACGCCCTCGACGCGGGCGGCGAGATCGACTTCGAGCAGCTCGACTGGAACCCGCGCCGCGAGGCCGACTTCCTCGACGGTGTCCTCGCCAACCTCTACCTGCTCGCCGTCGCCGAGGGCGCCGCCGCCGACGAGCCCGTTCCGCTGCCCGTCCTCGCCGCCTCCATGGTGGTGCCCGACGACATGGGCGATCCCACCGACGCCGTGCTGGAACAGGTCTCGGACGCGATGATGCGCCTCGACGACCAGTTCCGGCAGCTGGAGCCGATCGGGCTGGTCGAGTACCGCCCCGTCGACGAGGAGCTGATGGCGGAGGCCGACGACGAGGCGCTCGCCGCGGGACCGGTGGCCGACGACGAGGACGTCTCCCGCTACGGGATGGTCCGCCTGACCCCGCTCGGCCTGTACGGGATCCGGGCGCGCATGCTGGAAGCCGGCGTGGAGGCCCCGGCCGTCGGAGACCTCGCCGACAAGGGCGCCGACGTCCTGCTCGACGCGGTCTCCTCCTACCCCGAGGGCGCCGCCCAGGCCGAGATCGAGCACTGGCTGGCCGACCGCCCCGTGGCCGGAGCCGTCGAGGAACTGCTCGCCGCGGCCCGGGGCGCCGACCCGGGCGCCCCGCTGCGCCGGCTGCGCTGCCAGCAGGCCCTCGCACAGGCCGGCGCCCGCGCCGGAGAGGAGGGCGCGGCCCAGGCAGAGCAGGCCGTGCGCGCGGTGCTGGACGACCCGGAGCTCGGCGGCCTCGCGCGGGTCTGGCTGGCCGAGAGCGGGGTGGCCGACGTACCGGCCCCGGACGGGGCGATGGTGTTCTGGCTGACGGTCGACACGATCGCCGCGCAGCTCGCGGCGGACGGGGAGGACGACACGCGGGAACTGCCGCTGCTGATCGAGTCGCTCACCGCCCATCACGCCGGGTTCTTCGAACAGGCCTGGCGGGTGGAGCACCCGGCGACGGCTTACGTGCTGGAGGCGATGGGACGGCTGCACCCCGACAAGAAGGCGGCGAAGGAGGCCCGCAAGGCCGCCTTCAAGGCGCGTTCCCGCACGCCGTGATGCGGTGGTAACAAGCCGTTCCCGAAAGGGAGTCGGCCAACGGGGGCACGGGGTAGGGGCCGACCGGTTTTCCCGGGTAGTTCAGTCGGCGTTCACGTGCGGGCGGGAGCGTGTGCGCCGACGACCGCACGACCTGCGCACCACCTCCCCACCCCTGGAGACCCGATGCCGCTCAGCCGCAGAGACTTCACCGCCCGCACCGTCCTCGCCGGTGCGGGTGTCGCCCTCACGGGAACGGTCGGAGCCCTCGCCACCGCCCCCGGGGCCCTCGCCGCCGACGACAGTGCGCCGCAGGGCGAGAACGGCCACCCGCACGGACCCGGCTACGGCCCGCTCCTCCCCGACCCGGCCGGCATCCTGGCCCTCCCGGCCGGATTCGAGTACCGCGTGATCACCCACAGCGGTGTCACCGCGCTCGAGACCGGCGAGAGCACTCCGTCCCACCACGACGGCACGGCCGCGTTCCAGGGCCACCGGGGAGTCACCCTCCTCGTCAACAACCACGAGCTGAGGGGCCCCCGTTCGGGCTGGACGCACCCCGTCCCGCTCACGGAGGGCCTCGTCTACGACCCGGCGGCCTCCGGCGGCTGCACGGTCGTCGAGGTCCGGCGCGGCGGCGAGGTGGCCGAGTGGGTGGGCGTCGCCGGCACGTCGACCAACTGCGCCGGCGGCTCGACCCCCTGGGACACCTGGCTGACCTGCGAGGAGACCGAGGACCTGGCCGGCAAGAACGGGATGACCAAGGACCACGGCTACGTCTTCGAGGTGGACCCGCACGACCGGCGCGCCAACCGCGACCCGAAGCCGGTCAAGGCCTTCGGCCGGTACGCGCACGAGGCCGTCGTCATCGACCCGCGCCAAGGCCACGCCTACCTGACCGAGGACGCCTCCGGCCCCAACGGCCTGCTCTACCGCTGGACCCCGCCGAGCGGCTTCCGCCACGGGCGCGGCAAGCTCCGTACCCTCGCCGACGACGCCGGCGTGCTGGCCGCCGCCAAGTGCTTCGACAGCTCGGGCCTGTTCGTCGACGACCTCTCGCGGGCGACGAGGATCGGGACCACCTACGGGGTCGACTGGGTCCCGGTCGTGGACCGCGACGCCCGCACCGTGGCGGTGCGCAAGCAGTTCGGAGTGGTGGCCGTGACCCGCGGGCGCAAGCTCGAGGGCATGTGGTGGGCCGACGGCGGAGCGTACTTCGTCTCCTCCTTCGCCCGCGAGGAGAGCCCCGGCACGGCGCACGACGGCCAGGTGTGGTTCTACGACCCGAAGCGGCGCACGCTCCGGCTGACGGTCCTGCTCGGGGTGAACGCCGACACCTCGGTGGACGGCGGCTACGACGGGCCCGACAACATCACGGTCTCCCCGTACGGGGGCCTGATCATCGCGGAGGACGGCTCGGGGCTCCAGCACCTTTTCGGCGCCACCGAGTCGGGGCGCACCTACCCGCTGGCCCGCAACGAGATGAACCTGGGGACCGCCGAGGAGCCCGAGTACTCGGAGTTCACGGGCGTCTGCTTCTCGCCGGACGGGCGGACGCTGTTCGCCAACCTCCAGGACCCGGGCATCATGCTGGCGATCACCGGCCCGTGGCGGCGCGGGCGCTGAGCGGGCCGGCCGCGGCGGGCCCGCCGGCCGGGGGCCTGGAGCAATGAGGAGAGCCGCCGGGCCCTGGGGCTCCGGCGGCTCGCCTCGTCATCGGTTCGTGCGGGTCGTCTGTTCATCGGTCCGGCTGGATCACTGGGTTTCGGCGCGGCTGGCCACGGCCCACTCCTCGAGGAGGAACTCGTACGCCTCGGAGGGCCACTCGCCGTCCACCCGGCTCTCGACGAGGCGCCTGATCGCCTCGTTCGCCTCGGCGGCGGACGGGCGCGCGGGACCCGCGGGCTGGAGTGTCTGGTGCATATGTACAAGGCTACGGGCGGGCACTGACAGCCACCTCCGCATTAAGGGTGGAACTAGTCACCCGCAGGGGGTGTCCGTCGCTCCATGTGCCCGCCCACCTGCTCAGAGTGCCTGCGCGGCGGGCTTGACCATGCCGCGCACTGTGCGCGACTTCACAAAGTCGCCGATGGCCGTCATCTCCCATTCGCCGGAGAACTGCTTGATCAACTTGGCCATCATCACGCCCGTCTGCGGCTCGGTGCCGGTGAGGTCGAAGCGCACCAGCTCCTCGCCGCTCGCGGCGTCGATGAGGCGGCAGTACGCCTTGGCGACCTCGGTGAACTTCTGGCCGGAGAAGGAGTTGACCGTGAAGACCAGGCCCGTCGCCTCGGCGGGGAGCCGGCCGAGGTCCACGACGATCACCTCGTCGTCGCCGGCGCCCTCACCGGTGAGGTTGTCGCCCGAGTGCTTGACGGAGCCGCCCAGGATGGACAGCTTGCCGAAGTAGCAGCTGTCGATGTGGTTGCGCTGCGGGCCGTAGGCGATGACGGAGGCGTCGAGGTCGATGTCGCGGCCGCCGAACGCCGGCTCCCAACCGAGGCCCATCTTGACCTGGGAGAGCAGCGGGCGGCCGCCCTTGACCAGGGAGACGGTCTGGTTCTTCTGGAGGTTGACGCGGCCCTTGTCGAGGTTGATCTTCCCGGCGCCGGGGGCGGCCGCGGCCGCGGGGGCGGGCGCGGCGGGCGGTGCGGGGGCGACCGGCGCGGGCGCCGGGGTCGACGCGCCGCTGCCGAGCCAGGGGGAGGCCGGGTACGCGGGCGGGGCCGGGGGAGCCGGCGGCACGGGCGGGGCGACGGGCGCGGGGGCGGCGGCCGCGGGAGCCGGCTCCTCGTCCACGGAGACCCCGAAGTCGGTGGCGATGCCGGCGAGGCCGTTCGCATAGCCCTGTCCGACCGCGCGGACCTTCCACACGCCGCCGCGCTGGTACACCTCGACGACCACCAGGGCGGTCTCCGCGCCGAGCTGGGGCGGGGTGAAGGTGGCGATCACCGCTCCGCTCGCGGCGTCCCGCACGGTGGCGGTGGGCTCGACGCCCTGGAAGGTCTGACCGGCGGCGTCCGGACTGGCGGTGACCACGATCCGCTCGATGCCGGGCGGCACCGAGCCGGTGTCCACCGTGATCGAGTCCGGCGCCGTACCGCCGCCGGACCGGTAGCTGACGCCGGGGCCGGCGGGCTGGTTGTAGAAGATGAAATCGGCGTCGGAGCGCACCTTGCCGTCGGCGGCGAGGAGGAGCCCGGACACGTCGAGCCGCACCGGGGCAGCCACGTCCACCGTCACCCGGACGGTCTGGAGCGGCAGGTTTGAACCAGGGGTCATAGCGGTCATGCCGGGAGAACGACCGAAGGTGCTTTGCCGTTCCCTTGCTTTCGCACGAGATTGGACGCGGAGAATCCACCCGGGACCCCGGGCGCACGTCGTCGGCCGGGTCCGGCGCGCTCAGCCCCGGTTGCGGGGGTGGTTCTTCGCCGTGCGCTCGTTGCCGAACTTGTAGGCGCCCGTCCACCGGGCCATCACCAGCTGTGCGTCGCCCGCCTCGACCTCGGCCAGGAACTTGTCGGCGCGGCCGCCGCGCAAGGTGGCCGCGGACCGGCCGTGGTGGGTGATGGCGACGGCCTGGTCGCCCAGTCGTTCGTATGAGAATCCGTGCGGTTTCGGCATGGGGCGAAGCCTGCCGCCCCGGTGCGGGGGCGGCAACGCATTAAGCGTCCCGGCCGTTCGCCTAGGAAGGCACGTCGCCCGTGACCCGGCGCGGGAGCCCCAGGGGGTTGGCCTCCCGCAGCGGAGCCGGCAGCAGGGCGTCCGGCACCGACTGGTAGGCGACCGGCCGCAGCCAGCGCTCGATCGCGGTCCCGCCGACCGAGGTGGAGTGTGAGGTCGCCGCCGGGTAGGGGCCGCCGTGGTGCTGGGCCGGGGCCACGGCCACGCCGGTGGGCCAGGCGTTCACCACGACCCGTCCGGCCAGGGTCGTGACCTGGGAGATCAGTTCCGCCGCGGGCCCCGGGCCGCCATCGGCCTCGGCGGCCGACAGCTGGAGGGTCGCGGTGAGGTTCCCGGGGAGCCGGCCGAGCAGGGCGGCGGCCTCGTCCTGGCCGGCGTACCGCGCGAGCACGGTGACGGGGCCGAAGCACTCCTCGAGGAGCAGCTCGTAGGGGCCGCCCTCCAGCAGCGTCCGCGCCGGCACGCTCAAGTAGCCCGCGCCGACGGTGTGCTCCCCGCCGGAGCCGGGGGCGACGGGCGCGTCGACCCCGGGCAGCGCCGCGCGTTCGCGGACACCGGCGACGAAGTTGTCCCGCATCCGGTGGTCGAGCAGGACCCCCGGCCCGGTCTCGCCGAGCGCCTTGGCCAGCGAGTCCGCGAGCCGGTCGCCGGCCGCGCCCTCGGGTACGAGGGCCAGGCCCGGCTTGACGCAGAACTGGCCGACGCCGAGCGTGACCGAGCCCGCCAGTCCGCCGCCGATCTCCTCGGCGCGCTCGGCGGCGGCCGCCTCGGTGACGACGACGGGGTTCAGCGAGCCCAGTTCCCCGTGGAAGGGGATCGGCACGGGCCGGGTGGAGGCGGCGTCGAACAGTGCCCGGCCGCCCCGGATGGAACCGGTGAAGCCGGCGGCCGTGACCAGCGGGTGCCGGATCAGTTCCAGGCCCGAGTCGAAGCCGTGCACCACCGAGACGACCTCGGCCGGGAGCCCGGTGTCCACGGCCGCGCGGCGCAGCAGCGACGCGCACAGCTCGGAGGTGGCCGGGTGGTCGGGGTGCGCCTTGACCACGACGGGGCAGCCGGCGGCCAGGGCGCTGGCGGTGTCGCCGCCGGGTACGGAGAAGGCGAGCGGGAAGTTGGACGCGGCGTACACCGCGACCACGCCGAGCGGCACCTTGTAGCGGCGCAGTTCGGGGCGCGGCGGGGTGGCGGAGGGGTCGGCGCGGTCGATGCGGATGTCGAGGTAGGAGCCCTCGTCCACGGCGTCGGCGAAGGCGCGCAGCTGGCCGGTGGTGCGGGCGAGCTCGCCGGTGAGCCGGCCGGGGCCGAGCGCCGTCTCGGCGTCGGCGGCCTCCACGACCCGGGCGGCGGCCCCGTCGAGCAGGTCGGCGGCGGTGCGCAGGAAGGCGGCGCGGGTCACGGCGTCGGCGAGCGCGCCGCGGGCCGCGTGGGCCGCGCGTACGGCTTCGTCCACCTCCTGGGGTGTGGCCTCCGACGCAACCTGCTCGCGCGGCTTCCCGGTGCGGGGGTCCACACTCCAGACTGGTGTTGCTGCCATGGCGAATTGCCTCCTGGATCGGGATCTGCGCTGACCCGCGCGGTTGCGTTCAGTATTGTGAACGCCGTTCCGGTGGATGAATGATCATATCCATCGTGGACTCTATTTCCGCGTCTTCCGGGTTGACAAGAGACAAAGGGGCACGAAGGCGTATGACCACAGCTGAGTCGGGGGGCTCGGGCGCGCCGGCGGCCGTCAAGTCGGCGGTACGCACGGTCCAACTGCTGGAACACTTCGCGTCGCGGCCGGGGCTGCACAGCCTGGCCGACATCCAGAACGACCTCTCCCTGCCCAAGTCCAGCCTCTACATGCTGCTGCGCACACTGGTGAACCTGGGCTGGGTGGAGACGGACGCGACGGGGACGCGGTACGGCATCGGCGTGCGGGCGCTGCTCGTCGGCAGCTCGTACATCGACGGGGACGAGGTCGTCGCGGCGGCGCGGCCGACGCTGGACCGGCTCTCCGACGACACGACGGAGACCATCCACCTGGCCCGGATGGACGGGACGAGCGTGGTCTACCTCGCCACCCGCCAGTCCCAGCACTACCTGCGGCCCTTCACCCGAGTCGGGCGGCGGCTGCCCGTGCACTCGACGGCCCTCGGCAAGGCACTGCTGGCCACGCACACGGACGAGGAGGTGCGGGCACTGCTCCCGCGACGGCTGGAAGCCGTCACCGAGCACACCGTCACCGACCGCGACCGCCTCATCGACGAGCTGGCGCTGGTGCGGGAACAGGGGTACGCGGTGGATCGCGAGGAGAACACGCTCGGTCTGCGGTGCTTCGGCGTGGCGGTGCCCTACCGGACGCCGGCGCGGGACGCGGTGAGCTGCTCGGTGCCGGTGGCGCGGCTGACGCCGGGGCACGAGCAGGTGATCAAGGCGGCGCTCTTCGAGGCGCGGGACCGGCTGTCGGTGGTGACGCGGCGGATGTGACGGGTGTGGCCCGGTCGATGAGGAAAGGCTGAGAACTCCGCCACAATCGGGACAGAGTGGAACGCCCGGGACGGCTGGGGCGTCCTTCTGGGGGATGAACAAGACGATCAGGCGTGCGTCGGTCTTCTGTCTGCTCCTGGTGCTGGCCCTTTTGGTGCGGGTCACCTGGGTGCAGGCGTATCAAGGCCAGGCCCTCGCAGACGACAAGAACAACAAGCGGAACCTCATCGGGCAGTACGAGAACCCGCTGGGGAACATCATCGTGGGCGGGGAGGCGATCACCGGCTCCACGAAGACGGACGGCAAGGACTACGCGTACAAGCGGACCTACACCGACGGCCCGCTGTACGCGCCGATCACCGGCTACAGCTCCCAGGCCTTCGGGGCGAGCATGCTGGAGGGCGTCTACCGGGGCGTCCTCAACGGCTCCGACAACCGGCTCAAGACGATCTTGGACACGCTGACCAACAAGCGCGCCGCCCCCGGCAACGTGCTGACCACGATCGACAAGGACGTCCAGAAGGCGGGCTACGACGCGCTGCGGGACAAGCAGGGCTCCGCCGTGGCGATCGATCCGGCGACGGGCGAGATCCTGGCCGTCGTCAACAATCCGACCTTCGACCCCGGCGCCATCGCCGGCGCCGGCGCCGGGGACCAGAAGGCCTGGAACGCGCTCAACGCCGACAAGGGCAAGGCGATGGAGAACACGGCGCTGCGCAAGCCGCAGGCGCCCGGTTCGACCTTCAAGTTGGTCACGCTGGCGGCGGCCATCGAGAACGGCCTGGTCACGAACATCGACACGCCGACCGGCGTCCCCGGGGACTACACGATTCCCGGCACGAGGACCAAGCTGCCCAGCGAGGCGGGCGACGCGGCCTGCAACAACGTTTCCCCGCGCACCGCCCTGAAGCTGTCCTGCAACAACGTCTTCGCGGAGCTCGCCCACGAGCTGGGCCAGGACAGGATGCGCGCGATGGCGGAGAAGCTCGGCTTCAACGTGGTGCAGAAGATCCCCGTCTGGACCAGCCCGACCAGCAAGTACCCCACGAAGAAGATGTCGGTCGACGAGGTCGCGCAGACCGGTATCGGCCAGTTCGACGTCCAGGCCACCCCGCTCCAGATGGCGATGGTGACGGCCGCGATCGAGAACGGCGGCAAGCTGGTCTCCCCGCACGAGGTCTCCGAGGTCACCGACTCCAACGGCAACGTGCTGGAGAGCTTCAAGGACCCGAAGGTCCAGCAGGTGATGAGCGAGAGGACCGCCTCGATGATCCGGGACGCCATGGTCACGGTCGCCAACGAGGGCGGCGGCAAGAACGCCCTGGTCCCGGGCGCCGAGGTGGGCGCCAAGACGGGCACCGCCCAGCGCGGCGTGAAGAACAGCCTGTCGCCGCTCGCCTGGTTCACCTCCTACGGAAAGCTGAACGGGAAGCAGATCGCGGTCTCCGTGGTGATCGAGCGGTCGGACACCGACCGCTCCGAGATCGGCGGCGGCAAGCTGGCCGCCCCCGTCGCGCAGAAGATGATGGAGGCGTGGCTGAAGAAGTAGCCGCGCAGGCCGCTTCGCGGGCGTGGCCGGATCGGACGCGTGCCGGACGTGAGGGACCCGCGCGGGGAACCGGCGGGGTTCCCGGCGCGTTTTCCTTCCCATGATCCGCAGCGCGCAGCCCGCCGACCTCGACGCCATAGCCGCCCTCCACACCCGGGCCCGTGCCACCTACTACCGGGGCCGGATGCCGCACGAGGCCTACGGCGGCGCGGCCGAGCCGGCCCGCACCCGCGAGGGCTGGTCGCTGGCGGTGGCCCGCGCCGTAGCCGACGGCGGCGTCCTCTGCGCCGAGCTCGACGGCGAGCTCACCGGGGTCGCCGCCTTCCGCACCTCCGGGGTCGAGACCGTCCTCACCCAACTGCACGTGGAGCCCGCGCACTGGCGCCGGGGCACCGGCGCCGCCCTGCACGCCGCCTGCCTGGACGCCTGGCGCCGGGCGGGCGTCCGCAGGGCCCGGCTGGAGGTCTACGAGCACAACCTCCGCGCCCAGGCCTTCTACGCCGCCCACGGCTGGCTCCCGGACCCGGCCGCGGCACAGTCCGGCTCCCACCGCACCCTGTGGCTCACGGTGGGGGACCCGTCCGGGGAATGAGACCGGAGGGTGGTTGGTTGAAGCCGGAACAGTTCATTCCGTGGAGAGAAGAAGGAACATGCGCGTCGAGATCTGGAGCGACATCGCTTGCCCGTGGTGCTACATCGGCAAGGCCCGGTTCACCCGGGGACTGGCCGACTTCGCCCACCGCGACGAGGTCGAGGTCGTCTTCCGCTCCTTCGAGCTCGACCCGAACGGCGCCAAGGGACAGGTGGCGCCCGTCGTGGAGATGCTGGCCAAGAAGTACGGCCGCACCCTCGAGGAGGCGCGCGGCATGGAGGAGCACGTCGCCGCGAGCGCCCGCGCCGAGGGGCTGGCGTACCGCACCGAGGGCCGGGACCACGGCAACACCTTCGACGTCCACCGCCTGCTGCACCTGGCCGCGGCCCGCGGCCGCCAGGAGGAGCTGCTCGACCTCGCCTACCGCGCCAACTTCGGCGAGGAGCGCTCCGTCTTCGACCCCGAGGTGCTGGTCGCGCTCGCCGTAGAGGCGGGACTGGAGGAGGCCGAGGCCCGCGCGGTACTGGCCGACGAGTCCGCCTACGCCGCCGAGGTCCGGGCCGACGAGCGCGAGGCGGCCGAACTGGGCGCCAACGCGGTGCCGTTCTTCGTCCTCGACCGCCGTTACGGGATCTCGGGCGGCCAGGGCGCCGAGGTGTTCACGCGGGCGCTGGAGCAGGCGTGGGCCGGCCGCGAGGTATCGGCGCCCGCCGCCCCCGAGGGCGAGGCGTGCGAGCCCGACGGCGCGTGCGCGGTGCCGCAGCCGTAGGTCGTACTCACCGGTGCGGAGCCGTCACCGAGGTGGCGGCCGGCCGAGCCGGCCGGGGGCCGCGATCCCGGCCGGCTGCGGAGGCTTCGACCGCCTGAACCGCGTCCGGGAGGCGGCCCCGCCGCCCCGTCAGGCCCTCGGGGCCGCCGACCAGACCGAGGCCGCCGCCTCGAGGGCGCCGGCCGCCGGCAGGGAGAGGGCCGCCGCGAGGGCCGTCAGGCAGGAGCCGACCGACTCCGGGGAAGCCGCCGTCCCGTAGTGGTTGACCCGGACCATCTCCTGGGCCAGGACGCCGCCGCCCGCCGCGAGGGGCACCGCCGGATCGGCCGTCAGGGCCTTCGCCACCACCAGCGAGGCATCCGGCACCCGCAGCGTGGTGGCCACCGGCGCGGCCGCCGCGTCCTGTCCGACGTACGGGGCGATGCCCAGCGCCAGCGCGCCCGCGCGGGTCGCTGCGGCCGCGGCCGCGTGGCGGGCCGTCACCGCGGACAGGCCCTCGGCCGCGATCCGGTCCAGGCACGCCTCCAGCGCCAGCATCTCCAGCTGCGCCGGCGCGTGCGGCAGCGCCTTGCGGCCGCCGTCGATCCAGCGCTCCTTCCAGTCGAGGAGCGAGAGGTAGGAGCGCCGGGGCGCCGAGGGGTTCGCGGCGAAGCGGGCCCACGCCCGGTCGGACACCGACACGGCCGAGACGCCGGCCGGGCCGCCCATCGCCTTCTGCGCGCCGATCACGCACAGGTCCACGCCCCACTCGTCCGGCAGCAGCGCCTCCGCGCCGACCGAGGCCACCGCGTCCAGCATGAACAGCGCCCCGTGGGCCCGTACCGCCTCGCCGATCTCCGCGACCGGGTTGGTGTTCCCGGTGGCCGCTTCCGCGTGGACCAGCGAGACGAAGTCGATCTCCGGGTGCGCGTCCAGGGCGGCGGCGACCTGATCGCCGGTGACGGCCGTGTCGAAGGGGACCTCCAGGTCCACCACGGTCGCCCCGCAGTCGCGCAGCCAGTTGCCGAAGGTGGTCCCGTAGGGGCCGGTGACGACGTTCAGTGCCGTGGAGCCGGGACGGGCCCCCGAGCGGATGCAGCCCTCCAGCGGCAGCAGCGCCTCGCCCTGCGTGATCACCACGTCCGCCCGGGTCCCGAGCAGCTCCGCGACCCCCCGCTCGATCGACGCGAACCGCGCGGCGGTGAGGGGCGGGAGGTCCAGGAGGGGGTGGTTCACGGGGTGCTCTCTTCGTCCGGGGTCGTCCGGGATCGTCCCGAGCGACCTGGAGAGCCTACCGAGCGCCGCCGTACAGTGCCGATATGAGCGACGACGGCGGTGTGCTGCATGTGAGGGGACGGGTGCTCGTCGGGCCCGAGGAGGTGCGCGACGAACTCTGGGTGATCGGCGGGAGGGTCTCCTACGAGCGGCCCCGCGGTGCCCGCGAGGTCACCGCGATCACGGGCTGGGTCCTGCCCGGGCTGGTCGACGCGCACTGCCACGTGGGACTCGACGCCCACGGCCCCGTCGACGCCGACACCGCCGAACGCCAGGCCCTGACCGACCGCGACGCGGGCACCCTCCTCATCCGGGACGCCGGATCCCCCTCCGACACCCGCTGGATCGACGACCGCGAGGACCTGCCGAAGATCATCCGGGCCGGTCGGCACATCGCCCGCACCCGCCGCTACATCCGCAACTACGCCCACGAGATCGAGCCGGCCGAGCTCGTCGCCTACGTGGCGCGGGAGGCGCGGCGCGGGGACGGCTGGGTCAAGCTGGTCGGCGACTGGATCGACCGCGAGGTCGGAGACCTGACCGCCTGCTGGCCGCGCGCCGAGGTCGAGGCCGCCATCGCCGAAGCCCACCGCCTGGGCGCCCGCGTCACCGCGCACTGCTTCGCCGAGGACTCCCTGCGCGACCTGGTCGAGGCGGGCATCGACTGCGTCGAGCACGCCACCGGACTCACCGAGGACACCATCCCGCTGTTCGCGGAGCGCGGGGTCGCGATCGTCCCCACCCTCGTGAACATCGCGACCTTCCCGAAGATGGCGGCCGGCGGGGAGGCGAAGTTCCCCGGCTGGGCGGCGCACATGCGCCGACTGCACGAGCGCCGCTACGACACCGTCCGAGCCGCCTACGACGCCGGTATCGGGGTCTACGTGGGCACCGACGCGGGTGGTTCCCTGCCGCACGGCCTGGTCGCCGCCGAGGTCGGCGAGCTCGTCAAGGCAGGCATCCCGCCGCTGGAGGCCCTGTCGGCGACGGCGTGGGCGGCGCGCGCGTGGCTCGGCAGGCCGGGCCTGACCGAGGGGGCCCCGGCCGACCTCGTGGTCTACGCGTCCGATCCGCGAGCTGACGTACGGGCGCTGGCGCGGCCCTCACGGGTGGTGGTCAACGGCAAGGTGGTGGCCTGAGCGGCGGGTTGACGGGGCGTGACGCCGACGGCCCGGCGGTCGTTGTGTACGTCTTCGCGGGGCGGCGGTGTCCGCAATATCCGATGCAGGAGGGAACTGCCGTTCCGTAAGGGGTGTATTAATTCGAACCTATGCGTGGAAACCACCCTTTGGGGTGAACTCACGTCAGGTTGGCACCCGTTCACTCTCAGTGCGTAAAGATTCCGGGGTCGAGGCCGTCGGCGCGCGCAATGTCCCCCATTGGCGGCGCGACGGCTCCCATCTCCCCGGGGGTTCCACCAACTTGAACAGCAACACCTTCCGCATGCCCGTGGCCGCGCTCGTCGCCACGGGAGCGGTTGCCCTGCTCGCGGCTCCGCCCGCCTCCGCCACCGGTTCCCACCCGGGCGAAGGGAAGGCCGGCGCCGTCGTCCTGCGCACCGGCTTGGACGTGGGCCTGCTCAACAAGACCGTGCACGTTCCGCTGAAGGCGACCCTCAACGAGGTCAGCGCCCCGGCGGACGCGGCGAAGACGGTGCTGACCGTCACGCTCGACGGGGTCGACGGGGGGCAGCCGGTGAGCGTCCTGCGTGCCGACGTCGCCACCGCCAGGGCCACCGCCGACGAGAAACGGGCCGAGGCGGAGGCGAACCTCGCCAAGGCCCGCGTGTACGTACCGGGCCTGCCCCGGCTCTCCCTGATCGAGGTGGAGAAGGTCACCTCCAAGGCCGTCTGCGCGGCGGGCGAGAAGCCGGTCGCCACGTCGAACGTCCTCGGCACGGTGACCGTGCTCGGCAAGAAGGTCACCCTGTCGGCGGGCGAGCCCACCAAGGTCGAGGTGCCGGAGGTCGGGCTGGTCAGCCTGGAACTCTCCGCCACCGAGACCACCTCCACCACGGCCGCGGCGGCCGCGCTGCGGCTCAAGGTGTCGCTGAACCCGCTCGAACTGAACGTCGCGCAGGTGGAGGGCGAGGTCGTGCTCGCCGAGGCCCGCTGCGAATCCCCGGCCGCCCCCGCCGTCCGTCCCCCGGCGCAGCCCGACATCAAGGCCCAGACCGTCGGTACGGGCACCTCGGGCACCACAGGTACCTCGGGCACCACGGGGACCGCCGCCGGTCTCGCGGAGACCGGCGGCGGTTCGCTCACTCCCTACGTGACGGGCGGCGCGCTGATCCTCCTCGGCTTCGGCGCGACGGCGCTGGTCGTGACCCGGCGCGGCAGGTCCTCGTAGCTACCGCGTGGCGCGCGTCAGCCCCTGCTCCCCGGCGCCGCGCGACATCACGGCCTTCGTGACCTCGCGGTCAGCGGCCGCGTACGCGCTGTCGGAGGGGTCGCACGAGGCGCAGACGACGCGGAACGGCGGCCGCATGTCCGAGTACTGCGTGAGGTACTCGGCCTTCACCACCTCCCAGCGGCCGGGATGGGCGGCCGCCGGGGCGAAGGTGAAACGGGGGATCGAGGACATGTTGCCCCGGGCCTTCCCGGCCTCGTAGAAGCTCGCCATCTGATCGCCCATGCCGTACACCACCCACGTGCCGTTGACCTTCTCGTAGGGCTGCGGCACGTGGTTGTGCGTCCCGAGGATCACGTCGATGTCGGGGAGGCCGTCCGCCCCGCGCGACGCGGTCAGCGCCCCGGCCAGGTCCAACTGCTGCCGGTCGGGCGCCGTCTGCCACTCGGATCCCCAGTGGACGCTGAGGACGACGACGTTCGCGCCGGCGGCGCGAGCGGCGCGGGCGTCGGCGACGATCCGGTCCTGGTCGATCAGGTTCACGGCCCAGGGCTTGTCGGAGGGGAGCGGGATGCCGTTCGTCCCGTAGGTGTAGTCCAGCTGCGCGACCTTGGCGCCGCCGGCTTCGAGCAGTGCCGGGGCCTTCGCCTCCTCGGCGTTGCGGGCCGACCCCACGTGCGCGATCCCGACGCGGTCGAGGTTGTCGAGGACGCGGACGAGCCCGTCGTAGCCGTCGTCCAAGGTGTGGTTCGAGGCGGTGGAGCAGCTGTCGTACCCGGTGTCCCTGAGGGCGTCGGCCAGTTGGTGCGGTGCCTTGAAGAGGGGGTACCCGGTGTAGGGGCCGCCGGGCCGGCCGTACGGTATCTCGTGGTGGCACACGGCGAGGTCGGCGGCGGAGACGACGGGCCGGACCCCGGCGAGGATCTTCCGGAAGTCGTGGCCGCCCTCCTCCGCGGAGTCGTCGGCGGCCCGCTGCACGATGGACGGGTACGGGATGATGTCGCCCGTCCCGACGAGCGTGAACGGCTTCCCGACGGCGACGGCGACGGGGTTGGTGGGCGTGGCCGTGGCCGTGGAGTCCTCGCCCGGGCGCGCCGGCGGTCCCGGTTTCGCCCCGAGGCGCTGCCCGGTGGCCGGGCCGCCCCCGCCGCCGGTCAGGTGCGGTATGCCGTAGGCCGCCGCCCCGACGACGGCCAGGCCGGCCGCGGCCGCGGTGATCCTCCCCGTCCTGCCGAGCTTCCTCATCCCCCGTACCCCCCGGTCTCGCGTGGTGACCACTGCTGTCGTGATCCTCGCGCAGCACCGCGGCCACCGCCAGACTCACCGGTGAGCGGTGAGCGGTGAGCGGTGAGCGGTGAGCGGTGAGCGGTGAGCGGTGAGCGGTGAGCGGTGAGCGGTGAGCGGTGAGCCGTAGGCAATGAGCCGTGGGTCGTGAGGCGGCGGTCGCCGGACGGGGCGCCGGGCGGGCCTCCGGGCCGGGTACCGGGCCCCGGCTCTGGCCGGTCCCCGGCGGGGCGCAGGGCGGCGGCCCGCCGGGGCCCGCGCCCGGGCCGCGGGTCAACGGGCGGCGAGGGCCAGGTCGAGGGCCTGGAGCAGGCGGCCCGTGGTCGCGCGGTCTCGGACCGCCAGGCGCAGCCAGGAGCGGTCCAGGCCCGGGAAGGTGTCGCCGCGGCGGACGGCGAAGCCCAGCGCGCGCAGGCGGGTGCGGATCTCCTCCGCGCCCTCGATCCGGACCAGTACGAACGGCCCCGCCGCCGTGCCCGCCACCGAGATCTCCTCGAACTCCGCGAGCCCCGCGAGGAGGTGCTCCCGGTCCACCGCGATCTGCCGGGCCGCGGCCTCCGCCTCTGCCAGGGCCGCCGGGGCCACGCACGCCTCGGCCGCCACCAGCGCAGGCGTGGACACCGGCCACAGCGGTTGCGCGGCCGACAGCTTCGCGATCACGTGAGGCTCTGCCAGCACGTAGCCGATGCGCAGTCCGGCCAGCCCCCACGTCTTGGTCAGGCTCCGCAGCACCACCAGGCCCGGTATGTCCGTCCGCCCGGCCAGTGCCTCCCGTTCGCCCGGGACGGCGTCCATGAACGCCTCGTCGACCACGAGGGTCCGCCCGGGCCGGGCCAGCGCGGCCAGCGTGGCCGCCGGGTGCAGGACCGAGGTCGGGTTGGTCGGGTTCCCGACCACCACGAGGTCGGCGTCCTGCGGCACGGCCGCCGGGTCAAGGCGGAAGCCGTCCGCCGCGCGCAGCACCACCCGTTCCACCTGGTGGCCCGCGTCGCGCAGGGCCGCCTCGGGCTCGGTGAACTGCGGATGCACCACGACGGGTCTCGTGGCACCCAGCGCCCGCGCGATCAGTACGAACGCCTCCGCGGCCCCCGCCGTCAGCAGCACCCGCTCGACCGGCAGCCCGTGGCGCAGGGCCACCGCCGCGCGGGCCGCCCGACCGTCGGGATACGCGGACAGGACGTCGAGCGAAGCCGCGATCCGGTCCTTGAGCCACTGCGGCGGCGTGTTTGCCCGTACGTTCACCGCGAGATCGACGAGCGCCCCGCCCGTGTCCGCCACCTCCGCGTCCCCGTGGTGGCGCAGGTCGTGCGTGTGGGCGGTCGCGACCGCGCAAGTCGCCGCCACCGAGCGCCGCTTGGGTACGAGGAGTTCCCCGCCCCCGGCGAGCGCGGCGGCCTCCGCCACCGACGGGGTGCCGGCGGCGTCGCGCGCCGCGTCCGAGGGGTGGGGGACCGGGACCGAGGCCAGCCGGGCGGCGGAGTAGCTCAGCAGCGGCACGCCGAAACGTTCCGCCGCACCCGCGATCCCCGCCTCCACCGCCTTCGCCTCCACCGTGGCCAGGGCCGTCACCGCCCCAGCCGACAGTCCGGCGCCGTGCAGGGTCTCCTCCACCAGGGCGCAGACCTCCGCCACGGAGACCCCCGCGCGGCCGCCGACCCCGACCACCAGCTGCGTCGCGTACTCGCCCACCAGGTTCACCCGTTCTCAGTCGTTGTCAGTCGTTCTCGGTCGTGGTCGTCGCCGTGCTCGTCGCCGTGCTCGTCGCCGTGCTCGCCGTGCTCGTCGCCGTGCTCGTGGTGCTCGTCAACCGTCCGTGGTCCGCCACCAGCGTCCGGACGTGCGCGCGGGGCCGCCAGTCGGTATGCAAGGGCGCATGGCTGTGATCGTGGCGTTGGGCGCGTTCCTGATGACCCTGGCGGGCGGATGGACGGCGCAGCGCGTCACCGACCGCCGCCACCTCGTGCTGGGCCTGGCCGGCGGACTGATGCTCGGCGTCGTGGGCCTCGACCTGCTCCCGGAGGCCATGCACGCGGCCGGTGGTCCCGACCAGGAGGTGTTCGGCGTCCCGCTCGCCCTGTTGCTCTTCGTCGGCGGGTTCCTCCTCGCGCACTGCGGGGAACGCCTGCTGGCGGTCCGCCAGGCCTCCCACGGCGGCCGGAACGAGGACGCGGACGCCGACGGGCGCCCGCTCGGGGACGCGCCGGACGACCATGCGGGCAGGGTCCCCCAGGTCGGCCTCACGGCGGCCGCCGCCATGGTCGGCCACAGCCTCGCCGACGGCGTGGCCCTCGGAGCCGCGTTCCAGGTCGGCGGCGGGATGGGTGTGGCCGTGGCGCTGGCCGTGATCACCCACGACTTCGCCGACGGATTCAACACGTACACCCTCACCCGGCTGTACGGGAACGACCGCCGCAAGGCGCAGCTGATGCTCTTCGCGGACGCACTGGCCCCGGTGGTGGGGGCCGCGTCCACCCTGCTGTTCACCCTTCCGGAGGAATCGCTCGGGGCGTACCTGGGCTTCTTCGGAGGTGTCCTGCTGTACCTGGCCGCCGCCGAGATCCTGCCCGAGGCGCACCACAAGCACCCCGCGCTGTCCACGCTGATGTGCACGGTGGGCGGGGTGGCCGGGATCTGGCTGGTGGTGGGCCTCGCGGACTGACCGGTCCGGCCGGCGCGGCTGATCCGTCCGGACCTGCCGATCCTGCCGATCCCGCCGGACCGAGTACCCGAGCTTCACCGACGCGCCGCCGCGGCCTCGGCGAACCGCACGGCCACGGACGGCTCCGCCGCCCAGTGCGTGTGCAGGTAGCTGGCGTGCACCCCGCCCTCCACGAAGCCCTCGATCCGGCGCTCCGGATGGGTGAACCCCCAAGCGGGCGCGGCGCCGGCGCCGGGCTCGATCACCGTCCGGTGGAACTCGTGTCCGCGCAGCCGGGTTCCGGCCGGTGCGAGGACGCTGTCGGACACCGCGACGGCCTCGCGGTAGCCGAGCGTGAGCCGCTCCGACATCCGCGCGTCGGCGTCGAGCACTCCGCACATGGGCTTCCCGTCCAGCGAACGGGCCAGGTACAGCAGCCCCGCGCACTCGGCGGCCACCGGGCCGCCGGCCGCGGCGAAGTCGGCCACGGCCCCGCGGAGCGGCTCGTTGGCGGACAGCTCGGGGGCGTACACCTCGGGGAAGCCGCCGCCGATCACCAGGCCGGTGGTTCCCTCGGGTAGCGCCTCGTCGCGCAGCGGGTCGAAGGTGACGACCTCCGCCCCGGCGGCCGTGAGCAGCTCGGCGTGCTCGGCGTACGAGAACGTGAACGCGGCCCCTCCGGCGACGGCGATGACAGGTCCCCCACCCCGCCCCTTCCCGAAACCGGGCTCTGCCCGGACCCGGTCCTCGAACGCCGGACGGGCTGGAAGAACCGGCCCCGCCGGCGATCGGGGCGCGCAGTTCGGGGCGGAGCCCGCAGGACCCGCCAGGGCACCCTGCGGCGACCACGCGGCGCAGTCCAGCGCCGGGGCCGTCCGCGCCAGGGCCATCAGGGCCTCCAGGTCGCAGCCGGCCCGCACCTGGTCGGCCAGCGCCGCGACGGAGGACACCGCGTCCGCGCGCCGCTCGGCCACGGGGACCAGCCCCAAGTGCCGTGACGGCGCGGCCACCTGGGGCGCCCGTCGCAGTACGCCGAGCACCGGCGTTCCGGCCTCTTCCAGCGCCTCGCGCAGCATCACCTCGTGCCGGTCGGAGCCGACCTTGTTCAGGATCACGCCGCCGAGGCGCACCTGCGGGTCGAACGAGGCGAAGCCGTGCACCAGTGCCGCCACCGACCGGGACTGCGAGGACGCGTCGACGACGAGCACCACCGGCGCCCGCAGCAGCTTCGCGACCTGGGCCGTCGACGCCAGCTCGCCCCGCCCCGCGGCTCCGTCGTAGAGCCCCATCACGCCCTCGACGACGGCCAGGTCGCATCCGGCGGCCCCGTGCGCGAACAGCGGGGCGACCAGCTCCGGCCCGCACATGAAGGCGTCCAGGTTCCGCCCGGGCCGGCCCGTGGCCAGCGCGTGGTAGCCGGGGTCGATGTAGTCGGGCCCGGCCTTGTGCGGGGACACGGCGAGGCCGCGCTCCGAGAAGGCCGCCATCAGGCCCGTCGCCACGGTGGTCTTGCCGCTGCCGGACGACGGCGCGGCTATGACCAGCCGCGGAACGTTGAACGAGGTCACCACTCGATGCCCTTCTGGCCCTTCTGGCCGGCGTCCATCGGGTGCTTGACCTTGGTCATCTCGGTGACGAGGTCCGCGAACTCCACCAGCTTCTCCGGCGCGTTGCGCCCGGTGATCACCACGTGCTGGGTACCGGGGCGGTTGCGCAGCACCTCGACGACCTCGTCGACGTCGATCCAGCCCCAGTGCATCGGGTAGGCGAACTCGTCCAGCACGTACAGCCGGTGCGTCTCGGCGGCCAGGTCGCGCTTGACCTGCTCCCAGCCCTCCTTGGCGGCCTGCTCGTTGTCGAGCTGTGCGTCGCGCTGGACCCAGGACCAGCCCTCGCCCATCTTGTGCCAGACGACGGAGCCGCCCTCGCCCGAGGCGCCGAGCACCTTCAGCGCGTTCTCCTCGCCGACCTTCCACTTCGCCGACTTGACGAACTGGAACACCCCGATCGGCCAGCCCTGGTTCCAGGCGCGCAGCGCCAGCCCGAAGGCCGCCGTCGACTTGCCCTTGCCCGGCCCGGTGTGGACGAAGACGAGCGGGCGGTTGCGGCGCTGACGCGTCGTGAGTCCGTCGTCCGGAACGACGGACGGCTGTCCCTGCGGCATTACGCGGCCCTCCTGAGGGTCGGGGATGGGGTACGTACGTTCTTCACGAGCCCGGCCAGCGAGTCGGCCCGCAGCCCGTCGAGGGTGACGGCGGGACCGCCCAGATCGGCGGCCAGCACTCCGGCCAGCCCCAGCCGGACCGGCCCCGACTCGCAGTCGACGACCACGGAGGCGACCCCTCCGGCCGCCAGCAGCCGGGCGCTGCGCCCGGCGAGCTCCCGCGGCGTGCCGTCCGCGAGGCCGCCGCCGGCGCCGGCCGAGGTGGCCCGCCCGTCGGTGACGACCACGAGGAGCGGCCGCCGGCTCGGGTCCCGCAGCCTTTCGATCCGCAGTACCTCGTGGGCCTTGAGCAGCCCGGCGGCGAGCGGGGTCCGCCCGCCCGTCGGCAGCTTCTCCAGCCTGGCCGCCGCGGCGTCGACGGAGGAGGTGGGGGGCAGGGCCAGCTCGGCCGTGGCGCCGCGGAAGGTGATCAGGCCGACCTTGTCCCGACGCTGGTAGGCGTCGAGCAGGAGGGACAGCACCGCGCCCTTGACCGCGCTCATGCGCTGCCGGGCGGCCATGGAGCCCGAGGCGTCGACGACGAACAGGACGAGGTTGCCCTCGCGGCCCTCGCGCGTCGCCTGGCGCAGGTCGTCCTTGCGGATCACCAGGCCGCGCCCGGTGCGGCCGCGCGCCTTCTGGTGCGGGGCGGCGGCGTGGACGGTCGCGGCCAGGTGCAGCTTCGTCAGCTGGCCCCGGGGGCGCTGCGCGCCCGTGGTGCGGCCGTGGGCGGTGCGGGCGCGCGAACGCCGTCCGGAGGCTCCCTCGCCGAGTCCCGGAACGCTGAGCATCTTGGTGCGGAACGGTTCGGCGGCCCGTACGGCGGCCTGCTCGGCCGCGTCGGAGCCCTGGGCGGAGGGCTGCGGCTCGGGTGCCTCCGGGAGCTCGGACTCCGGCTGCCGGTCTGCCTGCCCCTCCGGGGCGTCGGGTCCCGACCCCTGCGGGGGTACGCCACCGTCGCCTCCGCCGTCGGGACCGCCGTCGTCCGGGCCGCCGTCCTCCGGGCTCCCGTCCGGACCCCGCGGATCCGGCTCGGGCTCGTGCTCCGGCTCGTCGTCGGGGAACCCGTCCAGGATCCGGTCGAGCTTCTCCTCGTCGAGGCCCGGGGCGTCGAAGGGATTGCGGCGGCGCCGGTGGGGGAGCGCGAGCAGGGCGGCCTGCCGCACGTCCTCCTTGCGCACCTCGGTCCGCCCGGCCCAGGCGGCCAGCGCGGTCGCCGTCCGGGCCATCACGATGTCGGCGCGCATGCCGTCGACCTCGAAACCGGCGCAGGTCGCGGCGATCTGCAGCAGCGCGGTGTCGCCGAGGGCGACCTTCGGGAGCAGCTCCCGGGCGGCCACCACGCGGGCGCGCACGTCCTGTTCGTCGCCGGCCCAGCGGCCGGCGAAGGCGGCGGGGTCGTCCTCGTAGGCGAGCCGGCGGCGGACGACCTCGACCCGCTGGACGGGCTCGCGGGACGCGGCGACCTCGACGGTCAGCCCGAACCGGTCCAGGAGCTGCGGGCGGAGCTCGCCCTCCTCGGGGTTCATCGTGCCGACGAGGAGGAAGCGCGCGGCGTGCCGCACGGAGACGCCCTCGCGCTCCACGTACGAGGCGCCCATCGCGGCGGCGTCGAGGAGGAGGTCGATGAGGTGGTCGTGGAGGAGGTTGACCTCGTCGACGTAGAGGATGCCCCGGTGCGCGTCGGCCAGCAGGCCCGGCTCGAAGGCCTTCACGCCGTCGGCGAGGGCGCGTTCGATGTCGAGGGCGCCGACGAGGCGGTCCTCGGAGGCGCCGACGGGCAGCTCCACCATGCGGGCGGGCCGCGCGGAGCCCGCTCCGGGCTCGTGCGGGCCGTCGGGGCAGCGCGGGTCGGGGGCGGCGGGCGCGCAGCTGAACCGGCAGCCGGGCACGACGTCGACCTGCGGCAGCAGGGCGGACAGGGCACGGACGGCGGTGGACTTGGCCGTCCCCTTCTCCCCGCGCACGAGTACGCCGCCGACCGCGGGGCTGACCGCGTTGAGCAGCAGCGCGAGGCGCAGGTCGTTCTGGCCGACCAGCGCGGTGAACGGGTAGGGCGTACTCATGCGGTGGCCCCTCCTTCGATACGGGTACGGGTACGGGTACGGATGCGCGGGCTCGTGCGGCCGGGCGACGGTTCCCGCAGGGCCGCGGCCCTCACGGCGCGCCCGGCGGCAGGAAGGGGAGGCCCGACGGGGCTCCGGTCTCGATCAGCCGCAGCAGCGCGTCGGTATCCGCGTGTTCCTCGATCAGGTCGCCGAGCAGGTCCAGCTGTTCCTCCCGCAGGGTGGCGAAGGAGGTGTCCGGGGCCGGGACGAAGCGCCGTCCGGCGGCCGCGGCGACCTCGCGCAGGAACGCCCGGCGGAAGCCGTCGGACTCAAGCGATCCGTGCCAGTGCGTGCCCCACACCGAGCCGACGCGGCACCCGTCCAGGAAGGGGGTCCCGCCCAGGACTTCGGCCACGCCGTGGTGGATCTCGTAGCCCTCGACGGGCTCGCCGAGCGCCGAGCCCACGGGCCGCGCGAGGGTCTTCTCCCGCTCGAAGCGCACCCGTACCGGCAGCAGGCCGAGCCCCGGCACGGAGCCGGCCTTCGACTCGACCTCGTCCTCGATGTGTTCGCCCAGCACCTGGAACCCGCCGCAGATCCCCAGGACCGGCCGCCCCTCGGCGGCCCGCCGCGCCAGCGCGTCCGCGAGCCCGCGCTCGCGCAGCCAGGCGAGGGCCTTCACCGTGCCGCGGGTGCCGGGGACGACGACCAGGTCCGCGTCGGCGAGCTCCTCGGCCCGGTCCACGAACCGCACGACCACGCCCGGCTCCGCCGCGAGCGCGTCGACGTCCGTGAAGTTCGACATGAGCGGCACCGCGCACACCGCGATCCGCAGCACGTCCTCGCCGACGGGCGGGGCGACCACGGATTCCCGCACCGCGCCCCGCAGGGAGACCCGCAGGCCGTCCTCCTCGTCGATGCCCAGCCCGTGCTGGAAGGGGAGCACGCCGTACGTCGCGCGCCCGGTCAGGCCGCGCAGCATCTCCATGCCCGGTTCCAGCAGGGTGACGTCGCCGCGGAACTTGTTGACCAGGTATCCGGCGATCAGCGACTGGTCCTCGGGCGACAGCAGCGCCGTCGTACCGAAGAACGACGCGAAGACACCGCCGCGGTCGATGTCGCCGACCACGACCACGGGGAACCGCGCGGCCCGCGCGATGCCCATGTTCACGATGTCGGTCCGGCGCAGGTTGATCTCGGCCGGGCTGCCCGCCCCCTCGCAGATCACGGCGTCATACGTGCCCCGCAACTGCTCCAGGCAGTCCGTGACGATGCCGAGCAACTGCTCCTGGCGTCCGCCGTGGTAGCCGCGCGCGCTCATCTCGCCCACCGGCTTGCCCAGCAGCACCACCTGGCTGCTCCGGTCGCTGCCGGGCTTGAGCAGCACCGGGTTCATGAGCGCGGTCGGCTCCACGCGGGCCGCCTGGGCCTGCATGGCCTGCGCGCGCCCGATCTCGGCTCCCCCGCGGGTCACGAAGGAGTTCAGCGACATGTTCTGCGCCTTGAACGGGGCCACCTTCACGCCGCTGCGGGCCAGCCAGCGGCAGATGCCCGCCGTGACCACGCTCTTGCCCGCGTCCGATGTCGTACCGGCGACGAGGAGTCCCCCGCCGCGCCTCGCGCCGCTCATGCGCGTCCCTTCCGTGTACGGGATGTCCGGGATACCAGCGTCCGGGCAGCCACACAGGCCCCCAGCGCCACCCACGTCACCTGCCGCGACAGCCGTACCGCCCGCTCGATGTCCGCGACCTCCACGGGCCGCCCCGACTCCCCGTTCAGCACGGCCCGGTGCTCGACCCGCCCCCCGTACGCCAGGGTCCCGCCCAGCCGTACGCCGAGCGCCCCGGCGAACGAGGACTCCACCGGCCCGGCGTTCGGGCTGGGGTGCTTGGCGGCGTCCGCGCGCCAGGCCCGTACGGCTCCGCGCCGGTCGGGGCCGGCCAGCACGGCGGCCAGTGCGGTCAGCCGCGCGCCCGGCCAGCCCGCGACGTCGTCGAGCCGGGCCGAGGCCCAGCCGTAGCGCAGGTGACGGGGGGACTTGTGGCCGACCATCGCGTCCAGGGTGTTGACGGCACGGAAGGCCAGCAGCCCGGGGACACCGGCGAGGGCGCCCCACACCAGGGCTCCGACCACCGCGTCGGAGGTGTTCTCGGCGACCGACTCCACCACCGCGCGGGCCATCTGCTGCTCGTCGAGGGCCTGCGGGTCGCGCCCGCACAGGTGCGGCAGCCGCTCACGGGCCACTTCGGCGTCCCCGGCTGCCAGTGCTCCGCCGATGGCGCGGGCCTCCCGGCCCAGCGAGGTGCCGCCCACGACGGCCCAGGTGGCGGCGGCGGTCAGCGCGATGCGCGCGACCGGGCGGCGGGAGCGCACGGCGCGGGCGCCCAGCGCGCCGACGGCGGTCGCGCCCCCGGCGCAGATCAGGGTGTGTAGGACGCCCCGGGCGCGGTCGTCGCGCCACAGGGCGCGTTCGACGGCGGCGCAGGCTCGTCCGAAGGCGGCCACGGGATGCCCCCGGCGCGGATCCCCGAGGATCCGGTCGCCGATCAGGCCGGCCGTGGCGCCGTACGCGAAGACGCGGTCGGCACGCATGGTGGCAGGTATGTCCTCACTCAGGGTCCGCGCCCTGGTTCGACGTGTCCGGTGGCGAGAGTTCCTGGCTCCCGGTCGCACTCGCCCGAGTGCTCCGGTGACAGTGGCGGGACCGCGCCGGATTCGCACCGGACTTCCTCTCCATGCCGCCGTATTGGCTCGCGCAGTCCACCACGCACCGCGAATGCCCGTCAACTCGCCGTTGACCTGCGGCGGGGTGACGGGCCGAGCGGCCCCGGGCACGCGAAAGCTCCCCCCGGGACGAACCCGGAGGGAGCCTTCACACGTGGTGCCCGGCGTCGGACGCGGTGACCGCGAAGGTCCACCGGGGCCCCACTAGGAAACGATCAGGTAGATCCCGTAGGCCACGGCCGCAGCGCAGAGCGCGAAGCAGGCGTAGGCACCGCTGCGGGCCAGGGTGGCGGCGCCGCCCTGCTCGGTGGCGGCTTCGTGCTTGGACAGGCCCACCAGGCCGAGGGTGAACAGGGCCACGAGGGCGACGGTGGCGGAGAGGCTGACCCCGAAGACGGAGCCGAGTGCTTCCCAGTCGATCTTCATACCGCTGATTCCTCTGTCGTTCTCGGGGTCAGACCGCGGCGGCCGGAGCCACCGGGGTCGTCGCCGCGGCCGGGATGGTGGCCTTGAGTTCCTCGTCCGTCACCGCGGCGGTGCTGCCGGCGGCGGCGACGGTCGGGGGGACGGTGACGGCCGCGATCGCCGTGGTGACGACACCCGGCTCCTCGGTGTCGGCCGACGGGTCGTCGTTGACGTTGTTGTGGTCGACGACCTGGCGGCGGGAGATGAGCCAGATGGCGACGCAGGACGCGGCCAGGAAGACCGCGACCGCGGCGACGCCGATGTCACCGGTGCGCATGACCAGCTCGGCGCCGGCGGCGACCAGGGCGGCGGCCGGCAGGGTCAGGCCCCACGCGATGAACATGCGGGAGGCGGTGGACCAGCGGACCACGCCGCCCTTGCGTCCCAGGCCCGAACCCATGACGGCGCCGGAGCACGCGTGGGTCGTGGAGAGGGAGAAGCCGAGGGAGGAGGACGCCAGGATGACGCTGGCGGCCGAGGTCTGCGCGGCGAAGCCCTGCTGCGGCCGCAGGTCCGTCAGGCCCGAGCCCATGGTGCGGATGATGCGCCAGCCGCCCAGGTAGGTGCCCATCGCGATGGCCATGCCCGCGGAGACGATGACCCAGACCGGCGGGTTGGAGCCCGGGGCGAGCGCACCGCCGGCGACCAGCGCCAGGGTGATGATGCCCATCGTCTTCTGCGCGTCGTTGGTGCCGTGGGCGAGCGAGACGAGACCGGCGGAAGCGATCTGGCCGGCGCGGTAGCCCTTGGCCGAGGTCTTCTCGCCCATGGCGCCGCCGACCTTGTACGTGACCTTCGTGGCCAGGTAGGCGGCGACACCGGCGACCAGCGGCGCGGCGATCGCGGGGATCAGCACCTTGGTGACGACGACGCTGCCGTTGACGGCGCCCATGCCGGCCGAGGCGACCGCGGCGCCGATCAGGCCGCCCATCAGGGCGTGGGACGAACTGGAGGGCAGGCCGACCAGCCAGGTGACCAGGTTCCAGAGGATCGCGCCGACCAAGGCGGCGAAGATGACCTCCGGCTGGATGCCTTCCTCGTTGACCAGGCCCTTGGAGATCGTCTTGGCGACCTCCACGGACATGAAAGCGCCGACGAGGTTGAGCACGGCGGACATGGCCACCGCGGTCTTGGGCTTGAGGGCGCCGGTCGAGATGGTGGTGGCCATCGCGTTGGCCGTGTCGTGAAAACCGTTCGTGAAGTCGAACACGAGAGCGGTGATGATCACGATCCCGAGGAGAAGCGTTATGTGCTCCATTTACCCAGGCTTCTGTTTGGCGTCAGTGGTTCGTGGACCGTAGGCAATCTGAATGAACGGAAGGTGAACTGACAGGGGCGAGGTGGTGTCCCTGCCCGACACGGGATCGGGACCTCCGTCCAGGTCTGGGTGAAGATATGTCGATTAGTGCACGTCACGGCGGCGTGTCCGTGCCTCCGCGGGCGGACTTCCGGGACGCCGCCCCGCGCGGACCGGAACCCCGAAGAGACCCAGATCACCCTCCCGGACGGCCCTCCGGGCCCCCGGCCGGACCGACTCCGCTTGCCGGTGCGGGGACCCGGCGCAGGGGTGGGCTGCCGGGGGGAACCTCAGGGCGCCACGGCCTCCTCCGGTGGCCCGCCGCCGCATCCGCCTCGACACTGGAGCGGTGCGCACCGCTACAGCGACGGCAGCGGCCGTCACCACGACCTTGCTCGGCGCCGGCGCGGCCGCCGTCGCCGCCGCCGCCCTGGCGGCGCGGTACGCCGCCGACGCCGCCCTGCGGAGCGAGCCCGGCAGCCCGCTCCCCGGCGGCGCACGGCTCAGCGTCCACTCCACGGCCGCCGGCCGGGTCGAGCTGACCCGCTCGCTGGCCTCCCTGCGACCCGGCACGTACGGGCTCACCGCGCCCGGAGTGCACGCCGTGGTCGGGCCCGTCCTCGCCGACGCCCCGCACGGACCCGACACCGTGGTCCGCCGGCTCGTCGCCGTCACCCACGGCAGGCTGGAACCGGGCGCCCGCGTCACGCTCACCCCCCAGATCCACCTGGGGAACCCGGGCTCCGCCCTCGGACTGGACCACGCCGACGTGGACATCCCGGGCGAGCTCGGCGCGCTGCCCGCCTGGTTCGTGCCCGCGGTCCGGGACACCTGGGTGATCACCGTCCACGGACTCGGCGCCACCCGTGAGCACCCGATGGTCGTCATGCCCTTCCTCAACCGCAGGCGGCTGCCCGTCCTGGACCTCGGCTACCGGGGAGACCTCGGCGCCCCCGCCTCCCCGGACGGCCTCGGCCACCTCGGCGAGTCCGAGTGGCGGGACCTCGACGCCGCCATCCGCTACGCCCTGCGCTACGGCGCCCGCCGCATCGTCCTGCACGGATGGTCCACCGGCGCCACCATGGCCCTGCACGCGGCCGAACGCTCCGCGCTGGCCGACCGGATCTGCGGGCTGGTGCTCGACTCGCCCGTCCTGGACTGGCACGCCACCCTGCGCGCCCTCGCCGCCGCGCGCCGCACCCCGGCCCCGCTCCTCCCGCTCGTCGTCAGGGCCGCCGAGGGCCGGGCGGGCCTGCGCGCCGACCGCCGGGCCCCGGGGTCGGATCCGGCCGCCGTGAGGATCCCCGTCCTGATCTTCCACGGCCCCGACGACGCGCTCGCCCCCTGGGAGCCCTCCCGCCGGCTCGCCGCCGCCCGCCCCGACCTGGTCACCCTGCGCACCGTGCCCGGGGCCGCGCACGGGGCGATGTGGAACGCCGACCCGGCCGGGTACGAGGAAGCGCTGCGCCGCTTCCTGACCCCCCTCATGTAGCCGCGCCGGGGGCTTCGTCGGGGTTTCGCCGAGGTTTCGGCAGGGCTTCGCCGGAGCGTCGGCGGCGCGTCCGCGGCGCGTCCGCGGGCCACCGCTCGGCGCACCGTGTGACGATCCGTCGGGTCCGAAGTCCGAAGCGCGTGGGTCAAGGAGGGCGGGCTGGGTGGATCATCCCGGTCTGTCCCCCCGGTGTCCGGTGGCAATGGCTGGTTCCGTTTGGGCTTTCGGCCGGTGACGGGCGAGACTGCTCACGTGACGTCCCGAAAGCCTGATGAGCAGTTGGCTCGCGACTCCAGACTCCGACTCGTCCACCCGCTGTCCGCGGGTACGGCCCGCAAGGCGGTGGCCGACCGGCGAACCCGGTCCACCCCCAGGCCTCCGGCGGGCACCCCCGCCACGGCCGACCTCGCGAACAGGGCCCGCGCCTCGCTCGCCGACGCCGTGAGACTCGCCCGCTGGGCCGAGCTCAACCTCGGTGCCGGAGACGGCGGCAGGCCCGCCCCGACGGGCGCGCTGCCCGCCGACGACGTCGAACGCGCCGCCGCGGAACTGCGCCTGACACCGGGCCAGATCCGCGTCGGCTGGGACCGCGCCCGGCTCTCCGGCCTGGTCGAGGTGCACGGCGACCACGCCCGCCCCGGCTGGCGCCTGCGCGCCTGGGACCGGGACGACGCGGCCGTACTGCGCGGCTGGGTCGCCCTCTTCGACGCCTGGTCACTGGTCCACCCCGCCCCCGCCGACATCGCCCCCGCGGCCGTCGCCGAGGTCGTCGAGGCCATGCCCCAGCTGCTCTCCCTGCTCCAGCTCTCCGCCGGTCCCGTGACCGTCCCCGACCTGCTGGACCTGCTCGGGCAGCGCGTCGACGAACTGCGCGACGAGCGGTGCGAGGTCCCCTACGAGGCCACCGCGCAAGCGGCCGGCCCCGTGCCGGCCGGCCCCGCGCCCGCCGCGCCCCCGGTGCCGCTCGCCCGGCTGCTGCGCTGGGCGCTCGGCGGACTCGCCGCCGTCGACGCCGTCACCCTCGGCCCCGCCCGGGCCGCCCTCACGCCGCTGGGGAGCTGGGCCGTCTGGGTCAAGCTGGAACAGATCTGCGTCGCCGCGCAGAGCCCGGCCGGGAACATCGAGCAGTCGGCTGCCGCGATGCTCCACGGCTGCGCCCGGCTCACCCCGGGCCCGGCCCGCGCCGAATACCAGGCCTGGCTCGCCGCCCGGCCCGTCGGCCACGCCGTCTCCGAGCTGCTGAACGCGGCCCGCGGCGAGGACGCCCTGCTGCGCGGGCTCGCCTTCGAGGCGCTGCGCGTGGTGGGAGCCCCCGCCGAGCCCGAGGTCCGCGCGGCCACCCGCGAGGCGACGCTGCGCCCCTACGCCCTGCTCTGGCTGGCCGTGTACGACGGGGTGGACCCCGACGAGGCACAGGACGTGCTCACCGCCGAGGAGCGGACCTGGCTCTGGGTGGACACCGCCGCGGCCATCGCCGACCACGGCGAGGCCGACCTGCTCGCCCGTCACCTGGACTCGGCCGTGCGGACCACCGTCCCGCGGCTGCTGGACGAGGTCCGCGCGGTCGGCCATCCCCGGACCGTGCAGGTGCTGGTCGCGCTGGCGGCCGCGCACCCCGACCCGGCCCTGGCCAAGGCGGTCCGCCGGGCGGCCTTCCAGGTGCACACCGGCGGCTCGTAGCGCCCCGCGGGCGACGTAGGGGCCTACGCGCCGCGGCTCAGGCCTGCGGCGCGTACGTCCCGAAGCTCCAGACGTTGCCCTCGGCGTCGCGGGCCATGTAGTCCCGCGAGCCGTACTCCTGGTCGGCCGGTTCCATCAGGATCTCCACGCCGTGCTCGACGGCCCGGCGGTGGTGGGCGTCCACGTCGTCGACGACGACGTAGACCCCGGCCGGGCCCGCCGCCTCCATGGCCTTGTCGAAGGCGCCGCCGCGGCCCTTGCTGCCGAGCATCACCATGCCGTTCCCGTAGGACAGTTCCGCGTGCATCACGGCCCCGTCCTCCCCTTCGTACGCCGCGACCTGGGTGAAGCCGAACGCCTCCGTCAGCTGCTGGATGGCGGCCTTGGCGTCGGTGTAGAGCAGCGTCGGATAGATGGACGGAACGCCTGCCATGGCGATCACTCCTCTGGTGCCGTGTGCGGACGGTGGACGGTGACCCGCGTCACAGCATGGCAGGCGTCGCGGGAAGTCAGCGGAAGGTGTTGCACTGGGCCATGTCGCCGGTGCGGTAGCCCTGGTAGAACCACTGCTGGCGCTGCTCGGCGCTGCCGTGCGTCCAGGACTCCGGGGTCACCCGGCCCTGGAGCTTCTCCTGGATCCGGTCGTCGCCCACCGCGGCGGCCGCGTCCAGGCCGTCCTCGATGTCCTGGTCGGTCAGGCGGGTGATCAGCGGCTTGCCGGTGGACTCGTCCGGGGTCCTCGTCGCGTTGTGCGCCCACACCCCGGCGTAGCAGTCGGCCTGCAGCTCGACCCGTACGGCGTTGCTGTTCGCGCCCTGCCCGCCGTCCTGGGCCTTCTGCAGGGTGCCCATCAGGTTCTGGATGTGGTGCCCGTACTCGTGGGCGATCACGTACGCCTGGGCGAAGGGGCCGCCGCGCGCGCCGAACTTGGTGCGCAGGTCCTCGAAGAACTTGAAGTCCAGGTAGACCTGCCGGTCGGCGGGGCAGTAGAACGGGCCCACGGCGGCGGTGGCCGTCCCGCAGGCGGTGTCCACCTTCCCCGAGAAGAACACCGTCCGGGCCGGGCTGTAGCTGCCGCCGCGCCGGGTGAACTCCTGCCTCCAGAAGTCCTGCGTGCTGTTGACCACGGCCACCAGCCGGCAGTCCTCGCGCTCGTTCGCGTCCTGCCCCGTCCTGCACGTCTGCTGCACCTGGGCCGCCGAGGACGAGGTCGGCGCCGGCTCCTGGCTCCCGTCCGACAGGCCCAGCTGTTCCGGGGCGACCCCGAAGACCAGGGCCACGACGAGTGCGATGAGCCCCACGATGCCGCCGCCGATGGTGGCCTTCCCGCCGGGGACGCGGCTGCCGCGCACGTCATTGACCTCGGAAGTGTCCAGATTGGCGTCGTCGTCGAACTGCATCCCGCACCGCCCTGCATCGTGAACGAGAGGGGCCCGTGTCCACCCCTGCGGCGAGTATCAACCCGTTCATCCTGATACGCGTCTCGTGCGTGCGGTGTGGTCCTTGGGCCGAACGGTGGGCGCCCGGAAGGAGACGCGGCCCGTCCACCGGCGGAGCGGGGCGCACGGGACGGCCCCGAAAGTAGTTGCGCACCCCCGGTAGAATGACTCCCATGGCAAATCTCCTCGCGGATTAGCGGCGTCGAAGCATCGCGTCCTGCCCCCCTTCCGCCGTCCCCACCCGCCCTGGAGTATTTCCGTGATCACCGCCACCGGCATCGAGCTGCGCGCCGGCGCCCGCATCCTCATCGAGAACGCTTCCTTCCGTGTCGCCAAGGGCGACCGCATCGGCCTCGTCGGCCGCAACGGAGCAGGCAAGACCACCCTCACCAAGTGCCTCGCCGGCGAGGGCCAGCCCGCCGGCGGCAGCATCGCCCGCTCCGGTGAGGTCGGCTACCTCCCGCAGGACCCGCGCACCGGTGACCTCGACGTGCTGGCCAGCGACCGGATCCTGTCCGCGCGCGGTCTCGACGTGCTGCTCAAGAAGATGCGGATGAACGAGGAGCGCATCTCCAGCGGCTCCGGCGCCACCCGCGAGAAGGCGTTGCGCCAGTACGAGCGCCAGGAGACCGAGTTCCTCACCAAGGGCGGGTACGCCGCCGAGTCCGAGGCCGCGACGATCTCGGCCGCACTCGGCCTGCCCGACCGCGTCCTCGGCCAGCCGCTGCACACGCTCTCCGGCGGGCAGCGCCGTCGCGTGGAGCTCGCCCGGATCCTCTTCTCCGACGCGGACACCCTGCTCCTCGACGAGCCGACCAACCACCTCGACGCCGACTCGATCGTGTGGCTGCGCGACTACCTGAAGTCCTACCGCGGCGGCTTCATCGTGATCTCCCACGACGTCGACCTGGTCGAGACGGTCGTCAACAAGGTCTTCTACCTGGACGCCAACCGCTCCCAGATCGACGTCTACAACATGGGCTGGAAGCTCTACCAGCAGCAGCGCGAGGCCGACGAGAAGCGCCGCAAGCGCGAGCGCCAGAACGCCGAGAAGAAGGCCGCGGCACTGAACTCGCAGGCCGACAAGATGCGCGCCAAGGCCACCAAGACCGTCGCCGCGCAGAACATGGCCAAGCGTGCCGAGCGGCTGCTCTCCGGCCTGGAGGCCGTCCGCGTCTCCGACAAGGTCGCCAAGCTGCGCTTCCCGGACCCGGCGCCCTGCGGCAAGACCCCGCTGACCGCCGAGGGCCTGTCGAAGTCCTACGGCTCGCTGGAGATCTTCACCGACGTCGACCTGGCCATCGACAAGGGCTCCCGCGTCGTCATCCTCGGCCTCAACGGCGCCGGCAAGACCACGCTGCTGCGCCTGCTCTCGGGTACCGAGAAGCCGGACACCGGCACCGTCGTCCCCGGCCACGGCCTCAAGCTCGGCTACTACGCCCAGGAGCACGAGACCCTGGACCCGGAGCGCAGCGTCCTGGAGAACATGCGCTCCTCGGCGCCGGACCTGGACCTGGTCGCCGTACGCAAGACGCTGGGCTCGTTCCTCTTCTCCGGCGACGACGTGGACAAGCCGGCGGGCGTCCTGTCCGGTGGCGAGAAGACCCGCCTGGCCCTGGCGACCCTGGTCGTCTCCTCGGCGAACGTGCTCCTGCTCGACGAGCCCACGAACAACCTCGACCCGGCCAGCCGCGAGGAGATCCTGGGCGCGCTGCGCACGTACAAGGGCGCGGTCATCCTCGTCACGCACGACGAGGGCGCCGTCGAGGCGCTGGAGCCGGAGCGGATCATCCTGCTCCCGGACGGCGTGGAGGACCTGTGGGGTCCCGACTACCGGGACCTCGTGGCACTCGCCTGAGCCGTTCCGCTTCCGTTTCCGCCTCCGTGGGGGTTGATCCAGTTCCTTCTGGATCATTCGGCTCAGGCGTGATCCATCATCTGAGTGAGACGGTCTCGTACCGTCCCGCGCTCGACAACGGCCCCGGCCGCATCCGTACGGATGCGCGACCGGGGCCGTCGGCCTTCCTTACCCGGCCCCTGACCTGGTGATTCACCCGTGGTGCGCGGGAATGTGACGGAGGTCATGCAGCGGAAGAGGAGATTCCGTTCTGCTCGGGTGTCCACCCCGCGGGAAATGCCGTCGTACCGACCTTGCTGAATGGGTGGCCAGGAAGGCGGGGAGGGGTGATCATGAGAAGTCCAGAGCGCACTTCCCATGAGGAGGCACGGGTGGCCGAAACTCTGAAGAAGGGCAGCCGGGTAACCGGCGCCGCGCGCGACAAGCTCGCGGCAGACCTGAAGAAGAAGTACGACTCCGGTGCGAGTATCCGGGCGCTGGCCGAAGAGACCGGCCGGTCCTACGGATTCGTCCATCGGATGCTCAGCGAGTCCGGAGTCACGTTGCGCGGTCGCGGTGGCGCGACGCGCGGCAAGAAGGCGGCTACGGCCTGACCGTCGGTTCCGTTTTCGGTTCCAACGGTTTTCCCGTACTCAGCTTCACCGGTTCCAGCTCCACCGTCTTCGGTGACCCCCGGTCGGCTCCACGGCCGACTGGGTGGTTACTGTGCAGTCACTTAGGCCGAGATCGCGGCCGACCGACCGCACAACCACCGGAGGCACACAGATGGCTCTGCTCGACAAGGACGGCGTACGGCTCACCGTCGACGAGACGGTCGCCACGGTGACACTGACCAATCCGGCCAAGCGAAACGCTCAATCCCCCGCGCTCTGGCGGGCGTTGACGGAGGCTGGACGGTCGTTGCCGGGCACCGTCCGAGTCGTCGTGCTGCGCGGCGAAGGCATGTCCTTCTCCGCAGGGCTCGACCGGCAGGCGTTCACCCCCGAAGGCTTCGAGGGCGAGCCGTCCTTCCTCGACCTGGCGCGCGGTTCGGAGGAACTGCTCGACTCCACCATCGCCGAGTACCAGGAAGCGTTCACCTGGTGGCGGCGCAACGACATCATCTCCGTGGCCGCCGTTCAGGGGCACGCGATCGGTGCCGGTTTCCAGCTTGCCCTCGCGTGCGATCTGCGCGTCGTCGCGGACGACGTGCAGTTCGCCATGCGCGAGACCGGGCTGGGCCTGGTCCCCGACCTCGGCGGCACCCAGCCGCTGACCTCGCTGGTCGGCTACGCACGCGCGCTCGAAATCTGTGCGACGGGCCGCTTCGTCCACGCCGAGGAAGCCGAACGGGTGGGCCTCGCGAACCTGGTCGTCCCGGCCGGCGAACTCGACGCGGCGGTCCAGGACCTCACCACGGCCCTGCTGGCCCCGCCGCGGGACGCCGTGATCGAGACGAAGGCACTGCTGCGGGGTGCGGGCTCGCGCACCTACGACGAACAGCGCACGGCGGAACGCGCCGCCCAGGCCCGCCGCCTCCGCGACCTGGCGGGGCTCTCGGACTGACGGGTCTCCGGGGTCCCGCGGCCGGCCGGCGGCAGCGCGCCCCGGGTGGGAAACGGGGCACGGATCGGGGCGCTCCCGCGCGGTGCGGGAGTCGGCGGCTTACCGTGGTCGGAGGCCACCCGCGCGAAGGGATCCGACATGACCGAATCCGCTACAGGCGGCAGCATCGCCAAGGCCCCGGCCGCCGGCGACCGGGGCCGCACGTCCATCGCCGACGGGGTGGTCGAGAAGATCGCCGGCCTGGCCGCCCGCGAGGTGGTCGGCGTCCATGCCATGGGCAGCGGCAGCGGCCTTTCCCGCACCTTTGGCGCCGTCCGTGACCGCGTCCCCGGCGGGGCCAAGGCCTCCGTCAGCCGCGGCGTGAAGGCGGAGGTCGGCGAGGTGCAGACCGCCCTCGATCTGGAGATCGTCGTCGACTACGGCGTGTCGATCCGCGACGTCGCCCGGGCCGTTCGTGAGAACGTCATCTCGGCGGTGGAGCGGATGACCGGCCTGGAGGTCGTCGAAGTCAACATCGCGGTCAGCGACGTCAAGCTGCCCGACGAGGAAGACGAGGAGCCGGAGCCCCGACTGCAGTAGACCGGAGCCCCGACCGCAGTAGAGGAGCCCGCATGAGCATGGCGGTCGTCGGCCTGGTGGCCGGCATGGCACTGGGGTTCGCCGGGTACTTCGGCGGCTTCGGGGCCTTCCTGCTGGTGGCGGCGCTCGGCGCCATCGGCTTCATCCTCGGGCGGTTCCTCGACGGGGACCTGGAACCCGGCGACTTCTTCCGCCCCCGCGACCGTGACACCCGAGGCCGGGACCGGGACCGATGAGCACGCCCAGGCCCGCCCCGCCCCGGGTGGCCGCCGCCGAGCGGGGTGCCACCCGCATCGCCGACCGGGTGGTGGCGAAGATCGCCGCCCAGGCCGCGCGCGAGGCGCTCGCCGGACGCGGCGCCGCCCCGCCGCACGCCACGGTCACCGTGCACCACGACATCGCCCGCGTGCGGGTGGCCCTGGAGCTGGCCTATCCCGCCGACCTCGCCGCGCAGTGCGCGGCCGTACGCCGTCAGGTCGCCCTGCGCGTCGAGGCGTACGCGGAGATGGCCGTACCCGAGGTGGACATCGACATCGAGCGGCTGCGCCCCGAGCGGGTCCGGCCCGCCGCCGGGCGGGCCCGGCGGCTGCGGTGACCCCCCGGTTCCGCTCGGACCGGCGGATCCCGGCGGCGGTGGCGGCGTTCGCCGTACTGGCCGCGGCGGGACTGCTCCTGTACGACCTCGCGGCGGTACGGGCCCACCGGCCCGGCATGGGCTGGCGTCGCGAACTCTCCCGTGAACTGGAGCGGCAGACCCCGGCGGACCTGGGCGTCGTGATCGGCGGCGGCGTCCTCGCGGCGGTCGGGGCGGTCCTGCTGCTGTACGCCCTGACCCCGGGACTGCGCGCCATCCTGACGATGCGGACGCAACACCCCGGAGTCCGGGCCGGACTGGAACGCGGGGCCGCCGCGCAGGTGCTGCGCGACCGGGTGATGGAGGTGTCCGGAGTGAGGTCGGTGCGGGTCAAGGTGGGCCGGTCCCGCATCGGGGTCCGGGCCGTCTCCCACTTCCGCGAACTGGACGAGGTGCGGGCCGACCTCGACGCGGTGCTCGCCGTCGGGACCGCGGAGCTGGGCCTGGCGCACGCGCTGCGCCCGAGGGTACGGGTGAACCGGCGGTGAGGCTGGCCGTGGTGAACCGGATCCTGCTCGCGCTGCTCGGACTGGCGCTACTGGCGGCGGGGGTGGTGCTGCTGACCGCGTCCTGGCCGCTCGGGGGCCCCCACGAGCCGCTGCTGACGGCACAGGAGCGCCGGAGCCTGCCGTGGTGGGCGGTGGTGGCCGTACTCGGTGTGTGCGTCCTGTTGGCGCTGTGGTGGCTGCTGTCCCAACTGCGTCGCGCGCGGCTGGCGGCGGTGCTGGTGGACACCGGCGACGGGAGCTTCGCGGTGCTGCGGGGCCGCGCGCTGGAGGAGGCCGTGGCGGCCGACGTACGGGGCACGGTGGAGGGCGTGGCCCACTGCCGGGTCGCGCTGCGCGGGCGGCGCCATTCCCCGGCCCTGCGGCTCGCGATGGAACTGGAGCCGCACGCGGTGCCGGCCGACGCGATGGCCGCGCTGGCGGGCCCGGTGCTGGCCCGCGCCCGCGACTCGGCGGGGCTCGGCGAACTGCCGACGGAGGCCCGCCTCCACGTCAAGCGGCACCGGGCGCGGCGGGTGACCTAGACCCTCTCTTTCGGATCTTGCCGAAGGAGACGGCCCGGCCGGGTGACCTGGCCCGGTGCCCCGGAAGGGTCGTACCGCCCGCCCGGTCAGAAGCCGTGGCGGAAGCCGCCGTCCACCGGCAGCATGACCCCGGTCAGGTACGAGGCCGCCGGCGACAGCAGGAACGCCGCCGTGCGGCCGAACTCCTCCGGGGTGCCGTAACGCCCCAGCGGGATCCGGGACTCCTGGCCGGCCCGGGCGGCGGCCGCGTCCCCGGACAGGGAGTCGAGCTCGCGGACCCGGTCGGTGTCGATGCGGGCGGGGAGCAGGCCGACGACGCGGATTCCGCGCGGGCCGAGTTCCACCGAGAGGGACTTCGCGAAGCCCGCCAGGCCCGGGCGCAGGCCGTTGGAGATGGTGAGGCCCGGGATCGGCTCGTGGACGGAGCCCGAGAGGACGAAGCCGACGACCCCGCCCTCGGAGAGCTGGGCGGCGGCGGCCCGGGCGAGGCGGACGGCGCCCAGGAAGACCGACTCGAACGCCGCCGTCCACTGCTCGTCGGTGCTGTCCGCCGCCGAACCGGGAGCCGGGCCGCCCACGCTGATGAGGATGCCGTCGAAGCGGCCGAAGCGCTCCCGTGCCGCCCCGATGAGGCGGGAGGGCGCCTCGGGGTCGGAGTTGTCCGCGCCCACCCCGACCGCGTTCGGGCCCAGCGTCGCCGCCGCGGCCTCGGCGCGCGCCGCGTCCCGGCCGCTCAGCACCACCTTCGCGCCGTCGGCGGCCAGTTCGCGGGCGGAGGCGTAGCCCAGGCCCCTGGTGGCGCCGGTGACGACGTAGACACGGTCCTTCAGTCCAAGATCCATGCCCGACACGCTACGCCGTCGGTGCAGGCTCCCGCTCCGAGGCGGCGGCCGCGGCGGAGGCGGCCTCCTCGCGGTCGCGCTTCTCGCGCCGCACGAGGACGGTCCAGCCCACCGGCACCGCGAAGGTGAAGAGCCACCACTGCACGGCGTACGCCATGTGCGGCCCGATGGAGTCGTGGTCGGGTTCGGCGACCACCTCGGGCTTGCCGTCCGCCGGGACGGGGGTGGTGAGTTCCAGGTACCCGCCGAGGACCGGCTTGCCCATGTACTGGGCCTGCTGCCCGCTGTTGATCAGCATCACCTGGCGGTCCGGGAGGCCCTTGCGGTCCTTGATGCCGCTGCCGGCGCTGGTCTCGTCTGCCTTCAGCCGGCCGGTCACCGTCACCTCGCCCGCGGGCGCGGCCGGCACCGGGGGGTACGCGCGGGGGTCGTCGCCGCCCGCCACCCAGCCGCGGTCGACGAGCACCACCTCGCCGTCGGCCTGCACCAGCGGGGTCACGACATGGAAGCCGACCCTGTCGTCGTTCGAGGTGCGCATCCGTACGACGACCTCGTGCGCCGGGTCGTAGGTGCCGGTGGCGGTCACGGCGCGCCAGTAGTCGGCGCGCGGGACGACGTGTCCGGGGGAGGTGACCTCGGTCATCGGGACCGGCTCCGCGCGCAGGTTGGCCGCGATGAGCTCGTTCTGCGCGACCCGGTGCTCGTGGCGGTGGAACTGCCAGAAGCCCAGCTTGATCATCGCGGGGACGAGGACGAGGCCGATGAGGGTGAGGCACACCCACTGCCGGGTCAGTACAAAGCGGTACACGCCCACGACGGTACCCCCAGCGGCGAGGGCCCCGGCGGCCGGGTGGCCGTCCGGGGTCCCCGGTGAGGCGGGGCGCGGTCCGCCGCGCGGTCCCGCGGCGGGCTCCCGGAGGGGTTCCCGGGAGCGTGGTCAGACGCGGTCGGTGATGCCCACCTTCCCTTCCGCGCGGGCGCAGTGCGCGCCGCAGAACCACTGTCCCTCGACCTCGACGCCCTGGCCGATGATCTGGACCCGGCAGTGCTCACAGATGGGCGCCATGCGGTGAATGGCGCAGGAGAAGCAGTCGAAGACGTGCACGGCGCCTTGCGCGTGCACTTCGAAGGACATGCCGTAATCGTTTCCGCAGACTTCGCAACGTGCCATGGGCCACAGGGTGGGACCGGACCGGCGGGCCGGGAAAGCGGGCGCCGGGCGAGTCGCCCGAGGCTCACCCGTCTGCCGCAGCCACGTCCCGCAGAAGCTGGGTGAAGGCCGCCTCGTCGACGACGGGGGTACCGAAGGACTTCGCCTTGACCGTCTTGGAGGTCGCCGAGTCCGGGTCGTTCGTCACGAGCAGGCTCGTGAGCCGCGACAGGCTCGTCGCGATGTGCAGGCCCGCCTCGACCGCGCGGTCCTCCAGCAGCTCCCGGTCCACCGAGGTGTCGCCGGAGAACGCGATCCGCATGCCCTGCCTCAGCGGCTCGCCCTCCGTGTACCGCCCCGGGTTCGGGTGCGGGCACGGCGGACGCTTGCGCGAGGGCCGCCAGCTGGAACCGGCTCCGTAGGAGGCCTGGTAGCCGACGCGCGGGGCGGCGGGGGAGTCCGACCACTCCGTCAGCGGGCGGCATTCCAGCAGGGGCAGCCGTACGTTGTCCCGCGCGGCGTGGTGGAGGGACGGGCGGAACGCCTCCGCGAGGACGCGGGCGTCGTCGAGCGCGTGGTGCGCGCGCTGCTGGACGACGCCGAAGTGCGCGGCGAGCGACTCCAGCTTGTGGTTGGGCAGCGGGAGGTCCAACTCCTTCGACAGGGCGATGGTGCAGAGCCGCTGGCGGACCGGCGCCGTCGCGGCGGCCCGGGCGTACTCGCGGGCGATCATCTGCCAGTCGAAGATCGCGTTGTGCGCGACCAGCACCCGGTCGGCGAGCCGGCCGGCGAACTCCTCGGCGATGTCCTTGAAGAGGGGCGCGTCCTTGAGCATGTCGCTGGTCAGACCGTGGATCCACACGGGCCCCGGGTCCCGGAGCGGGTTGACCAGCGTGTACCAGTGGTCCTCGACGTTGCCCTGAGCGTCGAGCCGGTAGACGGCGGCGGAGATGATCCGGTCGTCGCGAGCGAGCCCGGTGGTCTCCACGTCGACGACCGCGTACCCCTGCGGGTACGCGGTCGGCCACATCGTCTCTGCGGTCGTACGGTCGGCGAGCATGGTCACAGAGGATATCGGCCCGCGCCGACACCCGGTGCCCGATGCCCCCTCAGCCCGGCTCGACCAAGGGGCACGTGCGCTGTGCGGCGGCCGCTCGCGAAGGATTCACCCGCCCGGCGACAACAAGGCCCGCACCAGCGAGCGGACGGACAGCAGGAACAGCCGTTCCGGGTCCACCGGCCGGGCCAGCGCGCGGGCGAGCGGTGGGTCGTGCGGGGCGCCGGAGGGGTCCCAGAGCTCGCTCTCGGCCGGGGACTGGGCGGGAGAGCGCTCGCGATTTCGCTCGACCAGGACGAAGCCGATGATCTGGAACTGGACCGCGCGCACCGCGTCGGCGGCCCGGGCCCCGCGCAGTCCGGCCGCGAGCACCTCGTGGACCAGGGCCTGCTGGGCGGGCAGGAACATCCGGTCCGTGAGGCCGCGCTCGTGGACCATCGCGATCAGGTGCGGTCGCTCGCGCAGTTCGCGGCGCAGGATCCGGGCCACCGACAGGATCCGGTCGCCCGGGTTGCGGCCGACCGGGCGGATCGCGCCCATGTCCTGGACGGTCCGCTCCACGAGGGCGTCGAGCAGGGACTCGCGGTTGCCGACGTGCCAGTAGATCGAGGTCACCGCGGTGCCCAGCTCGGCGGCGAGCTTGCGCATGGTGAGGGCGGCCGGCCCGTGCTGTTTGACGAGCGAGGCGGCCGCGTCCAGGACCTCGTCGCGCGTCAGCGTGGTTCTGGCCATGACAGCCGTTCCAACTTTCTGTCGGTCCGTCAGTTTGGTTACGTGCAGGGGTCTTTACCCTTCATCGGTGCCGGTGTAACTGTGTTACAGAACCGCCCCCGGCTCCCGCCGGGAGGTGCCCGCGGAAGGGTGATGCGAGACATGGCACGCGTACGTTACGGAGCGCGAACCGAAGCCGAGATCGCGGCGTCGCGCGAGAAGAGTTCCAAGCTTCCCGACATCTGGTCGACCGGTGTGGTGGCCGTCTGGGAGAGCGACCCGGACGTGGTGGCGGCGGTCCTGCCCCCGCCGCTGAAGCCCGCCGACCGGCCCCTGGTGCGGGCCAACATCAGCAAGGTCGACCTGCCCGGCTATCCGCTCGGCGCCGGCTCCGTGGCCGTCGCCGCCCAGCACGGCGGGGTCGAGGGCTGGTACCCGCTGGTCATGCCGATGACCCACGAGCGCGCCCTGATCGGCGGCCGCGAGGTCTTCGGCGAGCCGAAGAAGCTCGGCGAGGTCACCGTCGAGCGCGAGGGCCTCGTCATACGGGCCTCGCTCGCCCGGCACGGGATCGCCTTCGTGGAGGTGCGCGGGGCGGTGGACCGTGAGCTGCCGCTTCCCGAGCCCACCACGAAGACCGACTTCTACTTCAAGTTCCTCCCGGCTGTGGACGGTTCCGGCTTCGACTCCGACCCGGTGCTCGTGCACTGCACCCGCAACGAGAAGGTCCGCAAGCTCGAGCACATCACCGGCGACGTGGTGCTCCGCGAGTCGATGTTCGACCCCGTCGCCGACCTCCCCGTACGCCGCCTCGTCGAACTCACCATCGGGGAGAAGACCACCGACCAGAAGGGCAAGGTCGTCGAGCGGGTCAGCGCCCAGGCCCTGCTCCCGTACATCCACCAGCGCTACGACGACCCCCTGCAGATCCTGGACGCACCCCCGTCGGCAAGCACGGAAGGCAGCGTCTGACATGCGACTCGAACCAGGACAGGTGGCCGTCGTCACCGGAGCAGCCGGCGGCATCGGCCTGGCCATGGCCCGCCGCTTCGCCGCCGAGGGGCTGAAGGTCGTCCTCGCCGACGTGGAGGAGGGCCCCCTGCGCAAGGCCGCCGGCGAACTCGCGGCGCAGGGCGCCGAGGTGCTCGCCGAGATCGTCGACGTCAGCGACCGCGACTCGGTGGTCTCGCTGGCCGACGCCGCCTACGAGGCCTTCGGCGCGGTGCACGTGCTCTGCAACAACGCGGGCGTCGGCTCCGGCGCCGAGGGCCGGATGTGGGAGCACGAGCCCAACGACTGGAAGTGGGCCTTCTCCGTCAACGTATGGGGCGTCTTCCACGGCATCCAGGCCTTCGTCCCCCGCATGATCGCGGGCGGCGGCCCCGGCCACGTCGTCAACACCTCCTCCGGCGACGGCGGCATCGCCCCGCTCCCCACCGCCTCCGTGTACGCGGTCACCAAGGCGGCCGTCGTCACCATGACCGAGTCGCTCTACGCCCACCTGAAGGCCGAGGGCGCCGCCATCGGGGCCTCCGTCCTCTTCCCCGGACCGCACATGCTGCGCACCGGCCTGTGGGAGTCGCACCGCAACCGGCCCGACCGGTACGCGAAGGAGCGCCCGCGCAAGAGCCCGTACCGCAGCCTCGACCAGTACGAGGCCGCCATGAAGCAGGCCGGCCACGAGGTGAACTTCACCCCCGTCGAGGACGTCGCCGGCCACGTCGTGGACGGCATCCGCGCGGAGCGCTTCTGGATGCTCCCCGACAGCGAGCACAGCGACCGGCAGATCCGCGCCAGGTCGCAGTCGATGCTCGACCGCTCCAACCCCGCCTACCTGGAAAGCTTCATCCTCGACTGAGGAGCGTCGTCGTGAGTGCGTACGAAGACCCCTATCTGATCATCTCCTCCGACTGTCACGCGGGGCTGCCGACCGAGCAGTACCGCCCCTATCTGGACAGCGCGTTCCACGCGCAGTTCGACGAGTTCCTCGGCCAGCGCGACGCCCGCCGCGCCGAGGCCACCCGCCTGGGCGTGCGCAACGAGGCCTTCGCCGAGAAGTGGTTCCACGACCACGAGGAAGGCCTCAAGGGCGGCTGGGACGTCGCCCAGCGGCTGAAGGAGCTCGACGGCGACGGCGTGGCCGCCGAAGTCGTCTTCCCCGACGCCGACGCCGTGGACAGCCAGACCGCGGCCCCCTTCGGGGTGGGCCTCGGGCTCTCCGGCGACCAGGACCCCGAGCTCGGCATGGCCGGCGCGCAGGCGCACAACCGCTGGCTCGCCGAGTTCGTCTCGCAGAACCCCGAGCGGCACTGCGGGGTCGCCCTGCTGCCCATCACCGGCGATCCGGACAAGGTCGTCGCCGAGGTGCACCGCGCCAAGGCATCCGGGCTCGGCGCCCTCATGATCCCGGCCATGTGGGTGGACAAGGCGCCCTACCACGACCGCCGTTACGACCCGGTGTGGGCGGCCGCGGCCGAGACGCAGATGCCGATCGTCACCCACTCCGGTTCCTCGCCGCGCCACGAGTACGGGGACCACCTGGGCATCTTCGTCTCCGAGGTCACCTGGTGGCCGGCCCGCCCGCTGTGGTTCCTGCTGTGGTCCGGCGTCTTCGAGCGGCACCCGGGCCTGAAGTTCGGCGTCGCCGAGTCGGGCTGCTGGTGGCTGCCGAACCAGCTGTGGTTCATGGACCGGCTCTACCTCGGCGCGCACGGCGGCAAGAAGCTCTCGCCGTTCGAGGAACTGAAGCGGCCGCCGAGCGAGTACCTGGACCGGCAGGTGTTCGTCTGCGCCACCAACACCAAGCGGCGCGAGCTCGCCCAGCGCTACGAGATCGGCGTGGACAACATCCTGTGGGGCTCGGACTTCCCGCACCCCGAGGGGACCTGGCCGAACACCAGGAACTGGCTGAGGAACACCTTCCACGACATCCCCGTCGACGAGACCCGCCGGATGCTGGGACTGGCCGCGGCCGACGTCTTCGGCTTCGACACCGGGAAGCTGTCACCGATCGCCCGCCGCATCGGCCCCACCCCGGCGGAGCTCGGGCAGAGCGCCGACCAAGCGGCCGTCGAAGCCTCTTGGGCGCGCTCGCGCGAGGTGGGCCGGCACTGGCTGACCGACAACGACTTCCCGGTCCTGGGGGTGGACTCATGACCGCCGAGGACCGGTACACGGTCATCTCGGCCGACTGCCACGCGGGCGCCGACCTGCTGGACTACAAGCCGTACCTGGAGAGGCGCCACCACGCGGCCTTCGACGCCTGGGCCGCCGCCTACGTGAACCCGTACGAGGACCTCCTCGCGGACACGGCGGACCGCAACTGGAACTCGCAGCGCCGCCTGGCGGAGCTCGAGGCCGACGGGATCGTCGCGGAAGTCCTCTTCCCGAACACCATCCCGCCGTTCTTCCCCAAGGCGTCCCTGATGGCCCAGCCCCCGACGGCGGCCGAGTACGAGATGCGCTGGGCCGGGCTCCAGGCGCACAACCGGTGGCTGGCGGACTTCTGCGCGGACGCGCCGGGCCGCCGGGCGGGCGTGGTCCAGATCCTGCTGAACGACGTGGACGCGGCGGTCCAGGAGATCCGCCGCACCCGGAAGGCGGGTCTGACCGGCGGCATCCTGCTGCCGGGCGTCCCGCCGGGATCCACCGTTCCGGAGCTCTACTCGGCCGCCTACGACCCGATCTGGGCGGTCTGCGACGAGCTGGACGTCCCCGTCAACCACCACGGCGGTTCGGCCTCGCCGCCGCTGGGCGAGGAACCGGCGGCCCGGGCCGTCTTCATGGTGGAGACCACCTGGTTCTCGCACCGGGCCCTGTGGCACCTCATCTTCGGCGGGGCCTTCCGCCGCAACCCCGGGCTGAAGCTGGTCCTGACGGAACAGGGCTCCGGCTGGATCCCCGGCGTGATCGAGATGCTGGACTACTACCACGGCCGCCTGGTGGCCGCCTCGTCCACCGCCGAGTCCAAGTTCGGAGCGGGTCTGGCGCAGTCCATGGGCAAGGGGCCCAGCGAGGTCTGGCGGGACAACTGCTTCGTCGGGGCCAGCTTCATGCGCCCCCACGAGGTCCCGCTGCGGGACCGCATCGGCCTCGACAAGATCATGTGGGGCAGCGACTACCCCCACGACGAGGGCACCACCCCCTTCTCCCGCGAGGGCCTGCGCATCGCCTACGCGGGCCTGCCGCGCGAGGAGGTCGCCGCCATGGTCGGCGGCAACGCGGCCCGCGTGTACGGCTTCGACCTCGCCCTCCTCGACGCGGTGGCCGCCAAGCACGGCCCCCTCGTCTCGGAGGTCGCGCGGCCCCTGACGGAGGTCCCGGCGGCCGCCACCAGCCCGGCCTTCGCCCGAGGGGGCTCGGTCCGGGTCTGGTAGCCCCGTGCCCCGCCGCGGCGGCTCAGTCCTTGCGGACGAGCCGCTCCGGCGGGATCAGCTCCGCCCCGCTCACGTGGGTGCCCCGCCGCAGCTCGATGACCAGGTCCTCCAGGGGGGCCAGCGGCGAGAGGTCCACGGTCCCCAGACACTCGCTCAGCACCAGCCGGCGCAGCTCCCCGAGTTCGCGGAGCGCCTCCAGCGTGCCCTCCAGGGCGCAGCGGATCAGTACGAGCCGGCCCAGGCGCCCGTACGGCAGGAGGGCCGAGGCCGACACCGGCGCGGCGTGCCGGATCTGCAGGCCGGTCAGGCCCGTCAGCGGCAGCGAGCGCACCAGCTGCCGGTACTGGCCGCTCCCGGCGACCGTCAGCGTCCGGACTCCCGGCCACCGTTCGATCCCGTCGAGCGTCATCCGGCGGGCGCCCTGCCACAGGTGCAGCGCGGTCAGCGACTGCGCGGCCGGGACGTCCCCGATCCGCCGCTGCTCGGGCTCGAAGCCGATGACCAGGGAGCGCAGGCCCGCCACCCCCGCCAGCGGGGCCAGCGAGAGGTCGTCCCGCAGGTAGCCGAAGGCGAGGCTGTCCGTCTCCAGTTCGCCCACCACCTCGATCCCGGCCACCTTCGGGCAGTCCAGCACGCCCAGGTGCCGCAGCGAGCGCTGACCGGCCAGCGGGGACAGGTCGGCCAGCCGCGCATTGCGGTGCATGGTCAGCGATTCCAGGTTCCGGTGCCCCGAGATCTCCCGCGGGACCGGCCCGTCCCAGGTGACGTGCAGACGGCGGACGTGTCCCAGCCGCTCCAGGGCCCGCAGCTGTCCGGCGGTGCGCACGTGCAGGTGGGCGGCGTGCAGCGGGGCGTTCGCCAGCACCGCGTCCACGTAGGCGTCGACGGGGAACCGCCCCCAGGCGTCGGACAGTTCGCGCCCCACCTCGTAGCGGTCGTCCGTCCGGAAGGCCGCGATCACCTGGAGCGCCCGGTCGCCGCCGACCAGCGCCGCCGTACGGATCGTCGCGGCCGCCTCGTCCTCGGTGAGCCCGGCCGGCTCCGGCAGCAGCTCCAGCACCAGTTCGCCGGCCTTCGCCAGCTCCCCGGCCTGCCCGCGCGAGCGCGGCGGCAGCAGCCGCGCCGTTCTGGCCTGCACCTCGCGCCAGACGCCGGGGTCCAGCTGCGGCGCGTGCTCCAGACAGGCGGCCGCGAGCAGCACCAGCCGGCTGTGGTCGTGCTCGCCCTGGTCGGCGCGGTGCAGCAGCTGGCGGAGCAGGTGGGCGCGTTCGTCGGGGCGGGCGTGACCGACCGCCATCCGGACCACGTTGTCCCAGGTGTCCTCGTGCGCGTTGCGCACCAGCACGCCGAAGTCCCGCGCCTCCACGGCCGCCTTGGCGCCGAGATAGTCCTGGAAGGTGCGGTGGACGAACAGCACCGAGCCCGGCACCGGCTCCCGGAGCAGCCCGCTGCGGATCAGCAGGTGCCGGAACACCGTCTCCGCGCTGCCCTGGCCCTTGACCTGCGGCATGGCGTCGAGCGATTCGGAGATCATCCCGATCGCCTCCTCCGCGGACGCCTCCACCTGCCCGTTGCGGATCAGCCAGTACGCGAGGCGCTGGAGCAGCAGGGTCTGCTCGTCGCGGCTGAGGTAGACGCCCTCGACCCCGGAGATGTCCCGCTCGCTGTCGCGGCGGATCAGGAGCATGTCCAGCGCCGCGTCGTAGAGTTCCTTGCGGGCTCGGGGCAGGTGCATCCGCCGGTCCCGGTTCAGTGCGCACAGCAGGGCGCACATCAGCGGGTTCGTCGCGAGCCTGCCCAGGTCCCGGCGCGAGCCCACGGCCTGCAGGAGAGTCTTCTCGTACCGGTCGAGCAGCTCCAGCTCCCGCCCCGAGCCCTCGCCGTCGGCCGCCTCCGCGCGGGCGGAGTCGTGCCAGTGCGTGATGAAGGCGCCGACGTCGTCGCGCTCCATCGGCAGCAGGGCGAGGGAGCTGAAGCCGTGGGCGGTCAGCCAGTCCTCCGGTACGGCCGACGGGCGGGTGGTGACCACGAAGCGGGACGCCGGGTACTCGGCGAGCAGCGCCCGCAGCCAGGACTCGGTCCTGCTGCGCAGTCGCGGAGGCACCTCGTCGACCCCGTCGACCAGCACCAGCGCCCGTCCGGCGCCGAGGAGCCCGGCGACCCAGCCGTCCGGCGCCGCCAGCGGTACTCCGGTCGCGGCCAGCCAGTCCCGCGGCTGGGGCAGCCCGGCGGGGGAGTTGAAGGAGCGCAGCGGCAGGACGAAGGGGACCAGGGTGTTCCATTCCCCGAGCTGGGGTCCGAAGCTGCGGCGGGCGGCGTTCAGGGCCAGCCACTGGACGAGGGTGCTCTTGCCGGAGCCGGCCGGGCCGCGCAGCAGCACGCGCTCCGCGGCGTTCAGGGCCTGCTCGGCCTTGACGGGCGTCTGCAGGCCGGGCTCTTCGAGGAGCTGTCCGCCGCTGACCGCGAGGCTGATGTAGGCGAGGTCCAGCGGCCAGTCCTGGCGGGCCTGGCTGAAGGTCAGCCCGAAGAGCTGGACCCGGGCCTGGGCCTCGGCGACGTAGCGGGCGTAGCGCTCCTCGAAGGCCGCCGCGGCCGGCTCGCCGGCCGGGCTCCGCACCGCGGCGGGAGTCGTGTCCGCCTGCTCCCGCGCCGTCCCGGGCGCGGGGCCCACCGGCGCCGCCGGCCCCGCCGGCCCCGCCGCGGCGTGCGCGCGGCACAGAGCGACCAGTTCCCGGTAGGCGGCCCCGGCCGCCGCGCCCAGGGCGGCGCCCGCCGGGGGCGCCGGGCCGGTGGGCGCGCCCGCGGGGCCGGGGTCCGCCGCGAGCAGGGCCCGGGCCTCCTTCGGCCCCAGTGCGGCGAAGGCCTCTCCGACGGCGGCCACCGCCGCCCGCCGGTCGGGCTCGGCGAGCCCCGCGGCCGCCCCGGCGAGCAGGGCCGCGAGCTCGCGCGCGAGGCGCCGTACGCCGGGGTCGCCCGGCTTGGCCGGCCTGAGCCGGCGCGCCCCCGGCCGGGACTTCACCAGTGTCAGCGCCACCGCTTGCGCCGCCCGTAAGACGACCGTTTCGAAATCCGTCTCGGAACCCGATTCGACATCCGTCTCGGAGCCCGTCTCGGAACCCGCCTCGAAGTCCGCCATCCCCATGCCCTCCCCTTGGCCCGGACACCCTCCCCCGAAGCATCTCGTGAACCGTCGGTAACACCGATGGATACCGATCGGTAACAACCCCTAGCCGAGCCCCCGGAGCCGCCTCTATGGTGCGAACATGCCGAACCTGCCCGATGTCGTGCTGTGGTCCATACCAGCCTTCGTACTGCTCACGGTCATCGAGCTCGTGAGCTACCGCATCCATCCCGACGAGGACGCCGCCGGGTACGCGACCAAGGACGCCGTCACCAGCCTCGGCATGGGGATCGGCAGCCTCGTCTTCGACTTCCTGTGGAAGATCCCGATCGTCGCGATCTACACCGCGGTCTACGAGCTCACCCCGCTCCGCGTCCCCGTCCTGTGGTGGACCGTCCTGCTGATGCTGCTCGCCCAGGACTTCCTGTACTACTGGCAGCACCGCGGCCACCACGTGATCCGCATCCTGTGGGCTTGCCACGTCGTCCACCACAGCAGCCGCAAGTTCAACCTCACCACCGCCCTGCGCCAGCCCTGGACCAGTGCCACCTCCTGGCCCTTCTACCTGCCGATGATCGCGCTGGGCGTGCATCCGGCCGCCGTCGCGTTCTGCTACTCCGTCAACCTCGTCTACCAGTTCTGGATCCACACCGAGCGCATCGACAAGCTTCCCCGCCCCGTGGAGTTCGTCTTCAACTCGCCTTCCCACCACCGCGTCCACCACGCCTCCCAAGGCGGTTACCTGGACCGCAACTTCGGCGGCATCCTGATCGTCTGGGACCGGATGTTCGGCTCCTGGGTGGGGGAGACCGACAAGCCCGTCTTCGGCCTCACCAAGAACATCGCCACCTACAACCCGCTGCGCGTCGCCACCCACGAGTACGCCTCCATCGCCCGTGACGTGCGGGGGGCCGCCACCTGGCGCGAGCGGGCCGGGCGCGTCTTCCGAGGCCCCGGCTGGCAGCCCGCGCCCCCCGCCGGAGCCGTCCCGGCCGCGCGGGCCGAGGCGCCCGCCCCGGAGCACGCCGCGTGAGCGCCGCCGGATCCACGGAGCACGCAGAGCGCCCGCCGTCCCGTACGCCGTCCTGGGCGCGCCCGGCCGCGCCCGCCGGGACGGGCGCCGCCGGCCGGCTGCTGCTCGCCGCCTTCGCCCTGGCCGCCGCCCTCGACCTCGGCTCGCTGCTCGCCGGCTGGCACCCGGGTCACGTCCTCGCCAAGCCGCTCCTCATGCCCCTGCTCGTCGGGTACGTGCTCACCCGCCGGGCCCCCCGACTGCTCGTGGCCGCCCTGCTGTTCGGCTGGGGCGGGGACCTGGCCCTGCTCTTCGACGCCGATCCCGCCTTCCTGATCGGCATGGGCTCCTTCGCCGCCGGGCACGTCTGCTACCTCGTGCTCTTCGCCCGCCGCCCCACGGGCACGGCGCTCGGCGCCGCGTACGCCGCGGCGCTGCTGTCCACCGTCACGCTGCTCTGGAGCGACCTGCCCGCGGACCTGCGGATACCCGTCGCCGGCTACAGCCTGCTGCTCACCGCCATGGCCTACCGCTCCAGCGCCCTCGGGTGGCGGGCGGGACTCGGCGGGGCGCTGTTCCTGCTCTCCGACACGCTCATCGCCACCGGGGTCGCCGAGTGGCCGCAGCTGCCCCGCCCGGACTTCTGGATCATGGCCACGTACCTGGCGGCCCAGTACCTGCTGGCCACGGGAGCACTCGCCCCGGCGCAGGCGTACGGTAGGAAAGCCCTACAGGGCTCAACCATTTCCTAGCCGGAGGACTGCACCACCATGCGCGCCACCGTCATCCACGCCCCGCACGACATCCGCGTGGAGGAGGTGCCCGACGCTGCGATCCAGCGCCCCGAGGACGCCGTCGTCCGCGTCCTGCGCGCCTGCATCTGCGGCAGCGACCTCTGGGCCTACCGCGGCGAGGCCGCCCGCCGGCCCGGCCAGCGGATCGGCCACGAGTTCCTGGGCGTCGTCGAGGAGACCGGCTCCGCCGTCTGTGGCCTGCGCGCCGGGGACCTCGTCGTCGCCCCCTTCATGTGGTCCGACGGCACCTGCGACTACTGCGTCGAAGGCCTGTACACCTCCTGCGCGCACGGCGGCTTCTGGGGTTCCGTCGGCCACGACGGCGGCCAGGGCGAGGCCGTACGCGTCCCGCACGCCGACGGCACCCTGGTGAAGCTGCCCGCCGACGCCGCATCCGACGACCACCTGCTGACCGCGCTGCTCGCGCTGTCCGACGTCATGGGCACCGGCCACCACGCCGCGCTGGGCGCCGGCGTGCGCGAGGGCTCGACGGTCGCTGTCGTCGGCGACGGCGCGGTCGGCCTGTGCGGCGTCCTCGCCGCCAAGCGCCTCGGCGCCGACCGGATCATCGCACTGGGCCGCCACACCGCCCGTACGGACATCGCGAAGCTCTTCGGCGCCACGGACGTCGTCGCCGAGCGCGGCGAGGCGGCCGAGGCGGCCGTCCGCGAGCTGACCGGCGGCCAGGGAGCGCACTGCGTCATCGAGGCGGTCGGCACGGAGCAGTCCATGCGCACCGCCGTGACCATCGCCCGCGACGGCGGGGCCGTCGGCTACGTCGGCGTCCCGCACGGCAGCGGCACCGGCCTCGACCTCGGGGTGATGTTCGACCGCAACATCACCCTGCGCGGCGGCGTCGCGCCGGTCCGCGCGTACATCCCCGAGCTGCTCGCGGACGTGCTCAGCGGCGCGATCGACCCGGCGCCCGTCTTCGACCGGGCCGTGTCCCTCGACGAGGTCCCGGACGGCTACCGGGCGATGGACGACCGCAGCGCGCTCAAGGTGATGATCAAGCCCTGAGGCGAAGGCGAAAGGGCCGGGCGGGATGTTCCCCGCCCGGCCCTTTCGTGCGTCAGTGCCCTGCGGCTACTTGACGGCCTTCAGCGCGTCGACCACGCCGTAGCCGTAGTAGCCGGTCTGGCCCCACTTGCTGTTGCAGGTGGTGGCGTCGACCAGCGCGCCCGCGGCGTCGTAGACCTTCTCGGGGCAGGCCGCCTTCGTGGCCTGGCCCTTGAGCATCGTCTGGAGCTGCGACGGGCTCGCCCACGGGTGGCGGCTCTTGAGCAGGGCCGCGACGCCGGCGACGTGCGGGCCGGCCATCGAGGTGCCCTGCTTGTAGCCGTAGCCGCCGCCCGGGAGGGTGGACAGCACGCGGCCGTTGGCGTCCGGGGTGGCGGGGACCTGCCACTTGTCGCCGCCGGGGGCCGCGACGTCGACGACACCCAGGCCGTAGCTGGAGTAGTACGACTTGAAGCCCTGGTCGCCGGTCGCGCTCACCGTGACCACACCCGGAAGCTGGGTGGGCAGGTCCAGGCAGACCTTGGGGTCGATGGTGCGCGGCACCGGGGTGGTGTCGTTCGGGCTGGTGTCGTCCTGGATCGAGGCGGCCGCCAGGTCGTGGTCCGAGTTGCCGGCCGAGGCCACGCTGAGCACGCCCTTGCGCTCGGCGTACTTCGTCGCCCGGGCGAGGGCCTCCACCAGCGCCTTCTGGTCGTCGTCCGACTTGCAGTTGTAGAGCCAGGGGTCGACGTAGTAGCTGTTGTTGGTCACCTCGATCCCCTTCTCGGCGGCGAACATGAAGCCGCAGACGACGGCCTCGGTGTAGAAGAGGCTGGTCGCGGGCTCGCTGACCTTGATCGCGGCGACCTGGACGCCGGGCGCCACACCGCTGATGCCGAGCCCGTTGCGGGCGGCCGCGATGGTGCCCGCGACGTGGGTGCCGTGGTCGCTGCCGTCCGCGTACGGACGCCAGGCCCCCTCGGTGGTGTCGGCGACGCCGCCGACGCAGTTCGCGGACTGGCCCTTGGAGAAGTTCGGGGCGAGATCCGGGTGGGTGTCGTCGACACCCGTGTCGATGACGCCCACCGTGACGTTCCGGCTGCCATCGTTGATCTTGTGAGCCTGATCGGCCTTGATCGCCCGCAGGTCCCACTGGTTGGACTCCAGGGGCTCCTGCCCCGGCTCGGCCTGCGCCGCCGCCTTGGCGGCGTCCGCGTCGCTCAGCCGCTGCGTCGTGCCCTCCTCCGTGGTCTGGACCACGGACAGGGGAGCCGTACGGGTGGCGCCGACCGACACGAACAGGCTGCGCTGCCCACGGAGCTGCTTGGCGAACTCCGGGTTCTGGGAGTGTGCGACCACCACTCCGATCTGCTCATATGCGATCACCACCGTGCCACCGGCTCGCTCGATGGACTTCTTCGCCTGCTTCACCGTGCCGTACGCGGTCAGGTTCGCGACGTACGACAGCTTGGGGCCGGAGGTGTCGGGCTTGGCGGCAGCCGCCGTGTCGGCCGTGCTGCCGAGCGGTGCGGCGCTTGCCGCCACCGCCGGCAGGAAGGCGAGCGAGGCGGTGAGTGCCAGTCCGACCGGAAGGGCGAGGGCGCGCCGCCGGTGACCGGTTCCCAGATGAGCCATGGGTTCTCCACATCATCGTGAAAAAGCCGCGCGGGCGCGGTCGCGCCCGACGGGTTCATGTCACGTGAACCTAGTGCCGCCGTTCGACTTTGCGCCATGAGTTCGAGAAATCAGTTTCCAAAGAAACCGCGGGTGTTGAACCGTCCCGACGCGCCGGCCGTGCCGTTGACAGGGGGGATCAGCGCCACCGTCCCCCCACACGGAGGTAGTCGTGTCCGTCGTCCCCACCGCACCCGCGTCACAAGGAGAGCCCCCCGTGACCACCGAAGCAGCGCCACCCCACGGCAGTGCGGGAACGCCACCGGCGAGCCCCGCGGCCGAAGAGTTCGTACGCGTCCAGCAGAGCGCGGAGTTCGCCGGTCTGCGCCGCGCACACCGCTCCTTCGCCTTCCCGCTCACCGTGGCGTTCATCGCCTGGTACCTGCTCTACGTCCTGCTCTCCAGCTACGCGGGCGGCTTCATGGGGACGAAGCTCTTCGGCAACATCAATGTCGCCCTCGTCCTCGGCCTCGCCCAGTTCGCGACGACGTTCCTCATCGCCTGGCTGTACGCGCGCCACGCGGCGGCCCAGCTCGACCCCAAGGCCTCGGCCATCAAGGCACGGATGGAGGCCGGAGAATGAGCGCCCCGCTCCTGGTGGCCGCGGGCACGGCGGCCACGGCGGGCACGACCGTCGCCGCCGGCGCCACCGAGCACCGCCCGCTGATCATCACCCTGTTCGGGCTCTTCGTCGTCGCCACCCTCGGCATCACGGTCTGGGCCGGCCGCCAGACCAAGGACGCCGCCGACTTCTACGCGGGCGGCCGCCAGTTCACCGGTTTCCAGAACGGACTGGCCATCTCCGGCGACTACATGTCCGCCGCGTCCTTCCTCGGCATCGCGGGAGCCATCGCGCTCTTCGGCTACGACGGCTTCCTCTACTCCATCGGCTTCCTGGTGGCCTGGCTGGTCGCGCTGCTCCTCGTCGCCGAGCCGCTGCGCAACTCCGGCCGCTACACGATGGGCGACGTGCTCGCGTACCGGATGCGCCAGCGCCCCGTGCGGACCGCCGCCGGCACCTCCACCATCGTCGTCTCGATCTTCTACCTGCTCGCCCAGATGGCCGGTGCCGGCGTGCTCGTCTCGCTGCTCCTGGGCATCACCAGCGACCTCGGCAAGGTCGTGATCGTCTCGCTGGTCGGCGTCCTGATGATCCTCTACGTCACCATCGGCGGGATGAAGGGCACCACCTGGGTCCAGATGATCAAGGCCGTCCTGCTGATCGCGGGCACCCTGCTGATCACCTTCCTGGTGCTGGTCAAGTTCGACTTCAACATCTCCGACCTGCTCGGCAAGGCCGCCGACAACAGCGGGCAGGGCGTGAAGTTCCTGGAGCCGGGCATGAAGTACGGCAAGGACTCGATCACGAAGCTGGACTTCATCTCGCTCGGCCTCGCCCTGGTCCTGGGCACCGCCGGCCTGCCGCACATCCTGATCCGCTTCTACACGGTGCCCACCGCGAAGGCCGCCCGCAAGTCCGTGAACTGGGCCATCGGCATCATCGGCGCCTTCTACCTGATGACGATCGTCCTCGGCTTCGGCGCCGCGGCCCTGCTCAAGCGGGCCGACATCATCGCCTCCAACAAGGCCGGCACCACAGCGGCCCCGCTGCTCGCCCAGGAGATCGGCGGCGGCGCCGACTCCACCGGCGGCGCGATCCTGCTCGCCGTGATCTCGGCGGTGGCCTTCGCCACCATCCTCGCGGTCGTCGCGGGCCTGACGCTGGCCTCCTCCTCGTCCTTCGCCCACGACATCTACGTGAACGTGATCCGCAAGGGCAAGGCCACCGAGAAGGAAGAGGTGCGGGCCGCCCGCTGGTCCACCGTGGTCATCGGCGCCGTCGCCATCGGCCTCGGCGCCCTGGCCCGCGACCTCAACGTGGCCGGACTCGTCGCCCTCGCCTTCGCCGTCGCCGCCTCCGCCAACCTGCCGACGATCCTCTACAGCCTCTTCTGGAAGCGCTTCACCACCCAGGGCGCGCTGTGGTCCATCTACGGCGGCCTGGTCTCCTCGGTCGTCCTGGTGCTCTTCTCCCCGGTCGTGTCCGGGAAGCCCACGTCGATGTTCAAGGGCGCCGACTTCTACTGGTTCCCCCTGGAAAACCCGGGCATCATCTCCATCCCGCTCGGCTTCCTGCTGGGGTGGCTGGGAACCGTCCTCTCCAAGGAGAAGGCCGACCCGCAGAAGTTCGCCGAGCTCGAGGTCCGGTCGCTCACCGGAACCGGAGCCCACTAGTACTGGCACCCGAGCGAACAGGCCCCCGTACCGTCCGTGGCCGTGTCGTATGTCCCTACGACACGGCCACGCCGCGTCTGGTTCTTTCCGGCGCCCCTACGCGCCACACCCGTCGCGTAGGCTCGGATGCAGCGCGAGCGCTCTACTCGATGGCTCCGCGAACCTCTACGAACCGGACAGGGGAGGGGGCCCACAGTGCTTCTCGACACCTACGGCCGCGTGGCCACTGACCTGCGCGTCTCGCTCACCGACCGGTGCAACCTGCGCTGCACCTACTGCATGCCCGAGGAGGGCCTGCAGTGGCTCGGCAAGCCCGATCTGCTCACCGACGACGAGATCGTCCGGCTGATCGACATCGCCGTCACCCGGCTCGGCATCAAAGAGGTCCGCTTCACCGGCGGCGAGCCCCTCCTGCGCCCCGGCCTCGTCGGCATCGTCGAGCGGTGCGCGGCCCTGGAGCCCCGCCCCAAGATGTCGCTGACCACCAACGGCATCGGCCTCAAGCGCACCGCGCGGGCCCTCAAGGCCGCCGGCCTGGACCGGGTGAACGTCTCCCTGGACACCCTGCGCCCCGAGGTCTTCAAGGCCCTCACCCGGCGCGACCGCCACAGCGACGTCATCGAGGGGATGGCCGCCGCCCGCGAGGCCGGCCTCACCCCCGTCAAGGTCAACGCCGTGCTCATGCCGGGCCTGAACGACGACGAGGCGCCCGACCTGCTCGCCTGGGCCGTGGAGAACGAGTACGAGCTCCGCTTCATCGAGCAGATGCCCCTCGACGCCCAGCACGGCTGGAAGCGCGACGGCATGATCACCGCCGGGGACATCCTGGAGTCCCTGCGCACCCGCTTCACGCTCACCGAGGAAGGCTCCGAGGAGCGCGGCTCCGCCCCGGCCGAGCGCTGGGTCGTCGACGGCGGCCCCGCCACCGTCGGCGTCATCGCGTCCGTCACCCGCCCGTTCTGCGGCGCCTGCGACCGTACGCGCCTCACGGCCGACGGCCAGATCCGTACGTGCCTCTTCGCCACCGAGGAGTCGGACCTGCGCGCGGCCCTGCGCTCGGACGCCCCGGACGAGGAGATCGCCCGTCTGTGGAAGGTGGCGATGTGGGGCAAGAAGGCCGGGTCCGGCCTCGACGACCCGACCTTCCTGCAGCCCGACCGCCCGATGTCCGCGATCGGCGGCTGACCGCCCCGACGGGAGCGCGGTCCCGGGGGCTCGTGGCGGCTACGGCCGCTGCGAGCCCTCGGGCTGTACCCACTCGTCGAGCTTCACGACGTCCTTGAGGAAACCGCGCACGCCCAGGAACTGGGAGAGGTGCTCGCGGTGTTCCTCGCACGCCAGCCAGGTCTTGCGGCGTTCAGGGGTGTGCAGTGCGGGGTTGTTCCACGCCAGGACCCAGGCGGCCGCGTCGCGGCAGCCCTTGGCGGAGCAGGTGGGCACGTCGTTCCCGGCGGCAGGCGTGCGGGTGGTGTCGAATGCGTCGTCTAGGGGAGTCACGGCTCAACCCTAAGACGGAAAGGCGACGCCGAGCAGCCACGGGGGGAGCTGCCCGGCGTCGGTCCGTCGCTCCGACGGGGGATGCGGAGCGCGTAGGCAGTATGTCACGCAGGACCCGGTGCGGTGCACTGGAACTTCATGATTGATCTGAGCTTTTCTTGAGGTTTCCGTCGCCCAGGGCAGGGTGCACCGGAGTCGGAATGAAGTGCGACGGCAGCGAGGGAGTCGACTCGCGCCCGGCGTTGGCGATGACCACCGCCACGTACGGCAGGAGGGCGCCCGCCACGAGCGTCACGATCGCCACCGGGCGCTGCACGTTCCACAGGAGGACCGTCGCGATGACCGACAGGGTCCTGATGACCATCGAGATCACATACCGGCGCTGGCGGCCCCGCACGTCCTCGGCGAGGCCCATCCGCGCCCCCGTGATCCGGAAGACCTCGGCGCCGTTCCGCTTCTTCCGCTCCACAACCCACCACCCGATCGACCGCCGGACACTCCCGGTCCGGACCCTTCCACGGTACGCCGCCTGCCCGGAGCCGGGCAGAGGGGGTGCCCCCGAACGGCGCTATCCGAAATGCGTGGTGTGCCGGACCGGCCGAGACTGGGCCCACATGCGCACGACGCGCCAGGAGGAGGCTCGACATGGGTTGGTTGTGGGCGATCATCGTCGGTTTCGTACTCGGACTGATAGCCAGGGCGATCCTGCCGGGCAAGCAGCACCAGCCCCTGTGGCTGACCACCATCTTCGGCATCATCGGCGCCGTGCTCGGCAACGCGGTGGCCACATGGATCGGAGTCAACGAGACCAAGGGCATCGACTGGATCCGGCACTTGCTGCAGCTTGCCGGAGCCGTCCTCATCGTCGGTCTCGGCGACCTCGTCTACCACTCGCTCCGGGGCCACAAGCGCCAGACGATCTAGCCGGGGCACGACGCGGGGGCCGGCCCGGACAGTGTCCGAACCGGCCCCCGCGTCGTACGCGGTGCGGGCCCCGCTAGCCGGTGACCTCGACCGCGGCCAGGTTCTTCTTGCCCCGGCGCAGCACCAGCCAGCGCCCGTGCAGCAGGTCCTCCTTGGCGGGGACCGCGTCCTCGGCGGTGACCTTCACGTTGTTCACGTAGGCACCGCCCTCCTTCACGGTCCGGCGGCCGGCCGACTTGCTGGCGACCAGCCCGGTCTCCACGAGGAGGTCCACGACCGGGCCCGGCTCGGCGACCGAGGCGTGCGGCAGCTCGGACAGGGCCGCGGCCAGCGTGGCCTCGTCCAGGTCCGCCAGCTCGCCCTGGCCGAACAGCGCCTTGGACGCCGCGATGACGGCGGCGCACTGGGCGGCGCCGTGCACCAGCGTCGTCAGCTCCTCCGCCAGCGCCCGCTGGGCGGCGCGCGCCTGCGGCCGCTCGGCGGTCTGCGCCTCCAGCTCCTCCAGCTCCTCACGGGACTTGAAGGAGAGGATGCGCATGTAGGTGGAGACGTCCCGGTCGTCCACGTTCAGCCAGAACTGGTAGAACGCGTACGGGGTGGTCATCTCCGGGTCGAGCCAGACGGCGCCGCTCTCGGACTTGCCGAACTTGGTGCCGTCCGCCTTGACCATCAGCGGGGTGGCGATCGCGTGGACCTGAGCGTCCGGCTCCACCCGGTGGATCAGGTCGAGACCGGCGGTCAGGTTGCCCCACTGGTCCGAGCCGCCCTGCTGCAGCACGCAGCCGTGGCGCCGGTACAGCTCCAGGAAGTCCATCCCCTGGAGCAGCTGGTAGCTGAACTCCGTGTAGCTGATGCCCTGGTCGGACTCCAGTCGCTTGGCGACCGAGTCCTTCGTCAGCATCTTGTTGACCCGGAAGTGCTTGCCGATGTCCCGGAGGAACTCGATGGCGGACATGCCCGCCGTCCAGTCCAGGTTGTTCACCATGACCGCCGCGTTCTCGCCCTCGAAGGACAGGAACGGCTCGATCTGGGAGCGCAGGCGCGTCACCCAGTTCGCGATGGTCTCCGGGTCGTTCAAGGTGCGCTCGGCGGTCGGCCGCGGGTCACCGATCTGCCCGGTCGCCCCGCCGACCAGCGCCAGCGGGCGGTTGCCCGTCAGCTGGAGCCGTCGCACGGTGAGGACCTGCACCAAGTGCCCGACGTGCAGCGATGCCGCCGTCGGGTCGAAGCCGCAATAGAACGTGACGGGACCGTCCGCGAACGCCTTGCGCAGCGCTTCTTCGTCGGTGGACTGGGCGAAGAGCCCGCGCCACTTCAGTTCGTCGACGATGTCCGTCACGGTTCTGGGTCTCCTTGGCGAGGTGGAACAGAGAGCTGGGGGGTTCCCCGCCAGTCTAGGCGGGGAAGGCGCGGACCTCGGACCCCTTTGTTTCAGACCCCCCTGCTGACCGAGCTCATGTTGAAGTCCGGGATCCGCAGCGCCGGCATCGCTGCCCGGGTGAACCAGTCGCTCCATTCGCGCGGCAGGGTCTTCTCGGTCCGGCCGGCCTCCGAGGCCCGCGACAGCAGGTCCACGGGGGACTCGTTGAACCGGAAGTTGTTGACCTCGCCGACGACCTGCCCGTCCTCCACCAGGTAGACGCCGTCCCGGGTCAGGCCCGTGAGCAGCAGCGTGGCGGGGTCCACCTCGCGGATGTACCAGAGGCAGGTCAGGAGCAGACCGCGCCCGGTGTCCGCGACCATCTCCTCCAGCGACTTCTCGCCGCCCGCGTCCAGGATCAGGTTCCCGAAGGTGGGGGAGACCGGCAGCCCCGTCAGGGCGGCGCTGTGCCGCGTCGTCGTCAGCCGGGCCAGCTCGCCGTCCTTGATCCACTCGGTCGCGGGGACCGGCAGGCCGTTGTCGAAGGCGGACGCGTCGTCGCCGGAACTGTGCGCGATCACGAACGGCGCGGACTCCAGGCCTGGCGCGTTCGGATCACTGCGCAGGGTCAGCGGCAGCGGGGACAGCCGGTCGCCGAGCCGGGTGCCGCCGCCCGGCTTGGAGAAGACCGTGCGGCCCTCCACCGCGTCCCGGGCCGCCGCCGACCACATCTGGTAGATCAGCAGGTCCGCCACGGCCGTCGGCGGCAGCAGGGTCTCGTACCGGCCGGCGGGCAGGTCGATCTTCCGCTCGGCCCAGCCGAGCCGTACGGCCAGCTCCGCGTCGAGCACGGTCGGGTCCACGTCCTTGAAGTCCCGCGTCCCGCGCCCCGCCCAGGCGGAGCGGAGCCGGTCCGGGGACTTCGCGTTGAGCTCCAGGGTCCCGTTGGGCTGGTCGTGGCGCAGGCGCAGCCCCGTGGAGGTGCCCACGTAAGAGGAGACCAGCTCGTGGTGGGCGAAGCCGTACAGCTCGCGGCCGCCCGCGCGGGCCCGGGCGAAGGCCTCGCCGAGGGCCGGGGCGAAGTCCGCGAAGACCGCCGAGGAGGTCTCGGCCGGGGCGTCGGTGAAGTCCGGCGAGGAGGGGGTGCCGGTGACCAGCGGCTGCGCGTCCTCCGCCGGGCCGGCGCCGCGGGCGGCCGCCTCGGCGGCCCGGACCAGGGGCTCCAGGTCCTGCGCCGTGACGGCGGAGCGCGAGACGACCCCCGAGGCCGTGCCCTCCTTGCCGTCGACGGTGGCGATGACCGTGAGCGTCCGGCCGCGCGTGACGCCGTTCGTGGTCAGGGCGTTGCCCGCCCAGCGCAGGTTGGCGCTCGACTCCTCGTCGGCGATGACGACACAGCCGTCGGCGGTGGAGAGCTCCAGGGCCCGCTCGACGATCTCGTGGGGCTTGATGGGGCTCATCGGCCGGCCTCCTGCGTGGTGTTCAAGATGTTCACGTCGCGGAACAGCGCGGACGGGCAGCCGTGCGAGACCGAGGCGACCTGGCCCGGCTGGGCCTTGCCGCAGTTGAAGGCACCGCCCAGGACGTAGGTCTGCGGGCCGCCGACCTTCTCCATCGAGCCCCAGAACTCGGTGGTCGTGGCCTGGTAGGCGACATCGCGCAGCTGCCCGGCCAGCTTGCCGTTCTCGATCCGGAAGAAGCGCTGCCCGGTGAACTGGAAGTTGTAGCGCTGCATGTCGATCGACCAGGAGCGGTCGCCGACCACGTAGATCCCGCGCTCCACCCCGCCGATCAGGTCCTCGGTCGACAGCCCGCCCGGATCGGGCTGGAGCGAGACGTTCGCCATCCGCTGGACGGGCACGTGCCCGGGGGAGTCGGCGTAGGCGCAGCCGTTGGAGCGGCCGAGGCCGGTCAGCTTCGCGATCCGCCGGTCCGTCTGGTAGCCGGTCAGCGTGCCGTCCTTGACGAGGTCCCAGCTCTGCGCCTCGACGCCCTCGTCGTCGTAGCCGATGGTGGCCAGCCCGTGCTCGGCCGTCCGGTCGCCCGTCACGTTCATGACGGAGGAGCCGTACGTGAGCTTGCCCAGCTGGTCGAAGGTGGCGAAGGAGGTCCCCGCGTACGCCGCCTCGTAGCCCAGCGCCCGGTCCAGCTCGGTGGCGTGGCCGATGGACTCGTGGATGGTGAGCCACAGGTTGGACGGGTCCACGACCAGGTCGTAGCGTCCGGCCTCGACGCCCGGCGCCCGCATCTTCTCGGCGAGCAGGCCCGGGATCCCCTCCAGTTCGGAGTTCCAGTCCCAGCCGGTGCCGGTCAGGTACTCCCAGCCGCGCCCGGCCGGCGGGGCGATGGTGCGCATGGAGTCGAACTCGCCGGTCGTGGCGTTCACGGCGACGGCGGTGAGCTGCGGGTGGACGCGCACCCGCTGCTGGGTGGTGGAGGTGCCCGCGGTGTCGGCGTAGAACTTGTTCTCGTGGACGGCGAGGAGCGAGGCGTCCACGTGGGCCACGCCGTCGGCCGCGAGCAGCCGCGCGCTGAAGTCGGCGAGCAGCGCGGCCTTCTCCGTGTCCGGCACGTCGAAGGGGTTCACGTCGTAGGCGGAGACCCAGGTCTTGTCGGCGTGCACCGGCTCGTCGGCGAGCTCGACCCGCTCGTCGGAGCCGGCGGCCTTGATCACCTGGGCGGAGAGCTTGGCCATGGCCACGGCTTGCGAGGCCACCTTGGCGGCGCCGTCCATGGTCAGGTCCACACCGGAGGCGAACCCCCAGCTGCCCCCGTGCACCACTCGGACCGCGTAGCCGAGATCGGTGGTGTCGGACCCGCCCGAGGGCTTGGCGTCCCGCAGCCGCCACGAGGCGCTGCGGATCCGCTCCAGACGGAAGTCGGCATGGTCGGCGCCCAGCGCGCGGGCCCGGGCGAGCGCCGCGTCGGCGAGCGCCCGCAAGGGCAGCGCGGTGAAGGCCGCGTCGATGGAATGGGGCACGGAGGTCCTCCCGGAGTCGGGGCAGATGACACGATCATGTCGCGCCACGGGTTGCCGTGCCTACATCTTTCTGTAGGGACTCGACAGAGCCCGCACCGAGGCGCTGTCGGAGCCCGATTCTCCGTATGGGGTACATGACCTATAGGTTTTTGGTATTCAAACCGCTAGTCGAAAGGGTGATCCGTTGAGCCGCTCGGTTCTCGTCACCGGAGGAAACCGGGGCATCGGCCTCGCCATCGCCCGAGCCTTCGCGGAGGCCGGCGACAAGGTCGCGATCACGTACCGGTCGGGTGAGCCCCCGGCGGAGCTCGCGGCCCTGGGCGTGCTGGCGGTTCGCTGCGACATCACCGACTCCGAGCAGGTGGACCTGGCGTACAAGCAGGTCGAGGACGCGCACGGCGCGGTCGAGGTCCTGGTCGCCAACGCGGGCATCACCAAGGACACGCTGCTGATGCGCATGTCCGAGGAGGACTTCGCCTCGGTCGTCGACACCAACCTCACCGGCACCTTCCGCGTGGTCAAGCGCGCGAACCGCGGCATGCTCCGCGCGAAGAAGGGCCGCGTCGTCCTGATCTCCTCGGTCGTCGGACTGCTCGGCTCGGCCGGCCAGGCCAACTACGCGGCCTCCAAGGCCGCGCTGGTCGGCTTCGCCCGCTCCCTCGCCCGTGAGCTGGGCTCCCGCAACATCACCTTCAACGTCGTCGCCCCCGGTTTCGTGGACACCGACATGACGAAGGTGCTCACCGACGAGCAGCGTGCGGGCATCGTCGGCCAGGTGCCCCTGGGCCGGTACGCGCAGCCCGAGGAGATCGCGGCCGCCGTCAGCTTCCTGGCGTCCGACAACGCCGCGTACATCACCGGAGCCGTCATTCCCGTTGACGGCGGATTGGGCATGGGTCACTGATCACCATGAGCGGAATTCTCGCCGGCAAGCGCATCCTCATCACCGGGGTGCTGATGGAATCGTCCATCGCCTTCCACACCGCCCGGCTGGCCCAGGAGCAGGGCGCAGAGGTCATCCTCACCGCGTTCCCGCGGCCGACGCTGACCGAGCGCATCGCACGCAAGCTGCCCAAGCCCGTCAAGGTGATCGAGCTCGACGTCACCAACGACGAGCACCTGGCCCGCCTGGAGGACCTCGTCCGCGCCGAGCTCGGCGGCCTCGACGGCGTCGTCCACTCCATCGGCTTCGCGCCGCAGGACGCCCTCGGCGGCAACTTCCTGAACACGCCGTTCGAGTCGGTCGCCACCGCCATGCACGTCTCGGCGTTCTCGCTGAAGTCGCTGGCCATGGCCTGCAAGCCGCTGTTCCCGGAGGGCGAGGGCGCCGCGATCGTCGGCCTGACCTTCGACGCGCAGTACGCCTGGCCGCAGTACGACTGGATGGGCCCGGCCAAGGCCGCCCTGGAGGCCACCAGCCGCTACCTCGCCCGTGACCTGGGCAAGGAGAAGATCCGCTGCAACCTGGTCTCCGCCGGTCCCATCGGTTCGATGGCCGCGAAGTCCATCCCCGGCTTCTCCGAGCTGGCGGACGTCTGGAACCACCGCTCCCCGATGGAGTGGGACATGAGCGACCCGGAGCCGGCGGGCAGGGGTGTCGTGGCCCTGCTGTCGGACTGGTTCCCGAAGACCACCGGTGAGATCGTCCACGTGGACGGCGGCCTGCACGCGATGGGTGCCTGATCCGGGCCCGTTCCATCCGTACGGCGGCGGGCGCCGCTGCCGACAGGGGGTCCGGGGCGCCCCCCGCGGGGCCCGGCGGGGAGGGGGGGGGCGCGGCGCGGGGCCGCGCGCGCGGGCACCCCGCGTCGGGGCCGATCGCATCGATCTGCAC
>NZ_JBHWVV010000014.1:0-137158 GCF_042736715.1 Streptomyces sp. NPDC060049
GCCTACGTCGAACAAGACCTCCACGAGATCTACGAGGGCGAAGTCCGCTACGCCCGCGACGCCTTCGAAGGCCTGCGCCTCATGGACGCCCTCATGGGAGTCAAACGCGGAGTCCCGGGAGCGAGCCTGCCCCCGCTCAAACAGCGCCGGGTCCGGCAGCAGCCCGCCGCCGGAGCCCTGCTGGTCGAGGAGCGTCCCGAGGACGAGGGATCGGTCCGCTCGGACGTCCGCAGCGACAACCCGGTCCCGACTCCGCCGTTCTGGGGCACCAGGGTGGTCAAGGGCATCCCGCTCAAGGACTACGCGTCCTGGCTGGACGAGGGCGCCCTGTTCAAGGGGCAGTGGGGGCTGAAGCAGGCCCGCGGCGGACCCTCGTACGAGGAGCTCGTGGAATCCGAGGGCCGGCCCCGGCTGCGCGGGCTGCTCGACCGCCTCCAGACGGAGAACCTGCTCGAGGCGGCCGTGGTCTACGGGTACTTCCCCTGCGTCTCCAAGGGCGACGACCTGATCGTCCTCGACGAAGCGGGGTCCGAGCGGACCCGCTTCACCTTCCCGCGCCAGCGCCGCGGCCGACGGCTCTGCCTGGCCGACTTCTTCCGCCCCGAGGAATCGGGGGAGACCGACGTCGTCGGCCTCCAGGTCGTCACCGTCGGCTCGAAGATCGGCGAGGAGACCGCCCGCCTCTTCGCGGCCGACGCGTACCGGGAGTACATGGAGCTGCACGGCCTGTCCGTGCAGCTGGCCGAGGCCATGGCCGAGTACTGGCACGCCCGCGTCCGCGCCGAGCTGGGCTTCGGCGGCGAGGACCCGGCCACGGTCGAGGACATGTTCGACCTCAAGTACCGCGGCGCCCGCTTCTCCCTCGGCTACGGCGCCTGCCCCGACCTGGAGGACCGCGCCAAGATCGCCGACCTCCTCCAGCCCGAGCGGATCGGCGTCCACCTCTCCGAGGAGTTCCAGCTCCACCCGGAGCAGTCCACCGACGCCATCGTCATCCACCACCCCGAAGCCAAGTACTTCAACGCACGCTGACGAGCGCACCCGTACGTCCGGAAGGAACCTCCATGTCAGGTACGCAGCTCGCCGCCGAGCGCGGCCGACGCCGCCCGGCCCTGCTTCCCGCCGACGGCGAGCGCTCGTTCTCCTTCGAGTTCTTCCCCGCGAAGGACGAGGCCGGAGAGCGCCGCCTGTGGCACGCGATCCGCCGGGTCGAGGCGGTCGCCCCGACCTTCGTCTCCGTCACCTACGGGGCCGGCGGATCCTCCCGCACCAGGACCATCGCGACCACCCACAAGATCGCCACCCAGACGACCCTGCGCGCCGTCGCGCATCTGACGGCGGTCGGGCACTCGGTGGCGGAACTGCGCCAGATCATGGGCCAGTACGCCGACGCCGGGATCCACGACGTCCTCGCCCTGCGCGGGGATCCGCCCGGCGACCCGAACGGCCCCTGGACCCCGCACCCGCAGGGGCTCGACCACGCCCATGAGCTCGTGTCCCTGGTCAAGGAGGTGGGCAGGTTCGGCGTGGGCGTCGCCGCCTTCCCCGAACGACACCCGCGCTCGGCCGACTGGGAGGAAGACATCCGCCACTTCGTGGCCAAGTGCCGGGCCGGTGCCGACTACGCCATCACGCAGATGTTCTTCCAGGTCGAGGACTACCTGCGGCTGCGCGACCGGGTCGCGGCGGCCGGCTGCGACATCCCGATCATCCCGGAGATCATGCCCGCCACCGACGTCCGCCAGATCCGCCGGTTCGCCGAGCTGAGCAACGCCTCCTTCCCGGACGCCCTGGCACTGCGTCTGGAAGCCGCCCGCGACGACCGCGCCGAAGGACACCGCATCGGTGTCGAGCACGCGACCGACATGGCCGAGCGGCTCCTCGCCGAGGGCGCTCCCGGCCTGCACTACATCACCCTCAACCGTTCCACGGCCGCCCTGGAGATCCACCAGAACCTGGGACCGGCCCGGGCCCGACTGTCGGCCCGCGCAGCGGTCGCCTGACCCTGACCATCACCCCGCACGGAGGAATTCGAATGACCAGCACGCAGGTGGCCGACTTCAAGGTCGCCGACCTCTCCCTCGCCGCCTTCGGCCGCAAGGAGATCACCCTGGCCGAGCACGAGATGCCCGGCCTGATGTCGCTGCGCGAGGAGTACGCCGCCACACAGCCGCTGGCCGGCGCCCGGATCACCGGTTCGCTCCACATGACCGTGCAGACGGCCGTCCTGATCGAGACGCTCGTCGCCCTGGGCGCGGACGTCCGCTGGGCCTCCTGCAACATCTTCTCCACCCAGGACCACGCGGCCGCCGCCGTCGCGGTCGGCCCGGACGGTACTCCCGAGGACCCGCGGGGCGTCCCCGTCTTCGCCTGGAAGGGCGAGACGCTGGAGGAGTACTGGTGGTGCACCGAGCAGGTGCTGACCTGGCCGGGGCAGCTGGGCCCGAACATGATCCTGGACGACGGCGGCGACGCCACGCTCCTGCTCCACATGGGCGTCGAGTTCGAGAAGGCCGGCGAGGTCCCCGACCCCTCGACCGCCGAGAACGACGAGTTCGCGCTCATCCTCGAACTGCTCGGGCGCACGCTCAAGGCCAACCCGTCGAAGTGGACCGACACGGCCGGTGAGATCCGCGGCGTGACGGAGGAGACCACCACCGGCGTCCACCGCCTGTACGAACTCGCCGCGAACGGGCGCCTGTTGTTCCCCGCGATCAATGTGAACGACTCCGTCACGAAGTCGAAGTTCGACAACAAGTACGGCTGCCGCCACTCGCTGATCGACGGCATCAACCGCGCCACCGACGTCCTGATCGGCGGCAAGGTAGCGGTCGTCTGCGGTTACGGCGACGTCGGCAAGGGCTCCGCGGAGTCGCTGCGCGGCCAGGGCGCGCGCGTGATCGTCACCGAGATCGACCCGATCTGCGCGCTGCAGGCCGCGATGGACGGCTACCAGGTCGCCACCCTCGACGACGTGGTCGAGATCGCGGACATCTTCATCACGACCACGGGCAACAAGGACATCATCATGGCCTCGGACATGGCCAAGATGAAGCACCAGGCGATCGTGGGCAACATCGGCCACTTCGACAACGAGATCGACATGGCGGGCCTCGCCAAGATCGAGGGCATCGTCAAGGACGAGGTCAAGCCGCAGGTCCACACCTGGACGTTCCCCGACGGCAAGGTGGTCATCGTGCTCTCCGAGGGCCGTCTGATGAACCTCGGCAACGCCACCGGCCACCCGTCCTTCGTGATGTCGAACTCCTTCGCGAACCAGACGATCGCCCAGGTCGAACTGTTCACCAAGCCCGAGGAGTACCCGGTCGGCGTCCACGTCCTGCCCAAGCACCTCGACGAGAAGGTGGCCCGCCTGCACCTCGACGCCCTCGGCGTGAAGCTGACGGCCCTGCGCCCCGAGCAGGCCGCGTACATCGGCGTCAACGCCGAAGGCCCGTACAAGCCGGACCACTACCGCTACTGACGTACGGCGGGCCCCGAGCCCCGGCACGCGACGACGACGGCCGCGGCAGCTCCCGGCAGGGGGCTGCCGCGGCCGTGCTCCCGCACCCGCCGCACCCGCCGTACCCCGAGCCCATCCCCAGCCGTGCCTTTAGCGGGCACGGAGACGATCCTGAGGCGGCGGCCCACGGGCCGCGACGACCTTGCGGACAGGAGGACCAGCCATGACCACCCCCGGAAACCCGCCGCCGGTGGCAGGAGAGCTGCGCGGCTGGCTGACCGAACGCCTTGCGCTGCTCCTCGGCCGGCCCGCCACCGGCCTCGACCCCCGTACCCCCCTCGCCGCCTACGGCATGGACTCCGTCGGCGCCCTGAGCCTGTGCGGAGACCTGGAGGACGAGCGGGGCCTGATCGTCTCCTCGACCCTGGTCCACGACCACCCGACGATCGACGAACTGGTCGCGCACCTGTCCGCGCCGGCGGCGCCCGCCGACCGCTGACCGGCCCCGCGGCCCCTGGTCCGCGCGCTCTCCGGGACTTCCGTACGGAAAATCCCCCGCCCGGCACCGCCGGACGGGGGATTCTTCGTGCCGCGGGCGGCTCGGATTCAGCCGGCCAGCTCCCGCGCGCGGACCCGGGCCCGCTTCTCCGCTTCGAGGACGTCGGACAGGGTGAGCCCGGCGGCGCTCGGAGCGTGGTCCAGCTGCTCGTCCACCACCTGCTGCACGGTGCTCACGATGCCCGTGAAGGGCAGCCGGCCGGCGAGGAAGGCACCCACGCACTCCTCGTTGGCGGCGTTGAAGACGGCGGGAGCCACACCGCCCGCGCGGCCCGCGTGCTGCGCGAGCCCGACGGCGGGGAAGGCCTCGTGGTCCAGCGGGAAGAAGGTCCAGGCCGTCGCCGCGGTCCAGTCGCAGCCGGGGGCGGCGTCCGGCACCCGGTCCGGCCAGCCCAGCCCCAGGGCGATGGGGATCCGCATGTCCGGCGGGCTGACCTGCGCCAGCGTCGAACCGTCCGTGAACTCGACCATGGAGTGCACCACCGACTGGGGATGGACCACCACGTCGATCCGGTCGAAGGGGATGTCGAAGAGCAGATGGGCCTCGATGACCTCGAGGCCCTTGTTCATCAGCGTCGCCGAGTTCACCGACACCATCGGGCCCATGTCCCACGTCGGGTGGGCGAGCGCCTGCTGCGGGGTCACGTTCTCCAGATCGGCCCGGACGCGGCCGCGGAACGGCCCGCCGCTCGCGGTCAGGACCAGGCGGCGGACGTCCGTGTCGCGGCCGCCGGTCAGGCACTGGTACAGCGCCGAGTGCTCGGAGTCGACGGGCACGATCTGCCCCGGCCGGGCCAGCCGCTTCACCAGGGGACCACCCGCGACCAGGGACTCCTTGTTGGCCAGCGCGAGCACGGTCCCGGCTTCGAGCGCGGCCAGCGTGGGGGCCAGGCCGATGGACCCGGTGATGCCGTTGAGCACCACGTCGCACTCCATGGCCGCCAGCTCGGTGGCCGCGTCGGGCCCGCCCAGCAGCTTCGGCAGCGCGCGGCCCGCGGCCCCGGCCGAGAGCAGCCCGCGCAGGGCGGGCAGGGCGTCGGCGTCCGACACCGCCACGTACTCCACGCCGAGCGAGAGGGCCTGCTCGGCGAGCAGGTCCGGGCGGCCGCCGCCCGCTGCGAGGCCGAGCACGCGGAACCGGCCGGGCGAGCGGCGGATCACGTCGACGGCCTGCGTACCGATCGAGCCGGTCGAGCCGAGGATGACCACGCTGCGGGGGCCGGAGGCGACCGGCTGGGCCACGCGCGGATCGGCGAGCGGTGCGGTCAGGGGAGCGGTCCGGGGTGCGGTCAGTGGCGCGGGCTCAGACATGGGCCGCGGCCAGGGGGAGGGCGGCCACGTACGGGTGATCGGCCGGCAGCGGGTCCGCGTTGCTCGCGCCGCCCGGGGAACCGACGGTCTCGAAGATCTCGATGTTCGCGGGGCCGAACGCGGTCCACTCCTGCGGCACGTCGTCCTCGAAGAAGATCGCCTCGACGGGGCAGACCGGCTCGCAGGCCCCGCAGTCGACGCATTCGTCGGGCTGGATGTACAGCATGCGCGGGCCCTCGTAGATGCAGTCCACAGGGCATTCGTCGATGCAGGCCTTGTCCTTCACGTCGACGCAAGGCTGAGCGATGACGTACGTCACGGGTGGCTCCTCGGGGTGGCGGAAACGGTCCAGGTGTCGTTGCCGGCGCGAGCTGTCCAGCTCGCCCCGTATTCGAACCAGCGGGGCTTGTGACGGGCTAAAGGCGTTCTCGGCCCGCCCTCCCGCTCCCGGCCCGCCTTCAGAGCCCCTTAAGGCCCGCTGACTAGCTTCCGGAGCCTCATGGCGGGACTCCTTTCGTCCCCCGTGTACACCGGGCATCAAGGACATGGGGGGAAAATGTCAAACGATCTCGGGACGTCTCCGCTGTCCGCCGAACTGGTGGGCAGGGAACTCGATCTGATGGGAATCCAAGGAAGACTCCAAGACCCGGCGATCCGGCTCGCCACGCTCACCGGCCCCGCCGGCACGGGCAAGAGCAGACTGGCCGCCGAGGCGGCCCGCGCTCTCGCGGGGGAGTTCCCCGGCGGCATCCGCTCCGTGGACCTGCCCGCCTGCGCGTCGCCGGACGCCGCCCTCGAGGCCGTCGCCGGAGCCGTCGCCGCAGGTGCTGCCGCGGCCGCGGTCGCCCCGGCCCAGGCCCGTTCCGGCGACGGCACGGCCCCCGGGCGGTTCCTGCTGATCCTCGACGGGACCGAGCACCTGACCGGCCGGCTCGCACCCGCCGTCGCCCAACACCTCTCCGCACACGCCTCGTTGACCGTACTGGCCACCGGGCAGCAGGCGCTGCGCATCTACGGGGAGCGCGTGGTCCCCGTGGCGCCCCTGCCGCCGCCCGGGCCGCTCCTGGAGCCCGAAGTCGCCGACGTCCAGGACAACCCGGCCGTCCAGCTCTTCACCCGGCGCGCCCACGAGGTGAACCCCGAGTTCACGCTCACCGCCGAGAACGTCGAAGCCGTCGTGGCCATCTGCAACCTGCTCGAAGGCGTCCCGCTGGTACTGGAGCTGGCCGCCTGGCGGCTGCGGCTGTTCCCCCTGCGGGAACTGCACGCCTGGCTCGTCCGCGGCGGCGACAGCCATCTGTCCGGGCCCGTCGACGCGCCCGCCCGCCAGCGCTCCGTCCTGGCCATGGCCGAGTGGAGCTGCCGGGGCCTGAGCGACCAGCAGCGCACCCTGCTCGGGTACCTCTCCGTCTTCGAACGGGGCGCCACCCTCGCCACCGCCGAGAAGGTCACCCCGCTGGCGCCCGGCGAGACCGCCGAGGCCATCGAGGCGCTCCTCGACCGCAACCTGCTCTCCATGACCGAACACCCGCGCGCCGAGAGCCGGTTGACGATGTCGCGCACCATCCGCACCTACGGGCTCGCGCTCCTCGCCGAATCCGGCGAAGAGCGGTCCGCGCGGCAGGCCCACGCCCGCCACTACCGGGGGCTCCTGCACACCCTCGACGGCCGGTTCAGCGGGTCCGAGCAGGTCCGCTGGCTGCGGACCGCCGCCGCCGAGCACGAGAACGTCCTGGCCGCCCTCGCCCACCTCCAGGAGGAGGGCGACCTGCGGGGCCGGGCGGCGCTCGTCGCCGCCAGCCTGCGCCCCTGGCTGGTGCGGGGGGAACTCAAGGAGGGGCTGCGCTGGTTCGACACCACCGCCCAGGCCCTCCAGGAGGAACAGAACGCGCAGGGCGCCCCGGCGGGCGCCACCGGTCACCACGCCGGAGCGGACGGTCCTTTGGACGAGGAGCTGCTGCGGATGCGCGCCCGCCTCCACGACGGGGCCGGCTGCCTCGCCGCCGCACTCGGCGACCACGACGGCGCCTCGCACCGCCACCGCCGCGCCGTCGCCCTCTACAAGCAGCTGCGCGACCCCCGCCAGGGCGCGCGCGCCTCCGCCCGCATGGGCCTGGCCTACTACCACTGCGGGGACCGGGCCGTGGGCCAGTCCCTGCTGTCCGCGGCCCGCGCCGGCCTGGAGGCGCAGGGCGACACCGCCGGCTCGGCCGAGGCCGCCACCGGCCTCGCCGAAGCCCTCGCCGCCGGACCCGCCGAGGAGGTGCGCGCGCTCCTCGACCGGGCCGTACGCATCCACCGGCAGAGCGGGGAGGTCCGCGACCTGGCCCGCACCCTGCTCGCCGTCGCCCGGTCCGCGCTTCGCGAGGGCGACGAGGACGCCGCGCAGAGCGCGCTGCGCGAAAGCCTGCGGCTCTTCGACTCCATCGACGAGCGCACCGAACTGCCCGCGGCGCTGGAGGAGTTCGCCCTGCTCATCCAGAGCTCGGCCGGACAGCCCCAGCGGGCCACCCGGCTCTTCGCCGCCGCGGAAGCGCTGCGCCGGCGTACCGGCGCCAAGGTCCCCGACGACCACTGGAACCGGGTGCAGGAGGCCGTCACCGGGCTGCGCCGCCAGCTCGGATGGACCGTCTTCGCCACCGCCTGGGTCGAAGGCCTGCGGCTGCGCCCGCGGTCCATGGCCGGCGAGGCGCTGGCCGCCGTGGGACCCGGCCGCGCGGAGGACCGCGGCGAGGCCGCCGTCCTGACCCCCCGGCAGCTCCAGGTGGCCCTGCTGGTCGCCGAGGGGCTCACCAACCGGCAGATCGCCGGCCGGCTGGGCATCGCCGAGTGGACCGTCGTCAACCACGTCCGGCACGTCATGCGCAAGCTGGGCTGCAACTCGCGCGTACAGGTGGCCTGGGCCGTCGGCAGGAGGAACTGATGGCCGCACCGCGGCAGCCCGGAGCCCGCACCGTGCCGCGGGACACCGCCGACGGCGGCGTCCCGCTCGCCGACCTGCTGGCCGCCGTACGCCCCCCGGCCGCACTCGCCGAGGCGTTCGTCCGCGAGGGCCGCTGGCGCCGTGCCACCGTCCTGCACGACCTGTACCGGGCGGGCGCCGCCCACCCGCACCGCACGGCGATCACCGCGCACCGCGCGCACCGGCCCGCCGGGACCCGGATCGCCCGGATCTCCTACGGACAGCTCGTCGCGCTCGTCGACCGGTTCGCGCACGCGCTGGCCGCCCTCGGCATCCGGCCCGGCGACCCCGTCGCCTTCCAGCTGCCCAACTGGTGGGAGAGCTGCGCCCTGTTCCTGGCCTGCCTGCGGACCGGCGCCGTGGCGGTGCCGGTGATGCCCGGCTACGGCACACAGGACCTTGAAGCCGTACTGACGGCCGCCCAGCCCCGGCTGTGCGTGGTGCCCGACCTGTGGGAGGGCGCCTCGCCCGCCGAGACCCTCGCCGACCTGGCGTCCTCGCTGCCCTGGCTGCGCCACCGCATCGTGCTCGGCGACGCCGCGAGCACCGGCGCCCTCGACTTCACCCGGCACTTCGTCCGCACCCCCCACGAGCGCTACCACCGCACCGGCCGGCTGCCGATGCCCGCCGACCTCGCCGACCGGATCTGCCTGAACGTCAACTCCGTGGGTCTGCGCGAGACGCACACCATGGACATGCACACCCCCAACTCCCTGCACGCCGGGCTGGAGGGCCCCGGCGCCCCGCACCCCGGCGAGGCGAGCTTCTCGGCGCTGCCGCTCGCGGTGCTGCCCTCCCTGCTCCACTCGGTGCTCGGCCCCCTCTCGCACGGCGGCACCGCCGTGCTGCAGGACGTGTGGGACCCGGACACCGCCCTGGACCTGCTGGCCCGCACCGGGGCCGGACTGGCCTTCGCCACCCCCGCCCAGTGGTCGGAACTGCTGGCCGCGCAGGCGGAGAAGCCCCGGGACCTGAGCACCCTGCGCAGGGCGCTGTCCTGCGACGCGGCCGGCACCTCCGACGCCCTGGTCCGGGAGATGCGCGAGAGCTGGCGGGTGCCGCTGACGGCGGGCGGGGAGAGGATTCCCGGGCAGGACCTGGAGCAGGCGCCGCCCGGGCCCGCGACCCGGCTGGCCCGGTGGCAGCGCGGGGCCGGCGGGCTCAGGCTGACCTGGGAGCACACCGGCGGGGCCGAAGCCGGTACCACCGGCGGGGCCGAAGCCGGTACCACCGGCGGGGCCGCGACCACCGGCGCCCCGGCTCCCGAAGAGGTCGGCGGGGTCTTCCTGATGCCCGTGAACGAGATCGAGGAGCGGCTGCCGGCCCACCCCCGGATCGCGGAGGCCGCCGTACTCGCCTACGTGGACCCCCTGCACGGGGAGCTGGCCTGCGCGGTGGTGGTACCGGACGGGGATCCGCCGAGCCTCCCGGAGGTCTGCGAGCACCTGCTGGGCCTGGGCACCGCCGAGGCCCATCTGCCCGCCCGGCTGGAACTGGTGGGCGCCCTGCCCCGCGCCGGGTCCGGCGCACTGGACCGCCGCCGCCTGCGCGCGATGCTCACCCGCCGCGCGGCCCTGGCCGCGGGCCCGTCCCCGGACTGACCTCCCAGCGACCCGCCCGCCTGCCCGGCGCGCCACGGCGTACAGCGGCCCCGCCCTTCGACGTGAAGGGCGGGGCCGCTGCCTGGTGGTGCGCGCGGGGACGGGGCGGGGTGGCCCCGGCACACCGGGGGACGGCCGCCGGGCCGCGGCGCCGCGCCGCGGGGGCCTGCCGTCACAGCACCTTCACGCTGGGCGCGTCGCCGGCCCGGGAGGACCGCTCCTCGGCCGGCATGGCCTCGACCAGCTTGAGCGCCTCCTCGATGAGGGTCTCCACGATCTTCGCCTCGGGGACGGTCTTGATGACCTCGCCCTTCACGAAGATCTGGCCCTTGCCGTTGCCGGAGGCGACGCCGAGGTCGGCCTCGCGGGCCTCACCCGGACCGTTGACGACGCAGCCCATGACGGCGACCCGCAGCGGGGCGTCCAGGCCTTCCAGTCCGGCCGTGACCTGGTCCGCCAGCTTCCAGACGTCCACCTGGGCGCGTCCGCAGCCGGGGCAGGAGACGATCTCGAGGCCGCGCTTCTTCAGGTTCAGGGCCTCGAGGATCTGCAGCCCGACCTTGATCTCCTCCACCGGGGGAGTGGAGAGCGAGACCCGGATCGTGTCGCCGATGCCCTCGCCGAGCAGCGCGCCGAAGGCGACCGCCGACTTGATGGTGCCCTGGAAGGCCGGGCCCGCCTCGGTGACGCCGAGGTGCAGCGGGTAGTCGCACTGGGCGGCCAGCTGCCGGTAGGCCTCGATCATGACGACCGGGTCGTTGTGCTTGACGGAGATCTTGATGTCCTGGAAGCCGTGCTCCTCGAACAGCGAGCACTCCCACAGGGCCGACTCGACCAGCGCCTCGGGGGTGGCCTTGCCGTACTTCTTGAGCAGCCGCTTGTCGAGGGAGCCGGCGTTGACGCCGATCCGGATGGGGACGCCGGCGCCCGAGGCGGCCCGGGCGATCTCCTTGACCTTGTCGTCGAACTGGATGATGTTGCCTGGGTTGACGCGGACCGCCGCGCAGCCGGCGTCGATCGCGGCGAACACGTACTTCGGCTGGAAGTGGATGTCGGCGATCACGGGGATCTTCGACTTGCGGGCGATCTCCGGCAGGGCCTCGGCGTCGTCCTGCGAGGGCACGGCCACGCGCACCATCTGGCAGCCGGCGGTGGTGAGCTGGGCGATCTGCTGGAGCGTGGCGTTCACGTCCGAGGTGAGCGTCGTCGTCATGGACTGGACCGAGACGGGGGCGCCACCGCCCACGGCGACGTTGCCGACCATGATCTGGCGGGTGTGGCGGCGCGGGGCGACGGACTTGGGCGGCAGGGTGGGCGAACCGAGCAGGACGGTCATGGGGGTGGATCCCTTCGGGAGACTTCGGACGAGTGGGTACGGACGGGTGGGGTGCGGCCGGATACGGCCGTGTACTGCGGAGATTCAGGACCGCGGAGCTCGAGAACCGCTGTGCCCGCGAGTGAGCCGCGGCGTCAGGCAGCCGCGCGCGCCGGTCAGACCAGCTGCGCGGCCGGCCGCGCGGCGGCGGGCTCCTGCCGCTGCAGGGCCCCGGAGAGCTTGAGGGCGATGTCGCCCGGCGTCAGGCCGAGCGCCTTGAGGATGTCGGCGCGCTTGGCGTGGTCGAGGAACTCCTGCGCGATGCCGAACTCGCGGGTGGGGGTGTCCACGCCCGCGGCGCGCAGGGCCATCGCCACCGCCGAACCGGCGCCGCCGGTCAGCCCGTTGTCCTCGACGGTCGCCACCAGGCGGTGCCGCGCCGCCAGCGGGATCAGGGCCGGGTCGACCGGCTTGATCCAGCGGGGGTCGACCACGGTGCAGCCGATGCCGTCCGCCTCCAGGAGGGAGGCCGCGTCCAGGCAGGTCTGCGCCATGCTGCCGACGGCGACGAGGAGGACGTCCTCGCTCTCACCGCGGTGCAGGACGTCCAGGCCGCCCACCGTGTCGACGGCGTCGATGTCGCTCTGCACCGGGCCCTTGGGGAAGCGCACCGCGGTCGGCCCGTCGCTGACCTCGATGGCCTCCTGGAACAGCTCGCCGAGGCGGCGGCCGTCGCGGGGGGCGGCGATCCGCATGCCCGGCACCACGTTCAGGATCGACAGGTCCCACATCCCGTTGTGGCTGGCGCCGTCGTCGCCCGTCACCCCGGCCCGGTCCAGGACGAAGGTCACCGGCTGCTTGTGCAGGGCGACGTCCATCAGCGCCTGGTCGAAGGCGCGGTTCAGGAAGGTGGCGTACATGGCCACCACCGGGTGCATGCCGCCCATGGCCAGGCCGGCCGCCGAGGTCACCGCGTGCTGCTCGGCGATGCCGACGTCGAAGGTGCGCTCCGGGAACGCCAGCGAGAAGCCCCGCAGCCCCGTCGGCTCCAGCATCGCCGCCGTGATCGCCACCAGGTCCTCGCGGCGGTGGCCCGCCTTGACGATCTCCTCGCTGAACACCGAGGTCCAGCTGCGCGGGGCCGGGGTCGCCGGGGCCTTCGCACGGCCGGTGGGGATGTCGAAGGCGGCCGTGGCGTGGAACCGGTCGAGCTCGTGGTTCTCCGCCGGGGCGTATCCGTTGCCCTTGGTGGTGATGACGTGGACGAGGACGGGGCCGCCGAAGTGACGGGCCCGCGTCAGGGCCTTCTCCAGCGCCACCGTGTCGTGGCCGTCGACCGGGCCTATGTACTTCAGGCCGAGCCCGTCGAAGAGGTTCTGCGGGGCGACGGTGTCCTTGAGGCCCTTCTTCGCACCGTGCAGGACGTCGTAGAGCCCGCTGCCGAGGACGGGGGCCTTGGCGACCAGCTTGCCCCACTCCAGCACCCGGCCGTACTTGTGCGAGGTGCGCAGCTTCGTCAGCTGCTCGGCCAGGCCGCCGATGGTCGGCGCGTAGGAGCGGCCGTTGTCGTTGACGACGATGACGACCGGAAGGTCCTTGTCGGCCGCGATGTTGTTGATGGCCTCCCAGCACATGCCGCCGGTCATGGCGCCGTCACCGATGACCGCGACCGCGAAGCGGTCCTTCTGCCCCTTCAGCTTGTACGCCTTGGCCAGGCCGTCCGCGTAGGACAGGGCGGTCGTGGCGTGGGAGTTCTCCACCAGGTCGTGCACGGACTCGGTCCGCGAGGGGTAGCCCGAGAGGCCGCCGGCCTGGCGCAGCTCGTCGAACTGGTCCGCGCGGCCCGTCAGCATCTTGTGGACGTAGGTCTGGTGGCCGGTGTCCCAGACGATCGAGTCGTGCGGGGAGCGGAACACCCGGTGCAGGGCGATCGTCAGCTCGACGACACCGAGGTTGGGGCCGAGGTGGCCGCCGGTCTTGGAGACCTTCTCCACCAGCGTCTCGCGGATCTCGGCCGCGAGCTGGTTCAGCTGCTCGTGGTCCATCGAGCGCAGGTCCTGCGGGGTGCGCACGGCCCGCAGCAGCCGGCCCACGCCCTCGGCGCGGTCCCGGTGGCCCTCGGCCGGCACGAAGCGGATCTCCGTGGAGGGCTCCAGGCCGATCTCCGGGCCGGTCTTCGGCGTGTCGGTGGAGATCAGGACGTTGTAGTGGTTGGGGAAGTGGCAGGCGTCGTAGCCGAGGACGGTGCCGACGCGCTGGTCACCGGACCAGACCTCGTCGCCACGGTCGAGGACGCCGCCGTTGGTGAGCTCGACGAAGCCGAGGAAGGCCACCCGGTCGACGGTGCCGCCGGGCTGGGTGGTGGCCTGGTCCGTGGTCACCAGCTCGTGGATCTCACCTTCCCGCACGCATCGGCTGGTGTACGGCTCCAGGACCATGCCGCGGTCGTCACGGCGGTGCTTGAGCACCTTGACGACGACGCCGTTGACGCTCTTCTTCCGACCGTTCTCCGGGTGTGCCATGACAGTTCAACTCCCTGGGTGCTGTGCTGGATCGATGCGTACGGGAAGGCTGTGATCAGTGGACGGCGGCCGTGCGTTCGGCCTCGTACACCTGGTGGACGAGTTCGAGGGTGGCCAGGCCGTCCGGCCAGGTGGCGCGCTCGCCGCGCAGCACCTCGGTGAACTCCTCCAGGACCCCGACGTACTCGTGGCCCAGCGAGCTCTTGAAGCCGGGGTAGCCGCCCAGCATGTCGGCGGCGAACCGGCGCCCGTCGCCGAGCACGACCTCGACGTCCTTGAGCTCTCCGTGGCCGTAGGCCCAGTCGAGGTCCACGACGGCCTCGGTGCCGTCGGCCGAGGTCAGCCGGATCACGGCCTGCTGGTCCACGCCGTTCTCGTCACGGGTGACGTCCGCGCCGGCCAGCGAGACCTCACCGAGGAGCAGGTGCACCACGTCGATGGCGTTGGGGCCGTTGTCGGCGACCGCGCCGCCGCCGCACCGCTCCGGGTTCAGGTACCACTGGTCGCGGCCGACGTGCTCCTCGATCTTCTCCCAGTAGCGCACCGTCAGCTTCTCGACGGGCACGTCGCCCGGCAGGCCGTCCCGCAGCGCGAGGACGTTGGTGTTGTAGCGGCGGTGGTACGCGGTGAACAGCGCCACCTTGTGGACGGAGGCCAGGGCCCGCAGGGTCCGGCCCTCCTCCACGGTGATCGCTAGGGGCTTCTCGACGCAGACCGAGCGCCCGGCGCTCAGCGCGTCCCGTACGACCGCGAAGTGCACGTCGTTGGGCACGTTGACGACGACCGCGTCGAGTTCCGTGCCGGCCAGCAGTTCGCGGTGGTCGCGGTAGGTGGGGATCTTCCCCTCGAAGGGGGCCAGCACCTCTTCGTTGAGGTCGCACACGGCGGCCAGTTCCAGGCCCGGGAGGTTCTCCAGCGCCTCCAGGTAGAAGCGGGAGATCACTCCCAGCCCCACGATGCCGATACGGATCTTGCTCATCGTTCTCCTCCAAGGGGAGCGGGCGGGACGAGGGAGTACTGCTCTGCGACCTCCAGCAGCTCGCCGTGCAGGGCGGCGGCTAGCGGTACGCCGTTTTCGCGTGCCTCGCGGGCGTGCCGGTCCTCGGGCCAGCCGGGGTAGCTCACCGGCCGGGCCGGGTCGATCGCGGGGGAGCCCAGCAGGGAGGCGAAGAGGTCGTCGGCCTGCGCCAGGAACTCGCCCTCGGGGCGCAGGGTGCCGGGCGCGATCGCCAGCGCGAGGAAGCCGATGTTGTCGTCGCGGCCGTTGGGGCGTGCCCCGCCGAGCTCCCCGGTCGGGCCGAGGTTCGCGCCGGGCAGCAGCGCCGCCAGCGTCTCCACGAGCAGGCTCAGCCCGTACCCCTTGTAGGAGCCGGTCTCCGGGCGTCCGCCCAGCCACTGCAAATGGGCCTCGCCCCGGTCGAAGGCGCCGGGGTCGGTCACCGGCGTGCCGGCGTCGTCGGCGAGCCAGCCCTCGGGGATCCGCTGTCCGGCCCGCTCCGCGGCCCGCACCCGGCCCGTGGGCACCACGGTGGTGCTCATGTCCAGTACGTACGGGGGGTGTCCGCCGGCCGGGACGGCCAGGCTGAACGGGTTGGTGCCGAGCATCGCGGCGGCGCCGCCCGGCGGGCGGATGATGCGCTGTCCGCCGCAGTTGCCGGCCAGCAGGCCGATCTGGCCCCGCTGGGCCAACTTGCCCGTGAAGTACCCGGCGCACCCGAAGTGGGTTCCGTTGTACAGGGAGACCAGGCCGATCCCGTGGGCCCGGGCCCGCTCGGCGGCCAGGTCCATCGCCGCGCCCGCAGACCACAGGCCGAGCGCCCGGTGCGAGTCCACCAGGACCGCCGCGCCCCGGTCGGCGACGATCTCCAGATCGGCCCCCGGGTCGGCGCGGCCCTCGTCGAAGAGGGGCAGGTACTGCCGGGTCAGGTTCGCCAGGCCGTGGGAGCTGACCCCCGTCAGGTCCCCGTACACCAGCGCCTCGGCGGCGGACAGGGCGCGGTCGGCGGCCAGGCCCCGGGCGGTGAACACCTCGGCGGTGAAGCCGACGAGCTCCTTGTGGTCGAGCCGTACGGTGCGGGACCGCTCGGCGGTGGGTGCGGCGGTGGTCATGTGGTTCCTCTGGTTGCTCATCACGTCGTCGACGTCGGGTCGTTGGTGGCGAAGGCGATCAGCAGCCGGGCGATGTCCCCGGCGAACAGTTCGAGTTCCTCGCGGTCGGCGAACTCGCCCTCCGCGTGGGCGTTGTTGCGCTGCAGGTCGCCGGGCCCGAACACGGCCGTGAAGCTGTCCGGCAGCCCGTCGGCCCAGATGGCGTCGCAGGTGAAGGCGGCCTCGTCGGCCGGCCAGGAGGCCAGTTCAGCCCCCTCGGTCAGCAGCCGCTGCGCCCACGCGTCGGACGCGTCGAGGGCGGGCAGGCCCCGCTTGAGCCAGTCCAGGCTGGTGATCTCCTCGGCGTCCGCGGCGGTCCGGGCGATCAGCTCGCTTCCGGCGTAGCGGTGGCGGAAGCCGGCCAGTGCCAGGCGCAGCTCCCGGCGCGTCGCCTCCTCCAGCGCCACACCGTCGGCGCCGGAGCCGTAGGAGAGGTTCAGCAGCAACTGGCCCGTCCCGTAGACCTTGTTGTGCAGCGGTCCGGTCTGCAGGCCGGCCACGCACACCTGGCCGCTGTTCGCGTACTGCGGCAGGGCGTCGGCCAGGTGTCCCGCGATGTGTCCCAGCAGGACCGTCGCGTTGTGCCCGGCGGCCGGGGCGTCGTCGATGGAGTCGTCGCCCGCGACCCGCACCCGGGCCGTCATCGCGGCCGTGGAGCGGGTCAGCAGCCGCCGGCCCGTCGGTTCGCAGAAGATGTTCAGCCGGCCGGTGTACCCGCGCTCGATCAGCGGCCGGGTGCCGTAGACCCCCATGGCGCCGCCCTCTTCGCCGGACACCAGCTGGATCAGGACGCCGGTGTCGCGGCCGATGGCGGGCTCGGCGGCGAGCGCCGCCCGGATCCCGGCCAGCAGGGCGACCGCGGGACCCTTGGCGTCGATGGCGCCGCGGCCGTGGAAGCGGCCGTCCGCCAGCGACACCGGCTGCACCCCGGCGACCGTGTCCACGTGGATGTTGAACATCACGGTCCGTGAGTGCGGCAGCCGCGGACCGAGCCGCAGCACCAGGCTGGGCTGCGAGGACAGGAACTCCTCGTCGTCCCGCACCGCCCACCGCACCACCGCCGGGACCTGCTCGTCGGCCAGCTGGTCCGCGTCGGCGGTGCCGTGCCACTCGACGGTGAAGCCCAGCTCCCGCGCCGCCTCGGCGTAGGCCCGCTGTGCCTCCCACAGCCGGACCTCGCCGCCCGCCCCGGTCTCCAGCGGACCGGCGGTCGGCAGGGACAGCAGCCGCAGCAGCAGTTCGTCGTCCCCGGCGGTGAGCGGCGCGGTCCGCAGCAGCTCAGTCGTGGATGCCGGCACGTACGTACTCCTCTCTCGTCTCGTCAGTGGCCGATGCCACGATCTCGGTGGCGACCAGGTGTTCCAGGTGCCGTCCGTACTCCACGAACAGGTCCGGTCCGTCCTCGCCCAGTTCGGTGCGGCTCTCGTGCGGCCGCAGCGCCAGATGCGGTTCGATCGACCAGGCGCCGGTGTAGCCGTTCTCCAGCAGCAGCCGCAGGCACCGGGCCACCTGGCTCTCGCCCTGCCCGGGCAGCGTGTACGCCGCCTTCGCGCCGATGCCGACCGCGTCCTTCACGTGGACGTGGGCGACCGCCTCGGGGTACTGGCTCATCAGCCGCTCCAGCACCCCGTAGGCCTCGTACTCGTACGCCGCCCCGTTGCCGGTGTCGAACAGCAGCCGCAGCGCGGGAGAGTCCACCTCCTCCAGCAGCCGCAGCATCCGGTCGGCGCTGCGACCGGCCCAGCCCGCACAGTTCTCGTGCAGCAGGACCAGGCCCGAGGCGTTCGCCCGGGCGGCCAGCAGCCGCATGCGGCGGATCACCTCGGCGCCCCAGTCGGCCTCGTCCCACCCGTCGTTGGGGTAGGACATGACCCGCACGTAGCGGGTGCCGAGGGCGGCGCACCGCTCGGCGAGCCGGTTCAGCTCGGCCAGGTCCTGCTCGATGCCCTGGCTGATGGGCCGCGACCAGTCCGCGATCCGCGAGTCCACGCAGGCCGTGCCGAGGCCCGCCTCGTCCAGCGCCCGCAGGCAGTCGCCGAAGGCCGCGTCGTCCAGGTCCGCGATCGCGACCCCGCCCACGCTGCGCATCTCGATCAGCTGCCAGCCCAGTCCGGAGACCGCGCGCACCTGCTGTTCCAAGGTGCGTCCGGCCTCGTCGCCGATCCCCGCGTAGAGGATCCCGGGGGCGGCCTCACCCCTCGGCGGGTGCCGGGCGTACCCGGTCCGAAGGTCAGGAAGCATGGGGCAGTGCCTCTTCTTGGAGCGATTCCTCGAGCCGGGCGATCCGGGCGAGTTCCTTGGCTTCCGCGAGCACGGTCGTCACCCGGGCGTTGAGCCGGAAGTCCGCTTCCAGGTCCGCGTCCGTCGTGAACTGCTCGTACGCGTGCAGCAGGAACCGTGCCAGGGAGTCGTCGCGGAAGAGCGAGCGGACGCTCTTCCCGTCGGCGGAGGTGTTCAGGTGCGCGTAGTCGTCGCTCTCGCTGATCGGGTAGTGCCCCACGGCCCAGCCGTCGCTGAACCCGAGGCGGATCACCCGTTCCCGGATCGGCGAGGCCAGATCGGAGAAGATCTCCGTCTGGACGCCGCCGTCGTGGCTCAGCAGCAGCCGGGCCGCCCCCATCTCGGGGACCACCGTGTCGCCGACGTGCATGTCGTGCAGCTCGGCCCCGGCCGTACGGCCCGCGCCGGCCAGGCTCAGGGCCACGCCCACCGAGTGCGGCAGTTCCACGTCGAAGGCCGTCGGGTGGCCCTCCGTCTGGAGCGTGCGCACCAGGCGCGGCTTGCGCTGCGCGACGAAGATGGTCTCCAGCGCGCCGAGCTTGCCGCTCTGCACGAGGGAGCGCAGCCGGGTGGTCAGGGCGCTCTGCAGCCAGTGCGCCACCACCATGACCTTCAGGTCGTGGCCCGCGCGCAGTTCGTCGATGGCCGCCAGTTCCTCGGTGTCGGCCACGAGCGGCTTCTCCACCAGGATCCGGTCGAACCCCAGCTCCGCCAGCTCCCGCAACGGCTCCAGCCGGTGCGTGGGCGGCGTGCACAGGTGGACGACGGTGTCCTTGGGATCGAGGATCTCGGCGGCTTTGGCGAGCTCCGGTACGGAGATCACTTCGGGGGCGCCCAGCTGCGGGGTGTGCGGGTTGAAGTCGTAGACCACGGGCGGGAGGCCGGATATGAGGGCGGCGCCGCGCTCGGTGCGGCGCAGCCGCTCCAGGACGGTCCAATGGAGCCCGTGACCGGCCCGGCCGAAGCCTACGATCAGTGTTCTGGGCATGATTCACTCCCGTTGGCGCTCGAGGTCAGTGGCTTCGGTAGGCGACCCTGGTAGCCAGCCGCGAGAACTCCTCGCACCAGGACTGGTCCAGCCCGGACCGGGAGATCGACGCGCAGGCCTTGTCGACGAGTCCGGCGATGGTGCGTTCCACGGTGGCGCGGACCCCGGTCTCCTCCAGGACCTTGCGCAGGAGGTCGACGTCCCACGGGGCGCCGTCCTTGCGGTCCAGGAGCGAACGCACCCGCTGGTCCTGCTCGGCGGCCAGCGCCAGCAGCAGCGTCATCTTGTGCTCGGCGAAGTCCAGGCCCGTCGGCTTGCCGGCGTCCTCGGTGGTGCCGAAGGCGTCGATCAGGTCGTCGCGGAGCTGGAAGGCCTCGCCCAGGGCGAGCCCGTACGTCTCGAACGCCGAGGCCAGGTCGGGGCGTCCGGCCAGGGTGGCGCCCAGGACCAGCGGGCGGTGGATGGTGTAGCGGCCCGACTTGCACACCGCGATCCAGCGGGAGAGCGAGGGGTCGACCACGCCCTCCGCGGCGACCGCCACGTCGAGGTGCTGGCCGATGACCATCTCGGCGCGCAGTTCGTCCCACACGGCACGGGCCGGGGCGGGGAAGCGGCTGGTGAGCTGGTCGGCGTAGATCAGGGCCAGGTCGCCGGCGAGGACCGCGACGCCCTCGCCGAAGCGGCGGGACTCGCCCTGCCAGCCGTTGATCTGGTGCTCGGCCTCGTGGAGCCGGTGGACGGTGGGTGCGCCGCGGCGCAGCGAGGAGTTGTCCACGACGTCGTCGTGGATCAGTGCGAACGCCTGGAGCAGTTCCAGGGCCGCCGAGGCGTCGATGGCGACCGCGTCGGACGGGTTGCCGCCGGCGGCCAGGAAGCCGCTGAGGGCGAACACGGGGCGAAGTCGCTTGCCGCCGCTGGAGACCAGCGAGGAGATCGCGTCGACCGGCTGGGCGGCCCGGGGGTTGATGCCGTACCAGTACGCGCGCTGGTGCTCGACGAACTGCTCGAGCCGCTGCTCCACCTGGTCGAGCAATCCGGCTCGGAGTTGCTGAATATCGGTAACGACGGTCGTCATGGCAGCCTTCTCTGAGATGAAATCGGAATGTGCGCGAAACCGTGTGAAGATTTCGGGATAGATCACCGAGCCGATGCCCCGGACAGACTTGCCGGAAGGCTGAAGACCACGTTCTCGACGGCGGTCTGCTCGAGTTCGAGATCGACGTAACCGAGCGAGGCCAGCCGCTCCAGGAGCTGGTCGATCAGGATCTCGGGCGCGCTCGCCCCGGCACTCACACCGACGGAGGAGACCCCCTCCAGCCACTCGGTGCGCAGGTCGCCCACCTCGGGCACCAGGTGGGCGGCGGTCCCCAGGTCCCGGGCCACCTCGACCATCCGGATCGAGTTGCTGGAGTTGACGGAACCGACCACGAGCACCAGGTCGCTGCGCTGGGCGATCGCCTTCACGGCGTTCTGCCGGTTCTGGCTGGCGTAGCAGATGTCGCCCTTGCCCTCCAGCGCGGGGAACTTCTCGTGGAGGGCGTCGATGATGCCGGAGGTCTCGTCCAGCGAGAGCGTGGTCTGCGACAGGTAGGCCACGTTCGCGTCGGAGGGCAGGTCCAGCGCGGCCACCGCTTCGACGTCCTCGACGATGACGGTAGCCTCGGGGGCCTCTCCGAAGGTGCCCTCGACCTCTTCGTGGTCGCTGTGGCCGATCAGGAGGATCGTCTTGCCGTCCCGTGCGTAGCGGATGGCCTCCTGGTGCACCTTCGAGACCAGCGGGCAGGTCGCGTCGATGACGTCGAGGTCGCGGTGCGCGGCGTTGGTGCGGACGGCCGGGGAAACCCCGTGGGCGGAGAAGACGCAGACCGAGCCCTCCGGCACTTCCTCCTCGCTGTCCACGAAGATCGCGCCGCGCTGCTCCAGGGAGCGGACGACGTAGTGGTTGTGGACGATTTCCTTCCGTACGTATACGGGAGCTCCGTACTTGTTCAGGGCCTCCTCTACGATCTGTATCGCGCGGCGCACACCGGCGCAGAATCCACGCGGCTCCGCCAGAATCACCTTTTTCGGAGCTCTGGTTCCTGACATCTGGTGTTCTCCCGTTTCGGTCGGTCGCGGTGAGTTCGAGACTGCCGACAACCGCTGAAACCAGTCAACGAATATCGGCCCGGGGGCCCGTCCCCGGAGCCATGAGGACGAATTTCCGCCCGTTCGCTGCCACGCCCGCCCTCCGCGTGACCCGCTCTGCCACCCCACCGGCCCCGTCGTCCCGCCGACTTGTCATACGACTGCCATAGGGTGCTCGGCGAGTGAGCGAGCGGACGTTCTTTCAACCCGGGCAAGACTGAGGAGACTTCGGATGACCGTGGACGCGAAGACCACCGAAAAGGCCCTGCGGCTCAGGGAGTTGAGCGAGTCCGTCCTCGTCCTGCCCAACGCCTGGGACGCGGCCAGCGCGGCCGTGATCGAAGCGGCCGGCGCGTCGGCGATCGCCACGACCAGCGGCGGGGTGGCCTGGGGGATCGGCCGCGGGGACGGCCAGCACGCGACGCGCGCGCAGATGCTGGAGGCCGCCGCGCGCATCGTGGCGGCCGTGGACCTGCCGGTCAGCGTGGACGTGGAGGGCGGCTACGACGACGTCGCGCGGACCGTGCGCGAGGTCGTGGCGCTGGGCGGCGTCGGCATCAACCTGGAGGACTCCAAGGCGTCCGACGGCACGCTGTACACCGCCGAGGAGCAGTCCGAGCGGATCCGGGCCGCCCGTGCGGCCGCCGCCGGAGCCGGGCTGCCGGAGCTGGTGGTCAACGCCCGCACCGACGTCTTCCTCTTCGGGATCGGCGAGGAGTCGGGCCGGCTGGCCGACGTGCTGGCGCGCCGCGAGGCGTACGCGGCGGCCGGCGCCGACGGGTTCTTCGTACCGGGCCTGCTGGACCTGGAGGCCCTGGCCGAGATCGCGCGGGGGCCGCTGCCGGTCAACGCCCTGGCGGGCCCGGGCGGTCCGTCCGTCGCCGAGCTGGCGGCGGCCGGCGTGCGCCGCGTCAGCGTGGGCACCGCCGTGGCGCAGGCGGCGTACTCGGCGGCCCGCGCGGCGGCCGAGGAGGTGCTCGCGCGGGGCACGTACGGCGGGCTCGGCGGCACGCTCGACTACGGGACGCTCAACGGGCTCTTCGTCAAGTAGCCCGCTTCCCGCTGGTCCCCCGGACGGTCCAGTCACACGGCCGTCCGACGCCTTCTGGCAGAGAGTGGGAAGCGGCACTCAGACCAGGGGGGCACCACCATGCCTGGAGGCGTACGCACATGGGACTGTTCGACTTCATGAGGTCCGACAAGAAGAAGGAGAAGGCGGCCGGGAAGGCGACCGAGCAGGTGCAGCGGCACGCCGCGGACGCCCCCGCGCCCCCGGCCGGGACGCCCGGCGACGCCGGCACCCGGTACAGCGACTCGGCGGCGGCCACCAAGGAGGCCTCCGAGCGCATGGCGGCGGCGGCGCCCAAAGCCGCGCCCGCACCTCCCGCCGCGCCGCCCCTCGCCCGACCCGCGCCGCACACCCCCACCCCGGCCTCGGCCGCACACAAGGCGGTCCCCGCGGCCCCCGTGCCGCCGCCCAAGATGCAGCGCACGTACACCGTCCGCTCCGGCGACTCGCTCTCCGCGATCGCCCGCCGCGAGCTCGGCAACGAGGGCCGCTGGCGTGAGCTCTACGCCATGAACAAGGGCGTCATCGGCTCCAATCCCGACATGATCCAGCCGGGCATGCAGCTCGTCCTCCCCCACTGAGGGCCGACCCGCGGGGCGTCGGCCGAGCCGGAGCGCGAAGAGGGGCCCGGATCCTTCCCAGGATCCGGGCCCCTGCGCGTCGTGCGCGCGCCGGCGTCAGCGGTGCTTGCGCTTCGCGTCCTCCGCGTCGATCCGGGCCTCCGCGGCCTCGGCTTCCTCCGTGAGCGTCGAGGCGGGCGGCGTCGGCGCCCCGGTCTGGGCTCCCGCCTCGCGCTCCTTCGCCGCCAGCTCGTCGTCGAAGCTCGCCGGGGTCTCCTCCTCGCGCGCGGACAGTTCGGTGGCCGCCGGCGGCTCGACGAGCCAGTCCGGGTTCGACTGCTGGTCCCACCACCTCCACGCGGCGTAGGCCCCGCCGGCCAGTACGGCGACCAGCGCGGCGCCCTTGAGCAGCCGGCCCCTGCGGGCCCGCCGCTCGTGTCGCCGCACCAGCTTCTGCACGTCCTTGGCGGACACCTGGCCGCGCAGCGCCGCGAAGGCGGCCGTCGAGCGCGAAGCGGCCTCCTCTGCCACCGGCTGGGCCGCCGCGAGCGCGCTTTCCAGTCGTGGCTGCGCGTAGTCGGCTGCCTGGCGCACCGCTTGGCGGGACTGCTGCACCGCCTTCGTCGCCGCCCGGTCCACGTTCGGCGGCACGTGCGTGCGCGCCGCCCTGAGCCGGGGATGGACGTGGCAGTCGAAGGTCGTACGTGCTTGCCGGGCGGCCACGTCGGCCGCGTGGGACACCTTCGGCGTCAGACGTTCATTGGCTTCTTGGGCGTAGTGCACCGCGGCATCCTTGGCGGATTCCGCGTACGGTGCCACCACTTCCGCCGCGTGCAGGAAACTTTCCCTGGCACTCTCGGCTGCCAGGCGCACGCTTTCCTTGCGGGTCACGGTTCCTCCTCCTCGGTGGCGGACACAGTTCACCTTTCCACCCTTTGTCGGATCATGCCTGCCGTACCGCCGGGCGGCATGCGTGACAGGGCATACGGGTGGAGGATTTCAGTCCGGTGCGGCCCTCCGTGGGAGGATCTGGGACCGACAGTGATGACTATGGAAGGCAGATCCGTGGCCGAGAAGCTCTACGCCACCCTGAAGACCAGCCACGGCGACATCGAGATCGAGCTGCTGGCGAACTTCGCTCCGAAGACCGTGCGGAACTTCGTGGAACTCGCCACCGGCGCCCGCGAGTGGACGCGTCCCACGGACGGGCAGAAGACCACGGACCCGCTCTACGACGGCACCGTCTTCCACCGCGTCATCAGCGGCTTCATGATCCAGGGCGGCGACCCGCTCGGCAACGGCACGGGCGGCCCCGGCTACCAGTTCGCCGACGAGTTCCACCCCGACCTGGCCTTCACCAAGCCCTACCTGCTCGCGATGGCCAACGCCGGCCCCGGCACCAACGGCTCGCAGTTCTTCATCACCGTCGCCCCCACCGCCTGGCTGACGCGCAAGCACACCATCTTCGGCGAGATCACCGACAAGGCCAGCCAGGCGATCGTGAAGGACATCTCCGCCGCCGCCACCAACCCGCGCACGGAGCGCCCGCTCGACGACGTGGTCATCCAGTCCGTCGTCATCGAGAACCGCTAGCCCGGGAACCGCCGGCCCGGGAACCTTTCGGACCCGCCCGTCCGTCCTCGATACGTACCGGAGGGCGCGGCGGATCCGCCGGGCCCGGCCGCCGACCGAGGGGACCGATGGACACCGAACGTCTTCCGGGCTGCTACCGCCATCCCGACCGCGGGACCGGGATCCGCTGTACGCGCTGTGAGCGGCCGATCTGTCCCGAGTGCATGATCAGCGCCTCGGTCGGCTTCCAGTGCCCCGCATGCGTCCGCGAGGGCTCGGGAGGGGGCCGCGGGCCCGCCGCCAACGCCCCGCGCACCATCGCGGGCGGCGTGGTCGCCGCCGATCCGCACCTGGTCACCAAGATCCTGATCGGGATCAACGCGGCCGTGTACCTCGCGGCGATCGCCCTCCCCGAGCTGGCGATCCAGCTGGAGCTCATCGGCCGGTACTACGAGCAGCTCGGCGGTCCGCCGGAAGGGGTCGCCACGGGCGAGTACCACCGGCTGCTGACCTCGACGTTCCTGCACGTCCAGTGGTGGCACCTCATGGGCAACATGCTCGGGCTGTGGTTCCTCGGCGGACCGCTGGAGCAGGCGCTCGGCCGGGCCCGCTACCTCACGGTGTACGTGCTCTCCGCCCTGGGCGGCAGCGCCCTGGTCTATCTGCTGACCCCGCAGAACGTCGCGACCCTCGGCGCCTCGGGGGCGGTCTTCGGGCTGCTCGGCGCCAGTGTGGTGCTGGCCCGCCGCATGCGGCACGAGATGCGTCCGCTGATCACCGTGGTGGTGTTCATGCTGGTGCTGACCTTCGCGCCGCTGAGCGGCAGCCTCACCGTGTCCTGGCAGGCCCACGTCGGCGGTCTGGTGACCGGTGCGCTGCTCGCGCTGGGCCTTTTGCGGCCCGCGCCCAAGGGGGACGCCCGCACACGCGGACTCGTCCAGTGGGGCACCTGTGTGGCGGTGTTCCTGCTGGCCGCAGCCGTGATCGCGGTCCGGACGGCCGAACTTTCCGCACTCACCTGATCACACCGGCGTCAACTCTCCACAGAGTTATCCACAGATCTTCTGTCTTTTCCTCAGGTGTGGATGACGCTGTGGATAACTCATGGGGAGAGCTTGCGCGGCCGCCGCCGCCACGCCACTATCGCGGGGGTGCCGCGGGGCTTGCACCGTGCTTCGGCGCGGTCACTTCCACTGCGTGGAGACGCCGAATCCTGCCGCGATGAAGCCGAAACCGACAACAATGTTCCAGTTTCCGAGCGCTTCGATCGGAAGCTGGGTCTCGGACAGATAAAAGACGACGATCCACGCCAGGCCGACCAGGAAGAACGCCAGCATGACCGGAGCGACCCAGCTGCGGTTCGTCAGCTTGATCGTCTGTGGCGTCCGCGAGGGCGGCGGGGTGTAGTCGTCCTTCTTGCGGATACGTGACTTCGGCACGAGGGGCTCTCCTGTCGATGCGCTGGGGACCTTGCCTGCCCCGGGCGTCCGTTAGCGTAGTGGACCTGTGGCGTTGAAGGAGAAGGGTACGTTGAGCAATTCCGACGACTCCTCCGCGGGTCCCCGTCGCCGTGCCAGACCGGTCCGGCTGCTGACGGCCGCCGTTTTCGCCCTGGCCGGCTTGCTCTTCGTCACCAGCTTCAACACCTCCAAGGGTACGAACATCCGGACGGATGCCTCGCTCCTCAAGCTGTCGGACCTGATCCACGAGCGCAGCCAGAACAATCTGGACCTGGAGAAGAGCACCGCGACCGTGCGCGGCCAGGTCGACGCCCTCGCCGAGCGCGACGACGGCAGCACCAAGACCGAGGACGCCCGCCTGGCCGCGCTGCGCGCCGCCTCGGGCACCGAGGAGATCACCGGCAAGGGCGTCACCGTCACCCTGAACGACGCCCCGCCGAACGCCACGGCCCGCATCCCCAACGTGCCCGAGCCCCAGCCCAACGACCTGGTCATCCACCAGCAGGACCTCCAGGCCGTGGTGAACGCCCTCTGGCAGGGCGGCGCCGAAGGCATCCAGGTCATGGACCAGCGCCTGATCTCCACCAGCGCCGTCCGCTGCGTCGGCAACACCCTGATCCTCCAGGGCCGCGTGTACTCGCCCCCGTACAAGGTGAGCGCCGTCGGCGACCCGGCCGCGCTGAAGAAGGCCCTCGCGGCCTCCCCGGCGCTGCAGAACTACCAGCTGTACGTGAACGCGTACGGGCTCGGCTGGAAAGTGGACGAGCACAAGGCGCTGACACTGCCGGGGTACTCCGGCACAGTGGACCTCCACTATGCGAAGCCGCTGGAGTCCGCCACCCCGTGACGCCGTACTGCGCCTGCTGGTACGGACGTTCAGCGAGGTGTGCCTGACCGCCGGTTCCCTGATCGTCCTCTTCGTGGCCTACGTGACGCTGTGGACCGGGGTCAAGGCCGACCAGGCCATGGACGGCGAGATGGCCCGGATGCGCGACCGCTGGGCGGCGGCCCCCGCGGCCGCCACCGCCCCCGCCCCGGCGCCCGCCCCGACGCCCGCCACAGCCCCCGTCCCGGCGCCCCCGGCGCCCGCCGGCTACCCCCCGGACCGGGCCTTCGCCGAGATGTACGTCCCGCGCTTCGGCCCGGACTGGAACAAGCCGGTCATGGAGGGCACGGGCACCGAGCTGCTGAAGAAGGGCCTGGGCCACTACACCGGCACGGCCGCGCTCGGGGGCGGGGGGAACTTCGCGGTGGCCGGCCACCGCCGCACCTACGGCGACCCCTTCAAGGACATCCCGCGGCTGCGCCCCGGCGACGCCGTCATCCTCAAGGACGCGACCACCTGGTACACCTACACCGTCCGGCGAGAGGCACTGCGCGTACAGCCCGACGAGCTCGGCGTCGTGGACCCGGTACCGAGCCGCTCCCCCTTCACCAGCCCCGGCCGCTACCTGACCCTGACCACCTGCGACCCGGAATGGGGCCACAGCCACCGCCTCGTCGTCTGGGCCGAGCTGACCGAGACGCGGGCCGTCGCGGAGGGAAGGCCCGAGGGTTTGGCAAGGTGACCCTCCGCGCCGGGCGGCTGGCTTTAGGCTGTGGCTGTACCGCCCCCGCGGTGCGTTGAACGATCGTGGACGAAAAGGACACAGGCGGCATGTACGGCTGGATCTGGCGGCATTTGCCGGGCAACGCGTGGGTACGCGTGCTGATCTCCCTCGTGCTGGTGCTCGCGGTGGTCTTCGTGCTGTTCCAGTACGTCTTCCCGTGGGCCGAGCCGTTGCTCCCGTTCAACGATGTGACGGTGGACGAGGGATCGGGAGCCACTCCGTGAGCGCGCGCATTCTGGTGGTCGACAACTACGACAGCTTCGTCTTCAACCTGGTCCAGTACCTCTACCAGCTCGGCGCCGAGTGCGAGGTGCTGCGCAACGACGAGGTCGCACTCGCCCACGCCCAGGACGGCTTCGACGGGGTCCTGTTGTCCCCCGGCCCGGGCACCCCCGAGGAGGCCGGCGTCTGCGTGGACATGGTCCGCCACTGCGCGGACACGGGCGTACCGGTCTTCGGCGTCTGCCTCGGCATGCAGTCGATGGCCGTCGCCTACGGCGGGGTCGTCGGCCGGGCCCCGGAACTGCTGCACGGCAAGACCTCGCCGGTGCTGCACGAGGGCCTCGGCGTCTTCGCCGGACTGCCGTCGCCCTTCACCGCCACCCGCTACCACTCCCTCGCCGCCGAGCCCCGGACCCTCCCGGACGCCCTGGAGGTCACGGCGCGGACCGAGGACGGGATCATCATGGGCCTGCGCCACCGCGAGCACGACGTCGAGGGCGTGCAGTTCCACCCCGAGTCCGTACTGACCGAGTGGGGCCACCGGATGCTCGCGAACTGGCTCGTGCGCTGCGGTGACGAGGGTGCCGTGGAGCGCTCGGTGGGGCTCGCCCCGGTGGTGGGCAAGGCCGTCGCGTGACGTCGCTCGCGCCGTCCGCGCCCACGGAGGGCCGGGCCGCGCGGCGCAGGGCGGCGCAGCAGGCCGCGAAGCGAGCCCGTACCCGTACGGGCACCCGCGGCCGGGGCCGGCGGCGCAGGCGGCCCGCCTCGGGCGGCCCGCTGGTGGTCGCCAGCCGGCTCGGCGGGGAACTGTTCATCACGCTGGGCCTGGTGATGCTGCTCTTCGTCGTCTACCAGATCTGGTACACGAACCTGCTCGCGGACCGGACGGCCCAGGACGCGGCCGGCTCGCTCCAGCAGAACTGGCAGCACGGCGGGGACGCGACGGCCGGGGCGGACGGGGCGGCAGCGCCGCCCGTGGCGACGGCCTTCGAACCGGGCCAGGGCTTCGCGATCCTCCACATCCCGAAGCTGGACGTGAAGGTGCCGGTGGCGGAGGGCATCAGCAAGCCGAAGGTGCTCGACAAGGGGCTGGTCGGGCACTACGACGGCGGCGAGAACTCGGTGAAGTCGGCCATGCCGTCCGACGCCCAGGGCAATTTCGGGCTGGCGGGGCACCGCAATACGCACGGCGAGCCGTTCCGCTACATCAACCGGCTGGTGCCGGGGGACAAGATCGTGGTCGAGACGCGGGACACGTACTACACGTACGAGACGACCTCGCAGCTGGCACAGACGTCGACCAAGAACGTCTCCGTGCTCAAGGCCGTGCCCGACGGTTCCGGCTTCACGTCCCCGGGCCGGTACATCACCCTGACCACCTGCACCCCGGAGTTCACCAGCACCTACCGGCTGATCGTATGGGGCAGGATGACCGCGGAACGCCCGCGCAGCCAGGGTGCTCCGCCCGAACTGGCCAGCCCGTAGAGGATTCGCAGTGTCACGTGCCGCACCGCCCCCGAACCGCAGCGTCCTCGCGGGGTTCCTGAGCCTGCTGGGCGAGGTCCTGATCACGGCGGGCCTAGTGCTCGGCCTGTTCGTGGCGTACTCGCTGTGGTGGACGAACGTCCTGGCGGACCGGGACGCCTCGGCGCGCGGCGACGCGGTCCGCGAACAGTGGCAACAGCCGGCGCCGGCCCCGTCCGCGGCCGCCGGGCCGGGGGCGCTCGACACCCAGGGCGGCATCGGGTTCCTGCACGTGCCCGCGATGAAGAACGGCGAGGTGCTCGTGAAGCGGGGCACCCAGTCCGACGTCATCAACGAGGGCGTCGCCGGGTACTACACGGAACCGATCAAGTCGGCGCTGCCGTGGGACGAGACGGGCAACTTCACCCTGGCCGCGCACCGGGACGGACACGGTGCCAAGTTCCACGACATCGACAAGGTGGGCAAGGGCGACGCGGTCGTGTTCGAGACCCGCGACACCTGGTACGTGTACAAGGTCTTCGCGGAGCTGAAGCAGACCTCGCGGTACAACGTGGACGCGATCAGCCCGGTCCCCAAGGAGTCGGGCAAGACGGCTCCGGGCCGCTACATCACCCTGACGACCTGCACTCCCGTCTACACCTCGAAGTACCGCTACATCGTGTGGGGCGAACTGGTCCGCACCGAGAAGGTGGACGACAAGCGCACCCGCCCCGTGGAGCTGCGCTAGGAGGACCGGAGCACCTGGAGCCGGACTGCGGCGCTCCAGGCCTCCAGAGGCCCCTGTGGACGTCCGTGACGCCTCCCTGGGCGGCGATTGTCCAGGGACTCGCGGATGAAGGCACAGGTGGCCACGCAGAGGTCGGAGCCCTTGAGGGCGCACGGACAGGACCTTCACCTTGTCGAAAGGTCCGGCCCCTCTCGTCGAGAGGGGCCGGACCTTTCGCGCTGCTATCGCCGGAGGCTAGCCGCCCAGGCCTCCGAAGAAGCCGCCGCCGCCGTTGTTGTTGCCGCCGTTCTGCCCCCCGCCGGGGAGGGTGTTGACGTTGATCACCGTGCCCGTCGGGACCTGCTGGCCGAGGCCGGGGTCCGAGGACAGGACGATCGCCTTCCCCTCGTTCGGGCCCGACAGCACGTTGCCGAAGACCAGGCCCTTGGAGGCGAGCTCCGCCTTCGCCTGGTTGATCGTCTTGCCGGCCAGGCTCGGGACCTGGACCTGCTGGACGGCCTTGGCGACGGAGATGTTGACCGTCGAGCCGACGTCCACCGAGTCGCCCGCGACGCGGTCCTGCTGGACCACCGTCTTCGGAGCCGTGCCCGGGGGCGCGTCCACCTCCGTGACGCTGCCGAGCTTCAGCTTGGCGTCCGTGAGCGCCTTGGCGGCCTGCTGCTGGTTCTTGCCCAGCAGGTCCGGGACGCTCGCCTTGGACTGCTCCTTGGCCACCTGGAGGGTGACGACCGAGCCCTTCTCCGCCTCGTTGCCGCTCTTCGGATTCTGGTCGAGGACGGTGCCGGGGGACCGCTCGGACTCGACGAGCTTCTTCTCGACCTGGAAGTTCTTGGCCACGAGCGCCTTCTCGGCGTCGGCGACCGGCATGTTGATGACGTCGGGAACGGCGACCTTGGGGGCGCCGGTCGAGACCTTCACCTTCACGACGGACTTCTTGTCGACCTTGGTGCCCTCGGCCGGGTTCTGCTCGCAGACGCTGCCCTTGGGCGCGGCGTCGCAGGCCATCTCGCCGTCCTTCTGGACGGTGAGGCCGAGGTTGTCGCCGCTCTTCTGCGCGTTCTCGAAGGTTTCGCCGATGAGCTTGGGCACCACGGGACGGTTGTCGGCGCCGCCGCTGAAGAGGGAGCGTCCGATGAGGATCGCGCCGACGAGGACGAGGATGCCGGCGGTCACCAGCAGGATCGTCGAGGCCTTGCTCTTCTTCTGCGGACGGCGGCCGTGGCCGCCCTGGTCGTAGCCGCCCTGGTCCCCGTACCCGTAACCGCCCTCGCCCGGGGGCATCGGCGGGAGCATGGAGGTCTGGCCCGGGTCGGCGGTGCGCAGGGCGGTGGTGGGCTGGTCGTAGCCCTGGTGGCCGTAACCGTGGTTCTGGTCGGGGTAGCCGTAGCCGGCCGCGCCCATGGCGGCGGTGGCGGCGACGGGCTGCCCGTCGAGGCAGGCCTCGATGTCGGCGCGCATCTCGTCGGCCGACTGGTAGCGGTAGTCGGGGTCCTTGACCAGCGCCTTCAACACGATCGCGTCCATCTCGGGCGTGATCTCGGGGTCGAAGTTCGACGGGGGCTGGGGCTCTTCCCGTACGTGCTGGTAGGCGACGGCGACCGGTGAGTCGCCGATGAAGGGCGGCCGGACGCTGAGGAGCTCGTACAGCAGGCAGCCGGCCGAGTAGAGGTCGGAGCGCGCGTCGACCTGTTCGCCCTTGGCCTGCTCCGGGGAGAGGTACTGGGCGGTGCCGATGACGGCGGCGGTCTGCGTCATGGTCATGCCGGAGTCGCCCATGGCGCGGGCGATGCCGAAGTCCATGACCTTGACCTGGCCGGAGCGGGTCAGCATGACGTTGGCGGGCTTGATGTCCCGGTGCACGATTCCGGCGCGGTGCGAGTACTCCAGCGCCTGGAGGATGCCGATGCACATCTCCAGGGTGCGCTCGGGCAGCAGCTTGCGCCCGGAGTGCAGGAGCTCGCGCAGGGTCGAGCCGTCGACGTACTCCATCACGATGTACGGGATGGAGATGTTGTCGACGTAGTCCTCGCCGGTGTCGTACACGGCGACGATCGCCGGGTGGTTGAGCGATGCGGCCGACTGGGCCTCGCGCCGGAACCGGGCCTGGAAGGACGGGTCGCGGGCGAGGTCGGCGCGCAGGGTCTTGACGGCGACGGTACGGCCGAGCCGGGTGTCGTGGGCGAGGTAGACCTCGGCCATGCCACCGCGGCCGAGCACGTGGCTCAGCTCGTACCGGCCGCCGAGGCGACGCGGCTCTTCCATTTCGTTGCAGCCCTCTCCGTCAGTCCCGACCGCACCCGTGTGTGGTCCGGCGGTGTGCTGTTCGCGCAAAGGCTACCGGCCGATCGTCGGTGATCGGTTCGTGACCACAGGCTGATACCGGACCGGTACCGTACGCACGGATCCGGACGGGATCGGTGATCCGGATCACACCTGTGTGCCCCTTGCGGCTCTCTCGTGGTGGTCGGTCTCTTCCGTCACACCTTGTTGCTCTTCAATACGGCCTGCATGACGGCCTTGGCAACGGGTGCGGCCAGACCGCCGCCGGAGATGTCGTCGCGGCTCGCGGCGCTGTCCTCGATGACGACGGCGACGGCGACGGGCGAGCTGCCGTCGGGGTTCTCGGCGTAGGAGATGAACCAGGCGTAGGGGCGCTTCTTGTTTCCCTCGCCGTGCTGGGCGGTTCCGGTCTTGCCGCCGACGGTGACGCCGTTGATCCTGGCGTTGCCGCCGGTGCCCTTCTCGACGACGTTGACCATCATCTCCTGGAGCTTCTTCGCGTTGTCCCCGGAGACCGGCCGGCTCATCTCCTGCGGGTCGTGCTTCTCGATGACGTCGAGGTTGGGCGCGGTCAGATGGTCGACCATGTGCGGCTTCATCAGCTTGCCGTCGTTGGCGATCGCGGCGGTGACCATGGCCATCTGCAGCGGAGTGGCCGCGGTGTTGAACTGGCCGATCGCGCTCTGGGCGTTGCCGTCCTTGCCCATGGTCTTGTCGTAGACGCTGGCGAAGGCGCGGACCGGGATGTCGATCTTGTCGTTGTTGAAGCCGAACTTCTCCGCGGTCTTCACCATGTTGTCCCGCCCCACCTTGTCGCCCATGTTGGCGAAGACGGAGTTGCAGGAGACGCGCAGGGCCTCGATGAGGCTGGCCTTCTCGCACCCAGGGGCGTGGTTGACCATCGGGGTCTTGGTGCCCGGCAGGATGTACGGCTCGGGGGTGTCGGTCGCCGCGTTGATGTCCTGGACCACGCCGTGCTCCAGGGCCGCGGCGGCGGTGACCACCTTGAAGGTGGAGCCGGGCGGGTAGGTCTCGCGCAGGGCGCGGTTGACCAGCTTCTTGTCCTCGCTGTCCTTGAGCTCGACCCAGTTCTTCTCGTCGGTCTTGGAGTTGCCCGCGAAGACGGAGGGGTCGTACGAGGGGGTGCTGACCAGGGCGAGGATCGCGCCGGTGCGCGGGTCGATCGCCGCGACGGCGCCCTTCTTGTCGCCGAGCGTCTCGAACGCGGCCTTCTGCGCGGCGGCGTTGAGCGTCGTGACGACGTTGCCGCCCTGCTTCTTCTCGCCGGTGAACATGCCGACGGTGCGGTCGAAGAACAGCCGGTCGTCGTTGCCGGTCAGGATCTGGTCCTCGAGGGACTCCAACTGCGTGGAGCCGAAGGCCTGCGAGGCGTAGCCGGTCACCGGGGACCACAGCGCGCCGTCCGTGTAGGTGCGCTTGTACTTGTAGTCGCTGCCGTCGGTGACGGCGGACCCGGTGATCGGGTTGCCCTCGACGATGATGTTGCCGCGCTCGGTGGCGTACTGGGCGATCTGGACCCGGCGGTTCTCCTTGCGGGTGCTCAGTTCCTCCGCCTTGACGTACTGGAGCCAGTTGGTCCGCACGAGCAGTGCCAGGACGAGCAGCCCGCAGAAGATCGAGATGCGGCGCAGGGGCTTGTTCATGACGGGCGGACCACCTGGGTCATCTCGGAGTCGGGGGACGGTGCCGGTGCCGGTGCGGGGCGGCGTGCGGTGTCGCTGATCCGGATGAGCACGGCGATGAGGATCCAGTTCGCGAGGACGGACGAGCCGCCGGACGCGAGGAAGGGCATGGTCATACCGGTGAGGGGGATGAGGCCCATGACGCCGCCGGCGACGACGAAGACCTGGAGCGCGAAGGCGCCGGAGAGGCCGATGGCGAAGAGCTTGCCGAAGGGGTCGCGGGCGGCGAGGGCGGTGCGCACGCCCCGCTCGATGATCAGGCCGTAGAGCAGGAGGAAGGCCATGACCCCGGCGAGCCCGAGCTCCTCGCCGACGGTGGAGAAGATGAAGTCGGAGTTCGCGGCGAATCCGATGAGGTCGGAGTTGCCCTGTCCCCAGCCGGTACCGAGGACCCCGCCCGAGCCGAAGCTCATGATCGACTGGCCGACCTGTTCGCAGGCGCCGGACTTCTGGTAGCAGGCGAAGGGGTCGAGCCAGGCGGTGACGCGCGCCTTGACGTGGCTCGCGGTGGCGCCGACCACGGCCGCGCCGCCCACGCTCATGAGCAGGCCGATGACGATCCAGCTGGTCCGCTCGGTGGCGACGTACAGCATGATCACGAACATGCCGAAGAAGAGCAGCGAGGTGCCGAGGTCGTTCTCGAAGACGAGGACGAGCAGGCTCATGGCCCAGATCATCAGGATCGGGCCGAGGTCGCGGCCGCGGGGCAGGTAGAGGCCCATGAAGCGGCGGCTGGCCAGTGCCAGGGCGTCGCGCTTGACCATGAGGTAGCCGGCGAAGAAGACGGCGATGACGATCTTCGCGAACTCGCCGGGCTGGATGGAGAATCCGCCGACGCTGATCCAGATCTTGGCGCCGAAGACGTCCGCGCCCAGGCCCGGGATGACCGGAAGGATCAGCAGGACCAGCGCGGCGGCCATCGAGATGTAGGTGAAGCGCTGGAGCACGCGGTGGTCCTTGAGGACCATCAGCACGCCCGCGAACAGCGCGATGGCGAGCGCCGTGTACAGCATCTGCCGGGGCGCGGAGTCGGAGAACACCCCGTAGATCCGCTTGGCCGTGTTCTGCAGCCGCGTGGACTGGTCGAGGCGCCAGATCAGCACCAGGCCCAGCCCGTTGAGGAGCGTGGCGATCGGCAGGAGCAGCGGGTCGGCGTACTTGGCGTAGCGGCGCACGACGAGGTGGGCGATGCCGGCGAGGACGCCGAGGCCGAGCCCGTAGGTGAGCATGCCCGGGGGCAGCTTCCCGTGGATCGACAGGCCCGCGTTGGCGTAGGCGAAGATCGGGATGACCACGGCGAAGGCGAGCAGCAGGAGCTCGGTGTTCCGCCGGCTCGGCAGCTCGATGGCGCCGATGGTGGTCGTGTTGGTGACAACGCTCATGGTGTGGCAGGCCCCCTGTGCCCGCTTGTGTCTACTGCTTCTCGCACTGGCTGACGACCTGCTGCTCCTCGGCAGTCAGGACGGGGCCCGGCGTTTGGTTGCCCTGTGCCTCGGCGGTGCGGCGCTCCTCGTCCTTCTTGCACGCGGAGGCCTGGATGCCGAGCTGGTCGATCTTCGTGCGGGCGCCGTCGAGGCTGTTCTCGCTGATCGTGTCCACGACCTGCTTGCGCTTGAAGGCCGGCAGGTACTTCAGTTCGATGTCGGGGCGGTCGGTCTCCACCTTGGAGAGCGCCACGGGCCCGAGCTTCTGGCTGATGCCGCGGAAGAGCGCCACGTGTTCGCCCTTGACGCCGACGTAGAACTGGGTCTGCGTCCAGCGGTAGCCCGCGTACAGGCCGCCGCCGAGGACGCCGAGGACGACCAGCAGGGTCAGCGTGCGCGTGGTCCACTTGCGGCCCTTGCCGCGCCGCCTGCGCGGGTGGTCGTACGTGTCCTCGTACGCCGCGTCGTTGTCGTACGGGTCGGCATCGCCGAAGCCGCCGTACCCGCCACCGGCTCCCGCGCCCTGTCCCTGGGCGCCGTAGCCGCCGTAGCCCGGGGCCTCTCCGCTGCCGGGGGGGCCGAAGGCGCCGGCGGGCGGGGCGGCCTGGCGGCCGAGCCCGGAGGCGCGGCCGGCGGGCGTCTGCATGGCGTTGCCGCCGTCGAAGAGCTGGTGGTGCTGGTTCTCGGCGACCGCGCCGACGACGACCGGGGTGTCGTTGACCTGCGCGGCCAGGGTGTCGCCGCTGTCGGTGTCGAGGACGTCGGCCACGATGCAGGTGATGTTGTCGGGGCCGCCGCCGCGCAGCGCGAGCTGGATGAGCGAGGCCACGGTCTCGCGCGGGCCGTGGTAGTCGGCGAGGGTCTCCTCCAGGGTCTGGTGGGAGACCACGCCGGAGAGCCCGTCGGAGCAGATGAGGTAGCGGTCGCCGACCCGGACCTCGCGGATGGAGAGGTCGGGTTCCACGATGTCGCCGCTGCCGAGCGCTCTCATCAGGAGGGAGCGCTGCGGGTGCGTGGTGGCTTCCTCCTCGGTGATGCGGCCCTCGTCGACGAGGCGCTGCACCCAGGTGTGGTCCTGGGTGATCTGCGTGAGGATGCCGTCGCGGAGCAGGTAGGCGCGGGAGTCCCCGACGTGGACCAGCCCGAGGCGCTGGCCGGTCCACAGCAGGGCGGTGAGCGTGGTGCCCATGCCCTCGAGCTGGGGGTCCTCCTCGACCATGGAGCGCAGCTGGTCGTTGGCCCGCTGCACGGCCGTGCTGAGGGCCGTCAGGATGTCGGAGCCCGGTACGTCGTCGTCGAGCTGCACGAGGGTGGAGATCACCTCGGAGCTGGCGACTTCACCGGCGGCCTGGCCGCCCATGCCGTCGGCGATCGCGAGGAGACGCGGCCCGGCGTAGCCGGAGTCCTCGTTGCCCTCGCGGATCATGCCCTTGTGCGATCCGGCGGCGAACCGCAGGGACAGACTCATGCGCACCTGCCCTGTCGATGACGCTGCCTCCGGGTACAACCGGTCTCGAGCCACACTGCCCACCCTCCGGTCGGGAGCGCGCGCGGGTCCGTGTCCCCGGTGGGACGGACCGCTGCGGCTCGCTCGCTCCGCTCGCTCATTCTCGTACTACTTCCGCAGCTCGATGACGGTCTTGCCGATGCGGATCGGGGCGCCCGGCGGAATGGGCGTCGGGGTGGTCAGCCGGGTCCGGTCGAGATACGTGCCGTTGGTGGACCCGAGATCCTCGACGATCCACTGACCGTCACGGTCGGGGTAGATCCTGGCATGCCTGCTGGAGGCGTAGTCGTCGTCCAGCACGATCGTGGAGTCATGGGCGCGCCCCAAGGTGATCGTCTGCCCCGCGAGGGCCACCGTGGTACCCGTGAGGGTGCCCTCGGAGACGACGAGCTTGGTGGGCGCACCGCGGCGCTGGCGCTGCTGCGGTGGGGCCGCGGTCTGGCGGCCCTGCTGCTGGGGAGCGCCGGTGGCGCTCCCGCCGCGCCGGGAACCGCGCTGCGTGACTCTCGTACCGAAGAGATCGCTGCGGATGACCTGTACGGCCACGATGACGAACAGCCACAGAACGGCCAGGAAACCCAACCGCATGACCGTCAGGGTCAGCTCTGACATTGCCCCCGCTTCACCCTTCGGCTTGCCGGTAAATGATGGTGGTGCTGCCCACGACGATCCGCGAACCGTCGCGGAGCGTAGCGCGGGTGGTGTGCTGCCCGTCCACCACGATGCCGTTGGTGGACCCGAGATCCTGGATCGTGGAGGGCGTTCCGGTCCGGATCTCACAGTGCCGGCGCGAGACGCCGGGGTCGTCGATCCGCACGTCGGCTTCGGTGCTTCGGCCGAGTACGAGCGTGGGGCGCGAGATCTGGTGGCGGGTGCCGTTGATCTCGATCCAGTGGCGCCGGACGGCGCCCCCGGGGGACACGGGCGGTGCGGGAGCCTGGCCGCCGGGAGCCGGCCGACGCGCGCCGGCTCCGCCCGGGGGCGGGCCCGGAGGCATCGGCGGCGCACCGACCGGCGGGTAGCCGTAGCCGCCGGGCTGGGCCGGCGGAGCCTGGCGGCCCTGTCCCGGGCCCTGACCCTGGCTCGGGCCCTGGGCCGGCTGGCCCGGGGCCTGGGAGGTGCTGGAAGCGAGCGTGCGGCTGCGGACCCGGTAGAGCCCGGTGTCCAGGTCGTCCGCCTTCTCCAGGTGCACCTTGATGGGGCCCATGAAGCTGTAGCGCTGCTGCTTGGCGTAGTCGCGGACGAGGCCCGCGAGCTCGTCGCCGAGCTGGCCCGAGTAGGGGCTCAGCCGGTCGAAGTCGCCCGTGCTCAGCTCCACGATGAAGTCGTTCGGGACGACCGTCCGCTCCCGGTTCCAGATGGTGGCGTTGTTGTCGCACTCCCGCTGGAGGGCGCCCGCGATCTCCACCGGCTGGACCTCGGACTTGAACACCTTGGCGAAGGTGCCGTTCACCAGACCTTCGAGTCGCTGCTCGAACCGCTTCAGGACTCCCATGGGGCACCTCCTCCGTCGTTGTCGCCCTGTACTGCTTACTGATCGTATCCACGCATGGCGGATTCGGGTGGTTCCCCATCGGTCACGAGCGCAGGAGTGTTGGTCCTCACAAGCGATGGTAGGGGGGCCCCGGGGACAGTGTCCCGCACCTGGAGCCGAGTGCGGGAGGGGCCGTCCACGGGCGGCCTCCCGGGGGCACGGAAAGCGATGTGAATCCACCCCGTCCCCCGTGCTAATGTTCCGATGTCGCCAGGGGAACGGCCCGCAAGGGAAGATCCACTGGTAGCCGCTCGGGCGAGTGGCGGAACGGCAGACGCGCTGGCTTCAGGTGCCAGTGTCCTTCGGGACGTGGGGGTTCAAATCCCCCCTCGCCCACTTGACGAAACGGTCGTCATCGCGAAAGCGATGGCGGCCGTTTCGCGTTGTTCCGGGTCCGGCTCGGGTGACGTATCCCTCGGAGGTGCGGGCGACAAACACCCGTGGGGGTGGAGGTGGGCCGTCAGACTTTCGTCGCGCAGGACGCGACGAAAGAGAGCAGCGCGGGCCGGACGGCGGTGTCTAGGGTCGGTCGCGTGGATGTGACGGCGAAAACGCGTGCGGGATGGCTCTGGCTGAAGGGGCCCGAGCCCTGGACGCGGCGGATGCTGGCCGGGGACCTGGCGCTGGCCGGTGTGCTGGCGCTGCTCGGGCTGGGGGTCGAGGAGCTCGACAAGGGCTCCGCCGCGAGGATGCTGACCAGTGTCGTGGCCGTGGTGGTGCTCGTCCTGCTGCGGCGGCGGCTGCCGGTGTTCACGCTGGTGGTGGGCTCGGCGGTGGGCGTGTACCTGCCCGGGGCGTTCCTCGTGGCGATCCCGCTCGGCTGGTCCGCGGGTCGGCGCATCGTGGGCGTGGGCCGGGCGCTCGGCGCGTTCACCGCCGCCTTCGTCGCCGCGGTCGTACTCAACGTGGTCAAGGAGTGGTCGCAGGGCCGGCCGGTGCTGATCGTCGTCTTCGGCGCCCTGATGTTCCTGGCCACGGTCGTCATGCCCGGTCTGGCCAGCCGTTACTGGTCCCAGCGCAACACGCTGCTGCGGGCCCTCCAGGAGCGCAACGCCCAGCTGCTGCGCGAGCGGGCGATGGTCGCCGGGCAGGCCAGGCTGCGCGAACGCCAGCGCATCGCCCAGGACATGCACGACAGCCTCGGCCACCAGCTCGCGCTGATCTCGGTGCACACCGGTGCGCTGGAGGTCGATCCGGTGCTGACCGACCGGCAGCGCGTGGCGGTCGGCGTCCTTCGGCAGGCCTCGGTCGCGGCCATGCACGAGCTGCGCGAGGTCGTCGGCATCCTGCGGGACGGGGTGGAGGGCCCGGAGCCCGTGGAGGAGGCGCAGCCGGCCGCGCGCGGGGTGGCGGGCATCGCCGGGATCGTGGAGGCGGCGAGGAGCGCGGGGACCGACGTACGGCTCACGACGGCGGGGCGGCCGAGGCCGCTGGTCGCGGCGTGCGACCACGCGGCCTTCCGGATCGCGCAGGAGGCGCTGACCAACGCCTACAAGCACGCTCCGGGTGCGCCGATCACGGTGGAACTGCGCTACGAGGACGACTCCCTGGTGGTGGAGATCGCCAACGGCCCCGCGGCGGGCCCCGGCGCCGGCGAGGTGGTCTCCGGCGGGCAGGGGCTGACGGGGCTGCGCGAACGGGCCCGGCTGGTCGGCGGCATGGTCTACGCGGGAGCCGCCGAGGGCGGTGGTTTCCGCGTCGCCGGGGTGCTCCCGTACGGGACGGAGCCGGCCGGGGCGCAGGAGGCCGGGCTGCGGGAGATGGTGCCGCACGAGGTCGCGGACGACTTCGGACAGCAGCTGCGGGCCCGGCCGCCGGCCGACGGATCGGCGCCGATCGACTGGGCAGCCGTCGACCGGAAGCTGCTCAGCCGCAGCGGCCGGTCCGGGAGCGTGGCGCTGGGCTGCGGGATCGCGGTCGCGGCCGTGGTGGTGCTGCTGATCGTCATCGGGGCCGCGGTGGCCCTGCTCGTGGGCTCGGTGGGCGACGCGACGCTCAGCCGGGCCGAGTACGACAGCATCCGCGTGGGCGAGGCGGAGGACGCGGTGCGTCCGCGGCTGCCCAGCGGCGACAGCATCCTGACCGAGGGGCTCGACCGGAAGGGGCCGCCGCGTCCGCCGGGCGCGACGTGTCTGGCCCTGCTCGCGGACGACGACTCCGGCCTGGGCAGCGACAGCGTTTTCCGGTTCTGCTTCAAGGACGGCAAGCTCGTCGAGAAGCAGGCGTACCAGGCCGAGCAGTAGGAGCACGGATGACAGCGCAGGTGATCCGCGTGGTGATCGCTGACGACGAGCCGCTGATCCGGGCCGGGATCAGGATGATCTTGACCTCGGCGGCGGACATCGAGGTCGTCGCCGAGGCGGCGAACGGCCGGGAGGCCGTGGAGCTGGCCCGGGCGCACGGGCCGGACGTGGTGCTCCTGGACATCCAGATGCCGGTCATGGACGGGCTGACGGCACTGGCCGAGCTCGGGCGGGCGGCTCCGCAGGTGCGGGCGCTGATCCTGACCACCTTCGGTGAGAAGGAGAACGTGCTGCGCGCGCTGAGCGGGGGTGGCGCGGGGTTCCTGCTGAAGGACTCGGCGCCCGGCGAGCTGATCGGCGCGGTACGGGCGGCCGCGGCGGGGGACGCGTACCTGTCTCCGGCGGCGACCCGGCACGTGGTGGACCAGCTGGCGTCCGGCCGGTCCACGGGCCGCGCCGAGGAGGCCAGGCGCCGGGTGGCCGAGCTGAGCGAGCGCGAGCGCGGGGTCCTGGCCCTGCTGGGCGAGGGGCTCTCGAACGCGGACGCGGGGCGGCGGCTGCACATGAGCGAGGCGACGGTGAAGACGTACGTGAGCCGGATCCTGGCGAAGCTGGAGTGCGAGAACCGGGTCCAGGCGGCCCTGCTGGCCAGGGACGCCGGGCTCTAGTGCCGGGCTCTAGTGCCTGGCTCTAGTGCCGTGCCGGCGCCGCGACCCGGTGGACCTTTCCGGCCTAGCCACCGGGACTGCGAAAGGAGCGCCGGGCGCCGGAGGTTGCGGTCCGCGGGGCGTGCCCCGGTGGACTCGGCCGTTCGCGGCACTAGTACGGTCTGGGCCGAAAACCGATGGCGAGCAGGGGGCGGACGGCATGACGGCGGAACCCGGACAGCGCGTGGTGGCACCGCGGCAGCGGATCCCGGAGGTCGAGGGGTTCGCGCCGCGCGTCGCCGCCGGGCCGGCGAAAGGCTCTCCCCGGGCGGCCGGCAAGGCGCTGCGCACGCGCGTGCCCCGGGCGGCGCACGCGCGGTTCGAGGCCCCGGCCGACCGCCCCGACGCGGTGCGGGCGGTGGAGGAGTCCAATGCCGGCCGGGTCGCCGAACTGACGCCGATACGGGTCGGCCGGATGGCTGCCAACCCCTTCGCGTTCCTGCGCGGGGCGGCCGGGCTGATGGCGCACGACCTCTCCGGCGGCCCGGTGACGGGAATCGGCGCACAGATATGCGGGGACGCCCACGCGGCCAACTTCGGCCTGTACGGGGACGCGCGCGGCCGCCTGGTCATCGACCTCAACGACTTCGACGAAACCGTCTTCGGCCCCTGGGAGTGGGACCTCAAGCGGCTGGCCACCTCACTGGTGCTGGCCGGGCGGGTGGCCGGCGCCGACGAGGACACCTGCCGGGCGGCCGCGCTCGACGCCGCGGGGGCGTACCGCCGCACCATGCGACTGCTGGCCAAACTGCCTGCCCTGGACGCCTGGAACGCCATCGCGGACGAGGAGCTCGTCTCGCACGCCGATGCCCGGGACCTGCTGGGCACGCTGGAACGGGTCTCCGAGAAGGCCCGGAACAACACGTCCGCGCGGTTCGCCGCCAAGTCCACCGAGGCGGCGCCGGACGGGGGCCGGGCCTTCGTGGACGCGCTGCCGGTGCTGCGCCGGGTCGGGGACGGGGAGGCGGCGGCCGTGGCGGCCGCGCTGGGCCCGTACCTGGAGACGCTCCAGGGGGACCGGCAGCCGCTGCTGGCCCGGTACGCGATCCACGACGTGGCCTTCCGGGTGGTGGGCACCGGCAGCGTCGGCACCCGCTCCTACGTGGTGCTGCTGCTCGACCACCGGGGCGAGGCGCTCGTCCTCCAGGTGAAGGAGGCCCGGCCCTCGGCGCTGCTGCCGTACCTGCCCGGGCTCGGCTTCGTCTCCGCTCCGGAGGAGCACGAGGGCCGTCGGGTGGTGGCCGGGCAGCAGCGGATGCAGGTGGTCTCCGACATCCTGCTGGGCTGGACGACGGTCGAGGGACGGCCCTTCCAGGTGCGCCAGTTCCGCAACCGCAAGGGCAGCGTGGACCCGGCGGCGCTGGCCGTCGAGCAGTTCGACGACTACGGGCGGATGACCGGAGCCCTGCTGGCGCGCGCCCATGCGCACAGCGCGGATCCGCGGCTGCTGGCCGCCTACTGCGGCAAGAACGACGAGCTGGACGAGGCGATGGCCGGCTTCGCCGTCGCCTACGCCGACCGGAGCGAGGGCGACCACGCCGTGCTGGTGGCGGCGGTGCGGTCCGGGCGGATCGCGGCGGAGTCCGGGGTCTGAGCCCGGCCCGAGCCCGGTTGGAGCCCGGCCCGAGCCCGGTTGGAGCCCGGGTGGGCCCGGCCCGAGCCCGTTCCGAGTCCGCCCGGGTGATGTTTCACGTGAAACACCCGGGCGGGCGGGCCTTAGGCTGGCCGGGTGAGCGAGCAGACAGTTCCCGAAGCGTCCGAGCCCGGCCCCGGTGAAGGTCCTGGACCCGGCGAAGGTCCTGGCCCCGCTGCCGACGAGCGGCCCGAGGCGCGCCTGGAGCGCGCGGTGCGGGCCGCCGAGCAGGCGCTGATCGAGTTCGAGATCGCGGTGGAGACGTTCCGGGTGGAGGTGGAGAACTTCTCCCGCCTGCACCACCAGAAGCTCGGCCCGATGTACGCGCGGCTCGACGAGCTGGACGCCCTGATCGCGGAGGCGAAGGCCGCGCGCACCGGGGACCCGGAGGACCTGCGCCGGGCGCGCGAGGCCCGCTCGCTGGTGATGCCGATGCCCGGCGTGGACGAGCTGTTCCACGACTGGCTGGACTCCGACGGGATGTCCGACGACGCGTCCGCGATGCTCACCGACCGCGCGGTGCGGCCGCCCGAGCGCGTGCGCCCCTCGGAGGAGGTGCGCCGCCTCTACCGCGAGCTGGTCCGCAAGGCGCATCCGGACCTTGCCCAGGACGAGGCCGAGCGCGAGCGGCGCGACGCTTTCATCGCGCGGGTCAACGCGGCCTACGGGCGCGGCGAGGAGCAGCTGCTGCGCGAGCTGGCGCAGGAGTGGGCGGCGGGCCCGGCGCCGGCCGAGCCGCGGCTGAGCGAGAGCGAGGAGCTGTACGAGCGCCTCGAGTGGCTCGCGCGGCGCAAGGAACTGCTGTCGGTGGTGGCTCGGGAGCTGGAGGACAGCGCGATCGGGTCGATGCTGCGGATGGCCCCGGACGATCCGGACCGGCTGCTGGAGGAGATCGCCGAGCAGCTGCTCGGCGACGTCGAGAAGCGTGAGGCGGAGCTCGCGGCGCTCGCCGCGGAGTGAGACGCCGACGGCCCTGCGCGCCGCCGCGACCCGGTGGACCCTTCCGGCCTAGCGGCTCGGGACGGGCGGGCAGGTCTTACAGGTCGGATAGGTTGGCTCACCTATCCGTGACGAGAGAAGGCGACAGACATGAACTCCGGACCGCTTCCCTCGGTGGCCGCCTCCGCACTGCCCTCCGAGGCCTTCGTCCTCGACGTTCGGGAGAACGACGAATGGGCGGCCGGGCACGCCGAGGGCGCGCTGCACATCCCGATGAGCGAGTTCGTGGCGCGCATCGGTGAGCTGACCGAGAAGATCGAGGACGACCGCCCGGTGTACGTGATGTGCCGGGTCGGCGGGCGTTCCGCCCAGGTGGCCCAGTACCTGCGGGGCCAGGACATCGACGCCGTGAACGTGGACGGCGGCATGCAGGACTGGGAGGCCGCCGGCCGCCCGGTCGTCACCGACGCGGGCGCCCCGGGCTTCGTCGTCTGACGGGTGCCTCAGGCGAGGGGGTGAGCGGCCAGCAGGTCGCCCAGTGCCTCCTCGTGCACGGCGGCCGGGCCGAGCTGGAGCTCCAGCTGCTTGGCCCACGCGTGGTAGCGGTGGAGCGGGTAGTCGGTGTCGGCGCCGAAGCCGCCGTGGAGGTGCTGCGCGGTCTGCACGACGCGCCGTACGCCCTCGGAGGCCCAGATCTTCGCCACGGCCACGTCTCCGGCGCTCGGCAGCGGGCCGCCCGCTCCGCCCGTCGCGGCGTCGAGCCGCCAGGCGGCCTGCCAGAGGGTGACCTCCATGGCGCGCAGGTCGATGTAGCGGTCGGCGGCCTGGACGGCGACCGCCTGGAAGGTGGCCACCGGGAAGCCGAACTGCTCGCGCTTGCTGGTGTACCGGCTGGTCATGGTGAGGACGCCCTCGCCCAGGCCGAGCGCGAGCGCGCAGGTCCCGGTCGCCAGGAGCTGGCGCAGGTGGTCCCAGGCGCCCGGGGTTCCGACGAGGTGCTCGGCCGGTATCCGTACGCCGTCGAGGGTGACCTCGGCGAGCCGTTCCCCGCTGGTGGAGTACTGCTCGGCGAGGGTCACGCCGTCGCTGAGGCGGGGGAGGAACGCGAGGACGGCCTCGCCCTGTCCGGTGTGGGCGGGGACGGCGATCCAGTCGGCGCTGTGCGCCCAGGCGACCGAGGTCTGGACCCCTTCCAGGACCCACTGCGCGCCGTCCCGCCGAGCGGTGACGGCCAGTTCGGCCGGGTCGTGGCCGGTGCGGCCGTGCGCGGCGACGGTGAGCACGAGGCTGCCCCGCCCGGCGCCCGGCAGCAGGGCGGCGGCCAGTTCGGGGCTGCCGTGCGCCTGGACGGCCATGGCGGTGGCGCAGTGCTCCAGCAGCGGCACCCGGGCCAGGACCCTGCCCGCCTCGCGCAGCATGAGGCACAGGGCGATGGCGTCGAGTCCGGCGCCGTCGTGCTCCTCGGCGAGGACCAGGCTCAGCAGGTCGGAGCCGGCGAGCTTGGCCCACAGTCCGCGGTCGAACTCCTCGGCGACGGCGCGCGGGGTGAGCGCGGGGCTCGGCACGCTGTCGGGGGCGACGTCCGCGAACACGGCCCGGGCCGCCTCGACGGCGGCCTGCTGCTCCTCGGTGAAGGTGAAGTCCACTGCCTGTCCTCCCGCGTGCCCGGAACGTGTTCTCTCTGACGGTGCGTCAAGATAGAACACGTTCCTGAAATTGGACAGGGGGCGACGCGGGCGGCCCGTCAGCGGTCGAAGTCGATCTCCACTTCCTCCGACACCGGGTGGGACTGGCAGGCCAGTACGAACCCGGCCTCCGTCTCCTGCTCCTCCAGGGCGAAATTGCGCTCCATCCGCACCTCGCCCGTCACCAGGAACGCCCGGCAGGTGCCGCACACTCCGCCCTTGCAGGCGTACGGGGCGTCCGCGCGGGCCCGCAGCACCGCGTCGAGCAGGGACTCGCCCTCCCGGACCGGCCAGGTGCCCGAGCGGCCGTCGAGCCGCGCGGTGACCCGGCCGTGGGTGGCGGCGGCCGAAGCGACAGGTGCCGGCGGGGCGGTGTCCTCGACGTGGAACACCTCCTCGTGGACCCGGGTCCGCAGGACCCCGAGCGCGCCGAGCGCCTGTTCGGCGCCCGTCACCAGCCCGTACGGCCCGCACAGGAACCAGCCCGTCACCTCCGCGACCGGCAGCAGCGCGGGCAGCAGCTTCGTCAGCCGCTCCTCGTCGAGCCGCCCCGAGGGCAGCCCGGCCTCCTGCTCCTCCCGGGACAGGACGGTGACCAGCTGGAACCGGTCGGGGTAGCGGTCCTTGAGGTCGGCGACCTCCTCCAGGAACATCGTCGAGGCCGCGCTGCGGTCACTGCGCACCAGGCAGAACCGGGCGTCGGGCCGGGCCGCCAGGAGAGTGGCGGCGATCGACAGCACCGGGGTGATCCCGCTGCCGCCGACGATCGCGGCGTAGTGCGCGGCGGGCGGAGCCGCCGCCGGGTCCAGGACGAACCGCCCGGCCGGGACCATCACGTCCAGCACGTCCCCGACCGCGACCTGCTTGTGCGCGAACGTGGAGAATTCGCCGCCCTCCACGAGGCGCACCCCGACCCGCAGCGCCGTCGGGCCCGGGCCGTCGGCCGCCGGGGCGGGCGAGCAGATCGAGTAGGTGCGGCGGACCTCGGAGCCGTCGGGTGACTGCCGGCGCAGGGTGAGGTGCTGGCCGGGGGCGTGCCGGTACTCGGAGCTCAGCTCCGGCGGGACGGTGAGGGTCAGCGCCACGGAGTCCTCGGTGAGCCGGTCGACCGCCGCCACCGTCAAAGTGTGGAACGCGCCGTGGCGCGCGGGGCGCGCCGGGCTCGCGGACCCCAGCGTGGGCGACGGCGGTGACACGGCCATCTACAGCTCCTTGAAGTGGTCGAACGGTTCACGGCAGGCGGTGCAGCGGCGCAGCGCCTTGCATGCGGTGGAGGAGAACCGGCTCAGGAGCTCGGTTTCGGTCGATCCGCAGTGGGGGCAGCGGACGGACAGGGTGAGCGGGACCGGCCCGCCGGCGGAGTGCGGCCGCGGCGGGGCGATGCCGAACTCGGCCAGCTTGCGGCGGCCCTCTGCGCTGATGTCGTCGGTGGACCAGGCGGGGGCCAGGACCGTGTGCACCCGGACGTCGGGTATGCCGTGATCGGTCAGGACCCGCTCGATGTCGGCCGACATGGCCTCGATCGCCGGGCAGCCGGTGTAGGTGGGGGTGAGGGTGACGTCGACGTGTCCGTCCTCGTGCATCCGGACCCCGCGCATCACGCCGAGCTCGGCGAGGGTGAGCACGGGCAGCTCGGGGTCGGGGACGGAGCCGGCCAGCTCGGCGAGCTCCACCTCCAGCCGGGTCAGCCCGGCGTCGGCGCCGGTCCCGGCCTCGGCCCTGGTGCCGCCCTGGGTCACCATGACGCCCCCGGGTGGCTGCGGTGCAGGTGCTGCATCTCCGCGAGCAGCCGGCCGAACGACTCGGTGTGCAGCCCCTGCCGGCCTGCTCCCGCGGCCCAGGCGCCGTGGCGCGGCCCCTGGGGCAGCTCCAGCCCGGCCCGCTCCAGTACGCCGCCCAGCGCGGACAGCCACCTGCCCTCCAGCGCGGCCCAGTCCACACCGTCGGCCCCGTCGAGCCCGTCCACCGGCCGGAACATCTCCCCGGTGTACTTCCACAGGGCGTCCAGCGCGGCCCGCATCCGGGCCCGGCTCTCCTGCGTGCCGTCGCCGAGCCGCAGCGTCCACTGCTCGGCGTGGTCGCGGTGGTAGGCCGTCTCCTTGACCGCCTTCGCGGCGAGCGGCCCGAACGGGCCGTCCCCGAGGGCGAGCTCACCGTAGAGCTCGTGCTGGTAGAGCGAGAAGTAGAGCTGGCGGGCGATGGTGTGGGCGAAGTCGCCATTGGGCTGCTCGACCAGCTGGAGGTTGCGGAAGGACCGCTCCTCGCGCAGGAACGCGAGCTCGTCCTCGTCGCCGGCCATCGACAGCAGGACGCGCGCCTGGCCGAGCAGGTCGAGGGCGATGTTGGCCAGGGCGACCTCCTCCTCCAGGACGGGCGCGTGCCCCGCCCACTCACCGAGGCGGTGGGAGAGGATCAGCGCGTCGTCGGCGAGGGCGAGGACGGCGGCCGTGGGGACGGCGTCGGCGCCCGAGGCCCCAGAGGCCCCGGAGGCGGTGGTGGCGGCGGTACCGGTGGTCCCGGAGGTGCTGGTCACAGGTGGCTCACCCCGTCGGGGATCTCGTAGAAGGTCGGGTGGCGGTACGGCTTGTCGGCGGACGGGGCGAAGAAGGGGTCCCGCTCGTCCGGGGAGGACGCCGTGATCTCCGTGGAGGGCACGACCCAGATCGAGATGCCCTCGCCGCGCCGGGTGTAGAGATCGCGGGCGTTGCGCAGGGCCATCTCCGCGTCGGGGGCGTGCAGGCTGCCCGCATGCGTGTGCGAGAGGCCGCGCCTCGAGCGGACGAACACCTCCCACAGGGGCCAGTTCTGCGTCATACCCGCGCCTCGCTTCCCGTTGCTCCTGCTGTGGCTGCCGCCGCTTGCTTCTCCGCGTACGCCGCGGCCGCGTCGCGCACCCAGGCGCCTTCCTCGTGCGCCGTGCGGCGCTGTCCTATCCGTTCCTCGTTGCACGGGCCGTTGCCCTTGAGTACTTCCCAGAACTCCGTCCAGTCGATCGCGCCGAAGTCGTGGTGCCCGCGCTCCTCGTTCCACTTCAGGTCCGGGTCGGGCAGGGTCAGGCCCAGCGACTCGGCCTGCGGGACGGCGATGTCGACGAAGCGCTGGCGCAGCTCGTCATTGGAGTGGCGCTTGATCCGCCAGGCCATCGACTGCGCCGAGTGCGCCGACTCCCCGTCCGGCGGGCCGAACATCATCAGGGAGGGCCACCACCAGCGGTCGACGGCGTCCTGCGCCATCGCGTGCTGTGCCTCGGTGCCCCGGGACAGCGCGAGGAGCAGCTCGTACCCCTGGCGCTGGTGGAAGGACTCCTCCTTGCAGATCCGGACCATGGCCCGCGCGTACGGCCCGTAGGAGCAGCGGCAGATCGGGACCTGGTTGGTGATCGCCGCGCCGTCCACGAGCCAGCCGATGGCGCCGACGTCGGCCCAGGTCAGCGTGGGGTAGTTGAAGATCGAGGAGTACTTCTGCTTCCCGGCGTGCAGCTTGTCGAGGAGCTCGTCGCGGCTGGTGCCGAGGGTCTCGGCGGCGCTGTACAGGTACAGGCCGTGGCCGGCCTCGTCCTGGACCTTCGCCATGAGGATCGCCTTGCGGCGCAGCGAGGGCGCGCGGGTGATCCAGTTCGCCTCGGGCTGCATGCCGATGATCTCGGAATGAGCGTGCTGGGCCATCTGGCGGACCAGGGAGGCGCGGTATTCGTCGGGCATCCAGTCGCGCGGTTCCACGCGCTCGTCGGCCGCCACGGCGGCGTCGAAGGCCGCCGCGAGCTGCGCGCCGAGGTCGGCGCTCACGCCAGTCCCGGACTCCGGTCCCGCGTCCTGCCCCGCCCCCGATGTCGCTGCCGGGGTCACTGCCACCATCACGGCCCCCTGTCAGAGTCTTTTCCGCCTCGTCCGCCCGACCGACCGATCGTTCGGTTCATGCTCTTCAATGGTGGGACGACGGCCCGTAGGGTGTCAACCTCTGTGGTCAACCCTGTGGACGCCGGATGATCGGGGCGGGATGGATTCGAACGAGCACGAGCTCCCGGAAGGGGACCCGCCGCCCCCGCCGAGGGCGCCCGGAATCGCCGGTCTGTCCACCCCGTACCGGGTCGTGGCGGCCCTCGCCCTCGGCGGGGTGGCCGTCGCCGCCTGCTGGCACCTGGCGCTCGTGTTCCTGCACGTGGCACCGTCCAACACGCTGAGCAAGCAGCACGCGGAGACGGTCGACGGCTGGGTCTACCCCGAGTTCGAACAGAACTGGAAGCTCTTCGCGCCGAACCCGCTCCAGCAGAACATCTCCGTGGAGGTCCGCGCGGAGGTGTGGACGGACGAAGGGCTGCTGGTCACCGGCAACTGGCGCGGGCTGTCCGCCGAGGACGGCCTGGCCATCCGCCACAGCCTGCTGCCGAGCCACACGCGGCAGAACGAGCTGCGCCGGGCCTGGGACTTCTTCATCAGCTCCCACGACGAGGACAACAAGGCGAACGGCGAGCGCGGCGAACTCGCGGAGCATTACCTGCGCCGCATCGCGCTGGACCGGCTGGACCCCCGGACGGAAGCGGACATGGCCGTGGGCAAGGGCGGGCGCCTGGCCGTGGGCCGGATCGTACGGATCCAGCTGCGCGCGGCGACGACGGCGCTCCCCGCGCCCGCGTGGTCCGACGAGAAGATCGACACCCAGACGTACTACCGGGAGCTGCCGTGGTGGACGGTGTGAGCGGCGTCCGCGACGCCGCGGAGCCGGCCGACGGTGCGGAGCCGGCCGAAGCCGCGGAGCCGGCCGACGGCGCGAAGCCGACCAGCGGCGCGCGCGCCGCGACCGGGCGGGCGCCGTCGACGCGGGCCGCGACCGGGCGCGTCGCCGGCGCGCGGGCCGCGGCGGGGCGGGCCCTGGCCAAGGTCACCGGGCAGGCGTTGGGCCCGTACCAGAGCGCCGTGGTCCGCATCGGCTTCGCCGGCACCTGGCTGTTCTTCCTGCTCCGGGAGTTCCCCCACCGGCACGAGCTCTACGGGCCGGACGGCCCCTGGAGCTGGGAGCTGGCGCGCCGGCTGATCGACTCGAACCACGCCTTCACGGTGCTGATGTGGTCGGACTCGCCGCTCTGGTTCGAGATCGTCTACGCCCTCTCGGTGCTGTCGAGCGCGCTGCTGCTGCTGGGATGGCGCACGCGGGCGACGTCCGTGCTGTTCATGGCCGGCGTGCTGTCGCTGCAGAACCGCAGTGTCTTCATGGGCGACGGCGGCGACAACGTCATCCACCTGATGGCGATCTACCTCGTCCTGACCCGCTGCGCGCAGGTGTGGTCGCTGGACGCCGCCCGCGCCCGCCGGCGGGGCACGGCCTCGGCGGGCGGCGCGGGGCCGGCGCTGTGGGGCGTGCTCGGCGCGGTGTTCGCGTACGGGTCCGTGACCGGGGGGTTCAGCACCGGCTGGATGGTGGCCTTCGCCGCGCTGTGGGTGCTCGCCGCGCTGTGGTGGATGGTCGACCGCTACGAGCCGGCGGGGGAGGGCCGGGCGGTCCTCGACGTCCTGGCCAACCTGGTGCACAACGCCGGCATGCTGGTGATCATGGCGGAGGTCTGCCTGATCTACGCGACGGCCGGCTGGTACAAGATCCAGGGCTCACGATGGCAGGACGGGACGGCCCTGTACTACCCCCTGGGCCTGGACTACTTCGCCCCGTGGCCGGGGCTGTCGGCCCTCCTGGCGAGCAGCGGCACGCTGGTCATGCTGCTGACGTACGGGACGGTCGTGGTCCAGGTGGCGTTCCCGTTCACGCTGTTCAACCGGCGGATCAAGAACGTGCTGCTGGCGCTGATGATGCTGGAGCACGCGGGCATCGCCGTGCTGCTCGGACTGCCGTTCTTCTCGCTGGCGATGATCGCCGCCGACGCGGTCTTCCTGCCGACGGCGTTCCTGGTGTGGCTCGGCGCGCGGGCCGCGGCGCTGCGGCGGCGCTCCGGCGCGCCCGCGCCGGAACAGGACGCGGACCAGGACCGGGGTCCGGGCCGGGAGCCGGGTCAGGAGCCCGGGAGCGGGCCGGAGCGGGAGGCGCGACCGGGGACCGTAGGCTCGGTGGCATGAATGAGCAGCACGAGGACGCCGACGGCACACAGCGGCAGTGGCGGGAGGCCGCCGACCGGGAGGACCTCGTGCTCCTCGACGGGTTCCACGCGCTGAAGCACGCCCTGCGCTTCGGGGCGGACGTGCGGATGGCCGTGGCGGACGACCCGGAGGCCGTACGGAGCCTCGCGCGCGAGCTGGCCGCCGACGTGGAGGCAGATGTCGCGCGGCTGGTGCGGCGGGCGCCCCTCAAGGGACTGCTGCCCCGCGTACATCCCACCGGGGTGGCGGCCCTCGCGGTTCGGCCCGGCCGGGCCGAGGGACGGGCCCGGCTCGCCGCGCTGCCCAGGGCGGCCCCGGTCGTCGTCCTCGACAACCCCCGCAACCTCGGCAACGTCGGTGCCGTCGTCCGCCTCGCCGCGGGCTTCGGCGCCACCGGTGTCGTCACCCGAGGCGATCTCGACCCCTGGCATCCGAACGTGGTCCGCGCCGGGGCGGGACTGCACTACGCCACCACCGTGGACCAGGTGGACCTCGACACCCTGCCGCCGGGCCCGCTGTACGCGCTCGACCCGGAGGGCGAGGACATCCGTGCCCTCACCCTCCCGGACGACGCCCTGCTCGCCTTCGGCTCCGAACGCCATGGCATCTCGCCCGAGCTCCGCGCCCGCGCCGATCACCTGGTGTCCCTGCCGATGCGCCCGCAGGTCTCCAGCTACAACCTGGCCACCAGCGTGGCCATGACCCTCTTCCACTGGGGCGGGCCGCGCCCGGCGGACCGGCCGGCCGGCTAGCCGGCCCGACTGGCCGGCCGGCAGCCGCCCGCACGGCTCAGCCCTGGCGGCGGACCTCCACCACGCGGAAGCGGTTGGAGACGAACGCCCCGTCGCACAGCGCCGCGTTCGCCGCGGGGTTGCCGCCCGAGCCGTGGAAGTCGGAGAAGGCCGCGGTCTGGTTCACATAGACCCCGCCCGTCAGGTTCAGCGAGAGCTGCGCCGACTCCTCCAGGCAGACCTCCTCGATGGCCCGCTCGGTGTCCGCGGAGGTCGTGTAGGCCCCGACCGTCATCGCGCCCTTCTCGCGGACCGTGCGCCGCAGCAGGTCCAGCGCGCTCGCCGTGGAGTCGACGGCCACCGCGAAGGAGACCGGGCCGAAGCACTCGGAGAGGTAGGGGGCGGAGTCGTCCGGCTTGGCGGAGTCCAGCTTCACCATCACCGGCGTGCGCACCACGGCGCCCGGGAACTCCGGATGCGCCACCTCGCGCGAGGCCAGCGCGACCTCGCCGAGCCCGGCCGCCGCCTCCAGGCGGGCCTTGACGTCCGGATTGACCAGCGCGCCGAGCAGCGCGTTGGCCCGGGCGTCGTCGCCCAGGAGGCCGCCGACGGCGCCCGCGAGGTCCGCGACGACCTCGTCGTACGTCTTGTGTCCGGCGTCCGTCTCGATGCCGTCGCGCGGGATCAGCAGGTTCTGCGGGGTGGTGCACATCTGGCCGCTGTAGAGGGACAGCGAGAAGGCCAGGTTGGACAGCATCCCCTTGTAGTTGTCGGTGGAGTCCAGGACGACGGTGTTGACGCCGGCCTTCTCCGTGTAGACCTGGGCCTGGCGGGCGTTGGCCTCCAGCCACTCGCCGAACTCGGTGGACCCGGTGTAGTCGATGACCTTGATCTCGGGCCGGACGGCGAGCTCCTTGGCGATGCCCTCGCCCGGCCGCTCGACCGCCAGCGCCACCAGGTTCGGGTCGAAGCCGGCGTCGGCCAGGACCTCGCGGGCCACCTGGACGGTCAGCGCCAGCGGGAGCACGGCGCGCGGGTGCGGCTTGACCAGCACCGGGTTGCCCGTGGCCAGTGAGGCGAAGATGCCCGGGTAGCCGTTCCAGGTGGGGAAGGTGTTGCAGCCGATCATCAGGGAGATCCCGCGCGGGACGGCCGTGAAGGTCTTGCCCAGCTCCAACGGGTCCTTCTTGCCCTGCGGCTTCGACCAGTCGGCCTGCCCCGGGACCCGGGTCTGCTCCTCGTACGCGTAGGCCACGGCCTCCAGGCCGCGGTCCTGTGCGTGCGGGCCGCCCGCCTGGAACGCCATCATGAAGGCCTGGCCGCTGGTGTGCATGACCGCGTGCGCGAACTCGTGCGTCCGCGCCGAGATCCGGGCCAGGATCTCGATGCAGACCAGGGCGCGGGTCTCGGGCCCGGCGTCGCGCCAGGCGCCCATGCCGGCCCGCATCGCGGGCAGCAGCACCTCCGGGTCCACGTGCGGGTACTCCACACCGAGCTCCACGCCGTACGGGGAGGTCTCGGCGCCCGTCCAGTCGTCGGTCCCGGGCTGCCCGAGGTCGAGCCGGGTGCCGCGCAGCGCCTGGAAGGCGGCCAGGCCGTCGGCCGGCGCGCTCTCCCCGTAGGCCTTGGGGTGCTCGGGGTGCGGGGACCAGTAGGCACGGCTGCGGATCGTGGCCAGGGCCTGGTCCAGGGTGGGCCGGTGCTTGGCGGACAGCTGGGGGACGGTGAGCTCGGCGGCCATCTGGGACCAACTCCTCGTTGAGCCGGGCGGGATCAGGCGATCGGGTCAGGCAAGAAGGGATGAATAAGAGCAGACTGGAGTTAGAGTAACCGAACGATCGGTCGGGACAAGAGGGCCCGGCAGGCCTGTGGATAAGTCGGTGCGGGAGGATCGGGTCATGACAGCAATCGAGCGGTCCCGCACAGTGGCGGTAGTCGGCGCCGGCACGATGGGGCAGGGAATCGCCCAGGTCGCTCTTCTCGCAGGTCACCGCGTGCTGATCTACGACATCAACGCGGTGCTCGCCGCCGACGCGGTCGGTTTCGTGCAGGACCGCGTCGAGCGGATGGCCGCCAAGGGCAGGCTGGATCGCGCCGAGGCAGAGGACGCGATCGGCCGAATCGACTCGGCGGCGGAACTGTCCGGTCTGGCGGGCGCCGCCCTCGTCGTCGAGGCCGTCGTCGAGGACGTCACCGTCAAGCGGGCGCTCTTCGCCGCGCTCGAAGAGGTGCTCTCGCCGGACGCGCTGCTGGCCACCAACACCTCCTCCCTCTCCGTCACCGAGCTCGCGGCGGGCCTCGCGCACCCCGGCCGCTTCCTCGGCCTGCACTTCTTCAACCCGGCTCCGCTGCTCCCGCTGGTCGAGGTGGTCTCCGGGTTCGCGACCGACCCGGCCACCGCCGACCGCGCGTACCGCACCGTGCTGGGCTGGGGGAAGACGCCGGTGCGCTGCGCCGACACCCCGGGCTTCATCGTCAACCGGATCGCCCGCCCCTTCTACGCCGAGGCCTTCGCGGTGTACGAGGAGCGGGGCGCCGACCCGGCCACCATCGACGCCGTGCTCCGCGAGTGCGGGGGCTTCAAGATGGGCCCCTTCGCGCTGACCGACCTGATCGGCCAGGACGTCAACGAGGCCGTCACCCGCTCCGTGTGGGAGTCCTTCTTCCGCAGCCCGAAGTTCACCCCGTCGCTCGCGCAGCGCCGGCTGGTCCAGTCGGGCCGCCTCGGCCGCAAGTCGGGGCACGGCTGGTACCCGTACGGCCCGGACGCGAAGGCCCCGGAACCGCACACCGCCGGTCCCGAGGACGCGCCCGCGAAGGTGACCGTCGTCGGCGACCTCGGGCCCGCCGCGGCGCTCGCCGACCTCTTCGAGGAGGCGGGGATCGCGGTCACGTCCACCGAGCACGGGGGCCCGTACATCCAGCTCCCCGGCGAGGGGCAGCTCGTGCTCGCCGACGGCAAGACCTCGATCGAATTCGCCGACGTCGTCTACTTCGACCTCGCCTTCGACTACCGCGCCGCCACCCGGATCGCGCTCTCCGTCAGCGAGGACACCAGCGAGCGGACGCTCTCCGAGGCGGTCGGGCTCTTCCAGAAGCTCGGCAAGAAGGTCTCCGTCATCGGGGACGTCCCCGGCATGATCGTCGCCCGGACCGTCGCGATGCTGATCGACCTCACGGCCGACGCCGTCGCGCGCGGGGTCGCGGGCGCCGAGGACATCGACACGGCGATGCGGCTCGGGGTCAACTACCCGGCCGGTCCCGCCGAATGGCACGACCGGCTCGGCCGGGACTGGGCGTACGACCTGCTCCACCACCTCGACGAGCGCTGCCCGGGCGGCCGGTACGCGCCGTCGCTCGCGCTGTACAAGCTGGGTTACGCGGCGGGCGAGGACGAGGTCGACGGCGGGGACGACGAGGCGGGGGAGACGGAATGACGACGGTCAAGCGGGACACCTACACGCCCGAGACGCTCCTGACCGTCGCCGTCCAGGTCTTCAACGAGCGCGGCTACGACGGCACCTCGATGGAGCACCTGTCGAAGGCCGCCGGCATCTCCAAGTCCTCCATCTACCACCACGTCGCGGGCAAGGAGGAGCTCCTCCAGCGGGCCGTCAGCCGGGCGCTGGACGAACTCTTCGCGGTGCTGGGGGAGCCGGGCGCGGTACGGGGCCGCGCGGTCGAGCGCGTCGAGTACGTCACCCGGCGCACGGTCGAGGTCCTCGTCGCCGAACTGCCCTACGTGACGCTGCTGCTGCGGGTCCGGGGCAACACCCGTACCGAGCGCTGGGCGCTGGAGCGCCGCCGCGAGTTCGACCACCAGGTCGCGGAGCTGCTGAAGGCCGCCGCCGCCGAGGGCGACCTGCGGGCGGACGTCGACATCCGCCTCGCCACCCGCCTGCTCTTCGGCATGGTCAACTCCCTGGTCGAGTGGTACCGCCCGCACCCGGGCACCACCCCCGACCAGCTCGCGGACGCGGTGGTCAGCATGGCCCTGGACGGCCTGCGCACGCAGCGGTAGACGGCGGGCGCGCCGGTCGGTCCCGACGCGGCGCGGCGCAGGGGCGGGCGGGCGCGCGGACGTGCCTATTCCTCGGTGATCGTCGGGCCGGCGGCCGGGTCGCGGGCCAGGAGGTCCGTTTCCTCGAAGACCAGCAGGGTGCGGGTCGAGAGCACCTCCGGGATGGACTGGAGGCGGGTCAGGACCAGCTCGCGCAGGGTGCGGTTGTCCGGGGTGTGCACCAGGAGCAGGACGTCGAAATCGCCGCTGACCAGAGCGATGTGCGCCGCGCCCGGCAGCTCGCGGAGCTGTTCGCGGACCGTGCGCCAGGAATTCTGGACGATCTTCAGGGTGATGTAGGCGGAGGCGCCCTGGCCCGCCCTCTCGTGGTTGACGCGGGCCGTGAAGCCCCGGATCACCCCGTCGTCGATGAGCCGGTTGATCCGGGCGTAGGCGTTCGCCCGCGAGACGTGCACCTGCTCGGCGACGGAGCGTATCGAGGCGCGGCCGTCCGCCTGGAGCAGGCGCACGATCGACCGGTCGATCGGGTCCAGCGCGCGCGGCGGCCCGGGCGGTGCGGACGGCCCGGACGGACCCGCGGGGCCCCCGGACGCGCCCCCGGGTGCGCCCCCCGTCCCGGACGCCGCTCCGGAACCCGCTCCGGCCATTTGTTCATCCGCCATCGCCCGCTGCCTGCCTCTCCTGGACGTCCTGCACCCATACCAGGGCGTCGGCGCCACTTTGTCCACAGCCTGGAGCCGCCTGTAGCCAAATTGCCCGGACAACCGAACAATCGGTAGGTGAGGCGCCTCACATCCGGGGCCCTCCCTGCCCGCTTCCCACGAGGAGGTGTACACCGCCATGACGGTCCAAGAGCTGCCCGGTGCCGGTGCGTCCCACCGCTCCACCCCGCCGCCCGCCTGGAGGCCCCGTACGGATGCCGCGCCGCTGCTCCCGGACCCCGAGCCGTACCGGGTACTGGGCACGCCGGCTGCCGACCGGCTCGACCCCGAGCTGATGCGCCGGTGCTACGCCGAGCTGGTGCGCGGCCGCCGCTACAACGCCCAGGCCACCGCCCTCACCCGGCAGGGCCGTCTGGCCGTATATCCGTCCACCGTGGGCCAGGAGGCCTGCGAGATCGCCGCCGCGCTCGTCCTGGAGGACCAGGACTGGCTCTTCCCGAGCTACCGCGACACCCTCGCGGCCGTGGCGCGCGGACTGGACCCCGTACAGGCACTGACCCTGCTGCGCGGCGACTGGCACACCGGGTACGACCCGCGCGAGCGCCGGATCGCCCCGCTGTCGACCCCGCTCGCCACCCAGCTGCCCCACGCGGTCGGCCTGGCGCACGCCGCCCGGCTGCGCGGCGACGACGTGGTCGCCCTCGCCATGGTCGGCGACGGCGGCACCAGCGAGGGCGATTTCCACGAGGCCATGAACTTCGCCGCCGTCTGGCAGGCGCCGGTCGTCTTCCTCGTCCAGAACAACGGCTTCGCGATCTCCGTCCCGCTCGCCAAGCAGACCGCCGCCCCGACCCTCGCCCACAAGGCCGTGGGGTACGGGATGCCGGGCCGCCTCGTCGACGGCAACGACATCGCCGCCATGCACGAAGTGCTGTCCGAGGCGGTCCGGCGGGCCCGGGCCGGCGGCGGACCGACGATGATCGAGGCGGTCACCTACCGGATCGAGGCCCACACCAACGCCGACGACGCCACCCGCTACCGGGGCGACGCCGAGGTCGAGGCCTGGAAGGCGCACGACCCGGTCGAGCTGCTGGAGCGCGAGCTGACCGCGCGCGGGCTGCTGGACGAGGCGGGCATCCAGGCCGCCAAGGACGCTACCGAGGAGATGGCGGCGGCGCTCCGGGACGGGATGAACGCGGAACCGGTACTGGATCCGATGGACCTCTTCGGACACGTCTACGCGGAGCAGACCGACCGGCTGCGCGAACAGGCGGCCATGCTGCGCGCCGAGCTGGACGCGGCCGAGCAGGACGCGGCAGAACTGCATGAGGGAGACCCGTCATGACCACGGTGGCGGCGAAGCCGGCGACCACGAAGCCGGCGACCATGGCGCAGGCCCTGACCCGGGCCATGCGCGACGCGATGGCCGAGGACCCGACCGTCCACGTCATGGGCGAGGACGTCGGGGCGCTCGGCGGGGTCTTCCGCATCACGGACGGGCTGGCGAAGGAGTTCGGCGAGGACCGCTGTACCGACACCCCGCTCGCGGAGGCCGGGATCCTCGGCGCGGCGGTGGGCATGGCCATGTACGGGCTGCGGCCGGTCGTGGAGATGCAGTTCGACGCCTTCGCCTACCCGGCCTTCGAGCAGCTGATCTCGCACGTGGCGAAGATGCGCAACCGCACGCGCGGTGCGATGCCGCTCCCGATCACCATCCGGGTGCCCTACGGCGGCGGGATCGGCGGCGTGGAGCACCACAGCGACTCCTCCGAGGCGTACTACGTGGCCACGCCCGGGCTCACGGTCGTCACACCCGCGACGGTCGAGGACGCGTACGGCCTGCTGCGCGCCTCGATAGCCAGCGACGACCCGGTGGTCTTCCTGGAGCCGAAGCGGCTGTACTGGTCCAAGGCCGATTGGTCGCCGCAGGCACCCGCGGCGGTGCCGGGGATCGGCAAGGCACTCGTCCGGCGCAGCGGCACGAGCGCGACCCTGATCACCTACGGCCCGTCGCTGCCGGTGTGCATGGAGGCGGCCGAGGCGGCGCGCGAGGAGGGCTGGGACCTGGAGGTCGTGGACCTGCGCTCGCTGGTCCCCTTCGACGAGGAGACCGTCGTGGCCTCCGTACGCCGGACCGGGCGCGCGGTGGTGGTGCACGAGTCCGGCGGCTTCGGCGGTCCGGGTGCGGAGATCGCCGCCCGCGTCACGGAGCGGTGCTTCCACCACCTGGAGGCGCCGGTCCTGCGCGTGACCGGCTTCGACATCCCCTACCCGCCGCCGATGCTGGAAAAGCACCACCTGCCCGGCGTGGACCGGATCCTGGACACCGTGGGCCGTCTGCAGTGGGAGAACTGATGCCGCAGGTCATGGAGTTCAAGCTGCCGGACCTCGGGGAAGGGCTGACGGAGGCGGAGATCGTCCGCTGGCTGGTGGCGGTCGGCGACGTCGTCGCCATCGACCAGCCCGTCGTCGAGGTCGAGACGGCCAAGGCGATGGTCGAGGTGCCCTGCCCGTACGGGGGCGTGGTCACCGCCCGCTTCGGCGAGGAGGGGACGGAACTGCCGGTCGGCGCGCCGCTGATCACGGTGGCCGTGGGCGCGGCCGCCGGGGCTACGGACGCGCCCGAGGCGCCGTCGTCCGGTTCGGGCAACGTCCTGGTCGGCTACGGGACGGACCATTCGCGTCCGGCGCGTCGGAGGCGGGTGCGACCCGGCTCCGCCGCGCCGGGGCTCGTCCCCGCCGCCAAGACGCCGGCATCGGCTCCGGCTCCGGCTCCGGCCATGGCCGTGGCCGTGACTCCCGCCGTCACCGCTCCCGCCGTCGTCACCGGACCCGTGCCGGTCATCTCGCCGCTGGTGCGCAAGCTGGCGCGGGACCACGGAGTGGACCTGCGCGCGCTGCACGGATCCGGCCCGGAGGGCCTGATCCTGCGCGCGGACGTCGAGACGGCGCTGCGCGCCCCGCAGCCGGCGGCCGCGGCCCCCGCCGCGGCCTCCCCGGCGCCGGCCGCGTCCGGGGCTCCGGAAGGCGCCGTGCGGATCCCGCTCAAGGGCGTACGGGGCGCGGTCGCGGACAAGCTGTCGCGCAGCCGGCGCGAGATCCCCGACGCCACGTGCTGGGTCGACGCGGACGCCACGGAGCTGATGGCGACGCGGGCCGCGATGAACGCGGTGGGCGGGCCCAAGATCTCGGTGCTCGCGCTGCTGGCCCGCATCTGCACGGCCGCCCTGGCCCGGTATCCGGAGCTCAACTCCACGGTGGACCTCGCGGCGAACGAGATCGCCCGGCTCCCCGCCGTGCACCTGGGCTTCGCCGCCCAGACGGAGCGGGGCTTGATGGTCCCGGTCGTCCGGGACGCGCAGGGGCGCAACGCCGAGTCCCTGTCGGCGGAGTTCGCCCGCCTCACGGAGCTGGCCAGGGCGGGGAGGCTGTCCCCGGCCGACCTCACCGGAGGCACCTTCACCCTGAACAACTACGGGGTGTTCGGGGTGGACGGCTCCACGCCGATCATCAACCACCCGGAGGCCGCGATGCTCGGCGTGGGCCGGATCATGCCCAAGCCGTGGGTGCACGGGGGCGAGCTGGCGGTCCGCCAGGTCGTGCAGCTCTCCCTGACCTTCGACCACCGGGTCTGCGACGGGGGCACGGCGGGCGGTTTCCTGCGGTACGTGGCCGACTGCGTCGAGTCCCCGGGAGTCCTGCTGCGCACGCTGTAGCCCGGTCCGGGCGGCGGCGGGGATTCAGCCCCGCCGCCGCCCGGAGGCTCGCGCCGCGCGCAGGCGGCTCAAAGGTCGAAAGGTCGAAAGGTCGAAGGGCGAGACGGTCACACGGTCAGCAGCAGTTTGCCGACGTGCGCGCTGGACTCCAGGACACGGTGGGCCTCGGCGGCCTCCCGCATCGGGAAACGGGCGTGTACGACCGGGTGGATCCGGCCCGCCTCGACCAGGGGCCACACGTGCTCCCGTACCGCCGCGACGATCGCCGCCTTCTCCTCCAGCGGCCGCGCCCGCAGGGTCGTGGCGGTGATCGCCGCGCGCTTCCCCAGCAGGGTGGCGAGGTTGAGTTCCGCCTTCACCCCGCCCTGGAGCCCGATGACGGCGAGGCGCCCGTTGACGGCCAGCGCCTCCACGTTCCGCGTCAGGTACTTGGCGCCCATGATGTCCAGGATCACGTCCGCACCGGCGCCGCCGGTGGCCGCCCGTACCTCCTCGACGAAGTCCTGCTCGCGGTAGTCGATCAGGATGTCGGCGCCCAGCTCCGCGCAGCGCGCCAGCTTCTCCTTGCCGCCCGCGGTCACCGCGACCCGCGCGCCGACCGCCTTCGCCAGCTGGATCGCCATGGTCCCGATGCCGCTGGACCCGCCGTGCACCAGCAGGGTCTCGCCGGGGCGCAGGCCCGCGACCATGAAGACGTTCGACCAGACCGTAGTGACGACCTCCGGGAGGGCCGCCGCCGTCACCAGGTCCACGCCCGAGGGTACCGGCAGCAGCTGGCCCGCCGGGACGGCAACCTTCTGCGCGTACCCGCCGCCGGACAGCAGCGCGCACACCTCGTCGCCGACCGACCAGCCGGATACCCCGGGCCCGATCGCGCGGACGCGCCCGGAGCATTCCAGGCCGGGGTGGGGCGAGGCCCCGGGCGGCGGATCGTAGAACCCCTGCCGCTGCAGGACGTCGGCGCGGTTCACGGCACTCGCCGCGACCTCTACGAGGACTTCGCCGTCCCCGGCCACCGGATCGGGTGCTTCGGCCCACACCAGGGCGTCGGGACCGCCGGGCTGTTCGATGGTGATCGCATGCATGGCGGGAGGCTACCGCCCGGGCCGCCGCCCGGCGGACTACTCCATCGACCCCAGGACCACCGGCGGGGAAGTCGGCGGGGCCGCGCGGACGATGGTGATGAGACGGTCCGTCAGCTGGAGCGGGCTCGCGTGCGGATCGTCGTACGGGAGCAGGCGGTGGCCGCGCAGGACGCTGACGACCAGGTCGGCGGTGTCCCGGACCGACTTGCCGGCCTCCGCCCGGGTGACCGGACGCTCGATCAGGTCGAGGCCGCTGCCCTGCTGGATCAGGTCCTCCATCACCGTGCCCGCGCTCGGGCTGAGCACCGACAGCCCGAGCAGACGGCCCGCCGCGCTCGCGCTCGTGATGACCGCGTCCGCGCCCGACTGGCGCAGCAGCGGCGCGTTCTCCTCTTCCCGGACGGCCGCCACGATCTTCGCGCCGCGGTTGAGCTGGCGTGCCGTCAGGGTGACCAGTACCGCCGTGTCGTCCCGCTGCGTCGCGATGACGACCTGACGGGCCTTCTGCAGCTCTGCGCGCAGCAGTACTTCGGAGCGCGTGGCATCGCCGACGACCCCGGTGAACCCTTCCGCGCTGGCCATGTCGATCACCTTGGCGCTGGGGTCGACGATGACGACCTGCTCCTTGGAGAGGCCGGTGGCCAGCAGCGTCTGGAGGGCCGAACGGCCCTTCGTACCGAAGCCGACGACGACCGTGTGGTCGCGCAAGTTCTTCCTCCAGCGGTTGAGCCTCCACTCTTCCCTGGTGCGGGTGGTGAGGACTTCGAGGGTGGTTCCGACCAGGATGATCAGGAACAGGACGCGGAGCGGCGTGATGAGCAGGACGTTGATCAGCCGCGCGCTGTCGCTGTACGGGACGATGTCGCCGTAGCCGGTCGTCGACAGCGTGACGGTCGCGTAGTAGACGCAGTCGAGGAAGTCGACCTTTTCGTTGGCGTTGTCGTGGTAGCCGTCGCGGTCGATCCATACGATCAGGACCGTCAGGCACATCACGAACAGCGCCATCAGCAGCCGCCGCGTGACCTGCCGCAGCGGCTTCTCGACTTCCCGCCGGGGCAGTTTGATGCGGCGCGAGACGAGTTTCTCGTCGGCGCCGCGGGCCATCGCGTCCGAGCCGTGCAGTTTCACGTGAAACATCCCCCTGAAGCCCACGGGAGATCGAGGATCTCCAGGTCCTGCCCCGAGCGTGCCCCGTGCGGTGGTACGACGGCCAGTCCGTCGGCGGCGGCCACCCCGCGCAGCATCGCAGGGCCGTTGTAGCGCAGCGGCACGGCGTGCTCGTCGGTCAGCCGGACCGGGACCAGCCGGGTGTCGTGCGGATGGCCCGGTACGTCGCCCTGCACGGGCACCGCGTACCGGGGGCGCGCGCCGCGGCCCGCCAGGGCGCGCAGCAGCGGCTCGGCCAGGGTCAGCAGCCCGGATACGGCGGCGAGCGGATTGCCGGGCAGGCCCACCACGTGGCGGCCGTCGGCGCGGCCGCCGAGGCGGGCCAGCAGCATCGGGTGCCCGGGGCGTACGGCGACTCCGTCGACGAGCAGCTCGGCCCCGGCCTTGGCGAGCACGGCGTGCACGTGGTCGACGGGGCCGGAGGCAGTGCCGCCGGTGGTGACGACCACGTCGGCGGTGGAGGAGGTGACGGCCCGCAGCAGGGCCTCGGCGCCCGCCGGGTCGTCGCCGAGGCGGCGCACGGAGACGACCTCGGCGCCGATCCGGGTCAGCCAGGGGCCCAGCATGGGGCTCAGCGCGTCGCGGATGAGGCCGTCGTGCGGGCGGCCTTCGGTGAGCAGTTCGTCGCCGAGGACCAGGATCTCGACGCTCGGCCGGGGCCGGGTGGTGAGCTCGTCGTACCCGGCGGCGGCGGCCAGGCCGAGGACGGCCGGGGTGACCAGGGACCCGGAGGGCAGCAGGAGGTCGCCGGAGCGGCACTCCTGGCCGCGCGGGCGGATGTCCTGGCCGGTGGCGACGGGCCGCCCGGCGTACAGCTGGGTGCCGGCCTCGCGGGAGTGCTCGCTGCGGATCACGGCCGTGGTGTCGGCGGGGATCCGGGCGCCGGTGGCGATCCGTACGGCCTCGCCGTCGGCGAGGGGGGCGGGGCGCGCGGAGCCGGCCAGTGCGCCGCCGCCGGGGCGGACGGTCCAGGGGCCGGGTCCGGCGACGGCCCATCCGTCCATGGCGGAGGTGTCGAAGGAGGGCAGGTCACCGAGGGCGGTCAGCGGCGCGGCGAGGACTTCGCCCAGCGCGGCGGCCAGGGGGACCTGCCGGCTGCGGGCCGGAGCGGCCGTGCCGGCGCGGCCGGCGGTCTGCCGGGCGTGCAGCCAGGGCGCGGCGCGGTGGCCGCCACCGTCCGGGTTGCGGCTGACCAGGGCCAGGGCCTGGTCGAGGGCCCGGTCGGCGTCGGACGCGGCGTCGGAGGCGGTGGCGGCGCCGGTGGCGGTGGTCTCCGCGTCGGCGTCGGTGTCGGCGGTCATCCGGATCCAGTCTCCTCGGCGGCGGCGCCGCCCTCGCCGCCGGGGGTCTCCGCCGCCCAGCGCAGGGCCAGGTCGGCGACCTTGGCGGAGGCCTCGGCGACGGCTTCGGCGGGGTCGGCGCCGGCGGCTTCGGCGCGGGCCGCGGCGTAGCCGACCAGGAAGGTGGTCAGCGGGGCGGCGGGCCGGGCGACGCCGTGGGCGGCGTCACGGGCGACGTCGAGCAGGGTCTTGACATCGACGTCCACGTCGATGCCCAGCTCGGACTTTGCGGCGGTGATCCATGATTCCAGCACGGTTCCATGCTCTCTGATCCGGGCGCGAGCGACGGCGAGATCGTCCCAGGTGTCGCAGTCGAAGGAGGCGAGTGGCGCAGCCGCGGTGACGTGGGCGAGTTCGAGTTCGGCGGTCACGGCGCGCAGCGACAGGCCGGTCACGGAGCCGTGTTCGGTGGCCAGCAGGGCGATTTCCCTGCGCAGCGGCTCGGCGCGGTAGGCGGCGACGAGGGGCTGGTCGCGGCCGTCGGGATCCCGGAGCAGGGCCCCGTCGGCGCCGGGCGCGTCGAGGAGCCGGTGTACCGTCCGTGCGTCCAGGAACGGCAGGTCGGCGGAGAGTACGAGGACCCGCTCGGCCGTGGTGTGCCGCAGCCCGGCGTCCAGCGCGGCGAGGGGGCCGCCGCCGGGCGGCTCCTCGCGGGCCCAGCGCACGGGCCGGGCCGTCGGCCTGCGGCCGCCGACGACGACGGTGGTGGCCGCGTCGGCGCAGGCGTCGAGGACGCGGTCCAGGAGGGGGCGTCCGCCGACGCGGAGGCCGGGCTTGTCGGCCCCGCCGAGCCGCCGGGCGGCGCCGCCGGCCAGGACGATGGCGTCGTAAGTCATGCACCGAGTATGCGGGGACCGCGTTGCGTACGGGTTCCGCCGTTTACCGGCTCCTTACGGACCCGCTGTGAGACCGGACTTCGCCGCACTCCGCGGCCCCCCGGGAATGCGCCCCGAACGGCTTCGGGGCCGCCCGCGCCCCTGAGGGTGCGTGCGGCCCCGAAAACTTCGCTCGGTTCTGGCCGGCGCCTAGTGCTGTGACCGGAAAGGCTCACCGGGTCGCGACGCCCGGCACGGCACCTCGCCGCGTTGTCGGACCACGGAAGTACGTCCAGTACGAGCCGCGGTCCTCCGCCTTGCGATGCACCGCACCGGACGCCGCGGCCCGGCAAACCTTCCCGGCCACAGCACTAGAGGTACGGGCCCGAGCGGACGGCGCCGTGGGCGCCGTCCTCCTCGTCCTCGTGGGACGAACCGGGGGGCAGGGCGCGGCGCATCTGCTCCAACTGGGCCCGCGCCGCCATCTGCTGGGCGAACAGGGCCGTCTGGATGCCGTGGAACAGGCCCTCCAGCCAGCCCACCAACTGGGCCTGGGCGATCCGAAGTTCCGCCTCGGAGGGGATCGCCTCCTCGGTGAAGGGCAGGGAGAGCCGCTCCAGTTCCTCGACGAGCTCGGGAGCGAGACCGTCCTCCAGCTCCTTCACCGACGCGGCGTGGATGTCCTTGAGACGGACCCGGCTGGCCTCGTCCAGAGGTGCGGCGCGTACCTCTTCCAGGAGTTGCTTGATCATGCTGCCGATCCGCATGACCTTGGCGGGCTGTTCGACCATCTCCGTCACCGGGACCTCGCGCGACTCGTCATCGGCGCCGCCGACCGGCATCCCGTCCTGCCCCACGATCAGGCCGTGCGGGGGGCTGTCCTGCGACCGTTCACTCCTCGGCATCTCCATGCCGTCATTCTCTCGCACACCTTCGCTTGCACACGGTGTGCCCCCGCACAGGCGTGATCCACCCTGTGCGGGGGCACGAATGCCGCCCGTGCTCGGCCGCGGGCGGCCGTCCCGCGTCAGACCTCGCGCCGCGCCAGGGCCCCGCTGGAACGGGTGACCAGGGCCGCCAGCAGGGCCGCGCCCAGCGGGACCGCGACCAGCAGCCCGGCCAGCGTGGTCCACGGCACCGCGATCGGCACGTACGGGACGGTCTCGGAGGCCGCCGCGTAGCCGTTCTCGATGCCCGACCGCACCATGTCGGCCATGGCCCGGCGTTCGGTGAGGCGCAGTCCGACCGCGGGCAGGATCCCGGCCGCCGAGCCGAGGACGACGCCCATCATGGCGACCACCCCGCACTGGAAGCCGCTGAGCGTGCGCCGCACCCGCGGCGGGGCGCCGACCGCCGCCAGGGTCTTCAGGTCGCCTTCGGCGTCCGCCTGGGCCAGTCCGGTGGCGATGCCGGCCGCGCCGATGGTGACCAGGCCCGCGAAGACGGTCAGGGCGAGCATGGCCAGGCTGTCGTTGCCCTGGTAGCCCTTCTCGATCTGTACGGACGCGTCCAGGCCCATCTTGTCGAGGGCCCCGTCCAGCCGCTGGCGCTGCTCGGAGCTCGCCTCCCCGTCGAGGGTGAAGTACGAGCCGAAGGGGGCGGTGGCGATGGAGGCCTTCTTCGCGGCGGAGGGCGGCAGCACCAGCTCCACGCCGTAGCCGTTCGTCGTGTCGGACACCTGGTAGGCGGCGAACACCTTGTCCTCGCCGGGCTCCGGTTCACCGGGGGCGGAGCCCCCCGCGCGGCCGTCCCGGCCCATGATCAGCCGGACGGTGACCTTGCCGTCGGCCACGTTCTGCCTCTTGAAGGAGACGGCCTTGCCCTCCTTCAGCGCGGACACCGCATCGGGATCCTCGACGGCCAGGACGGAGAGCAGCTTCTCGTCGGCGATGACGAGGGGTGCCCGGACGCCGAAGCGCGGGTCCTTGCACCGCCAGTCGTTGCGCAGTTCCCTCTGCTGTTCCACGCTGAAGGAACTGGGGCCGTTCTCGGCCGTGAAGAGGGGGCAGCGCTGTGGCTTCGGGATGACGATCTCGGCCCGCCCGCAGTCCGGGCTGGAGGAGTAGGTCGAGCAGCCCGGCTTGCCGACGGCGGGGCGTTCCACGTCGGCCCTCACGGCCAGCGGGAGTTCCTTCGCCAGGGACTCGCGCATCGGGATGACGTCGCGGAACGCGGAGTTGTCGTTCGTCTCGATCAGCCCGGCCCCGTGGGGCAGCTGGGCGACGTACTCGTGCCGCGCCTGGATCTCCTTGCTGTGCTGGTAGGTGGCCACGGCGACCGTGCCGGCGACGGCGGCCAGGACGGCGGCCACGGCCGGCGCCGTGCGTCCGCGGTTGCGGACGGCGTCGCGCAGCGCGAGCCGGGGCGAGAGCGGCAGCCACCGGCCGGCCCGCCCGAACAGGCCGACCAGGGTGGGGGTGAGGGCGACGACGCCCAGCTCGGCGATGGCGCTGCCGCCGGCGACCACGGTGGAGCCCATGTCGGACACGGTGCCGAACAGGGCGATGGCGGCTCCGCCCGCGATGGCGAGCAGGCCGAGGACGGGCAGCACCCGGTTGGCCCGGCGCACGCCGCGACGGCCGGTGAGGGAGGCGAGCACGGTCTGCCGGGAGGCGGTGACCGCCGGGACGATGGCGGCCAGCAGCCCGGTCAGGACGGCGAGCAGGCCGATGGCGAGGAGCTCCAGCGGACGGACGTCGAGGCCGCCGAAGCGCTGGCCGATGGCGTCTTCGAGCAGCGGACGGAGCCCGATGGTGAGGGCCACGCCGATGACGGTGCCGGTGACGGCCGCCGCGGCGCCGATGACGAGGCCGCCGGAGAGCACGATGGCCCGGATGTGCCGCCGGTCTCCGCCGTTGGCGCCGACCAGGCCGAGCTGGCGGCGCGAGCGCCGGGCGCCGACCGCGAAGGCGGGTCCGGCCAGCAGGCAGATCTCCAGCATGGCGAGGCCGACGACGGTGGAGACGATGGCGACTTCGGTGGCGCTCATGGCGGCGTTGGGCTGCCACTTGCTGTTGGGCTGCTCCTTGTAGAGCGGCACCTCGGAGTCGGCCGGCGGGTCGAGCAGGACGACGCGCGATTCGACGATCAGCCGGTTGGCGTTGGCCCGCATGACCATGTTCCACGTGAAACCGTCACCGCCGACCTTCACCAGGTAGGCGTCGCGTGCGCGCAGGCCCTGGCTGCCGGCGGCCTTCAGGTCCCGGTCGAGGGGGGCGATCAGGGTGCCGGGCGTGGCGAGGAGCTGCGGCTGCTTCAGGGCGTCGGGCATCTCGTAGGCGCCCACGATCTTGTACGTCGTGGTCGACTCGCGCGGGGTCACGCTGGAGCCGACGAAGTAACCGGACTCCTCCAGGAAGGCATTGGTGGCCATGACCTCGCCCGCCGCCTGCGGCAGTCGGCCGCGGTCCAGCTTCCACAGGCCCTTGACCAGCGGGTTCGCCGGGTCGACTTCCCGCAGTGCGGTCTCCAGGATCCCGTACCGGCTGCGGACCTTCCCGTGGGACAGGCTGTCCTTGACGGACTGGGCGCCGGCCGGGAGCTCCGGCGCGGGCTTGGCGGCGTCGTCCCGCCCGCCCCCGGCGGACGGGTCGTACGCGTCGAATCCGCCGACCGGGGCGTAATTCTGGGCGTCGGGGCTCTGGTAGAGCGCCGTGCCCATCTCCGGGTCGGTCACCTTGGCATCGGCGGCGCCGAGCAGTCGCTCCATGCGCTGCTCGCCGGAGAGCTGGGAGCTGCGCACGGTGAGGTCGACGGCGCTCACGCCGACGATGGGCAGGGCGATCATGGCGAGGACGAGGGCGCTGCGGCCCTTGGAGCGCCAGGCGTCGCGGCGGGCGATGCGGATGGCCGCGATCCAGGAGTGGTACGAGGCGATCACTGAGCGGCCGCCTGCCCGGTGAGCAGGGAGTCGGCCTGGCTGCGCAGGGTCTCGTCGACGACGCTGCCGTCGCGCAGGAACACCACGCGGTCGGCCCACGCCGCGAAGCGCGGCTCGTGCGTGACCAGGATCCCGGCGGCGCCGGCCTCGCAGCGCGAGCGCAGCAGGGCGAGTACGGATTCCCCGGTCTCGGAGTCGAGGGCGCCGGTCGGCTCGTCCGCGAGGACGAGGCGGCGGTCGCCCACGAGGGCGCGGGCGATGGCCACGCGCTGCTGCTGGCCGCCGGACATCTCGTCGGGGAAGCGGTCGGCGAGCTGGCCGAGGCCCATCTCCTCGAGGGCCGCGACCGAGGAGCCGCGGGCCTTGCGGGCGGAGACGCCGTCGAGTTCGAGCGGCAGGGCGACGTTCTCGGCCGCGGTGAGGGCCGGGATCAGGTTGTAGTCCTGGAAGACGTACCCGATGCTGCGGCGGCGCAGGGCGGCGAGCTGCCTGCGGCTCGCGGTGGTGATGTCGGTGCCTTCGACGATCACTTTGCCGCTGGTCGGGGTGTCGAGTCCGCCGGCGAGGGTCAGCAGCGTGGACTTTCCGGACCCGGAGGGGCCCATGACGGCGACGAGTTCGCCGGGGTAGACGCTGAGGTTGATCCCGCGCAGGGCGTGCACCTCGGTGGCGCCGCTGCCGTGGGTGCGGACGAGCTGGTCCAGCTGCAATACGGGCTGGTCGGGCATGAAGGGTCCCCCCTGGGACGTGGAGCGGTGGTTCAGCCCCGCCGCGCGCGGGCGGTACGGGGCAGAGTCCGGTCGTTGGTCGTGGTCGTGGTCGGGATGGCGGTCGCGGTGGCCTCGGCGGGAGCGCCCGGCCCGCCGCCCTCGGGCGGCTCGGCCTCGGCCGGTGCGAGCGCACGGTTCGCGGAGAGCCGTACGAGCCGGGATTCGCAGTGGTCGAGCCAGCGGGCCTCGGCCTCGGTCTGGAAGATCAGCTGTTCCAGGACCAGGAGCCAGGCGATGTCGTCGCGTTCGCTGCCGCGCCCCGTCTCGATGGCGGTGAGCGCCTGCGCCTTGAGGCGGGTGTAGTCCTGCATGGCCTGGACGGTGGCGTGCCGCTGAGCCTGGATGACGGCGCGGATGTTCACGCCGGGGGCGCCGACGGCCATGGCGAGCTTGATGGCGAGCTCGTCGCGGGGCGGGTTGGCCCGGTCGACGGGGCGCCCGAACCACTCGCGCAGTTCGAGGCGCCCGGTCTCGGTGATGGCGTAGAGGGTGTGCCCGGCGGTGTCCTCGCCCCCGGGGGCGACGAGGCCGTCGCGCTCCAGGCGCGCGAGGGTGGTGTACACCTGCCCGACGTTGAGAGGCCAGGTGGAACCGGTACGGGATTCGAACTCGGAGCGCAGCTGGGAGCCGTACCGAGGTCCCCGTTCCAGCAGTGCGAGAAGGCCGTGGCGGATCGACATACTCAGTATGTATACCGAGTATGCCCGTCGCCGCAACCATCCTGAGGCCTACGCCGTGAGAGGGAGAAGGGGCCCGTGTCGCTCCAGGGAGGGACGCGGGCAAGGGCTCCGGGCGCTTTCGCGGCGGGGTTCAGCGCCCTCGGCGCAGCCGCATTCCCATGAATCCGAGACCCGTCCCCATCAGGGCGAACCCCGTTCCGAGGGGCAGCATGTGCGCGGCCAGGTCGGCGGCGCGCTCGTTCGGCTCGGTGCCGAGCGCGCCGACCAGCGCCGTGGCGGAAGGGGTCGGGAGGACCGGCCGGGCGGGCTCGGGGCGCGGGCGCACCGGAACGGGACGCGAGACGAGCACGGCCTCGGGGTTGGGGGGCTCGGTCGCCGGCAGCCCGGGCCGTTCCCGCCCGGCGCCGGCGGCGCTTCCGGCGAGCTCCTCGAACACCTCGCCGGCCGCGTCGCCGCCGGCGTCCTGTGCGTAGGACGGCGCGAGCGCGCGGGCGCGGTGCGCGGGGCCGGCGTGCGCGGGCGCCGCGATCAGCAGCGTGGCGGTCACCATCGCCGCCCCGGCGGTCCAGCGCAGCGCGCGGGCGTATGTCACGCCCTCAGATTTGCATAACGGGACAAACCCGGCATCCCGTACGGGCTGTACGGGCTGTACGGGCTGTACGGGCTGTACGGGCAAGCCGAGCCGGCCGGCCGCGTACGACCGGCCGCAGGGGACCGGCCGCCGGGGACGGTCCCGGTCAGAAGTACGGGTTGCGCACGGACCCGGACCCGCACAGGGTCCGGTAGCCCGCATCGTTGAACGCCGCGGCCTGCACTCCGACGCGCACGATGCCCCGGTCGTCCCGCAGGTCCGTGTTCCAGGTGCGGCTGCTCCCGGCCCCGCCCTTGTTGAAGCGCCACGGCCATTCGTGCGAGTGGCCGGCGTTGTCCAGGGTGTAGAGCTGGACCCCCGCGACCCGGGAGTCGTCCGCGGTGTCCACGGACGTGAGGGTGACGTGGAGGATGGCGGAGCCGTCCAGCCACGCCCAGTCGGCGCTGCCGTAGGCGCCGGTGGCTTCGCAGCTCGACGAGGGCCCGGCGGCCGAGGCGGGCGAGACGGCGAGCAGGCCGGCCGCCAGCGCCGCGGCGGCGCCGGTCAGGATGCGGACGAGGTTCGGCACGAGGACTCCCGGAGTTCGGCGGGTCTGTCCTGCGCGTATGTACCAGAAGCCGCACACACCGGGCTAACCGTCCGTCACCACAACGTGTCGCCGCCCCGGCGTCACCGCCCCGGCGTCACTCCGGGTTGCCGGTCGACACCCACAAGGTGAAGGTCGTGTTCTTCGGGTCGATCTTGTCGCCGCCGGCCGGCTGCTGTTCGACGACCGTGCCCTCGCCGTAGACCGCCTCGTCCCGGGGCTTCTCGTCGTACTTCCAGCCGCCGGCCCGGATGCACGCCTTGACCGAGACCTGGTTCATGTACCGGAAGTCCGGCGCCCGCACCTTGGTCGCGTCGCTGAAGTCCTTCGAGGGCTCCGTGCACTTGGCCGGGTCGATCGTGCGCGAGAGGTCCGGCCCCTTGTGGCCGGTCTTCGCCGAACCGGACGCCGACGGGTTCGCCGTCACGTCCTTGTCCTTGTCGCCGCCCGAGTTCAGCACGGCGATCAGCCCGCCCACGGCCAGCAGAGCCACCACGATGGCGCCCACCACGAGCGGGGTGTTCTTCTTCCCGGCGGCGCCCCCGCCGCTGTGCCCCTGCACGTTCTGTCCGCCCTGCGGCGAGACGGCGTACGGCGGCGGCGTCGCCGCGTACGGACCCGGAGGCGACGTCTGGTGCTGCTGCGGATACCCGTAGGCCCCCGGCGCGGGCGTCTGCGCGGGAGGCGGGGTCGGCGCGTACGCGTACGGCGCCGGGGTCTGCGGCTGGTACGGCTGCTGCAGCGACTGCGGCGGCGCCTGGAGGGCGGAGTCCACCGGCGGGAACACGGCCGAGCCGAGCCCGGCGCCGCTGTTGGTCGGGTGCGAGCCCGGGACGATGACCGGGGCTCCGCTCTGCCCGGCGCCCGCAACCCGCGCGACCTCGTCGAGCATGGCCGCCGCCGTGGGGAAACGCTCGTTCGGGTTCTTCTTCAGTGCCCGCGCCACCAGGGCGTCCACCGCCGGGGTCACGGAGCGGTTGATGGAGGACGGGGCGACCGGGTCCTCCTGCACGTGCGCGTACGCCATGCCCAGCGCGGAGTCCGCGACGAAGGGGACCCGCCCGGTCAGCAGCTCGAAGAGCATGATGCCGACCGAGTACAGGTCGGAGCGGGCGTCCACGGCCCGGCCGAGCGCCTGCTCGGGGGAGAGGTACTGCGGGGTGCCGACGACCATGCCGGTCTGCGTCATCGAGGTGACCCCCGACTGCATGGCCCGCGCGATGCCGAAGTCCATCACCTTGACCACGCCGCGCCGCGTCACCATGACGTTGCCCGGCTTGATGTCGCGGTGGACCAGCCCCATCTCGTGGCTGCTCTCCAGGGCGGCCAGTACGTCGGCCGTCACCTTCAGCGCCTTGTCGGCGGGCATGGCCCCGTACTGCCTGACGTCCCCGTCCAGGACGGAGCCGAGCGGCTGCCCCTCGACGTACTCCATGACGATGTACGGCATGACCGCGCCGTCGTCCCGGCCGGGGTCGGCGAAGGCGACCACGCCCTCGCCGGTGTCGAACACCGAGACGATGTTGGTGTGCGACAGTTTCGCTACAGCCTGGGCCTCGCGGCGGAAGCGCTCGCGGAAGGACTGCTCGCGTCCGAGCTCGCTGTGCAGGGTCTTGATCGCCACCTGCCGGTCGAGCGCGGAGTCGTAGGCGAGGTAGACGGAAGCCATCCCGCCCTCGCCGAGCAGATCCCTCAGCTGGTAACGGCCACCGGCAAGCGAGCCGCCCGCGTACTGGCCCTGAGTGCCGTCCTGGCTCATGACTGTTGCTTCCCCTCGGGATGTGTCCCTACGCGTCCGGCTGAGCGCATGTCGCGCCCAGTCTGCCGGAGGGCAAGCACACGTCAAGCCGGGTGCCCGTTCCGTGACCACAAGGCCGCCCGGGGTCCTTGTCCGAACGGTGACCGGTTGCGAGGCTGTAGCGTTCGTCGGAGCACACGACGAGGACCTACCGCTGAGCGGCGGCCGAGACAGACGACGGCGAGGACTGATGGCACCCGAACCCGAGGGAAGCGGCGCCGGGATGGCCGAGGGTCCTGAGCACTGGGGCGCGGGCGGCCTGGTGGGAGACGGTCGTTACCGGCTGACCCACCGTCTGGGACGCGGCGGCATGGCCGAGGTGTTCGCCGCCGAGGACGTCCGGCTCGGCCGGACCGTGGCCGTCAAGCTGCTGCGACCCGACCTCGCCGAGGACCCGGTCTCCAAAGCCCGCTTCACGCGTGAGGCGCAGTCGGTCGCCGGCCTCAACCACCATGCCGTGGTCGCCGTGTACGACTCGGGCGAGGACCGGGTCGGACCGAACGTCGTTCCCTACATCGTCATGGAGCTGGTCGAGGGCCGCACCATCCGCGACCTGCTGATCAGCGCCGAGGCCCCGGGCCCCGACCAGGCGCTGATCATCGTGTCCGGTGTGCTCGAAGCACTCGCGTACTCGCACCAGCACGGCATCGTGCACCGCGACATCAAGCCCGCCAACGTGATCATCACGGACACCGGTGCGGTCAAGGTGATGGACTTCGGCATCGCGCGCGCCCTGCACGGCGCACAGTCGACGATGACTCAGACCGGCATGGTCATGGGCACCCCGCAGTACCTGTCGCCCGAACAGGCCCTCGGCAAGGCCGTGGACCACCGCAGCGACTTGTACGCGACGGGCTGTCTGCTCTACGAACTCCTCGCGCTGCGGCCCCCCTTCACCGGGGAGACCCCGCTGTCGGTGGTCTACCAGCACGTCCAGGACGCGCCGATCCCGCCTTCGCAGCTGCCCGAGGGCCACTCGATCCCGCAGGAGCTCGACGGGCTCGTCATGCGCTCGCTCGCCAAGGACCCGGACGACCGGTTCCAGAGCGCCGAGGAGATGCGCGGGCTGGTCCAGTACGCCCTGCAGATGCTGCACGACCAGGGGTCCAACACCGGCACCTGGAACACCGGCCCGGTCACGATGGCGCTGCCCCACGGGCGCGGTCCCTCGCAGACCACGGCGATGCCGATGCCTGGCGGCCACGGCCAGCCCCAGTACGGCGCGCACTCCTCGACCTCGCAGTTCCAGCAGCCGATGGTGCCGCCGCTGAATCCGGACGACGGCTCGGCCTTCCCCGGCGGAGGCGCGGGCGGCCAGGGCGGGACCGGCGGGTACGACGGCTACGACGGTTACGACGACCGGTCCGGCGGCGGCCGCTGGAAGCTGTGGCTGTTCGCGGTCCTCGCGGTCCTGGCGGTCGCGGCGGGCGTGGCGTACGCGGTCAACGGGATCGGCGGCAAGGGGGCCGACCCGAACACGACGGCGCCGATCACGACCCCCTCCGCCTCTTCTTCCCCGAGCACCGGGGCGAGCACTCCGACGCCGGAGAACTCGCCGTCGAGGACTCCCGAGTCCTCGTACTCGTACGACAGCGGCTCGCCGTCGCCGTCGCGCACCAAGAGCTCACCGAGCTCTACGCCGTCTTCCAGCCCGACGCCGTCGTCCAGCCCCACCCCGTCGTCCAGTCCGACGCCGTCGAAGACGCCCAAGCCGTCGACGACACCGACGGCGACGGTGACCCCCGACGCGCGGAACGGGGAAGAGTGACCGCGCACCCGTAACCCTGAGTAATGCGAACGGCCCGGCGGAATTCTGCCGGGCCGTTCGCATGGGCGATCGAAGTCGCTCAGAGCGCGTGCTGGTAGCGCCGGTCCAGATTCCCCGCGAGGGTGTGGACGGTGACGAGCTGGGGCTCTATGCGCATGTACACGGGGTCGAAGACCGCGCCGTCCACGAAATGCGGCCCCGGACCGAAGAATTCCAGCTCGGCCGTGGTGGGTTCGACGATGTTCGCGGTGCCCGTGAACTGCACCGACCACAACTGGGGGTCCGGGGAATTGAAGTTGTCGGCGCCGTAGGAGACCACGCTGCCATTGCATGCGTGGTGGTAGCCGAAACCGGCGTGCATGCGCAGGACGACCTTCCCGTCCACCACGATGTGGCGGGCGAGGGCGAGGAAGGGCAGCGCGCGCATGCTGGTGGCCACCCGGCCGTACGGCACGCGGCGCAGCAGCTCGATGGCGTGGAGTTCCTCTGGGGACATGTCACCCACCTTCCGGTACCCGCGCGGCGCCGGAAAGAGGACCTCGCCCCGCACATCAAGGACGTTGGTCCCGAATGGAACAGAACGCCCCGGGGTATCGGGCGGCCCGGGGCGTCACGCTGTGTAATCCGCAGGGGGGGCGCGGGCCCGTGCTAGTTCCTCTTCTCGGCCTGCAGGCGGGCGACGTAGGCGGCGGCCTGGGAGCGTCGCTCCATGCCCAGCTTGGAGAGCAGGCTGGAGACGTAGTTCTTGATGGTCTTCTCGGCCAGGTGCAGCCGCTCGCCGATCACGCGGTTCGTCAGGCCCTCGCCGATCAGGTCGAGGATCTTGCGCTCCTGGTCGGTGAGGTGGGAGAGCCGGTCGTCGCTCTTGCCGTTCTTGCCGTCGCGCAGCCGCTCCAGCACGCGGGCGGTGGCGACGGGGTCCAGCAGCGACTTGCCGGCCGCGACGTCCCGCACGGCATTGAGCAGCTCATTGCCGCGGATCGCCTTGAGCACGTATCCCGAGGCCCCGGCCATGATCGCGTCGAAGAGCGCCTCGTCGTCGGCGAACGAGGTGAGCATCAGGCACTTGATGTCCTCGTTCTGGGAGCGCACCTCGCGGCAGACCTCCACGCCGCTGCCGTCGGGGAGCCGGACGTCGAGGACGGCCACGTCCGGGCGGGTGGCGGGGATGCGGACCAGCGCGTCGGTGGCCGTCCCGGCCTCACCGACGACCTCGATGTCGGATTCCATGGACAGCAGCTCGTGCACGCCCCGGCGCACCACCTCGTGGTCGTCCAGGAGGAAAACCTTGATCTTTGCCTGACCGTCTTGTGCGCTCATCGACTACCCGTCCGAGTGGTTGTGCGTCCCCGGATGACCACCGGCGGCGACTCAGCAGAAAAGAGCCACTCGTGTCAAGAACATGGCTCCTTTCTGCGTCCATCCTAGCGGCGAAGTGTTCTAAGAGGCGTTTTTGCGGGCGCAGCGGGCGTAATCGGAGCAAGCTGACATGTTGCCGCCGTCCGAGTGGTCGGCCGGGCGGCGCCGGGCCCGGCCGGACCCGGATAGCGGACACGTCGCGGACCGCGCACGCGTCGTACAAGGGGTCGAGGATTCAAACACTCAAACTCTTCCCTGAAGGTGAAGCCCGGGATAACGTGCCGTTGTTCCGGCCCCCTGCAAGGCTGTGACCAGTGGTTGTTCCCGCTTCAGCCGATTTACTTGGAAATCCAAGCAAAATCGCAGGTCAAACGGGGTTTCGCAGTTATGCGGCGTACTGGGTAACGTGCATTGCGCAGGGCACTCGCCGGGGCACCTGTCCGCCTGAATCCCACACCCGAAGCGCACCCACCCCGTGCGCGGGCAGGGACACAGGTGAGCCGCACTGGACCCCGGAGAACCCGGGTGCCGGACCGACGGAGGAGCAATCGTGACCGTGGAGAGCACTGCCGCGCGCAAGCCGCGACGCAGCAGCGGCGCCAAGCGGCCGGCCGGCGCGGCCAACGCCGCCAAGCCCGCCGCTGCCACCGCGAAGACGCATGACGCCGAGCCCCAGCTCGTACAGCTGCTGACCCCCGAAGGGGAAAGGGTCGACGTCGCGCACCATCCCGACGTCGCGGAGTTCGCGCCCTACGTCGCCGACATCACCACCGAAGACCTGCGCGGCCTGTACCGCGACATGGTCATGACCCGCCGTTTCGACGGCGAGGCGACCGCCCTGCAGCGCCAGGGCGAGCTGGGCCTGTGGGCCTCGCTCCTCGGGCAGGAGGCCGCACAGATCGGCTCCGGCCGGGCACTGCGCGACGACGACTACGTCTTCCCGACCTACCGCGAGCACGGTGTGGCCTGGTGCCGCGGGGTCGATCCGACGAACCTCCTCGGCATGTTCCGCGGTGTGAACCACGGTGGCTGGGACCCGACCACCAACAACTTCCACCTGTACACGATCGTCATCGGCTCCCAGACGCTGCACGCGACCGGGTACGCGATGGGCGTGGCCAAGGACGGCGCCGACTCGGCCGTCATCGCCTACTTCGGCGACGGCGCGTCCAGCCAGGGCGACGTCGCGGAGGCCTTCACCTTCTCGGCCGTCTACAACTCGCCCGTGGTGTTCTTCTGCCAGAACAACCAGTGGGCGATCTCCGAGCCGACCGAGCGCCAGATGCGCGTGCCGCTCTACCAGCGCGCGCAGGGCTTCGGCTTCCCGGGCGTCCGGGTGGACGGCAACGACGTGCTGGCCTGCCTCGCGGTGACGCGGTGGGCGCTGGAGCGTGCCCGCCGGGGCGAGGGCCCCACGCTGGTCGAGGCGTTCACGTACCGCATGGGCGCGCACACGACCTCCGACGACCCGACGAAGTACCGGCGCGACGAGGAGACGGCGGCCTGGGAGGCCAAGGACCCGATCCTGCGCCTGAAGGCCCACCTGCTGGCGAGCGGAGGCGCCGACGAGGCGTACTTCGAGGAGCTGGAGGCCGAGAGCGAGGCACTCGGCAAGCGGGTGCGCGAGGTCGTGCGCTCGATGCCCGACCCGGACACCATGGCGATCTTCGAGAACGTCTACGCGGACGGGCACGCGCTCGTCGACGAGGAGCGCGCGCAGTTCGCCGCCTACCTCGCTTCCTTCGAAGGCGGGGAGTGACCCTCATGGCCGTACAGAAGCTCACCATCGCGAAGGCGCTCAACGACTCGCTCCGCAAGGCCCTGGAGACGGACCCGAAGGTCCTGATCATGGGTGAGGACGTCGGCAAGCTCGGCGGCGTCTTCCGCATCACCGACGGACTGCAGAAGGACTTCGGCGAGGAGCGGGTCATCGACACCCCGCTCGCCGAGTCGGGCATCGTCGGCACCGCGATCGGCCTGGCCCTGCGCGGCTACCGCCCGGTCGTGGAGATCCAGTTCGACGGCTTCGTCTTCCCGGCGTACGACCAGATCGTCACGCAGCTCGCCAAGATGCACGCGCGCTCGCTCGGCACGATCAAGATGCCGGTCGTCATCCGCATCCCCTACGCGGGCGGCATCGGCGCGGTCGAGCACCACTCGGAGTCCCCGGAGACGCTGTTCGCGCACGTCCCCGGCCTGAAGGTGGTGTCCCCCTCGAACGCGAGCGACGCCTACTGGATGCTCCAGCAGGCGATCCTCAGCGACGACCCGGTGATCTTCTTCGAGCCGAAGCGCCGCTACTGGGACAAGGGCGAGGTCGACGTCGAGGCCATTCCGGACGGGCTGCACGGCTCGCGGGTGGCACGGTCGGGCACCGACATCACCCTGGCGGCCTACGGCCCGATGGTGAAGGTCTGCCTGGAGGCCGCCGCGGCCGCCGCCGAGGAGGGCAAGTCGGTGGAGGTCGTGGACCTGCGCTCGATGTCCCCGATCGACTTCGACGGTCTGCAGGCGTCCGTGGAGCGCACCCGCCGGCTCGTGGTCGTCCACGAGGCGCCGGTGTTCCTCGGGGTGGGTTCGGAGATCGCCGCGCGCATCACGGAGCGGTGCTTCTACCACCTGGAGGCGCCCGTTCTGCGGGTGGGCGGCTACCACGCCCCGTATCCGCCGGCCCGCCTGGAGGACGAGTACCTGCCGGGCCTGGACAGGGTGCTCGACGCAGTCGACCGCTCGCTGGCGTACTGAGGAGAGCCCTGTGACGATCCGCGAATTCAAGATGCCCGATGTGGGCGAGGGCCTCACCGAGGCCGAGATCCTCAAGTGGTACGTCCAGCCCGGTGACACCGTCACCGACGGCCAGGTCGTCTGCGAGGTCGAAACCGCCAAGGCGGCGGTGGAGCTCCCCATCCCCTTCGACGGCGTCGTGCACGCGCTCCTCTTCGAGGAGGGCGTGACGGTCGATGTCGGCCAGGTCATCATCTCGGTGCGCACGGGCCCGGCGGACGAGGCTCCGGCCGAAGCCGTGGCCGAGGCCGCCCCCGCGGCCCCGGTGGTCGCCGAGGCGGCGCCGGAGGCCCCCGCGGCCCGCCAGCCCGTGCTGGTCGGCTACGGAGTCTCCACGGCCTCCACGAAGCGCCGCCCGCGCAAGGCCGCGCCGCAGGCCGCGGTCGCCGCGCAGAACGGCACGGGCGTCACCGCCCAGGCCGCGCCGGCAGCCCAGGCCGCGCCGGCCGTCGTGGTCCCGGCCCAGAACGGCACGGCTTCCGGCGCCGCAGGAGCCAAGGCGCTGGCCAAGCCGCCGGTGCGCAAGCTCGCCAAGGACCTCGGCATCGACTTGGCCGCCGTGGTCCCGACCGGCGAGGGCGGGATCGTGACCCGCGAGGACGTGCACGCGGCCGCCGCGGCCGCGATCACCCCGCAGGCGGCGGCTCCGGCGACGGCTGCGGCCGCCCCGGCCGCGGCTGCGGCCGCTCCGGCCCCGGTCCAGGCCACGGCCGAGGCATCCGCACGGGAGACCCGCATCCCGGTCAAGGGCGTCCGCAAGGTCACCGCCCAGGCCATGGTCGGCTCCGCCTTCACCGCGCCGCACGTCACCGAGTTCATCACCTTCGACGTGACCCGCACGATGAAGCTGGTCCAGGAGCTCAAGGCGGACCCGGACCTCGCCGGTCTGCGGATCAACCCGCTGCTCCTGATCGCCAAGGCCGTCCTCGTGGCCATCCGCCGCAACCCGGACGTCAACGCGTCCTGGGACGAGGCGGCCCAGGAGATCGTGCTCAAGCACTACGTCAACCTGGGCATCGCGGCGGCCACCCCCCGGGGCCTGATCGTCCCGAACATCAAGGACGCGCACGCCAAGACGCTCCCCGAGCTGTCCGAGGCCCTGTCCGGGCTGGTCGCCACCGCCCGCGAGGGCAAGACCTCCCCGGCCGACATGCAGAACGGCACCATCACCATCACCAACGTCGGCGTCTTCGGCGTCGACACCGGCACGCCCATCCTGAACCCCGGCGAGTCCGCGATCCTCGCGGTCGGCGCGATCAAGCTCCAGCCGTGGGTCCACAAGGGCAAGGTCAAGGCCCGCCAGGTCACCACCCTGGCGCTGTCCTTCGACCACCGCCTCATCGACGGCGAACTCGGTTCCCGCTTCCTCGCGGACATCGCCGCCGTCCTGGAGCACCCCCGCCGTCTGATCACCTGGTCCTGACGGCCCGGACCGGCCTCCGGGCACCACCCGGAGGCCGGTCCGCCCTCGACCGGCCCGTCTGGCCGGTCCGCCCTCGACCGGCCCGCCTGCAACCGGCGTTGACGTGCACAAACACCGTTGAGAACCGCCTCCGGCGGTGTGATCATCAGCAAATGCTGATCCGCTCTGCCGCCGCAGACCCCACCGATCTGGACCGCGCCCTCGCCTACCCGGCCGACGGCCCGCTCCCCGCCCTCACCCCGGAGAAGATCCGCGAGGAGCTCGCCGTCCACCAGATGCGTCCCGAGTGGACCTGGTTCGCCGAGGACGAGGACGGCGGGATCCTGGCCCGCGCCCTGTGGTGGGGCCGCGCCGACAGCGAGCGGCCGGTCGCGCTCGACTGCCTCCAGGTACGGGAATCCGTGACCGATCCGGCGGCCGTCGCCGCCGAGCTGCTCGCCGCCGGGCACGCCGCCTTCGGCAAGCTCCCCGACTACAACATCTCCCTGCCCAGAGACTGGCGCACCGGCCCCGACGGCCTGGCCGACGCGGTCGCCTGGCGTCAGGAGGCCGCCTCCCGGGCCGGCCTGACCCGCGAGATCGAACGGCTGCGCTTCGAGTGGACCCCGGGCGCCGGGACCGCCGAACCCACCGGCCGGCTGGTCTTCCGGGAGGGCACCGACGAGGAGTTCCTCGACGCCTTCACCCGCCTCTCGAGCGGCAGCCTGGACCTGCACACGCAGAACGAGCTGCGCACGATCGACGCCGGGGAACTGGCGCGCGACGACATGGAGTTCTACCTCGACTGCCCGGGCGAGCGCTCCTGGTGGCGGCTGGCCCACCTCCCCGACGGCACCCTCGCCGGCATGGCGATCCCCTCCGCGACCCCGTACCACCGCAACGTCGGCTACCTCGGCGTCGTCCCCGAACAGCGCGGCCGGGGCCTGATCGACGAGATCCTCGCCGAGATCACCCGCTTCCACGCCTCCGAGGGAGCCCGGCGCATCACCGCGACCACGGACACGGTGAACGCACCCATGGCCGCCGCCTTCACCCGGGCCGGCTACGAGATCACGGAGATCCGCCTGGTCCTCGAACCCTCCTAGGGCGCGTAGACCTGCCCCGGCCGGGAAGCGGTACCCTCCCCGCCGGGAGAGGGGTGGGGCAAGGTGTCCATCGCCGAATTGCAGGTGTACGCCGTCGAGGCGGCCGATGCCACGGGTGGCGTCTGCGTGGTGCGGTGCGTCGGCGGAGTGGCCCGGCCGGGGCAGGTCTACGCCGTCGGGGAGTCCCGGCTCGGGCTGCGGCGGATCGAGCGGTACGGGCGCACGGTCGAGTTCTTCGACGCGGGTCACACGGCCACGGTCCACCTCGCGGGCGCGGTGGTCGCGCTCCTCGCCCGGGGGCAGGTGCTGACGTACGTGCCGCCGGACGGACACGCGCTCCCGGAACTGGAGGCGTGGCTGGCCACCGGGCCCTCGCTGTTGGAGGAGCCGCATCCGGGTCCGCTGCGGGCCGTGGCGACCACCAGGATGCAGGACGAGTCCCTGCCCGACGCGGTGCGGCTGCGGTGGGGCCGGATCGCGCTGGCCGCGATCGGCCGGGCCGGCCGCCAGGAGGAACAGCCGTACGTACGGAGCTACTTGCTCCAGTGCTTCGGCCCCGGACCCGACGGTGACCCCGACCGCGACCCCGCCGCGCTCTGCCGGGACGTGCTGGCCCGGTTCGAGCTGACGCCGGCGCAGGCGGCCGCCCAGGCGCGCGTCTGGCGGGACCTGCCGCGCCCCGCGATCCTGCGCCTGCGCCGCATCAAGAACCTGATCCCGTGCATGGCCCCGGCCCGCCAGCACCTCGCCGCCACCGACCCCCTGGCTGCCGCGGCCGACGCCTGGACGGCCCTGCGCCCGCAGCTGCCCTGAAACCCGTCTCCCGTCCCGCGTCCATGCCTTGAGGGGGAACGCGCAGCGGCCTACGGGCTTCCGTGCCTCCGGGCCCGGCTACGGCACGTCCGCCTGGGCGCGCCACGGGATGTTGCGCCAGGGGCCCGCCGGGTCGGTGGTCAGGGTGAGGTGGGTGGCCAGCGCGCCCGTGTACCACTCCCCGAACTCCTCCTCGTCGAAGTGCAGGCACCGGCCCAGCGCGTACCCGGCCGAGAACTCCTCCCACGAGCGGTACGTCTCGCGCGCGGCCTCCCCGGCGCGCAGTACGCCGCGCTCGGCGTCGGCGAGGGTGCCGTAGCGGGTACCCAGGCCCCAACGGGCCATCTGCGAGGCCCGGCCGTAGTCCCAGCCTTCGACGGAGCGGACCCAGCCCCCTTCGTCGAGCAGCCCGTCGGCGCGGAAGCGCTGCTCGTAGCGGGCGATCCGGCCGATCAGCCGCTGCACGCCCGCGATCTCGCCCTCGACCTCGGCGGTGGGCCGCGGCTCGGCGACGGTGACCCCCTCGGGGGTGAGCTGCGGTTCCGCGGCCCGCTCGGCACTGTGGCGCAGGGTCGAGGCGGCCGCGTGCCGCCAGTGCTCGACGTCGACGGGGCCGGCGAAGTCGGAGGCGAGGACGCGGCGGACCCGCAGCGCGAACTCCCAGACGGGGCTGACGATCTCGGCGGCGAGCATGCGGCGCAGGACGTCGTGCCAGCCCTCGGGGGTGGTGATGCCCCAGGCCTTGCGCAAGCGTTCGCGTTCGCGGACGTAGCCGTTGCCGTGGTAGGCCAGCGCGTTCCAGAACTCCCCGTTGGACACGGCGAGATGGGCCCCGACGGCCAGCCCGTGCGCGACGGGCCCGTGCAGCGGGCCGCCGGTGCGCAGGGTGTGCACGGCGCCGGGCGCCAGCCCCCAGGCCGGGGCGACGGCGTCCCAGTGCGCGCGCCAGCGGGCCCGGTCGGCGGGAGCGGTGGTCAGGTACGCCTCGGCGGGGGAGCCCGGGTTCACGGCGAGGTGGGGCGGGTCCGCGGCGTCCCAGGCGTTGGCGAACCACGCGAGGGACTGGCGGACGTACACGGTGTGCGGGTCGGGCGCGGGCAGCATGCCGCGGGTGTAGACGGCGAGGCTGCGGCCGTCGGGCGCGGGGTGGAAGCGGGCCTGCGTGGGCTCGGCGTCGACGTGCGCGCGGAACTGGGGCATGAACAGCTCGCTGCGCGCGAGGGCGTCGAGGTAACCCGGCCAGTCGCCGCGCGTCTTGGCCCCGTAGAGCTCCCGCTCGATGGAGCTCGGCGCCATCCACCCATCCATGCGGGTCAGCCTAACGGGGCGCCGCCGCGCCCTTCCCGGGGGGAACGCGCGGGACGACGGGAGCGATCCGGGGGGCGCCGGCCCGGCGGCGGCGACCGCGCACGACGGCGCGCGACGGCGCCCGCCCGTGCGCGAACGGCGTGCGACCGCCGTGCCGCCGCGCGACCGCCCGGACCCCCTTGACGTGCCGTGCGGCGCGGTGGACGCTCCCCGGGCCCGGATCCGTACGGTTGCAATGGGGGGGCCGGAATGCCGGAGCAGTCGGAGCAGTCGGAGGTATCCGTACAGACGGCGGGGGAGCTGCGGGCGCAGCTCGCGGCCCACGGGGCGCGGTGGTCCGTGAGCGAACACCTCGCCGATGACGATCCCGTCCCCAGGCCCTCTCTCGGCCTGGCGCCGGGGGCCGTCCTCACGCCCGCCGCGTCCGTGTCACCCGTGGACCTGCGGGAGCTCGTCGGGCGGCCGAGCGGCAATCCGGACCTCACCCGGCGCAGGGCGGCGCACGGCCTGCTGCCGGAGTCCGGGGGGACCGCGCAGGCGGCCCGGCCGGCGTCCGTGGACTGGCGCGTCCGCTGGGGCCGGCCGTGGATCACCAAGGTGAAGGACCAGAACCCGTGCAGCTCGTGCTGGGCGTTCGCGGCGGCCGGCCTGGTCGAGTCGATGGCCCGCATCGAGCACCACGTATGGGCCGAGCGGTCCGAGGGGGACGTGCACGACGGACTGAAGGCCCCCTGCGGGCAGACGGGAAGCCCCGAGGCGGCGCTCGACTGGATCCAGGCCAACGGCGGCCTCGCCGACCCGGACTGCTGGCCGTACTCGCCGCCCCCGCCGGGCACGCCCGCCGACCGCCGCGACGCCTGGCGGGCCGAGTACACCCCGAGCTGGGACCGCTCCGGGCGCACCGTCAGGATCAGCGACTACGTCCGGCTCGGCGACGTGGAGCAGCAGAAGGTCTGGCTCGACACGGTAGGACCGCTGACGGCCTGCTTCGACGTCTACGACGACTTCTTCGGCCTGGGCTCCGGGGTCTACCACCGCACGAGCGACCGCTTCGCGGGCGGCCACTGCGTCCTGATCACCGGCTACGACGACGCGGCCGGCTGCTGGCACTTCAAGAACTCCTGGGGTCCCGGCTACCACGTCGGCGGCCACGGCCGGATCGCGTACGGCGAGGCGGAGATCGACCACTGGGCCAAGTGCGGGCTGCGAGGCACCAACATCGACCCGTGGAGCAAGCGCCGCCTGCACGCCGGGAACGTCTACGAGAGCGGCAACGGGCGCGCCCACCGCAACTTCGAGATGGCGGCGCGGGGCGGCGGCGGCTCGCTCCAGCACTGGTGGCGCGGGGGCGACGACCCCTTCCCGTGGGCGCGCGGCCGGGCCTTCGCGTCGGACGCCTCCGGGCAGCCGGCCTTCACGGGGACCACCTACAACCGGAACATGGAGACCCTGCACGTCACCACCGGCGGCAGGCTGCGCCACTGGTACTACGAGCAGTCCGGCGGCGCCTGGCGCGACGGCGGTGCCTTCGGCCCCGGCGACGCGGCGATCGGCTCGACCCCGGCCTTCATCCAGAGCGACTACGGCGCGCCGGGCAACTTCGAGGTGGTCGTCAGCACCGCCGACGGCCGCCTGAACCACTGGTGGCGGATCAACGGCGCCCCCTGGACCTGGAACGACGGCGGCCGCTTCGCCTCCGGCATCGCCCACTACGGCCCGGCCCTGATCCAGACCCGCTCCCGCCGCCTCGACCTGGTGGCGGCCCGCACCGACGGCCGGATGCAGCTGTGGTGGCGCGACGACCCGAACGGCTTCGTGTGGCGCCCCGGCGAGGTCTTCGGCAGCGGTGTCACCTCGGCCCCCTGCATGATCGAGGCGCAGTACGGGGCGGCCGACGAGGACACCGCGGGGAACTACGAGCTGTGCGTGACGGGCGGGGGCGGCCGGATCGAGCACTGGTGGCGCGGCAACGCGGGCGGCACGCCCTGGCGGCGCTCCGCGGTCTTCGGCCACGACGTGCTGGCCGTCACCGGGATGCTCCAGGGCAGTTTCGGGTTCAACCTGGAGGTGATCGCCCTGCGCACCGACCGCCTGCTCCAGCACTACTGGCGCGACGGCGCGGGCTGGCACGAAGGGGCCGTGATCGGCCCCGCGTGAGGGACCCCGGACCGGTGGGCCGGGCCAAGAGGAGTGCGCGTGGAGGTACGCGAGGTGGCGCTCGCCCCGGGTGAGCGGTACGAGCTGCGGCTGACCGGGCGCGGTGCGCGCGGCTACGTGTGGACCTGGCAGGTGACCGGGGACGCGGGCGTCGTCGCGGTGTCCGAGGGCCCGCCCCCCGCCGCCTCCGCGGAGCCGGCGCTGCCCGGGGCGAGCGTCGAGCGCGTGTACGTCGTACGGGCCCTGGCGGGCGGCCGGGCGCGGATCCGGTTCGCGCAGGTCCGGCCGCCGTACCCGCAGGAGGCGCCGTACGACGAGTTCGTCCTGGACGTGGCCGTGGCGGCGCCGGGGGAGTGAGCGCAGGTGGGTCCCCCGCCGGTGGGGCGGGGGAGTGAGCGCAGGTGGGTCCCCCGCCGGTGGGGTCCGCATCCTGGACGGGCGGCAGCTTGCACCCCTGTTGTATCTAAGCTGTGCGCATGCCATCAGCCGCCTCCGCACCGACCGCCGCCGAACGCGTCTACCAGCACGTCAAGCAGGGCGTACTGGAGCGCCGCTACGAGGGCGGGACCCTCCTGACGGAAGGCGAGCTCGCCGTCGCCGTCGGCGTGTCCCGCACGCCGGTCCGCGAGGCGCTGCTGCGGCTGGAGACCGAGGGGCTGCTGAAGCTGTACCCGAAGAAGGGCGCCCTCGTCCTCCCCGTCTCCGCCCAGGAGATCGCCGACGTGATCGAAACCAGGCTGCTCGTCGAGGAGTTCAGCGTCCGCAGGGCCGTGCCCGCCCCGCCCGGCCTGCTGGAGCGGCTCGCGGAGCTCATCGGGGAACAGCGCCGCCTCGGCGCCGCCGGCGAGCTCGCCGCGATGATGGCCGCGGACAGGGCCTTCCACGCGGAGATCGTGCGCAGCGCCGGCAACCAGATCCTGAGCCGCCTCTACGACCAGCTGCGCGACCGCCAGCTGCGCATGGGCGTCGCCGTCCTGCACGCGCACCCCGACCGGGTGGAGCGGACGCTGACCGAGCACACGGAGATCCTCGACGCGCTGCGCGCCGGCGACGCCGAGACGGCCGCGGCGGCCGTACGGGCGCACGTGGGCCGGATCGCGGAACTGGTGCGGGGGTCCGCCCGATGAGCGCGGAGGCCGGCGGCCCGACGGCTCCGGCCGCTCCCGCTCCCCACGCCGCTCCCGCCGTGCCGGTCGTTCCCGTCCTGCCCGTCTTCAAGGATCCGCCGGGCGGCCGCAAGGCGGTCCTGGTGTGGTCGATCGGCGTCGCCGTCTACTTCGTCGCGGTCATCTTCCGCACCAGCCTCGGCGTCGCCGGCCTGGAGGCCGCCGACCGCTTCCACGTGAACGCCTCCGCCCTGTCCACCTTCTCCCTCCTGCAACTGCTGGTCTACGCGGGCATGCAGATACCCGTCGGCCTGATGGTGGACCGGCTCGGCACCAAGAAGGTCCTCACCCTCGGCGCGGTGCTCTTCACCGCCGGCCAGATCGGCTTCGCGCTCTCCCCCACCTACGGGATGGCCCTGGCGGCCCGCGCCCTGCTCGGCTGTGGCGACGCCCTGACCTTCATCTCCGTGCTGCGGCTCGGGACGCGCTGGTTCCCGGCCCGCCGGGGCCCGCTGATGGCGCAGCTGGCCGGCCTGATCGGGATGGCGGGCAACCTGGTCTCCACCCTGGTGCTGGCGCCCGTCCTGCACGGGGTCGGCTGGGTCCCGGCGTTCGCGGGCAGCGCGGTGGCGGGGCTGGTCGTCCTGGTCCCCCTCGTCCTGTTCCTGCGCGACCACCCCGAGGGCCACGAGCCCGCGCGGGCGGCCACCGGGGCAGGGGGTTTCGTACGGCGCCAGATCGCCGACTCCTGGCGGGAGCCCGGCACGAAGCTCGGCCTGTGGGTGCACTTCACCACGCAGTTCCCGGCGATGGTGTTCCTGCTGCTGTGGGGCATGCCGTTCCTCGTCGAGGCGCAGGGGCTCCCGCGCACCACCGCGGGCGGGCTGCTGACGCTGGTCGTCGCCTCGAACATGGCGCTCGGCCTCGTCTACGGCCAGGTCGTGGGCCGGCGGCAGTCCTCGCGGATCCCCCTCGCGCTCGGCACCGTCGCCGTCACCGCGCTGCTGTGGGGCTCGGTCCTGGCCTATCCGGGGGACCACGCGCCGATGTGGCTGCTGGTCTGTCTGTGCCTGGTGCTCGGCACCTGCGGCCCGGCCTCGATGATCGGCTTCGACTTCGCCCGTCCGGCCAACCCGGCGGAACGCCAGGGCACGGCCTCCGGAATCACCAACATGGGCGGCTTCGTCGCGTCCATGACGACCCTGCTGGTGGTGGGCCTGCTGCTCGACGCCACGGGCGACAACTACCGCGTCGCGTTCTCGTCGGTCTTCGTCCTGGAACTGGTCGGCATCGCCCAGATCCTGCGCCTGCGCGGCCGGGCCCTGGCCCGCGAACGCGAGCGGTCGGCGCCCGCTCCGGCGGTCCCGGCGCCGCTGCCGGTGCCGGTGCCCGCACAGGCCGCGGCCCCGCCGGCCCGCTGAACGCGGGCGGGCGGGCCGGGGCCGCCGGGCCCCGGCCGGCGTACGGGCGGCCGGTGGCCGTGCACCGGCCGCCGGCGGCTCCTACGGCGTCACGGAGAAGTGGGTCAGGATGGCGTCCGCCAACGCCTGGTCGCCCTCCACCTTCACCCGGTCGGCGACGGCGTGCGGCCGCACCCGGCCGGCCGCGAGGCGTACGTACGTCTCCCAGTCCAGCGTCAGCGTCACCGCCGGCCCCAGCGACGGGGCCTTGTCGATCGTGCCCCGCCCCTCCGTGTCGACCCGTACGGTCCGCATGAACTCCAGCGTCCCGTGCACGTCGATGACGACGGCGGAGTTCGCGGGCGCGCCCGCCTTCTTCGCGACGACCTTCGGCAGCCCGGCCAGCAGGACGTCCCGCGCCACGTGGGCGCCCGGCGAGTCCCAGTTGCCCGGCGCCCCGAGCGCCGCCCGCAGGTCCTGCTCGTGGACCCACACGTCGAAGGCGCGCAGCCGCAACGAGTGCTCCAGCGTGGCGGGCTCGCCCAGCGGTCCGCGGATCAGGGTGTCCGGATCCCGCTTCTCGTTGCGCAGCTGGCGCGAGCGGCGGATGATCGTGTACTCCAGCTCCGAGGTCATCTCCGGCGCGGTGTGGTGGCGCCGTACGTCGACCTGCACCTCCATGTACCGGGAGAACTCGTCGACCACGTGCCGCAGGTCCCTGGGCAGGGTGTGGATCGGCCGCGGGTCGCCGAGCTGCTCGCATTCGATGCCGATGATGTGTGACACGACATCACGCACGGACCAGTTGGGGCAGGGCGTCGCCCTGTTCCACTCGCCCTCCGTCAGCGGAAGGACCAGCTCGGATATCGCCTCGATGGAGTGGGTCCACGCGTCGGCATAGGGCTGAAGGCTGGGATGCGGATGGACGGTCAACGGGACCCCTCGCGTGCTGTTCATTGGCGCGTTGGCGCGTTCTGGAAGCTTGTGCAATGGCTTCAAAACTACGCTGCCGAAGAGCACCCCGGCAGTGCTTTCGTGTGACGATCGTAGGCCCGAGTTGACGGCTTGAATGCCAGGACGGTGGTACTGTGCGCGCTTCCCTGATCCAAATCGCAGTGAACGAGGGGGAGTCGGTGGGTTCCCGCCGCTCCCGCGCCGCCGGCCTCGTACGCGAACAGTCCGCCTCCGATCTCGTCGTCCTCCCCGAGCTGTGGACCGTCGGGGCCTTCGCCTACGAGCAGTTCGAGACGGAGGCGGAGCCGCTGGACGGCCCGACCTACGAGGCCATGTCCAAGGCCGCCCGCGACGCGCAGGTCTGGCTGCACGCCGGATCCTTCGTGGAGCGAGCGGGTGACGGCTCGCTCTACAACACCGCGCTCGTCCTCTCCCCGACGGGCGAGCTCGCGGCCACCTACCGCAAGATCCACCGCTTCGGCTTCGATCAGGGCGAGGCCGTCCTGATGTCCGCGGGCGACTCCCTGACCACCGTCGCCCTGCCGGAGCAGACGCTCGGCCTCGCCACCTGCTACGACCTGCGCTTCCCGGAACTGTTCCGCGGCCTGGTCGACGCCGGGGCGACGACGATGGTGGTGGCCGCGGGCTGGCCGGCCCGCCGCCGCTCCCACTGGACGCTCCTGAACCGCGCGCGGGCCGTGGAGGACCAGTCGTACGTCCTCGCGTGCGGGCTGTCCGGCACGCACGCGGGCGTCGAGCAGGCCGGACACAGCCTGGTCGTCGACCCGTGGGGCGAGGTCCTGGCGGAGGCGGGCCCGGGGGAGGACGTGCTGACGGTGGAACTGGACCCGGCGAAGGTCGCCGGGACGCGCGAGCAGTTCCCGGCCCTGAAGGACCGCCGCCTGGGCCGCTGACCCGGCGGGGGCGACGCGCGCGAAGGCGCCGCGGGGCGAAGGACGAAGGGGCCTCAGTCGTCCCCGCCCCCCTCCCGCTCCTTCTCCGCCATCCGGATCACGCACACGGCGACCGCGACCAGCAGCGAGGCGTCCGCATCCTCGCGGACCACGTCGACGGCGTACGTCTCGCGGACCCGGTACCACTGGCGCGAGATCAGGCCGAGGAGCTCCCCGTCGTACTCGACCTTGAACTCCCGGTCCAGGATCCGGCCGCTGACGTCGAGCTCGGTGCCCTCGTTCAGCGTGACGAGGTAGTGGTTGCGCAGCAGGGAGAACCGCTTCTTGCGGATGACCGCGAGCCGCCGGTCGTCGCGCTCCAGCGTCATCGCGTCGCGCAGGGCGAACAGTCTCTCCCGCAGCGTGATCAGGATCCGGCCGTCGGGGTCCTTGAGCTCCAGGGTGTCCCGGAAGCGCAGGGCCTTGCCGTCGACGAGGAAGGCGTGCCGCCCGTCCTCGTCCTCGATCCAGTAGTCGTCCCCGACGGCCAGCAGTTTGTCCCGAACCAGGTATTTCATGCCGTCATCGCTGCCCGCGATAGGTTGCGGGCATGCCTCTGCTCTACGTCACAGACCTGGCCTATCCGGCGCGTGGCCGCCGCTACTGCGACGAGGACATATTCCTCACCTCGCGCCTGCGCGAGCACTTCGACCTCGCCCTGTGCCACCCGCTGGACGCGGAACGCCTGATGCCGGCCTTCGACACGGTCGTCGTCCGCAACAGCGGCCCGGTCCTGCACTACCAGGAGGCGTACGACGCCTTCCGCGCGGCGGCCCTCGCCTCGGGCACCCGCGTCTACAACCCGCTCACGGGCCGCGGCGACATGGCGGGCAAGCAGTACCTGCTCGACCTGACGGCGGCCGGACACCCGGTCATCCCCACCATCGACGACCCGAAGGACCTGGCCCTCCTGCCGTCCTCGCCCTCCTACGCGGTGAAGCCCAAGCAGGGCGCGGACTCGATAGGCCTCGCCTTCGCCCCGCGGCCGGACTGCGCGCCGGGGGAGTTCCTGATCCAGCCGCGCGTGGACTTCGCGTACGAGGTGTCCTTCTACTTCGTCGACGACGCCTTCCAGTACGCCCTCTACGCCCCGGACCCGGGCCGCCGCTGGGAACTCGTCCCCTACGAACCCACTCCTGGGGACCTGGCCTTCGCCCGGGGCTTCGTCGCCTGGAACACCCTCGACCACGGCATCCAGCGCGTGGACGCCTGCCGGGCTCCCTCGGGCGAGCTCCTGCTGGTCGAACTGGAGGATCTGAACCCGTACCTCTCCCTGGACCTCCTCCCGCCCGAGACCCGCGAAGCCTTCGTGACCGCGCTGATCCGCTCCCTGCACTCCTTCGGGGCGGCCGCCTAGGCCCTACCGGTGCTGTGACCGGAGCGCGCCCGCGGTCTCCGCGACGGCGTCCGGGAGCCAGTCCGCGAGCCGGCCGAACGCGAAGCCGAGGGCGCGGGCCCGGTCGTTGTCCATCGCGTACGCGCGGTCGAAGGAGAACGGCGAGGCGGGCTCCCCGGGGCCGACGACCCGGTAGCGGGGCCCCTGCCCGGCCGCGCCGTCATCCCCGAGCGGCCCGCGTCGCCCGCGTCGCCCGCGTCGCCCGAGCTCCTCCGCGACGGCCCCGCACAGGCCGAGGACGTCGAGCTGCCCGTCCGAGGCCGCGTTCACCGGCCCCGTGAAGTCCCGCTCCCCGGCCCAGTGGAGGAACCGGGCGATCTCGTGGTGGTGGACGAAGGAGGTCGGGTACGGCGCTTCGTGCACGCGCACCGCGGTCCCGGCGCCGATCCGCTCCACGTAGTGCGCGAGGCGGCCGGTGAACTCAGCCCGCCCGCCGCCGAGCACGTGCGCAGCACGCGCGGAATCACCCTCACCGAGCCGGGGCGGCTGCTGGTGGAGGCGGCGGAGACGATATCCGCCGAGCTCGACCACGTCCGCCACGAGATCGACCGGATCACCGCCGAGCGGCCCCGTCTGACGGTCGCCACCTTCGTGAGCGGGGGCCGGAGGCTGCTGCCGCGCGCACTCGCACGGTTCGTCGCCGCGCATCCGGAGGTGGAGCTGACGGTCCTGGAGGCGGAGCCGGAGGAGGCCGTGCCGATGGTGCGCGCCGGTGCTGCCGACCTCGCGCTGACCTACCACTTCGACGGGCCGCTGCCACTGCGGCCGCAGGAGGCGCTCGACTGGCTGCCGCTGCTGGACGATCCGCTGTCACTGGTCCTGCCGCCCGGCCACCGGCTCGCGGGCCGCGAGTCGGCCGCGCTCGCCGAACTCGCCTCCGACCGGTGGGTGCTGGGCTGCCTCAAGACGGAGGCGTACCTGCGCCGGTACGCGGAGCGGGCCGGTTTCGACCTCCGGGTGGCGGCGTCCACCACGGACTACTTCTTCGCGGGGTCCCTCGTCGCGGCGGGCGTCGGCGTCGCGCTGATCCCGCAGGTCTCCCTGCCGCCGGCCGGAACCGCGGACGTCACCGTCGTCCGCGTCGACCCGCCGCGCCCCGCCCGCCACATCGGCGTCCTGACCCCCCGCCGCCGCCCCCACCCGTACGCACCCGCCCTGACACGGGCCCTGACCGAGTAGAGCCCGCTGGTGTCGATGTCGAGGCCGACCGGAGCCGGGAGGTGCACCGGGGTCCCGAAGGCATGCGGCCCGTCCACTTCGGTGTACCCGAGCCGCCGGGGCCCGGCGAACAGCGTGTAGTCGTGCGCGGTGGTCATGCCGGACGCCTCCTTCGCTGCCTGCACCCAGCGTCCCGCGGGGGTCCGGCCGGCATCGTCACCCGGACGGGTGCCCGTGTGCGGAGGTGGCACCCTGGACGCATGAATTCTGCCGCGCCCGCACCCCGTCGCGCCCGAGTCCGTGCCCCCGAGCTGATCGGCAAGGGCGGCTGGCTCAATACCGGGGACACGTCCTACACCCTCGCTGACCTGCGAGGACGGATCGTCATCCTCGACTTTTGGACCTTTTGCTGTGTGAACTGCCTGCACGTCCTCGACGAGCTGCGCGAGCTGGAGGAGAAGCACCGCGACACCGTTGTGATCATCGGTGTGCACTCGCCGAAGTTCGTGCACGAGGCCGAGCACGCCGCCGTCGTCGACGCCGTCGAGCGGTACGGGGTGCACCACCCCGTGCTCGACGACCCCGAGCTCGCGACCTGGAAGCAGTACGCCGTCCGCGCTTGGCCCACGCTCGTGGTGATCGACCCCGAGGGGTACGTCGTCGCGCAGCACGCCGGCGAGGGGCACGCGCACGCCATCGCGCGGCTCGTCGAGGAGTTGGAGGCCGAGCACGAGGCCAAGGGGACCCTGCGGCGCGGTGACGGCCCGTACGTCGCTCCCGAGCCGGTGGCGGGTGCGCTGCGGTTCCCCGGGAAGGCGCTGGTGCTCCCGTCCGGGAACTTCCTCGTCTCCGATTCGACGCGCCACCAGCTGGTGGAGCTGGCCGCCGACGGGGAGGGCGTCGTACGGCGCGTCGGCAGCGGGGAGCGCGGATTCACCGCCGAGGGCTTCAGCGAGCCGCAGGGGCTGACGCTGCTGCCCGACGGCTCGGTGATCGTCGCCGACACCGTGAACCACGCGCTGCGCCGCTTCGATCCCGTCACGGGCGCCGTCGAGACCGTGGCCGGGACGGGCCGCCAGTGGTGGCAGGGTTCGCCCACCTCCGGGCCGGCCCTGGAAGTCGACCTGTCCTCGCCGTGGGACGTGGCGTGGTGGCGGGACCGGGTGTGGATCGCCATGGCGGGCGTCCACCAGCTGTGGACCTGGGATCCGCAGAGCGGCACCGTCGCCGTCGCCGCGGGGACCACCAACGAAGGGCTGCACGACGGGCCTGCCGCCGAGGCCTGGTTCGCCCAGCCGTCCGGGCTCGCGGCCGCCGGGGACCGGCTGTGGGTCGCCGACTCCGAGACCAGCTCCCTGCGGTACGTCCACCCCACCGACGACGGCTACGCGATCACCACGGCCGTCGGGACGGGGCTGTTCGACTTCGGGCACCGCGACGGGGACGCCGCCCAGGCGCTGCTCCAGCACCCGCTCGGCGTCACCGCCCTGCCCGACGGCTCGGTCGCGGTGTGCGACACCTACAACCACGCCCTGAGGCGCTACGACCCCGCGACCGGGCAGGTCACCACGCTCGCCACCGACCTGCGCGAGCCCAGCGACGCCGTTCTCGTCGGCGAGGACATCGTGGTCGTCGAGTCCGCCCGCCACCGGCTGACCCGGCTGCGCCTCCCCGAGGAGGCCGTCCGCGTCGACGCGGTCGCCCACCGCACGCAGCGGGCCGCGACGGAGGTGGCCCCCGGCACGCTCCGCCTGGACGTCGTCTTCCAGGCGCCGTCCGGCCAGAAGCTGGACACCCGCTACGGGCCCTCCACCCGCCTGCTGGTCTCCTCGACGCCGCCCGAACTGCTGGCGGCCGGGGACGGGGCGGGGACCGACCTCTTCCGGGAGCTCGCGCTGAACCCGGAGGTCACCGAGGGCGTCCTGCACGTCTCCGCGATGGCCGCCTCCTGCGACGACGACCCGGAGAACGAGTACCCCGCCTGCCACGTCCACCAGCAGGACTGGGGGGTGCCGGTGCGGGTCACCCCGCAGGGTGCCGTCCGGCTCCCCCTCGTCCTGGCGGGCCTCGACGCGTCGTAGGGAGCGGACCGTCGGGAGCGGGGAGCGTCAGCTCTCCAGGAACGCGACCATCGTGTTGGCCAGGAGGTACGGGTCGTCCGCGCCGCACAGTTCGCGGGCGCTGTGCATCGACAGGATGGCCACGCCGATGTCGACGGTCTGGATGCCGTGGCGGGCGGCGGTGATCGGGCCGATCGTCGTGCCGCACGGCATCGAGTTGTTGGAGACGAAGGTCTGCCACGGCACGCCGGCCCGCTCGCAGGCGTTCACGAAGACCGCGCGCCCGCTGCCGTCCGTCGCGTACCGCTGGTTGACGTTGACCTTGAGGATGGGGCCGCCGTTGGCGCGCGGGTGGTGCGAGGGGTCGTGGCGCTCCGCGTAGTTGGGGTGCACGGCGTGGCCGGTGTCCGAGGAGAGGCAGATGGCGCCCGCGAAGGCCCGCGCGCGGTCTTCGTAGGAGCCGCCCCGCGAGAAGACAGAACGTTCCAGCACGTTGCCCAGCAGCGGCCCGTCCGCGCCGGTGTCCGACTGGGAGCCGTTCTCCTCGTGGTCGAAGGCGGCCAGGACGGGGATGTGGTCGAGCTTGCCGGCGGCGGAGGCCGCCGCGAGCGCGACGACGCCCGCGTGCACGGACAGCAGGTTGTCCATGCGCGGGCCGGCCAGCAGCTCGCGGTCGCGGCCCAGGTAGGCCGGCGGCTCGATCGAATGGACCATCAGGTCCCAGCCGGCGACGGAGCCGCGTTCGAGCCCTTCCTCGTCCTCCAGGAAGGCGATCAGGTCGCCTTCGTGGACCTCGCCCAGGCCCCAGATCGGCTGCATGTGCCGCTGCTTGTCGAGCTTGAGCCCGTCGGTGTTCACCGACCGGTCCAGGTGCACGGCGAGTTGGGGTACGCGCATCAGCGCGCGGTCGATGTTGACGAGCCGCTCGGAGCCGTCGTGCAGGGTCAACCGCCCGGCCAGGCCCAGGTCGCGGTCGAGCCAGGTGTTGAGCAGGGTGCCGCCGTAGATCTCCACGGCGATCTGCCGCCAGCCCTGCGAGCCGGTGTCGGGCAGCGGCTTGACCCGGAGGTTGGGGGAGTCGGTGTGCGCGCCGACGATCCGGAACGGGGTGTGCGCGGCCGCGCCTTCGGGCACGTACCAGGCGATGATCGCGCCGCCCCGGAGTACGAACTTGCCCCCCGTGCTCGCGTCCCAGGCGTCCGTTTCGGCCAACTGCCTGAATCCGGCCTTCTCCAGCCGCTCGGCCGCGTTGGCCACGGCGTGGTACTGCGACGGACTCGCCGTCAGGAAGGTCATCAGGTCGTCGGTGTGGCCGCGGTCGAAGCGGGCGGCGGGAGAGCTCATGTGGTTCACCTTAACGACGGTCGTGTTCGTCATGGCCGGACTGTGGCGGATGGCCGAGGGAAGGGACCGCGAGGGCTGTGGCCCGGGCCCCGGAGCTCCTCAGCCCGGCGGGCGCTCGAAGCGTCGCTGCAGCTGTCTGCGCTCGCCCCGGCGGATGCGCGGGAGCATCTCCGGGGTCTGCGCGGAGCGCTGTGCGCGTCTTTTGCGTCCGGCGCAGAAGATACAGGCCTCGCCCGGCGGGGCGTCGGGGTCGATGGGGGCCCCGGGGTGCTCGGAGCAGCCGGAGGCGTTGCGCGGCCGAGACAGCTCGCGGGCCACGATGAAGGCGCGGTGCAGGTCGTCGGCCATCCGCACGAACTCCTCGGGGGGCGAGGACAGGCTCAGGTGGAAGCGCCGGTCCTCGACCGTACGCAGCCGCTCGCGCAGCGCCTGGAGGGTGTACGGGGGGTCGGGCACGGGGTATCCGAGCCGGCGCTGCTCCCCGGCGGCGGGCGGGGCGGCGGAGGCCGCGCGGGCGCCCTGGGCGCGCAGTCCCAGGCGCCGGCGGTCGTTGCAGATCAGGCAGCGGCCCCAGCCTTCGGGTGCCTCGGGGTCGAGGGCGCCGTTGGGGTGCTCCGGACAGCCGGTGTAGCTCTTGGCGGGCGCGAGGCCGGCGGCGGTCTGGAAGGCGGTGTACAGGGCGTCGGCGACGGACTCGTACTCGGTGGGGTGGGACCCGTCGTAGAGCTCTTTGAGGTGGTCGCCGAGGCTGCCCACGGCGGACTGCAGCTCCTTGAGGGCGTACGGCCGCCCGGTCGGGACGGAGTACCCCCTGCTGCCGCGCTGCTGCTCCTGTGGACTCATACCCACGAGCGTCCCACGAAGCACCGACAACCCGGGAACCCCGCAGACCACAGCCGCTCCGGGGGCCCCGCGGGTGCTGCCGCGCGCACGCCGACGGCCGGGCCCCCGTGCGGGAGGACCCGGCCGTCTGCGCGTACGTACACCGCGTACAGCTGTGGGATGGAGAAGGCTTAGAAGGCGGCCTCGTCGAGCTCCATCAGGGTGTTGTCGACGGTCTCGGCGAGCGCGCGGGCGACCGAGACGCCGGGCAGGACCTGGGAGGCGAAGAACTTCGCCGCCGCGATCTTGCCGGTGTAGAACGGCGCGTCCTTGGCGGAGGCGGTCGGCAGCTTCTCGGCGGCCACGGCCGCGCCCTTGAGGAGCAGGTAGCCGACGACCACGTCACCGGAGGCCATCAGCAGGCGCGTGGTGTTCTGGCCGACCTTGTAGATGTTCTTGACGTCCTCGCCGGTGGCGGTGAGGTCGACGATCATCTGGCCGACGATGGCCTCCAGGTCGACGGCGGCCTTGGCGAGCGCGTCGCGGGCCGGGGCGAGGTCCTCGCCGCCGACGGCCTCGGCCAGGAACTTCTTGATCGTCTCGGAGAGGACGTTCAGCGAAGCACCCTGGTCGCGGACGATCTTCCGGAAGAAGAAGTCCTGGCCCTGGATGGCCGTGGTGCCCTCGTAGAGGGTGTCGATCTTGGCGTCGCGGATGTACTGCTCGATCGGGTATTCCTGCAGGTAACCGGAACCGCCGAAGGTCTGCAGGGACTGCGCGAGCTGCTCGTACGACTTCTCCGAGCCGTAGCCCTTCACGATCGGCAGGAGCAGGTCGTTGAGGCCCACGAGGGAGGAGGCGTCCTCGCCCGCGGCCTGCTTGACCTGGATCTCGTCCTGGATGGAGGCGGTGTACAGGACGAGGGCGCGCATGCCCTCGGCGTACGCCTTCTGCGTCATGAGCGAGCGCCGCACGTCGGGGTGGTGCGTGATGGTGACCTTGGGGGCCGTCTTGTCCATGAAGTTCGCCAGGTCCGGGCCCTGCACGCGCTCCTTGGCGTACTCCAGCGCGTTGAGGTAGCCGGTGGAGAGCGTCGCGATGGCCTTCGTGCCGACCATCATGCGGGCGAACTCGATGATCATGAACATCTGGCGGATGCCGTCGTGCTTGTCACCGATCAGCCAGCCCTTGGCGGGGTGCTGGTCGCCGAAGGTCATCTCGCACGTGTTGGAGGCCTTGAGGCCCATCTTGTGCTCGACGTTCGTCGCGTAGACGCCGTTGCGCTCGCCCAGCTCGCCGGTCTCCCAGTCGAAGTGGAACTTCGGCACGAGGAAGAGGGACAGGCCCTTGGTGCCCGGGCCGTGGCCCTCGGGGCGCGCGAGGACGTAGTGGAGGATGTTCTCCTCCATGTCGTGCTCACCCGAGGTGATGAAGCGCTTCACGCCCTCGATGTGCCAGGAGCCGTCGGCCTGCTGGACCGCCTTGGTGCGGCCGGCGCCGACGTCCGAGCCGGCGTCCGGCTCGGTGAGGACCATGGTGGAGCCCCAGCGCTTCTCGACGGCGAGCGCGGCGATCTTCTTCTGTACCTCGTTGCCCTCTTCGAAGAGGACGCCGGCGAACGCGGGGCCGGAGGAGTACATCCAGACGGCCGGGTTCGCGCCCAGGATCGTCTCCGCGAAGGCCCAGATCAGGGAGCGGGGCGAGGTGGTGCCGCCGATCTCCTCGGGCAGGCCCAGGCGCCAGTACTCGGAGTCCATGAAGGCCTTGTAGCTCTTCTTGAAGGACGCCGGGACGGGCGCGGTGTTCGTGGTGGGGTCGAAGACCGGCGGGTTGCGGTCGGCGTCCTCGAAGGAGGCGGCCAGCTCGTTCTCGGAGAGCTTGGCGATCTCGCTGAGGATCGTCTTGGCGGTCTCGGTGTCCATCTCACCGAACGGTCCGGTGCCGTACAGCTTGTCGCGCCCGAGCACCTCGAAGAGGTTGAACTCGATGTCGCGGAGATTCGACTTGTAGTGCCCCATGGCGACGGCTCCGTTAAGGCTCGGTGAGAGTGGTTCCTCGTGCATACCAATCGGTAACGTAATGGTGCTACCCGTCGGTAATAAGGCGCAACCCCTAGTGCCGGGAGTGTGACGACTCTCTCGGAAGCTCGCACCAGACGGTCTTTCCCGCCCCCTCCCGGCGCACCCCCCAGCGCAGCGCGACGGCCGCCAGCAAGGCGAGGCCCCGGCCGGACTCCTCGGCGTCGGCCGCCTGCCGGGGTTCGGGCCACGCAAGCGGGTCGGGGTCGGTGAGCTCGACCCGCGTACGGGCTGCCCTTCCGGTGATCCGCAGCGTCACGGGCGTGCCTTCTCCCAGGTGGGCGATCACGTTGGTCAGCAGCTCGCTGACGCACAGCTCCGCGTCGGGGGCCTCCCCCAGGTGCTCGCGCACGGCGTGCCGGAGCAGCGGCACGGCCGCGGGCGCGGCGAGCAGCCGGATGGTGAGCGCGTTCACCGCTCCCCGGCCAGGGCGGCGGCCAGTCGCTGCGCGGTGGCGGGGTTGCAGTTGCCGAGGGCGATGAGGGGCGGGGAGTCGTAACGCCCGGCGTAGGAGAGGAGGTGGAGGTCGAGGGAGGGAAGGGTGATCCCGTGTCCTGCGAGTGCGGCTCGGAGGTTGTCCAGGGCGGTGGTGGCCTCGTGGTCGTGGGGGTGGTCGCTCATGGCGGGCCTTTCGCAGTGCGGACTGTGTGTGACGAACTCCTCACAGGCTGGCGTGGCTCGGCGTAGCGTGGGAAGGGTTTCGAGTCCACAGCACGAAGTGTGGAAAGTGGGGGTCGGTGGCTGCGAGCAAGGACCTGGATGGCTCGGCGAACGTGTCGGCGTTCTACGGCAAGGAGTTGCGCTGGCGGCGCGAGACGGCGGGGCTCACGCTCCAGCAGACCGTGGCGGGCAGCTTCTACGGCGCCAGCTATCTCAGCGAGATCGAGCGGGGCCAGCGGACCATGCCGACGGATCTGGCGCAGCACGTGGACCGGGTGCTGCGGACGGATGGGTTCTTCGCGCGATGCTGCGAGGACGTGCGCAAGGCGCGGAAGAGCCTGTTCGCGCCGTACTTCCAGGACGCCTTCGAGATGGAGGCGCGAGCGCGGGGCATTGAGGAGTGGAGCCCCATGCTCCTCCCTGGCCCTCTCCAACTGGAGCCGTACATCCGGGAACTCATCCTCACCTTCAACCCAACGGACGACGAGTCGGAGATCGCGAGGAAGGTCGCCCTGCGGCGCAGCCGCAGCTGGGTGTTCGAGGAGCCTGAGGGGCCGGCGTCGTGGGTCGTCCTGCACGAGTCGATCCTTCGGGATCCGATCGTCCCGGACCAGGCCATGGCGGAACAGCTGGAGCACATCGCCGCCGTCGCGCGGCGCCGTCACTACGTTCCACAGATCCTTCCGTGGAACGCCGGGGCGCACCCCTTCATGATGGGATCGACCTTGCTCATGGCGTTCGGCGATGCCCCGCCGGTCATGTACACCGAGGGCATGTACAGCGGCCAGCTCATCGACGATCCGGGCATCGTGGAGCAGTACCAGCAGGCGTACAACCGCCTCAGGGCGGCGGCGCTGCCGCCCAAGACATCCCTGAAGATGATCGAAGACGCTGCAGAGGATTTCGCAAATGGCAACCATGCACGACGACTTGAGCGCCGCCAGCTGGCGCACGAGCAGCTACACCACCGCCACGGAGGGGCTCTGCGTCGAGGTCGCTGACGGCATCCCCGGCCTCGTCCCCGTCCGGGATTCCAAGGTCCAGGACGGGCCCGTCCTCGTACTCTCCGCCACCGCATGGGCGGGCTTCGTCGACGGGCTGAAGGTCCACTGACCGGAACTCGACGCCCCGGCGGTCGGCCGTCTCGGTAGGCTTCGGCCCATGTACGGCTATGACCAGAACGTGAGCGCGGGGCAGCAGCAGTACGGGCAGCCCCAGCAGGGCTATGCGCAGCCGCAGCAGCCGCTGTACCCCGAGCCCTCGCCGCCGTCCCTCGCGGACGCGGTGCGCGCCTTCACGACCGGGTCGCTGTCGGCCGAGGACTTCCAGCAGATCTTCGCCGGCTCGAAGGTGTACTGCCCGCGCGGTGACACCCCCGGTTTCCTGGCGCTGCACAACACGCAGCAGCCGGTCATCCCGATGTTCACCACGCTCAAGGAGCTGCGCCGGTACGCCGGCAAGGAGTCCAAGTACTTCGTGATCACCGGCGCCGAGGTGATCGACCTGCTGCCCACCGGTTACGGCTTCGTCCTCGACATGGAGGGCGACCACCGGATGGTGTTCGACGCGAAGGCCGTCGAGCAGATGGTCGACTTCGCCATGCGCCGCATGTACGGCTGACGGGTCGCCGTACGGCCGGGCCCGGCGGCCCCGTGCGACCTGCCGCGCCCTGACGGCGCCGCGAGCCCGGCGCTGTCCCGACTCCGCGCCCTGACGGCGCCGCGAGCCCGGCGCTGTCCCGACTCCGCGCTCTAGGCCGCGTACGAGCCTTGCCCGCTTCCGCGCCGGCCGCGGATCCGGCGTTCCTTCCAGGCGGGCGCCGCGGGCGGGCCGATCTCTCCGGAGCGGGACGGCAGGGGGGTCCCCTGTTCGGTGGCCGGTCCGGGTGTGGGCCTGCCGTGCGGCGGTGGCCGGGTGATCCTTTCGGGCCTGCCCGAAAGGATCGCGGGGCCTGTCGGGCGGGGCGGAGTATCGGTGCTGCGGGGCAAGCACGGGGGGCCCGCTCACAGCGATCTGGGAGACAGCAATGTCACGTATGTCCATCCGCACGAAGCTCGCCGCCGTCGCGGCCACCGGGGTCATGGCACTGGGCACGGGAATCCTGGCGGCGGGGCCGGCGCAGGCGTCGCCCGCCGACTGCCCGTCGGGGTACGTGTGCATCTACGGGCAGGACGCGGGCTGGAACGGCATCATCTGGAAGGCGAACCAGGCCGGCACCTACAACCTGTCCAACATGAACGGCAACCACGTCATCTACAACAACCAGACCGGTGGCTGGAAGTTCTGGACCTGTACCGGTTACGGCGGCTCGGGCTGCTCGACCGGCTACCTGCCGGCCGGCAACTACATGGTGAAGGACCTGACGCCGATCAACTCGGTGAAGATCACACCGTGACCCGGCGGCGCTGAGCCGTCCTTCCGCGTCCGACCCAAGGATCGCGGCGGCGGCCGCGACGCTCGAACGCCGTGGCGCGGGGGATGCACGGGGGGTCCCCCGCGACCGGTTCCGACACCAGGAGGCAGCAATGAACCGTACGACTTCCACGACGCGCACGCGGCTGCGCACCAAGGCGGCCACCGTCCTGGCCGCCGTGGCTCTGGCGGTGGGCGTGGGCGCCCTCGCCGCGGCCCCGGCCGAGGCCGCCACGGCCCAGCTGTGCCGCTACGCGAACCCGTCCTGCAGCGGCTGAGTCCCAGGCGCGGCGCGGAGCCACCGGCCCCGGGGGAATTCCCCCGGGGCCTCCTCTGTTCTGTCGGGTGGCAGAAAGTTCGGGTTTCAACTAAACTCGACGCCAGAAGGAGGTTCCGACCATGCCTGCAGTGACTGTGGAGAACCCGTTGACGCTCCCCCGTGTCGCGGAGCCCGCCCAGGAGACGACCGCCCGCAAGGTGCTGGCCGTGACGACCGCCCCGGGTGGTTTCGAGGGCGAGGGGTTCCCGGTACGCCGTGCGTTCGCCGGGATCAACTACCAGTACCTCGACCCGTTCATCATGATGGACCAGATGGGCGAGGTGGAGTACGCGCCGGGCGAGCCCAAGGGCACCCCCTGGCACCCCCACCGCGGCTTCGAGACCGTCACCTACCTGATCGACGGAACCTTCGTCCACCAGGACAGCAACGGCGGCGGCGGGGTCATCAACGGCGGCGATACCCAATGGATGACAGCGGGCAGCGGCCTGCTGCACATCGAGGCCCCGCCGGAGTCCCTCGTCGTGTCCGGCGGGCTCTTCCACGGCCTCCAGCTGTGGGTGAACCTCCCCGCCTCCGACAAGATGATGCCCCCGCGGTACCAGGACATCGGCGGCGGCCAGGTCCAGCTGCTCTCCACCCCCGACGGCGGCGCCCTGCTCCGCGTCATCGCCGGTGAGCTGGACGGCCACCAGGGCCCCGGCATCACCCACACCCCGATCACGATGATCCACGCGACGGTGACCCCCGGCGCGCAGATCACCCTGCCGTGGCGCGAGGACTTCAACGCCCTGGCCTACGTCATGGCCGGGCGCGGCTCGGTCGGCGAGGACCGGCGGCCGGTCCACACCGGGCAGACCGTGGTCTTCGGCGAGGGCGGCTCGATCACCCTGCGGGCGGACGAGTCCCAGGACTCCAACGCCCCTGACCTGGAGATCGTCCTCCTCGGCGGGCAGCCGATCCGGGAGCCGATGGCGCACTACGGGCCGTTCGTCATGAACAGCAAGCACGAACTGCAGCAGGCCTTCGACGACTTCCAGGCCGGCCGGCTCGGCCGGATCCCCACCACGGCCCGCACCGGCCTCGGCCACCGCGGCACCGGCGAGGCGTCGCAGGACTGACCCGCACCCGCGGGGCTCAGCCCCCGACGGCCGGATGACCGCGCAGGCCGCTCAGTTTGTCGGGGTTGACCTGAAACCGCAGGTTGCGCAGGAGGCCGCCCTCCAGGTCGAAGGTGAGCGCGCCGACGGGCGCGCCCCCCATCAGGACCAGGGCGCCGAGCTCACCGTTGAGGACGGCCTTGGTGACGGTGGCGCCCGCCGCCTCGGCCTGGGTCATCACGCGCAGCAGCCAGCGGGCGACGTGGTCGGGGCCGTGCAGCGGGTGGTGGGAGGCGGTGACCTTGCCTCCGCCGTCCGACCACGCGGTGACCTCGGGGGCGAGCAGCTCCATGACGGCGTTCAGGTCACCGCCCGCGCAGGCGCTCATGAACCGCGCGGTGACTTCCCCGCGCCGGGCCCCGTCGGTGTCGAAGCGCGGGCGACGGTCCTGGACGTGGTGGCGCGCCCGGTGCGAGATCTGGCGGACCGTGGCCTCCGGACGGTCCAGGAAGCCGCCGATCTCCACGTGGGAGTAGCCGAACACCTCGTGCAGGACGAACACCGCGCGCTCCACGGGGGAGAGGGTCTCCAGGACGACCAGCATGGCCGTCGAGACGCTCTCGGCCATCTCGCTGCTCTCCGCGATGTCGGGCGAGGGAGCCAGCGGCTCCGGCAGCCACGGCCCGACGTACTCCTCGCGCGTGGCCCGCGCCGAGGTCAGCCGGTTCAAGGACAGGTTGGTCACCGTCCGGACCAGGTACGCCTTGGGATGGCGCACCGCCGAGCGGTCCGCCCTGTTCCAGGTCAGCCAGGCGTCCTGGACTATGTCCTCCGCGTCGGTGACGGTCCCCAGCATCCGGTAGGCGGTGGCGAACAGCAGCCGCCGGTGCTCGGTGAAGGGGTCGTGCTCCGACTCGCTCGTGATCGTCATCCGCATATCGTGCCAAACCGCGCATGCCCGTGGCCGGTTTCCGCCGTCAGCCGGCCATGGCGGCGAGCCCGTCGCCGCAGGCCGCGTACCGGGGCCTCCAGCCGAGCTCGGCCGCGGCCTTGGCGTTGGAGAGCCGCAGGCTGGTGGTGAACATCCTGTGCGCGTACGGCAGGGGCCGGGTCATCCATGCCGGAACGGTCATCGGCCGGGGGGCGCCGAAGGCGGCGGCGACCGCCGTCACGTGCGCGCCGAAGCCCGTCGGAGTGTCGTCCACGATGTTGTACGCCTGCCCCGGCCGCCCGCCCCCGACCGCCAGTGCCACCGCGCGCGCCGCGTCCCGCAGCTCGACCCACGGCAGCACCCGGCCCCGGTCGGCGACCGCGGGCAGGGCCCGCCTGCGCAGCGGCTCCACCAGCGCCTCGGTGCCGCCGGGCCCGTAGAACAGGCCGAACCGCAGCGCGACGCCCTCGATCCCCTCGGCCCCGAGCACCTGCTCCTCCTTGGACCGCATCGCGTCCACGTGCCGTTGGGACCGGGCGTCCAGGCCGGCCGGCCCGAAGACGTCCTCCTCCGTGGTCACGCGGTCCCCGAAGTCCCGGTACCCGTAGCCGAAGGCCATCGACTCGGCGATCATCCGCCGGGCTCCGAGCGCCCGGGCCGCTTCGACGAGGTGCGCGGTCCCCCCGACCCGCAGCGCGTCGGTCGCGCTCATGTCCCGGTGCCTCATCGGGGTCCTGCGGAGCGCGGTCGCGGCGTGCACGACCGTGTCGACCTCCAGGCCGTCGACGGCCCTCAGCAGGCCGTCCCGGTCCATCAGGTCCGCGACCACCTCGTTCCCGCGGCCCCGCCCCAGACCCAGGACGGTGTGGCCCGCCGCGGTGAGCTCCTCGGCGATGTGGCGCCCGAAGACCCCGCTCGCCCCTGCCAGCAGCACGCTCTTGGTGTGAGTCATGCCCATGGGACAAGTGGGCGCCGGCGAACGTGACACCCGCCGACGTGGCCCAGGACACAGCGGCGGCGCACAGGACCGGCCCTCAGCCCGCCGCGGGGGTCCGCGCGGCCCCGTACCGGGTCCGCAGCTCGGACAGCACCCCGAAGGCGGCCGCGGTCAGCGGGGAAGAAGGCGCACATCCACACGACGAAGGCCGGCACGGCCGCGACGAGGAGGACGCCGACGCACCAGGCGGCGAGTCGCCGCACGGCCTCGGGCAGCAGGGGAGTCGGCACCGCTGTATCCAAGCACGGCAGGGGCCCGCCGCCCGGGGGTCAGCCCAGCGGGTCGGATTCGGGTTTCGAGCGCTCGTGCAGGACGAACCACGTGGACTTGCCCTCGCCGCGCGGGTCGACGCCCCAGTCGTCCGCCAGCATCTCCAGCAGCAGGACGCCCCGCCCGCTGGAGGCCATCTCCCCCGGGTGCCGCTTGTGCGGCAGCTCGTCGGAGGCGTCCGCCACCTCCACCCGCAGCCGACGCGAGCCGAGCTCGCCGACCGCCTGCGCCGTCAGCACCGCGTCCCCGTCGGTGTGGACCAGTACGTTCGTCACCATCTCGGAGACCATCAGCACCGCCGAGTCGACCTGCTCCTCGTCCGCCCAGTCGTGCAGCAGCTCGCGGATCTGCCGGCGCACCCCCGCCAACTGCTCCGGCTCCGCCTGGGCCACCGTGAGCATGGTGCGCCGGGCCGGGCGCGACGGGTGCGCCAGGGAGCTCCCGCAGCCGGGGCCCGAGCCCTCGCGGCAGAGCAGGACCACGGCTATGTCGTCCTCGCGCCGGTCGGCCAGCGGCCCGGTGGTGTGGTGCGAGGACGGGCCGTGCACCGCCTGGACCAGCAGGTCGGCCAGCTCTTCGAGGTGGTGGGGCTCGAGGCTCTCGGGGTCGTGCCGCTCCGACTCCAGGATCGCCCTCAGCCGCGCCCAGCCCGTGTCGAGGTCGTGCCCGCCCGTCTCGATGAGCCCGTCGGTGCACAGCATCATCGTCTCGCCGGGTTCCAGGGTGAAACGCGTCGTCGGGTAGTCGGTGTCCGGCACGATGCCGAGCGGCAGCCCGCCCGCCGTGGGCCGCATCAGGACCGTGCCGTCCGTCATCCGGATGGCCGGGTCGGGGTGCCCGGCGCGGGCCACCTCCAGCAGCCCGGTCTGCGGGTCGCACTCCACGTACAGGCAGGTCGCGAAGCGCGGGCTCTGGAACTCGTCCTCCTGCGCGTCCGCGTCCTTGTCCTGCGCCGAGCACAGCCCGGCCAGGAAGCGGGAGGCGCGGGAGAGCACCGCGTCCGGCCGGTGGCCCTCCGAGGCGTACGCGCGCACCGCGATCCGCAGCTGGCCCATGAGCCCGGCGGCCCGGACGTCGTGGCCCTGGACATCGCCGATGACCAGCGCGAACCGTCCCGACGGCAGCGGGATCATGTCGTACCAGTCGCCGCCGACCTGGAGCCCGCCGCCGGTCGGTACGTAGCGGGCGGCGATCGTCATGCCCGGGATCTCCGGGCCGAGCTGGGGCATCATCGACCGTTGCAGGCCGGTGGTGAGTTCCCGCTCGGATTCGGCCACTCCGGCGCGCTGGAGGGCCTGCGCGAGCATCCGGGCCACGGTCGTCAGGACGGACCGCTCGTCGGGGGAGAAGGACACCGGGTGTTTGAACGCGGCCATCCAGGCGCCCATGGTCCGCCCGGCGACCACCAGCGGCAGGAAGGCCCAGGAGATCCGGCCGAAGCCCTGGGCGAGCGGCCAGGTGGCCGGGAAGCGCCGCTTGTAGTCCTCGGGACTGGGCAGGTAGATCGCCCGCCCGGTACGGACGACCTCCGCGGCCGGGTAGTCGGTGTCCAGCGGCATGTCCGCGAAGGGGCCCTCGTCCTCGGGGTCGTGCCCGTGGTGCCCGATGACCGACAGCCGGCTGCCGGCCACGCCGAAGACGGCCAGCCCGTCGGGGATGAAGCCGGGCATGGACAGCGAGGCCGCGACCCGCAGCACCTCGGAGGTGGAGCGGGCCTCGGCCAGCGCCCGCCCGGCGTCGAGCAGGAACGCCTCGCGCGAGCGGCGCCAGTCGCCGGTGATCGGGGTGTGGACGGCCGTGGTGCCGGGCTGTGCCTCCGCGATCTCCTGGAGGGTGCCGATCAGCTCGTAGTCGACGCTGCCGTCCGGACCGCGGTTCTCCACCGGCTTGGAGCGGCTCCGTACGGTGCGCAGCACCCGCCCGTCCTCGTCCATGATCCGCAGCCGGGCCTCGGCGAGGGTGCCCTCGGCGACCGCCAGGTTCACGATGCCGTTGATCTCGTTCCAGTCCACCGGGTGGAAGCGGGAGCGCACGGCGACCTCGGGCAGGGCGACGGGTTCGGCGGGCAGCCCGAGCAGCCGGGCGGCCTCGCTGTCGAGCGTCACCGTCCCGGAGGCGTTGTCCCATCGCCACAATCCGGTCGCGATGGCGGCCAGGACGTCCTCTGTGCGCACCCGGTCATCTTTACAGGTCATACGCCTGACGTGCCTGTTCAGTACTCCCGGTGGGGCGCCCCCGCGGGCACGCCCGCACGGGCTCGCGCCCCGGACGGTAACCTTGTGACGGTTGAATCCACCCTGGTATCACGTAGAACTGGATGACTGATGCATCGGTACAGGTCCCACACGTGCGGCGAGCTTCGTGCCTCCGACGTCGCCTCCGACGTCCGGCTGAGCGGCTGGCTGCACAATCGTCGAGACCTGGGCGGCATCCTCTTCATCGATCTGCGCGACCACTACGGCATCACGCAGCTCGTCGCCCGTCCCGGCACCGCCGCCAACGAGGCCCTCAGCAGCGTCACCAAGGAGACCGTCGTCCGCATCGACGGCAAGGTCGTCTCCCGCGGCACCGACAACGTGAACCCCGAGCTCGCCACCGGCGAGATCGAGGTCGAGGTCACCGCGGTCGAGGTGCTCGGCGCGTCCGCCCCGCTGCCCTTCACCATCAACACCGACGACGGGGTGAACGAGGAGCGGCGCCTGGAGTACCGCTTCCTCGACCTGCGCCGCGAGCGCATGCACCGCAACATCATGCTGCGCTCGGCCGTCATCGCCTCCATCCGCTCCAAGATGGTGGCCCTCGGCTTCAACGAGATGGCGACCCCGATCCTCACCGCGACCTCCCCCGAGGGCGCCCGCGACTTCGTCGTGCCGTCCCGCCTGAACCCGGGCAAGTTCTACGCGCTCCCGCAGGCGCCGCAGCAGTTCAAGCAGCTGCTGATGATCTCCGGCTTCGACCGGTACTTCCAGATCGCACCCTGCTTCCGCGACGAGGACGCCCGCGCCGACCGTTCGCCGGGCGAGTTCTACCAGCTCGACGTCGAGATGTCCTTCGTCGAGCAGGAGGACGTCTTCCAGCCCATCGAGCGGCTGATGACGGAGATCTTCACCGAGTTCGGCAAGGGCCGCGCGGTCACCTCCCCCTTCCCGCGGATCCCCTTCCGCGAGTCGATGCTGAAGTACGGCAACGACAAGCCCGACCTGCGCGCCAAGCTGGAACTCGTCGACATCACCGACGTGTTCGAGGGCTCGGAGTTCAAGGCGTTCGCCGGCAAGCACGTGCGCGCCCTGGCCGTCCCGGACACCGCCGCGCAGCCGCGCAAGTTCTTCGACGGCCTCGGCGAGTACGCGATCTCGCTGGGCGCCAAGGGCCTGGCCTGGGTCCGCGTGGGCGAGGACGGCGCGTTGACCGGCCCGATCGCCAAGTTCCTCACCGAGGAGAACGTCAAGGTCCTCACCGAGCGCCTGGGCCTGGCCGCCGGCCACGCCGTGTTCTTCGGCGCGGGCGAGTTCGACGAGGTCTCCAAGATCATGGCGGGCGTCCGCGTCGAGGCCGCCAAGCGCGCCGGCCAGTTCGAGGAGGACGTCTTCCGCTTCTGCTGGATCGTCGACTTCCCGATGTACGAGAAGGACGAGGAGACCGGCAAGATCGACTTCTCCCACAACCCGTTCTCCATGCCGCAGGGCGGCATGAAGGACCTGGAGGAGAAGGACCCGCTCGACATCCTGGCGTGGCAGTACGACATCGTCTGCAACGGCATCGAGCTGTCCTCCGGCGCCATCCGCAACCACGAGCCCGAGGTCATGCTGAAGGCCTTCGAGATCGCCGGTTACGAGGCCGAGACCGTCGAGCGCGAATTCGCGGGCATGCTCCGCGCCTTCCGCCTCGGCGCCCCGCCGCACGGTGGCATCGCCCCCGGCGTCGACCGCATCGTCATGCTGCTCGCCGACGAGCCGAACATCCGCGAGACCATCGCCTTCCCGCTGAACGGCAACGCCCAGGACCTGATGATGGGCGCGCCCACCGTCCTGGAGGAGTCCCGCCTGCGCGAGCTGAACATCGCCCTGCGCAAGCCGGTGGAGACCAAGGCGGCCGACGCCAAGCCGGTCACCGAGGCCGTCCACCCGGACGCCGCGCGCTGAGCGTAGGAGCCCAAGCGGAAGGGCCCGGGATCTTCGGATCCCGGGCCCTTCCGTCGTTCCGCAGCGCTGTCCCGCCCGGTCAGAACCGTTCGAGGATGCCCTTGAGGAGGGCGGCGGAGGTCAGTTCGGCCGGCGCGGGGCCGGCGTGGAAGAAGCCGGCGTTCTCGGCGTCCAGCTTGCGCAGGAAGTCGAACGCCTTGGCGTCGGTGTCGCCGAAGGCGACGAACTGCCAGTGGATGTCGTGGGCGGCCGCGTCGGCGAGCGCCTGGCGGGCGGGCTGACGGTTGTCGGGCGCGCCGTCCGTCTGGAACACGACGAGGGCGCGGCCCTCGCCGCCGTCCTTCTGGTACCGCTCGACGATCTGCTCGACGGCGCGGTGGTAGCTCGTCCGCCCCATGTGCCCGAGCTCGGCGTGCCGGGCCCCGACCCAGGCCTCGTCGTGGCCCTCGAGGGAGAGGTCGGCGGTGCCGTCCACGTCCGTGGAGAAGAAGACCGTGTGCACGGTCGCGTTCTCGTCGAGGTGGGCGGCGAGGGCGAGCGCGTGGTCGGCGAGGTACTGGGCGCTGCCGTCCTTGTAGAACGGCCGCATCGAGCCCGAGCGGTCGAGGACCAGGTACACCGTGGCCCGCGCCCCGGCCTTGTCCTTGGCCCGCAGCACCTGGCCGGCGGCCTTGTACGCGGCGGCGAGGGCGGGCGCGTGCCGCTTGACGGCGGCGAGCGTGTGCGCGGGGCCTTCTGCGGCCCCGGCTTCCTCCCGCGCCGGCGGCACGGTGACCTCGGCGGCCGGGGTTTCCTCCACCTCGGCAGCGACGACCTCGGCTTCTGCCGGCGCGGCCTCCTCGACGGGGGCTTCGGCCTCGGCGGCGGGGGCGGCCTCCTCGACCTGGGCTTCGGCCTCGGGCAGGGTTTCCGCCTCCGGCGTGGGCGCGTCGGCCTCGGCCGGTGCGGCCTCCTCGACGGGGGCTTCGGCCTCGGCGGCGGGGGCGGCCTCCTCGACCTGGGCTTCGGCCTCGGGCAGGGTTTCCGCCTCTGCCTCGGGAGCGGCGGCCTCGGGCAGGGTGTCCGCCTCCGGCGTGGGCGCGTCGGCCTCGGCCGCGGGCGGCTCCGGGGTCGCCTCGGCGGCGGCCGCGACGGGCTGGGCCTCCGGGGTGGCCGCTTCGGCCTGCTGGGCCGCCGGCGCGGCGGCGGCTTCGGCCTCGTCGGCTTCGGCCGCGAGCGGCTCCGGGGTCGCCTCGGCGGCGGCCGCGACGGGCTGGGCCTCCGGGGTGGCCGCTTCGGCCTGCTGGGCCGCCGGCGCGGCGGCGGCCGGTACGTCCGTACCGGCCTCGTCCGACGGCTTCGGGGCCGCCGGAGCCGGGGGAGTGCCCCCGGACGGGGACCGGCGCGCCTCCGGGACCGTGGGGTCCTGAGCGTGGGCCGGGGCGGGGGCCGTGAGGACGGTGCCCGGTTCGCGGTCGCGCGGTGCGGACTGCGGCGGGACCGTGGGGTTGTCGAAGGACGCCGCGACCAGTTCGGCCGCCGCGTCCAGTGGGGTGCGTTCGGTCTGGCTCGGAAGGGCCGCCGAAGGGGCGTCGGTAGTGTCCGGAAGCGGCTCCGAAGTCCGTCCGAATACCTTGCGCAACAAGCTCCGAATACCCATGGGCCAGGCCTTTCGCATGAGTGCGTGCGTCATTTGTCCGTGCTGCGCGGTTGATCCCTGCCCAGAGTGGACACGTAAGGTTATCGGCCCCTTGGCTGGAACTTCGGCAGGGTCGCCTTTCGTGGCGCCCATTGCCCGGAAACATCGACTCCGAATCCGAACTACCGCTCCGACGTGCCGGATTCACCGTGTGTTCATCCTTCCGCCGCCGCCCCGGCGCAACCCGCGCCTAGCGTCACCGACGGATTGTTCCGACACGTTGTCGGGGACCGTGCATCAACGGAGGACACTCGTGCGCAAGCTCCTGCCCCTCATCGGCAACTCGCATGGGGGCGGCCGTTCCGCCCTCACCTGCCGCTACCGCTGCGGCGACGCATGCTTCCACGAGGTGCCGAACACCAGCGACAACGAGTACGCCGGCGACGTCATAGCCCGCGCCTACTCGCGCCGCTCGATGCTCCGCTCGGCCGCCGTCGTCACGGTCGCCTCGGCCGCCGGTACCGCCCTCACCCTGAGCGGCAACGGCTCCTCCGCCACCGCGGACCCCGTCGCCGACACCCAGCGCGCCGGCGGCGCCGGCGCGAACGGCGACGGTGCCCGCGGCCTGCGCTTCAAGGCCGTCGCCCCGAACACCGACGACCGGGTCACGATCCCCGAGGGCCACGAGCAGAACGTGGTCATCCGCTGGGGCGACCCGATCGTCAAGGGCGCGCCCGCCTTCAACCCCGACCGGCAGACCGCCGCCGCACAGGCCGGTCAGTTCGGCTACAACAACGACTTCCTGAGCCTGCTCCCGCTCGGCGGCGACTACGAGCGCCAGCAGCTGCTCGTGGCCAACCACGAGTACACGGACGAGAACCTCATGTTCAAGGGGTACGACCCGGCCAACCCGACCCGCGAGCAGGTCGAGATCGCCTGGGCCGCGCACGGCCTGTCCGTGGTCGTCGTCCAGGAGGACCACCGCAGCGGCAAGCTGACCGCCGTCAGCCGCCACCGGCTCAACCGCCGCCTGACGGCCACCAGCGAGTTCCGGCTGACCGGCCCGGCCGCGGGCTCCGACCTGGTCAGGACGTCGGTCGACGCGGGCGGCACCAAGGTGCTCGGCACCCTCAACAACTGCGCCGGCGGCACCACCCCGTGGGGCACGACCCTCCACGGCGAGGAGAACTTCAACCAGTACTTCGCCAACGCCGGCCAGGTCACCGACCCCGCCCAGGCCGCCCGCCTGAAGCGCTACGGCGTGACCTCCGGTGCCACCGAGCGCAAGTGGGAGCGGTTCGACAAGCGCTTCGACGTCGCGCAGGAGCCCAACGAGCCGCACCGCTTCGGCTGGGTCGTCGAACTGGATCCGCACGACCCGAACTCCGTCCCGCGCAAGCGCACAGCGCTCGGCCGCTTCAAGCACGAGGCCGCGCAGCCCCGCCTGACCGAGGACGGCCGTCCGGTCGTCTACATGGGCGACGACGAGCGCTTCGACTACTTCTACAAGTTCGTCTCCTCGAAGCAGATGAAGAAGGGTGACTCGCGCGCGGCGAAGCAGCACAACCTCACCCTGCTCGACGAGGGCACCCTCTACGTCGCCAAGCTCACCGGCGACTCCCCGGCCGACGGGGTCGACGGCTCGGGCAAGCTGCCCGCCGACGGCGAGTTCGACGGTTCCGGTGTGTGGATCAAGATCCTCACCTCGTCCCCCTCCGGCAACGTCTCGCACGTCGAGGGCATGAGCGCCGAAGAGGTGGCCGTCTTCACGCGCCTGGCCGGCGACAAGGTCGGCGCCACCAAGATGGACCGTCCCGAGGACGTCGAGCCGTCCCCGCGCACCGGCCGCGTCTACATCGCGCTGACCAACAACACCGACCGCGGCAAGGCCGGCAAGGCCGGGGCGGACGAGGCCAACCCGCGGAACCTCAACAAGCACGGCCAGATCCTGGAGCTCGCCGAGAACTTCGACGATCCGGCCGGCGACGGCTTCGCCTGGCGGCTCTTCCTCGTCGCGGGCGACCCGAACGACCCGGCGACCTACTTCGCGGGCTTCCCGAAGGACAAGGTCAGCCCGATCTCCTGCCCGGACAACGTGGCGTTCGACCCGCACGGCAACCTGTGGATCTCCACGGACGGCAACCAGCTCGGCTCGCACGACGGCCTGTTCGGCGTCGCGACCGCCGGCGAGCGCCGCGGTGAGCTGAAGCAGTTCCTGACCGTCCCGCGCGGTGCCGAGACCTGCGGCCCGCTCATCCAGGACAAGCGTGTCCTGGTGGCCGTGCAGCACCCGGGCGAGATCGACGGCGCGTCCGTCGAGAAGCCGCAGTCCGTGTGGCCCGACGGTCCCGGCAAGATCGTCCGTCCGTCGGTCGTCTCGGTCTGGCGCAAGGACGGCAAGAACATCGGCGTCTGATCCGCGCCGGTCGACGGATGAGTCGAACGGCCGTCGGGACCGCTGTCCACAGCCTGTGTACAGAGCGGGGCCATCGGGGGACGACGGGCCGGGCCTACGGGGCCTTGCCGGTCGGGTCCGCGATGGCTCGGGCCGCCGTCAGTTCCTGGCGGACCGGGGACAGGACCGAGGACTCGTCCACCGCCGGGGGCGTCGGGGGGTGCAGTCGGTCGGGGGTGCGGACCCGGCGGACGCCGCGGGCCAGGCCGCGCAGGTCCTCGGCGATCGCCACGACCTCCTCGGCGCCCGGGGGCCGCGCGCCGTGGTTGACCCGGACGCGGGCGGCCGTCGTCGCGTCGACGATCCGCTCCACGGCGACGACCAGCGGCCACCAGGCGGCTGCCCGCTCCCCGGTCGGCGGCGGCTCGGTCAGCGCCCGCTGGAACTCGCTGCGCACGCCCGACAGGTCCCGGTAGATCCGTCGCCGGGCCTGCAGCCGGGCGGTGCGCGCCGCCCGCTGCCCCGCCTCCGTGTCGGGGGCGGGGCCGAACGCCCGCTCCACGTACCGGGCCGCGTCGTCCACCGTGGCGGCGAGGCGGTCCCCGATCCGGGTGTGCCAGCTCTCGGGCCAGAGGAGGTAGCCCGCGACCAAGGTGATGGCGCAGCCGATCAGGCTGTCCAGCAGCCGGGGCCGGACGAGGTCGAAGCCCTGGTGGTTGAGCAGGTCCGAGAGCAGCAGGATCACCGGCGTGATCGCGGCGGTCTGGAAGGCGTACCCCTTGACCGAGAAGGCGGGGATCAGCGCGGCGAGGACCGCGATCACCGGCACGTCCCACCAGCCGCGCGGCACTTCCGCGAGCACGGCTGCGGCGATGACCAACCCGCCGGCGGTGCCCAGCGCGCGCAGCACGGCCCGGGAGAACACCGAGCCGAAGTCGGGCTTGAGGACGAAGGTGACGGTGAGCGGCACCCAGTAGGACCGCTCGATCTCCACCACCGACACCAGCGACTGCGCCAGTCCGATGCACACCGCGAGCCGCAGCCCGTACCGCCAGGAGGCCTCCGAGAGCATCATGTCGCGCACCGCCCGGCGGGCCCGTACCCCCAGGGCGGCGGGCCGGCCGAGCCGGTCGTCGACGTTGTACAGGTCCGGCTCGGCCAGCAGCACGATGGTCGCCGCGTGCCGCAGGGCGGCGTCGATGGCCTGCTCGGACCGGTCGTCCGGCGCGGGCAGGTCCAGTACGGGGGTTCCGGTGCGGCCCTCCTCGACGGCGGCCGCCAGTTCCCGGACGGCCGCCGGAATCTCGGGGGCGAGGGGTTCGCGGCGCAGGTGTGCGGCGGGCGCGGCCTCGACCAGCGGGATCAGCACGTTGAGCTGGGCCAGCATCCGCACGAGGGCGGGGCTGCGGCCGTGCACGCGGGCCCGGCGGCCCAGCACCAGGTCGTAGGCATGGTTCAGGGCCTGGGTGACCTGTTGGCGCCGCTCCTCGTACGCGGGGCCGGGCCCGCCCGCGGCCTCCAGGGCGTCGGCCAGCGCCCGGTAGGCGGCGGCGACGGCGGCCCGCTCGGGCTGCCGCCCTCTCCACGGCCAGCCGAGCAGGGTCAGCGCAAGGACGAACAGTCCGCCCGCGCTCAGCAGCAGCGGCGCCGTCCACCACGGCTGCGGCATCGGCAGACCGGCGCCGACCACGGCGTTCAGCAGGAGCAGCAGCCCGGAGACGGAGGCGACGGTGCCGATGGAGGAGATCATCCCGGAGACCAGGGCGATCACGGTGAGGACGGCGACGGCGAGCCAGCCGTGCCCGAAGACCAGGGTGCCCAGCGCGACACCGACGGCGCCGAACAGCTGGGGTACGGCGATGTTCAGGATCCGCATCCGGTAGGCGTCGGCGGTGTCGCTGATGACCCCGGACAGGGCGCCCATCGAGACGAGGGCGCCGTACTCGGGCTCGTCGAGGGCGAAGCCGACGGCCAGCGGAACGGCCAGGGCGATGCCCGCGCGCACGACGGCGGCCCAGGGGACCGGCGCGGCGCTCGGCCGCAGCCCCTTCAGCAGCCAGGCGGGCGGGGTGAGGGGGTGGGACCGTCCGGCTGTGGGCCGGGCCCGCCCGGACGGTATCTCTTCGGTGCGTTCGGTACTCATTCCCGCTTCCGTGCCGCCGCTCGCGAATCGGTTCTTCTGTGCTGTTCTGTGGATTTCCGAGCCTTTGTGTACCTTCCGAGCTTATGGGGTGCGGCGCAGCCTGCCGGTCAGCCAGGCGGCCAGGGCGGCGACGAGCCCGACGACCAGCACCACCCAGGCGGTGGTGCGCAGGAACGCGGTGAGCGCGTCGTACACCGCTTCGGCGGCCGCCCTGTCGATGTCGGCCGGCAGATCGTCCAGGGTGAGGCGCCGGCACAGCGCCAGCGCCGCCCACAGCAGGAGGGCCCCGGCCGCGAGCCCGAGCCCGGTGGCCAGCACGGCGCGGCGCCGCCGGACGGCGACGGCGATGGCCGTCGCGGCCAGCAGCACGGTGAGGACGGGGAGCCAGACCCCGGCGATCTGCAGCATGCGGAAGCCCTTCCGGAGCGCGCCGAGGTTGTCGTACTCCATGACCTTCACCGACACGTGGGTCACCGGGATGCGGTCGGCGAGCGGCACCCCGTTGTCCACGAGATCGTCCTTGACCTGCGCGATGACGGGCGCGAGATCGATGCTGACGGCGTTGCCGTGGCCGGTGGTGAGCGCGTCGAGGAACGCGCCGTGTGCGGCGCGGTTGGCCGCGTCCCAGGCGGTGCGGTAGGCGGGCGTGTCGACGAAGGAGCGCAGGGCCTCGCCGAGCAGGGCCTCGACCCCGCCCTGGAAGGGGCCCAGGTCGATCTGCCCGGAGAGGGCCCGGCCGGCCTGGGTCACGACGACGTTCTGCACGGCGGGGTCCGTGGCGAGCGGGGACATGGCGGCGGTGTACCGGTCGGCGTCGCCGAGCTCGCGGTCGGCCCAGTACGCGACGGCGCTCGCGGGCACCAGGAGGGCCACGAGCACGATGAGTACCGCCGAGAGGAAGGTCCGCACGTCATCAGGGAAATGCGGCGGGAGGCCCGGCGCGAGCGGAGGTACTGCGGGCGGGTGGTGCGGGCGGCCTTGCGATCCGTAATCTGGACATCTAATATCCAGAATATGAAGATGAGCGAGGGGGTCGAATGGGCCCTGCACAGCTGCCTCAACCTCGCCTGGAGCGGCTCCGACCGGGCCGTCCCGGCCGCCCGGCTGGCCGCCTGGCACGACCTGCCCGCCGCCTACCTCAACAAGCAACTCCAGGCACTGGCCCGGGCGGGCATCGTCACCTCCACGCCCGGCCCGCGCGGCGGCTTCCGCCTCGCCCGCCCGCTCGACGCCATCTCGCTCATGGACGTCGTCGCCGCCGTCGAGGGGCCGGACGAGGCCTTCCGCTGTGCGGAGATCCGCCGGCAGGGCCCCGGCGGCGGCGAGGGGCCGCCCGACGCCGAATGCGCCATCGCGCACGCGATGGGCCGGGCCGAACTGGCCTGGCGCCACGCGCTGGTCGGCCAGAACCTCGACGAGATCCGGCAGCAGGCCGAACGGCAGGCCCCCGGGGCCCCCGACCGCCTCCGCGCCTGGCTCGCCGCCCAGCGCTAGGCCGAAAGAGACGACCTGGGCTAGGCCGAAAGAGACGACCTGGGCTAGGCCGAAAGAGACGAACTAGGTCCTCTCGTCACAGCGGGGCCGGGCATCGCCCGGGCGAAGGGCCCGGTGCTGCCCGCATCAGCCGCACAGCCTCGGACAACCGACCCAGGAGTTTGGAATGACGCGCAGCATCACCAACCCGGCAGGACTCCACGACCCCGCCGGCTTCGGCTACAGCCACGTCGTCTCCGCGCCCGGCGAGCAGGTCTTCATAGCCGGGCAGTACGGGTCCGACGAGACCGGCCACGTCGTCTCCGACGACTTCGACGCCCAGGTCGGGCGGGCCTTCGCCAACCTCCGCACCGCCTTGGAGGCCGTGGGCCTGGGCCTCGACGACGTCGTCCGCATCGGCACGTACGTCGTCGGACACGACGAGCGGAAGCTCCGGATCCTCCTCGAGCACCTGCACGCCGCCTGGGGTGCCGGGCTGCCCGCCCAGACGCTGATCGGTGTCGCCGCCCTCGCGCTGCCGGACATGCTCTTCGAGATCGACGCGGTGGCGGTGCGGGCGGCCCCCGCGGAGTGACCCGCCGAGTGGCCGCCGAGTGGCCCGCCGAGTGTCGCCGGTAGTCCGCGGGGCAGCCCCCCGCCGGTGATCCAGTTGCCGGGCGGGGTCGGCGGGTGTGCCCTGGATGATGGGAGAGAGGAGCCCGTCATGGCACATGCGGCACCCACCGTTCCCCGGCGGCACCGGCAGACGGCGGCCGACAAGACCCACCCGAGCAAGGCCGCCCTGGCCGGCCCCCTGCTCATGGGTCTCGTCTACGGCGTCTACGCCGCCTTCATGAAGCGCCAGACGGGGCCCGTCGACGCGGGCAACGTCTTCTACGGGATCCTGTGCGGGGCGATCTTCGCCGCCTGCCTGTTCGCCCTCGCCCGCATCGGCCCCCGCCTGCAACGGGAGGCGCACGCGGCGGCGTACGGCGTCTTCGCGGGCATCGCCTTCGGCTACCTCTACAGCCTCGCCGAGGAGAGCATCCTCAAATGCTCCGCCATGGGGCTGGCCGTCGGCGCGGGCGTGGGAATCGTGGCGTTCTACCGCTACTACGTCCGCGAGCCCTAGGGGCTGTGCACAGCCCTAGCGATGGGCACAGCCGCCCCGGTCGCCACGCGCACTGCGCGGGCGGCCGGGGCGGCGCTGTCGTCCGGGACGGTTCTCGCGGACCGGCCCGGTTATTCGGCCTTGCCGTCCGCGGTGGGCACTTCCGCGGCCGGTTCGGGTTCGGGCTCGGTCGTGCGGACCGGCGGGGCCGGCGGGGAGAAGCGCGCGGCCTCGGCGCGGAGCATGGCGTTCAGGGCCAGGTACGGGTCGAAGGGCATGGCGGAACCTCACGGTGTTCGGGGGGTGTGGGGGGACGCGCGCAGGGCGCGCTGCTGCTGCTCGGTCTCGGCCGACTCAGCAGCGCAGGACCACACTCCGGACCACCCACGGGGACGCCGCCGTGGCGGTCGTGTCCGCCGGGCGGGGCCCCAGCTCCTCGAAGCCGGGGTGTTTCACGTGAAACACCGGCCGCCGCAGGCCCCGTACGGGAAGGCCGCGCACGGTCGCCCGTACCGCCTGGCGCACCTCGGGGTCCCCGGCCGGATCGGCCGGCGCCTCGGTGGGCTCGGCCGGCGCCGTGGGGGAGGGGCGGGCGCCCGCGGCCGTGGCGGGGGACGGCCCGGACTGTCCGGCGCCGAACACGCACAGCAGCACGACGCAGAGCACCGTCAGGGGCACCCTCAGGGCCCTGCCCAGTGTCGTCCGCGCGCGCCGCGTCCCGCTCATGCGAAGGGTGTGCCCCGGCATGCGACCCGACTCGCCGGTCGGTCGGCTCCGTCCCCCGACCGGGGGACGAAGTCACCCCCCTCGGCTGACAGGCGGCCGTGGGGGGTGAGTGTTCCGGGGCCGTTCAGCGCGGTGCGCGGCGGTGGCCGGTCAGGCGGGCGAGGACCGCTGTCTCACCGCTGAGCAGCCGCAGTTGGGCCCTGCCGGACGGGCCGCCGTCCGTGGAGACCCCGGTGGGGGAGACCCGGTAGACGGTGAACACGGCCGTACGCCGGTCGGCGCGGGGGACCTCGACCGTCTGCCCGCGCCGGAGCTCGGAGATGCGGAAGAAGTCCCCGGAGACGACGGCGGTGCCGGCCGAGCCCGGCGCCGGGCCCGAGGAGTCCCAGACGGCCCCGTCCGCACGGTCCGGACGGGCGGGCGGGGCGCCCCGTTCGCGCGGCCCGGCGGCGGGAGGCACGCCGTCCGCTCCGTCGGCCGGCGCGCTGCCCTGCAGCGGTACGTCCACCTGAAGGCTCCGGATGACGAGGCGCAGCGGCAGGGCCCGGGGCAGCGGCGTGACGGCCGACCGCGCGGGCCGGCGGGCGCCCTTGCCGGTGGTGTGCCCGCCGGAGTTCTCCAGCTGCCGGGCCAGCCGTCGCGGGCCGGACAGGCCCAGCACCCGTGACGGCAGGGCGTCGCCCGCGGTCGGGGCGGCCGGGCGGCCTCCTTCGGTGGTGCGCAACACCCCCAGGCCGGTGCACAGCAGAGTCACCGTCAGTACGCCGACGACCCACTTGGCGCGGGGCATGGGAATCCCTCCTGGTCCGGCTCGGGCGGCCGGGTCCTGAGAGCAGTGGACCCTTCCGCGGCGCCCGGTACCCCGCGTAACACGTTGAACTGACGGCGCGTCACTCGCGGGGTCCTCCTCCGACCCGCACGTCTTCGCAGCTCGCGGCCGGTGAGCCGGGGTGAGCCGGGTCGTGGAAGACGTGCCCCCGAACGGGTGAGGACGTCAAGGGAGTCATCCGGACGTGCCGGTTCGGCCCGCGTTCCGCCCCGTTCCGCCGCCGCTCCGGCTACTTCTCCGCGAGCGCCTTCAGGGCCACGTTCAGTTCCAGGACGTTGACGCGCGGTTCGCCCATGAAGCCGAGGGTGCGGCCCTCGGTGTGGTCCTCGACCAGCTTCGCGACCTGCGCCACCGGGAGGTGGTTGCGGAGCGCGACGCGGTGGGTCTGGAGTTCCGCGTACGCCGGGGAGATGTTCGGGTCCAGGCCGGAGCCGGAGGAGGTTACCGCGTCGGCCGGGATCCGGGAGGGCTGCGGGGTGTATCCGGGGACGGTGTTGTCGGAGACGACCTTGGCCTTGGCCTCGCGCACCGCCTCCAGCAGTTCCGGGCTGTCGGCCGCCTTGTTGGTGGCTCCGGAGACCAGGAGCCCGTACTGGGTGTTGAGGGTGTTCTCGGAGAGGCCCGCCGCCGGACGGCCCCGGAACCAGCGCGGGTCGTCGCCGTACGACTGGCCGATCAGGGAGGAGCCGACGACCCGGCCGCCCGCGTCCTCGATCCGGGAGCCGTTGGCCTGGTCGGGGAAGGCCGCCTGGGCGATGCCGGTGACGGCGAGGGGGTAGAGGACCCCGCACACGGCGGTCAGGACGAGCAGGGCCCGGAGGCCGGCGCCGAGGAGGCGGGCGGTGTTGCCCACGGAGTTGTTCATGTGTCAGCCCAGCCCGGGGATGAGGGAGATGGTCATGTCGATGAGCTTGATGCCGACGAACGGGGCGATCAGGCCGCCCAGTCCGTAGATCCCCAGGTTCCGGCGGAGCATCCTGTCGGCACTGGTCGGCCGGTATCGGACGCCCTTCAGGGCGAGCGGTACGAGGGCGATGATGACGAGCGCGTTGAAGACGACGGCGGAGAGGATCGCCGAGTTCGGGGAGTGCAGGCCCATGATGTTGAGCTTGTCGAGGCCCGGGTGGACCACCGCGAACATGGCCGGGATGATCGCGAAGTACTTCGCGACGTCGTTGGCGATGGAGAAGGTGGTCAGCGCGCCCCGGGTGATGAGGAGCTGCTTGCCGATCTCGACGATCTCGATGAGCTTGGTGGGGTCGGAGTCGAGGTCGACCATGTTCCCGGCCTCTTTGGCGGCCGAGGTGCCGGTGTTCATCGCGACGCCCACGTCCGCCTGAGCGAGGGCCGGGGCGTCGTTCGTGCCGTCGCCCGTCATTGCGACGAGCTTGCCGCCCGCCTGCTCCCGCTTGATGAGGGCCATCTTGTCCTCGGGGGTGGCCTCGGCCAGGAAGTCGTCGACGCCGGCCTCCTGAGCGATGGCCTTCGCGGTCAGGGGGTTGTCCCCCGTGATCATCACGGTCTTGATGCCCATGCGCCGCAGCTCGTCGAAGCGTTCGCGCATGCCTTCCTTGACCACGTCCTTGAGGTGGATGACACCCAGGATCCGTGCGCCCCGGCCGTCCTGCACGGCCACGAGCAGCGGCGTACCGCCGGCGCCCGAGATCTCGTCCACCCTCGCGCCCGTGTCGGGGGCCACGGTCCCGCCCTGTTCGCCGACCCACGCGGTGATCGAGGAGGCGGCGCCCTTGCGGACCTTGCGGCCGTCCGCGTCGACGCCCGACATCCGGGTCTGCGCGGTGAAGGGGATCCACTCGGCTCCCGCCAGGTCGCCCTGGTGGCGGTCGCGCAGACCGTACTTCTCCTTCGCGAGGACCACGATGGAGCGGCCCTCGGGGGTCTCGTCGGCCAGCGAGGACAGCTGGGCGGCGTCGGCCAGTTCGGCGGCGTCGGCGCCGGCCACGGGGACGAACTCGGCGGCCTGGCGGTTGCCGAGGGTGATGGTGCCGGTCTTGTCGAGGAGGAGGGTGGACACGTCGCCCGCCGCCTCGACCGCCCGCCCGGACGTCGCCAGGACGTTGCGCTGGACCAGCCGGTCCATGCCCGCGATGCCGATGGCGGAGAGCAGGGCTCCGATGGTGGTGGGGATCAGGCAGACCAGCAGCGCGGTCAGGACGATCATCGACTGCTCGGCGTGGGCGTACACCGCGAAGGGCTGCAGGGTGACGACGGCCAGCAGGAAGACGATGGTGAGGGAGGCGAGCAGGATGTTCAGCGCGATCTCGTTCGGCGTCTTCTGCCTCGCCGCGCCCTCGACCAGCCCGATCATGCGGTCGATGAAGGTCTCGCCCGGCTTGGTGGTGATCTTGACGACGATCCGGTCGGAGAGCACCTTGGTGCCGCCCGTGACGGCGCTGCGGTCACCGCCGGACTCCCGGATGACCGGGGCCGATTCGCCGGTGATGGCCGACTCGTCGACCGAGGCGACGCCTTCGACGACATCGCCGTCGCCGGGGATGACGTCCCCGGCCTCGCACACGACCAGGTCGCCGATGCGCAGCTCCGTGCCCGGGACCTGCTCCTCGGCGGAACCGTTCAGGCGGCGCGCGACCGTGTCGCTCTTGGCCTTGCGCAGGGTGTCGGCCTGGGCCTTGCCCCGGCCCTCCGCCACCGCCTCCGCGAGGTTCGCGAAGATCGTCGTGAGCCACAGCCAGGCGGTGATGGCCCAGCCGAAGGGATCGCCCGGGTCGGATATCGCCAGCACGGTCGTGAGGACCGAGCCGATCAGCACCACGAACATGACCGGGGATTTGACCATCACCCGGGGGTCCAGCTTGCGGACCGCGTCGGGGAAGGACTTCAGCAGCTGCTTCGGGTCGAAGAAACCGCCGCCGATCCGGGCCTTCTCGGGCTCGTGGCCGGCCGGCAGGTCCTCGTGGCCGGTGGGGAGGTCCCCGTGCGGGGCACGGGTGGGGGTCGTGGTGCTCATGAGGCGAGCCCTTCGGCGAGCGGACCCAGGGCGAGGGCCGGGAAGTAGGTGAGGCCGGTGACGATGAGGATCGTGCCGACGAGGAGGAAGGCGAACAGCGGCTTGTCGGTGCGCAGGGTGCCCGCCGTCGCCGGCACGGGCTGCTGCTCGGCGAGCGAACCGGCCAGCGCCAGGACGAAGACCATCGGCAGGAAGCGGCCCAGGAGCATCGCCAGGCCGGTGGTCGTGTTGAACCACTGGGTGTCGGCGTTCAGGCCGCCGAAGGCCGAGCCGTTGTTGTTGGCGGCCGAGGTGTAGGCGTAGAGGACCTCGGAGAACCCGTGCGCACCGCCGTTGGACATCGAGGTGACGGGCGTGGGCAGGGCCATCGCCAGGGCGGTGAAGCCGAGGACCAGCGTCGGGGTGATCAGGATGTAGCAGGCCGCGAACTTGATCTGGCGGGTGCCGATCTTCTTGCCCATGTACTCGGGTGTCCGGCCGACCATCAGGCCCGCGATGAACACCGCGATGACCGCCATGATCAGCATGCCGTAGAGGCCGGAGCCCGCGCCGCCGGGCGCGACCTCTCCGAGCTGCATGCCCAGCATCTGGATGCCGCCGCCGAGGCCCGTGTAGGAGGAGTGGAAGGAGTTGACCGAGCCGGTCGAGGTCAGGGTTGTCGCGACCGAGAAGATCGCGGAGGCGCCGATGCCGAAGCGGGTCTCCTTGCCCTCCATCGCACCGCCGGCGGCCTGGAGTGCCGGGCCGTGGTGGCTGAACTCCGTCCACATCATCAGGGCGGTGAACCCGATCCAGAGGGTGACCATCGTCGCGAGGATCGCGTAGCCCTGGCGGACCGAGCCGACCATGCGGCCGAAGGTGCGGGTCAGCGCGAAGGGGATGAGGAGCATCAGGAAGATCTGGAACAGGTTCGAGAAGGGCGTCGGGTTCTCGAAGGGGTGGGCGGCGTTGGCGTTGAAGTAGCCGCCGCCGTTGGTGCCCAGCTGCTTGATGGCGTCCTGCGAGGCGGTGGCGCCGCCGTTCCACTGCTGACCGCCGAGGCCCTGCCCGGTGACGAACTGCCCGACCTCGTGGATCCCGGCGAAGTTCTGGATGACCCCGCACGCCACCAGCACGATCGCGGCGATCGCCGACAGCGGCAGCAGGATGCGGACCGTGCCGCGCACCAGGTCCGACCAGAAGTTGCCGAGCTCGCCGGTCCGGGAGCGCGCGAAGCCCCGTACGAGGGCCACCGCGACTGCCATGCCCACGGCGGCCGAGAGGAAGTTCTGCACCGCCAGGCCGCCGGTCTGGACGAGCGGGCCCATGGCCTGCTCGCCGGCGTACGACTGCCAGTTCGTGTTCGACACGAAGGACACGGCGGTGTTGAAGGCCTGGTCCGGCTTGATGGAGGCGAAGCCGAGCGAGCCGGGCAGGTGCCCCTGCAGGCGCTGGAGCAGGTAGAGGAACAGGACGCCGACCGCCGAGAAGGCGAGGACGCCGCGCAGGTAGGCGGGCCAGCGCATCTCGGCGTTCGGGTTGGCGCCGACGGCCTTGTAGATCCACTTCTCGGGGGCGTAGTGCTTCTTCGAGGAGTAGACGCGGGCCATGTACTCGCCCAGGGGGCGGTAGGCGAGGGCCAGGGCCGAGGCGAGCGCGAGCAGCTGGAGCGCCCCGGCGAGAACGGGAGTCATAGGGGGCTAGAACCTCTCCGGGAACACAAGGGCGAGGACGAGGTATCCCAGCAGCCCGACGGCGACCAGCAGGCCGATGACGTTCTCGGCGTTCACAGCGAGGCCACCCCCCTGGCGATGAGGACCACCAGCGAGAAGACCGCGATCGTGACGAAGACGAAGGCCAGATCGGCCATCGTGACTCCCAGAGGTTCGGAGGGTGTTTTTCGGACACCTCCGAGTTGAACGCCTCTTCGGGGGCGCCCTCGGCGTCCTTGACGGGGCCCATACGCCTGGTGGCGCGGCCTTGACGGGTCCCTAACGCGGCCGACCCGCCGGCCCCGCCCACCGGACCCCGGCGCCCCACCGCGCCCGCGCCCTCCCCCGCCGATTCCACATCGTGGACAACTACCCTCGGAATATGAACGCAGAAGCCGACGCCCGCGCCGCCGCAGCCACCAAGGCGGCAGTGAAAGAAGCCGACCGCAAGCACGTCTTCCACTCCTGGTCCGCCCAGGAACTCATCGACCCGCTCGCCGTCGCCGGCGCCGAAGGCTCCTACTTCTGGGACTACGACGGCAACCGCTTCCTCGACTTCTCCAGCGCCCTCGTCTACACCAACATCGGCTACCAGCACCCGAAGGTCGCCGCGGCCATCGCCGAGCAGGCCGCGAAGCTCTGCACCGTCGCGCCCGGCTTCGCCGTCGACGTGCGCTCCGAGGCCGCCCGGCTGATCGCCGAGCGCACTCCCGGCGACCTCGACAAGATCTTCTTCACCAACGGCGGCGCCGAGGCCGTCGAGAACGCGGTCCGCATGGCCCGGCTGCACACCGGCCGGCCCAAGGTGCTTTCGGCGTACCGCTCGTACCACGGCGCCACCTCCACCGCGATCAACCTCACCGGCGACGCACGCCGCTTCGGCAACGACAGCGCGAGCGCCGGAGTCGTCCACTTCTGGGGGCCCTTCACCTACCGCTCCCCCTTCTACTCGGCCACCCCCGCCGAGGAGTGCGAACGCGCCCTGCGCCACCTCGAGGACACCATCGTCTTCGAAGGCCCGCAGTCCATCGCCGCGATCATCCTGGAGACCGTCGGCGGCGCCCCGGGCGTCCTCGTGCACCCCGACGGCTACCTGGCCGGCGTCCGCGAGCTCTGCGACCGCTTCGGGATCGTCTTCGTCCTCGACGAGATCATGGTCGGCTTCGGGCGCACCGGTAAGTGGTTCGCCTCCGAGCACTGGGACGTGCGCCCCGACCTGATCTGCTTCGCCAAGGGCATCACCAGCGGCTACGTCCCCCTCGGCGGCGTCGCCATCTCGGCCGCCATCGCGGAGACCTTCGCCCGCCGCCCCTACCCGGGCGGGCTGACGTACTCCGGGCACGTGCTGGCCTGCGCCGCCGCCGTCGCCACGGTCAACGTCATGGAGGAGGAGGGCATCGTCGAGCAGTCCGCCCGCACCGGCGCCGAGCTGCTGGGACCGGGCCTGCGCGCGATCGCCGAGCGCCACCCGTCGGTCGGCGAGGTCCGGGGGCTCGGCACCTTCTGGGCCCTGGAACTCGTACGGGACGGGGAGACGCGCCGCCCGCTCGTTCCCTACAACGCGTCGGGCGCCGACAACGCGCCGATGGCGGAGCTCGGGGCGGCCCTGAAGAAGGGCGGGCTGTGGCCGCTGCTCGCCGGGAACCGCGTGCACGTCGCGCCGCCCTGCAACATCACGCCGCAGGACGTCGCCAAGGGCCTCGCGATCCTCAACGAAGCCCTGACCGTCGCCGACGCGCACACCGTCTGACCTGCGCAGATCGTACGGTCACCCAAGCAGTGGGTGCCTGTTCTCGGAGGATCCGCTCCGTTCCGAACGGCATGGGGACGTGCTGGAATCAACGGGTATCACCAAGCACCTACGGACCGGGATGCACGTCAGTCCCGGGGCGGTCCGCGTGCCGCGCGACGACGTGACCACGCGACGACGTGACCACGACCAGGCGACCACGTGACCGAACGGCGGGGGGCGGGCTGCGCGTCCGCCGGACGCCGGGCGTACGGGATCCAGACGACCGGACTCCGTGTTCCCGAGTACCGAAGGAAGACAGCGCATGAGCAAGCACGTCCTCGCCCAGAACCAGTACGGCAAGGCCGAGAACCGCATCGTCAAGGTCACCCGCAAGGGCAGCGACGGTTCCTGGCACGAGATCCGCGACCTGAACGTCTCGGTCGCCCTGCGCGGCGAGTTCCGCGACGTCCACCTCACCGGCGACAACGCCAACTGCCTGCCCACCGACACCACCAAGAACACGGTGTACGCCTTCGGCAAGGAGCACGGCATCGCCTCCCCGGAGGCCTTCGGCATCCTGCTCGCCAAGCACTTCGTCTCCTCCCAGCAGCCGATCCGCGAGGCGCAGATCCGCATCGAGGAGTACGTGTGGGACCGCATCCCGGTCCCGACCCGCAAGGAGCAGCACTCCTTCGTCCGCAAGGGCCAGGAAGTGCGCACCGCGCAGATCACGTACAGCGAGACGACCGGACTCCAGGTCATCTCGGGCCTGAAGGACCTGACCGTCATGAACTCGACCAACTCCGAGTTCCACGGCTACATCAAGGACGAGTACACGACCCTGCAGGAGGCGTACGACCGCATCCTGGCGACCAAGGTCACCTCGCGCTGGGCGCACTCGGCGCTCGCCGCCGACGACCCGCAGTACGACTGGGACCAGTCGTACAAGAAGGTTCGCAAGCACATGCTGGAAGCCTTCGCCGAGACCTACTCCTACTCGCTGCAGCAGACCCTGAACCAGATGGCCGAGCGCGTGCTCGACAACTGCCCCAAGGTCAACGAGGTGCGCCTCAACCTCCCCAACAAGCACCACTTCCTCGTCGACCTGGAGCCCTTCGGCCTCAAGAACGACAACGAGGTCTACTTCGCGGCGGACCGCATGTACGGACTCATCGAGGGCACCGTCCACCGCGACGGCGTGCAGCCGGTGATCGCGACGTCCGACTGGATCGTCGCCTGACCGTCACCCCGCTCCGGGCACCCGCTCCGAACACCCGGCCCGGACCGCGCGACGCGGTCCGGGCCGCGTCGTGTCAGTCGTCGTCGGGCCGTCCCACGAGCAGGTTCCAGCGCCCCGAGCGCCCCGTCAGGGTCGTCACCGACTCCGGGCGCACGTCGAGCCGCCAGAAGGCCGCCGCGGGCAGCTCCAGCGCCCACACCACGGCCGCCCGGACGACGCCCTGCTCGGCCACCGCCCGGTGCGTCCCCGGGGCCAGCCCGCCCAGTTGCAGGCCGACCCGTGCGATCAGCGCCTCCACCGACTCCCCGCCGCCCGGAAGCGCGTACGAGGTGTCGCCCGCCCAGCGCCCCAGTGCGACCGGATCCTCGGCCGCCACCTCGTCGATGGTCCGCCCCGCCCACGCCCCGTGGTCCTGCCCGCGCAGCCCTTCGTACCCGGGGCACGGATCCCCCTGAGGGAACTCGTGCCGGCGCTCCGCCTCGCCCAGCGGAGGTCTCACGAGATGGACTCGTACGAGAGGGGTCTTCATAAGGTGAGCGTAAGCGCGGTACGGTCACGGACGACAAGACGACGGTACGACGGAAGCACCGGTGAGAATCCGGCACGGTCGCGCCACTGTGAAACCTCCCGGAGGGGGAGGCAAGTCAGACCCGCCACCGTCGTCGTGAGCACCAATGACCGGGACGCGTGTTCCCTCTGGAGGTTCCTGCCATGGCCCATTCCGCCGTGCCCACGACTGCCGCCCCCGTGGCCGTCGCACCCATCTCGCTCTCCACACTGGCCCCTTGGGCGCTGTTCGTCGGCGTCCTCATGCTGGTCCTGCTCTACCTCGTCGGCGCCGAGCAGGGCGCCACCGCGATCTTCGAAGGCGACACCGTCCACGAGTGGATGCACGACGGCCGCCACCTCCTCGGCTTCCCCTGCCACTGATCCGACGATCCGCAAGGGCGAGTCACACCATGAACTCCATCTCCCCCCGCGTGTTCCTCATCCGGGGCATGCTCGCCGGTCTGCTGGCCGGAGCCGCCGCCTTCCTCGTCGCGTACGTCCTCGGTGAGTCCAAGGTCGACGCGGCGATCGCCATCGAGGAGGCCGGCGCCCACGACCACGGCGGCGAGGCCGCCCCGGTCAGCCGGGCCCTCCAGGCCACGGCCGGCCTCGGCACCGGCACCCTGCTCTACGGGATCGCGCTCGGCGGCATCGCCGCGCTCGTGTTCTGCTACGCGCTCGGCCGCATCGGGCGCTTCGGCCCCCGGGCCACGGCGCTGCTGGTCTCCGGTGGTCTGTTCGTCACCGTCGGCCTGGTGCCGTTCTTCAAGTACCCCGCCAACCCGCCGGCCGTCGGAGATCCCGAGACCACGGTCCAGCGGACCACCCTGTACGTCCTGATGATCGCGCTCAGCGTGCTGCTCGCCGTGGGCGCGCTGATCCTGGGCCGGCGCCTGGCGCCGGCCCTGGGCAACTGGAACGCCTCGGTGGTCGCCTCCCTCGCCTTCGTGGCGGCGGTGGGCATCGCCTACGCGTCCCTGCCGGGCGTCAACGAGGTCCCGGCGGACTTCCCCGCCGCGCTCGTCTGGCAGTTCCGGCTCGCCTCGCTGGCCATCCAGGCCGCGATGTGGAGCACTTTCGGCCTGGCTTTCGGATTTCTTGCCGAACGGGCCCTTGTCCCGGCCGTCGCACCCAAGGAGGCTGTACAGCCTGTGAGTTGAGTGCTCACAGGTGACTGAAGGGCCGGTGGCGGCACAATGGCGACGGTAATCCGGGAGCACCGGGAGTACCGCGAGCCCTCGCACCCGTGCACGGTGCGGGAACTGCGGGCGTGGCGCGGCTGGACGGGCGCCGCCCCGTTCTGGCTCAACTCGCTCCTGCTGCTCCTGGCCTCCTTCACCGGTACCCCGCTGCTCGCCCAGTTCGGCATCATCGCCGGCCTCGCCGCCTTGGGCGGCCTGGCCCGTCACGTGTGGTCGGGTGACTACGGGCACCCGGCCATCCACACCGCCGCCGCACTCATGGGTGCGGCGGCCGTCGTGTTGGTGGTGGTGTAGCGGCGGGGACGCGGGCCGGCCGGCCCCCGCCCGGAAGGCGGCTCGCCGCGCCGGTGGTGGGGCTGGCCCCAGGGAGACACGTCCCGGCTGCCGGATGGAGCGGCGGGCGATGCCCAACCATCCTCGTTGCATGACCACTTACCGCCGCAGGGCCGCACTCCTCGCCGTCTGCGCCACCGCCGTCACCGCCACCCTGACGGGCACCGCGGCGACCGCCGCCGGGACCCCGTCCGCGCCCTCTCCCGGGCCCTCTGCCCCGCCGGCCCTCGCGTGGGCGGACTGCACCCACACCGGCCGCCTCCCCGGCCAGCAGTGCGCGAAGCTGCCCGTCCCCCTGGACTACGCCGATCCGGACGGCCCGCAGGTCTCCCTCGCGGTGTCACGGCTGCCCAGCACCCGGCCCGCCGCCCGGCGCGGGGCGCTCATGGTGATCCCCGGCGGGCCGGGCAGCTCCGGCGTGCAGCGGCTGTCGCAGAAGGGAACGGCCCTCGCGGGGGAGATGGCGGGGGCCTACGACCTCGTCGCGCTCGACCCGCGCGGGGTGGGCGGGAGCGTGACCGCCCGGTGCCTCACCGACGACGCCGACCGGCACCTGGTGACGCTGCGCTCCTGGGCCGGTCCGGACGGCGGGATCGAGGAGAACACCGCCCGCGCCCGCCGGGTCGCCGAGGCCTGCGCGGCGAACGGCGGCCCGGAGCTGCGCAGTTTCACCACGGCCAACCAGGCGCGCGACATCGACCGCTTCCGCGAGGCGCTCGGCGAGCGGAAGCTGTCGGCCTGGGGCATCTCGTACGGGTCCTACGTGGGGGCCGTGTACGCGCAGAAGTTCCCGCGGCGCACCGATCGCCTGGTGCTGGACAGCAGCGGCGACCCGGATCCGGCACGGGTCGAGCGGGGCTGGCTCGCGAACATGGCGCAGGGCGCCGACGACCGCTTCCCCGACTTCGCGGCCTGGGCGGCGGACCCGGCGCGGGACGCCGAGGGCCTGCGCCTCGCCGAGCACCCGGACGGCGTACGGCCGTTGTTCCTGTCCCTGGCCGCCCGGCTGGACCGCGCACCCGAGCCCTCGGACGTCCCCGGCGTCCCGCTGACCGGCAACGTGCTGCGCCAGGCCATGCAGAACTCCCTCTACGCGGACGCCCTCTTCCCGGCCTTCGCCCGTCTCGTCCGCTCCGCCCTCGACCCGGCCGCCGTGCCGGCGCTGCCCAAGGAGCTCGCAGGGCCGCTTCCCGACACGGACGCATCACTGATCATGGGCGTCCTCTGCAACGACGTGACGTGGCCGAAGGACCCGGCCCGGTACGCGAGCGCCGTGGCGGCCGACCGCGCCGCCCACCCCCTGACGGGCGGAATGCCGGCGAACATCACCCCCTGCGCCTTCTGGAAGGAGGCCCCGGCGGAGCGACCGACCCGCATCACCGCCGAGGGCCCGAAGAACATCCTGATGATCCAGAACCGCCGAGACCCGGCGACCCCGTACTCCGGGGCCCTGAAGATGCGTGACGCCCTCGGTGCGCGCGCCCGCCTGCTCACCGTCGAGCACGGCGGCCACGGCTCCTACCTCGGCAACGGCAACCCCTGCGCCGACCGCACGGTCACCACGTACCTCCTGACGGGCCACCGCCCCGCCCGTGACACGACCTGCGCGGACGGGCCGGCGGTCACTGGATGAGGGCGTGCAGGGCCGACACGGAGGCCCCGGAGGCGGCCAGCGCGGCCAGGGCGGCCGCCGCCGGCCCGGCGGCGGTGAGGACGGTCAGCCAGCCGGTGGTCGCGCCGACGGCCGCGGAGGAAAGCAGGATGAGCGCGGTGCGCACGCTCATGAACGGAGCGGGCGGCGCGGGGCGTCGAGGTTCCTGGGAGTCCTGGGAGTGCGTCATGGGTTCATGGCAGCAGAGGAACAGGCTCCTGACCTGCATCGCACGAACGAAGTCGTAACGGCGTCGAACTTAACGGAAGTTCGGTTCGAGGGGGCGCCAACTCCCTTAATCTGGGCGCCGAACGCGGCGAATGGCGGAGGATCAGCGTGCCGAACGCAACCGAATTCCAGGCGGGCCTCGACCAGTTCGCGAAGCAGTTGCGGCGGCTGCGGGAAGAGCGGGGGAATCCCACGCTGGAGAAGATCGAGTCGCGCGCAGCCGGCTTGCGGGTCGCCGCGCCCCTGTCGAAGGCGGCCCTCAGCGAGGCTTTCAACGGCAAGCGGCTGCAACGGGTGGACAGCCTGATGTCCCTGGTGCGCACCCTGCTGTCGTACGACGAGGACGGCAGGCAGTGCGTCGTCGACCGCCGGGCGCCCGAGATGGAGGAGTGGCGCACGCGCTGGCGGGATCTGGCCCGGCTGCGCAAGGCGGGCACCCGGCCCGGCGCGGCCGCCCCGGCGCAGCCCCCGGGGAGGACCGTGAGCCCCATGGCGGTCCGGGCCCTCGCGGACGTGCTGGACCGGGGCCATGTCGTACCCCTGCCGCCCTTCGAGGGACCGGTCGAGTCCTACGACACGCTGGCCTTCTCGCCGGACGGGCGCTACCTCGCCCTGGGCGGCTACGACGGGTCGGTGTACCTGACGGATCCCATCACGGGGGAGGACGCCGCCGGACCCCTCCTCGGGCACCAGGACATCGTCCGGGACCTCGCGTTCTGCGGGGACGGGCGGTGGCTCGCGTCGGTGGCGGAGGACGAATCGGTCTGGCTGTGGGACCTGGCCTACCGCAACCCCGTCGGGGGCCGGCTGCCCGACGGCAACGGGGCGCGCGGAGCGGTGGCGGTCTCCCCCGACGGGAGGACCGTGGCCGCGGGCGGACCCAAGGGGTTCGTGGACCTGTGGGACACGGCCACCCGCGAGCCGGTCGCGACGCTGCACGCCGGATTCTGGTCGGAGGCCCTGGAGTTCTCGCCCGACGGTTCCCTGCTGGCGGCGGCCGGGTCCAGGGGCGCGCTGTGCCTGTGGTCCTCGGCCACATGGGAGCCGGTGGGGGACATGGTCCTCGACAGGTTCTCCGGCCTGTCCTTCTCGCCCGACGGCAAGCTGCTCGCCGCGGCCGGCCTCCACGGGCCGGTGGGGCTGTGGAACCCGCTCGCGCTGGGATCCGCGAGCCCGGTCCATGAAATCTCCTCCACGTCCCTGTCCACGGACGCCGTGATCGCCGTCGCGTTCTCGCCCGACGGGCGGCTCCTGGCGGGCGCGGGCCGGGACGGATCCGTACGCCTGTGGCACACGGCGGACGGCATGCCGCTCACCACCCCCCTGGACACCCCCTACTCCGAGGTCTACTCCGTGGCGTTCTCCCCGGACGGCGGCCTGCTGGCCGCCGTCGGCGACACCGACGCCATCCAGGTGTGGGTCCCGCCCCACGGCGGCGCCCGCTGACGGGCGCCCCAGGAGGGCCCCGCGGCCGCGTGGGATGCTGGAGGGCATGACGCTGGAGGATCTGGTACGCCTGCGCAAGGCCCGGGACGCGATGGACCGCGACTACGCGCAGCCGCTGGACGTCCCGGCGCTGGCGCGGGCCGCCCTCATGTCGCCCGGGCACTTCTCCCGCAGCTTCAAGGCGGCCTACGGGGAGACCCCGTACAACTACCTGATGACCCGCCGTGTCGAGCGGGCGAAGGCACTGCTTCGGCGGGGCGACATGAGCGTGACGGAGGTCTGCTTCGCGGTGGGCTGCACCTCGTTGGGATCGTTCAGCTCGCGCTTCTCGGAGCTGGTCGGCGAGAGCCCCAGCGCCTACCGCGCCCGCCCCCACGAGGCCGGCGCCCCCATCCCGGCGTGCGTCGCCAAGATCCGTACGAGACCGGTCAGGATCGGAGAAGCGAAATCCCCCGCCGCCTCGTAGCGTCGAAGCCATGAACATCAACCTTTCGCAGTGCTTCATCGCCGTCGACGACCACGACAAGGCGATCGCCTTCTACCGCGACGTCCTCGGGCTGGAGGTCCGCAACGACGTCGGGTTCGAGGGGATGCGCTGGGTGACCGTCGGATCGCCCGCGCAGCCGGACGTGGAGATCGTCCTCGAACCCCCGCTCGCCGATCCCCTCGCCTCCCCGGCCGACCGCCAGGCGGTGGCGGAACTGCTGGCCAAGGGCATGCTGCGCGGCGTGATCTTCTCCACCGACGACGTCGACGCCACCTTCGAGCGCATCCAGGCGGCCGGCGGCGAGGTCCTGCAGGAACCGGTCGACCAGCCCTACGGCGTCCGCGACTGCGCCTTCCGCGACCCGGCCGGCAACATGCTCCGCTTCAACCAGCCCCGAAAGAAGTAGGTACCCGCCGCGGCAGGTATCCGGCAGACTCCGGCGGGGCCCGACACGACGGCCCCGCCCGACAGATGGAGGCACCACACGATGAGCAGGGCCAAGGGGACGAACACGTCGGCGCCGGTGCCGCACGCGGCGGACAGCCACGACCTGATCCGCGTACACGGCGCGCGCGTGAACAACCTCAAGGACGTCAGCGTCGAGCTCCCCAAGCGCCGGCTGACGGTGTTCACCGGAGTCTCCGGCTCGGGCAAGAGCTCGCTGGTGTTCGGCACGATCGCCGCCGAGTCGCAGCGCATGATCAACGAGACCTACAGCGCCTTCGTCCAGGGGTTCATGCCGACCCTCGCGCGGCCCGAGGTCGACGTGCTCGACGGGCTGACGACCGTGATCACCGTCGACCAGCAGCGCATGGGCACCGACCCCCGCTCCACGGTCGGCACCGCGACCGACGCCAACGCGATGCTGCGCATCCTCTTCAGCCGGCTCGGCGAGCCGCACATCGGCTCGCCCAAGGCCTTCTCCTTCAACGTCGCCTCGATCAGCGGAGCGGGCGCGGTCACCGTGCAGCGCGGCGGGGAGAAGGTGAAGGAGCGGCGCAGCTTCAGCATCACCGGCGGCATGTGTCCGCGCTGCGAGGGCCGCGGCTCGGTCAACGACATCGACCTCACCGCGCTGTACGACGACAGCAAGTCGCTCAACGAGGGCGCGCTCACCATCCCCGGCTACAGCATGGAGGGCTGGTACGGCCGCATCTTCGGCGGCTGCGGCTTCTTCGACCCGGACAAGCCGATCCGCAAGTTCACCAAGCGCGAGCTGCAGGACCTGCTCCACAAGGAGCCGACCAAGATCAAGGTCGACGGGATCAACCTGACGTACGAGGGCCTCATCCCGAAGATCCAGAAGTCGATGCTGTCGAAGGACGTCGACTCGCTGCAGTCGCACATCCGGGCGTTCGTGGACCGGGCGGTGACCTTCACCGTCTGTCCCGAATGCGACGGCACCCGGCTCAGCGAGGGAGCCAGGTCCTCGAAGATCAAGGAGATCAGCATCGCCGACGCCTGCGCGATGCAGATCAGCGACCTGGCGAAATGGGTCCGCGATCTCGACGAGCCCTCGGTGGCGCCCCTGCTCACCACGCTGCGCCAGACACTCGACTCGTTCGTGGAGATCGGCCTGGGCTACCTCTCGCTCGACCGGCCGTCGGGCACGCTGTCGGGCGGCGAGGCGCAGCGCGTCAAGATGATCCGCCACCTCGGCTCCTCCCTCACCGACGTGACCTACGTCTTCGACGAGCCGACCGTCGGCCTGCACCCCCATGACATCCAGCGCATGAACGGGCTCCTGCTGCGGCTGCGGGACAAGGGCAACACGGTCCTGGTCGTCGAGCACAAGCCGGAGACGATCGCGATCGCCGACCACGTCGTCGACCTCGGTCCCGGCGCCGGTACCGGAGGCGGCACCATCTGCTTCGAGGGCACCGTCGAGGGGCTGAGGGCGGGCGACACCATCACCGGCCGCCACTTCGGCGACCGCGCGACCCTCAAGGATCAGGTGCGCCGGCCCCACGGCAAGCTGGAGATCCGCGGCGCGACGACCCACAACCTGCAGGGCGTCGACGTCGACGTACCGCTCGGGGTCCTCGTCGTCGTCACGGGCGTCGCCGGCTCCGGCAAGAGCTCGCTGGTGCACGGTTCGCTGGTGGGCGGCCCCGCGGCCGCCGGCGAGGGCGTCGTCGCGATCGACCAGGGCGCGATCCGCGGTTCCCGGCGGAGCAACCCCGCGACGTACACCGGGCTGCTCGACCCGATCCGCAAGGCGTTCGCCAAGGCCAACGGCGTGAAGCCGGCGCTCTTCAGCGCCAACTCCGAGGGCGCCTGCCCCGCCTGCAACGGCGCCGGCGTCATCTACACCGACCTGGCGATGATGGCGGGCGTCTCCACCACCTGCGAGGAGTGCGAGGGCAAGCGGTTCCACGCCTCGGTACTGGAACACCGCCTCGGTGGACGCGACATCAGCGAAGTGCTCGCGATGCCCGTGTCGGAGGCCGAGGAGTTCTTCGGCGCCGGCGAGGCGCGCACACCGGCCGCGCACCGCATCCTGGGCCGGCTCGCCGACGTCGGACTCGGCTACCTCAGCCTCGGCCAGCCCCTCACCACGCTCTCCGGCGGCGAACGCCAACGGCTGAAGCTGGCCACGCACATGGGCGAGAAGGGCGGGGTCTACGTCCTCGACGAGCCCACCGCCGGCCTCCACCTCGCCGACGTCGAGCAGCTCCTCGGGCTCCTCGACCGGCTCGTCGACTCCGGGAAGTCGGTCATCGTCGTCGAGCACCACCAGGCGGTCATGGCGCACGCCGACTGGATCATCGACCTCGGCCCCGGCGCCGGCCACGACGGCGGCCGGATCGTCTTCGAGGGCACGCCCGCCGACCTGGTGGCCGCCCGCTCCACCCTCACCGGCGAACACCTCTCGGAGTACGTGGGAGCCTGACCGACCGGTTCGAACCGGTCGGACGACACGGCGGGGCGCGGGGGGGGGCCCCCCCCCCCCCCCCCCCGGGCCCCGGGCCCGGGGGTTGTTTTGGGTTGCCCCCC